>DATKUK010000125.1:0-17707 GCA_035530655.1 Phycisphaerae bacterium
ACTGAGCCGCCTGGGTTTGACTATCCCTCAGCGCCTGCGTTACCTGGAAGAGGTTGCGCAAATGTAGTCACGACTTTTCGCCAAAAACGGCCCCAGCAACCCCGTCAGGGCCGTTTTTGCTCGTCAGGTGTCTAACTTGGGTTAGCAGTCGCCCAACTCAAAGGCTTGACGGGCGCTCCTGTCGAAAGGTGATCGTTTCGCAACCGATCATGAAACGATCGACCCGCTAATCCTTCTCGAAGTCGCCCAGTGTCACACGGAGCTTGGCGACGTCTTCGCCACGGAGAACAAAGACTTTCGGCTCGTCAGCCACGATGGCATACCGTTGCGGTCCCCCGTCCGGCCCGCGAGCGGATACCCGCAGCGATAGCGACTTGCCGTCGGCCAGTGCCAATTCGACCTGCACCGCCGGCTCGTCGAGCCCATATTGGCCCGGGTCAGTAGCTTGAAGGTCGACGAATCGAAGGGCCTCGATCCCCCGCAGGTCCTGCACCCGCCGCTGCACCTTCTGGTCGTCGAGCTGGAAAAACTCGTCTGCCGGATAAGCCCACGCGTCATCGATGCGGGCCAATACCAGCTTCTGTTCAATCTCGCTACCGCTGATCTCCAGCCGTTCGACCTGATTCGGCGAGAAGCGGAGCACCTTGCGATCGTGCAATTCGGCAGACAGATGCTCGTACACGGCCGGGTCAAGCTGGTAAACCAAGTCGCCGCCCTCCATCACGGCGTATACCTGATCGTCCTGCCTGCTGACCAGCAGCCGATGTCGTTCGGGCTTCTGCTCAACCGGTTGCGTTGCCGCGGGTGAGGTGGTTGGCGGCGTCGGCGGGCTGACCTCTACCACCACTTCGATATCAGGTTGGTCCAGCCCGAAGGCCTCGAACTGCCCGCGCGCCACGATCTCTCGTGCCCGGAGCGACGCCACATCGCTGAGGATCCTGGCCACACCCGACTCGTCGGCCGTTGCTTCGTACGGCTCGTAGATCCGCCATCGATCCGTCTTTTTCGCCAGCACCATTCGCGTCTGGTCGCGCGTAAGCTCGATCTGCCGAATCTGTGCCAGAGGCACCGACAGTATTCGGCGCGGCCCGAACGACACCGGCGAAACCAGCAGCTTTTCCGCCTCGTCCGCCTTGACCACCGACACCGACTCCTCACCGCCGCGCTGCACGTACAGCATCCGCCCGCTCGGGCTTCGGCGGCCGACACGAATGATCTCGGGCTCGACCTGTCCGGTCACATACAGCTTCAACTCGACACGCGGCTCGGCCAGACCAAAGGAACCCAAGTCGTCCGGACTGTCCACAAAGCTGACCGCCTGGAGCCCTCGGATCGCCCGTATAACCTCGTCCACCTTTCCCTTGTCTGCCTCGGCGGCCTCAGGCGCGATGATGCGCCACCTGTCGCCCTCCTTTTCCAGCGTCACGCTCTCGGTGCGGCCGGCTACCACGAGCTTGTTGATCTTGAACGTGTTGGCTGGCGTAATCCGCTTGTCTCGCACCTCCAACAGGTCGGGCAGCAGCTTGTTGGCCGAGCGGGCATCCACGGCGACCACGGCCGTCGAGTCGCCCAGTTTGGCGTGTCGGCGTTCCTCTTGAAGGCCCACAAACGACCCGATCAGGATCGTCCACTCCTTCGTCTCGTATTGCGGTTGAGTCGTCGGCTGCGTCGTCGCCTGGTCCTCTTCAGTCGGTTCCTCCGGCTTGACCTCGCTTCGCGTGGTCAGCGTCACCCGGGCAAACGGTTCGTCCAGACCGTACCGGCTGAGATCCTGCGGTGCGTCGTCGACGAACTCCTCGGCCTTCATTTCGTTGAGCACCGTGATCAGATCGCTTGCCCCCTCTCGCGACGCGCGCGCCTTCATCGGTGAATCCATCACCCATTCACGATCGCCCTCCTTGGTCAGCTTCAACGTCCGCGCCGGCTCACGACTGACGATCTCCAGCCCCACCGCATCACCGAACTTGAACGACAGGAGGTCCTTCTCGCGGAAATCCTTCAGCTTCTTGTCGAAGGTTGGTTCGAGGTTGCTCTGGGCGACGTATACCTCAGGCTTACCGGCCAGTCGAACATAGGTGTTGTCCCTTAGCAGCTCCTTCTTGCCGACTTCGAGGGTAGCGAGGCCGTTCTCGTATTCGATGGTGACCTTCACCTTCGGATCCGACAAACCCGTCTCTGCCTCCGACGGAGCATCGGGCTGGCCCGGCTCGAACTTCCGTGTGTAGCGCAGCCCGGTCACAGTTCGTACGAGCCCATCCACCTCCCACTTCAGCGCCGGCGCCTTGATGGGCTCGACGATTTCCCATTGATCGTCGGTCTTGGCGAAGGTGGCCGCCAGGTCTTCCGATTCGATCGTGAGGCGCGTCACCTCCGCCGGATGGTCCTCAAACAGATCTTTAGATTCCGGTTCTGCCTGAAACGGTTCGGCGAACTGGTTCTGTGGCTTCTCGTCGGCCTCCCGGCCGAACCATCCTTGATCCAGGGCCACCACTACAAGGCAGCCAACCGCCACCAAGACCAGCAGTACGATTGTCGTCTTCGCGCTCATGGTTGGTACGCATTCTTTCGGCGGCCCGGCGCGACCTCCCGCGGCCGCTCCGCTCCGCCCGGTTTGAAGCTCCTATGCCCTACGAAACAGAAATACCACGCCGCCGGCGAGCAGACACGCCAGCGGAAGGCCCGCAATGGCGACCGCGCGCCACGACCACATCGCCGAATCGCTCATCTGTCCGATTCGCGCCACCCGCAGCGCTTCCGGCGGAACGGCGATCATCTGTTCGTTGTCATTCAGCCAGTAGATTGCGTTACGAAACAGCAGGCTGTTTCCTGGAAACTGAAGCCCGCCCAGCCCGAGTAGCCCGCCTCGAGCCGTGGTGATCTGGTCCGTCGCCCACAAATAGTCGCCGACCACCACCACTTTGGATTCGTCCTTCTGGCCGGCCATCGCAACCGCGAATCCACCCGGAAGGTCGTCTTCGTCTTTGACCCACGACCCTCCCATCGAACCAGCCATGTGGGCTTTCTCACCCCAATAGTCCGCCTCGTCCGGCACGCGTGCCAGCACCGAGGCCACAGCGCCCTGCTCGTCCTCCGTCGGCTCGAGCATCACCACCCGCCGGAAAAGCGACCGGTACGCGCCCAGATCATCCACGATCGGATGGTGCCCATACTCCCGCACGAAGACATAGTCCACCGGCCGAACGCCGCCGTCCATCGTCGGCATGCCCCAGATGGCCACCACCTCCGGACTCACCTTGATCCCGTATTCCGCCAGCTTGGGGATCAGCGGGCTGGGTGGCCCCATAATGGCACTGGACGGTGTCATCATCACCAGCGCCCGTCCGCCGCTGTTGAGAAAATGCTCGATCTTGTCCTTCTGCTTGTTCGTGATCTGCGGCGGTCGCCCGAACGGCATCTCCGGGGTCGGTGGAGGGGGCTGAGGCGGCAGGATCACCCAGATCGCCCGGGTCATGTTTTCCACCACCGGCGGCTCCTCCTGCGCCTGAATGTCCCACGCCTCCACATCGAAGCTCGCCTCACGCAACATCTGCGCCAAAGCGCTGAACTGGCCCCGAAAACCCAGCGGCGGCGCTCCGCCCCAGTGTACGAAAAACACCGCCGCCTTCTGTTCCTGCGTCAGCGCAAAGATGGCCGAACTGACCGCCTCCTCTCCCGCGAATACGAGGCGAGTCTCCTCACGAGGCCCGACCGAATCGCGCACCGGCTGCCAGATCTGACCGAAGCCCAGCACCTTCACCCCATCTTCGGTCTCCACGACCACGGGATTGGGCTGCTGAAGATCGAACTGGAGCGTCTCACTCTCCAGCGATTTCAGGTCGTTCACCTGCTTGGTAAGTTCACGGCAGCGCGCCAGCACCGGACCGAGCCGTTTCCTCCCGTCCACAAAGAACGTCCGCGTCTGCTCGTCCAGTTCCGAAACTTTTTCCTGGATCTCGCGGTATGCCTTGATCGCCGAGTCCAGCAGCCGCTCCGTATTCTGACAGTAGGTGCGGATGGCGTTCGTGCCATTCGTGTAAACGGGAATCTCAGACTCAAGCACCGACCGGAGCGTGCGATCGGTCTGATCGAGCTGCTCGATCCCGCTGCCAAAGGCCGAAAGGATTTGATCGAAAAGGTTACTCACCGTGCCGTCTGCGGCGGCCTCGGCCAGCGGCTTGGCCTGGTCGTGCTCTTGCTGAAAAACCTCGCGCAGCGCAGGCACGTCCTTGTCTCTGAATTGCTCGATCAACTCGATGGGGGCTTTCGCTTCTAGGGCCTGAATCGATTTGAGCCTGGTCAGAAGCTCGCGAACGTTGTCCTTGTCCTTGATCGGATTGACGTGCGCCACTTCGATCTGGGGGTTGATCCGCTGATACTCGTCGAACAACTCCTTGAGCTTCTCCAGACGCTCCTTGAGTTGCGCGCTCTCCGGGACGTCCTCCAACACGGCGTACAGACTGGTCAGCCGAATGGGCTCCTCCAGGTTCTTGACCAGTTGGACGGTCATGGGCGAGAGTCCGCGGCCGGTGCCGGCCCGCCAGTCGGCCCGTACGTACTTCGCGCGGCCAGCGTAGTTGGCGATGAGAACGACCGCCAGCGCCAGGAGCACGGCCGCTTCGATTCGGCTGCCGTACCGCAGCCGCCTGGCCACATGCGCATTGCCCGGCTCGATTTGCCGTGTCAGCAAGGCAAGCAGGGCAAATGCCACGCCCGTTCCGGCTGCTCCGGCCGCCGCTCGGCTCAGGCGAAGTAGCAACTCATCGCCCACCATAAACGCCGCAATGGCATACACCGCGCAGGCTGCTGCCGCGATCAAATACAGCCAAGCCGTCACGTGCGTCGCTCTCGGCCGCCCCTGATAGACGCCTACCGCCAGCGCAAGGGCCGCCACAGCCGCAAGGCCCAGCGCCACAGGCGCACAGTGCAGAACCGCCGATCCCTGGGGCGCCTCGCCCGCGCTCAACACCAGCCACAGTGCGACCAGCCCGCTGGCCAGAGCCAGCACCACCAATAACGTGCCGTTCACCGCCGAGTAGAGCTTGTATCGAAGCATTTCACTTCCGTTAGTCATGGCCACTCATCCGTCCAAGTCGGTCCGTATGATCGCCAACCCGCTACCACCACTTCCGCGATTCCACCACTTTTACCGAGAGGAACAGAAAAAGCAGCGTGCCGCTCAGGAAATACACGATGTGACTCGTATCCAGCACCCCTCGAGCGAAATCGCGATAGTGGCCTTCAATGCTTAAGGTCTGCAAGAACACGCGCAACGGCCCGCTCGTCTCCATGGATGCCTGGCCGATGATGTAGGCAAACAGGAACAGCACCACGATCGACGCCACGGCTGCCACGATCTGATAGCGCGAGAGCGCCGAGAAGAACGTGCCCACCGAAATGTACAGTGCGCCGATCAGCAGTAACCCCAGATACCCCGCCAGGATTGGCCCGTAATCCGGATCGGCATACAACTCCAGGATCACCAGGTACGCCACCGTCGGTAAAAGCAGCGCCACGTAGTACAGCAACGCCCCCAGAAACTTGCCCAGCACCACCTCCACGTCCGTTACCGGCGCGGTCATGAGCATCTCAATCGTGCCGCTTCGATACTCCTCCGACAACAGACGCATCGTCAACGGCGGTACGAACAGCGTCAGCACGATTACCATGAACGCAAACAGCGGCGCCAGCGTCGCCTCCATTCCCGCCTCGAGGCGAGGTCCATAGAAGACGAAGAACACCCCCGTGAAGATCAAAAAGAAGAACGCCACCAGGTATGCGATCGGACTGAAGAAGTAATTGCCCAACTCTCTACGCGCCAGCGTCCAAACGTTGCCCATTGCCCGGTTCCTCGTTGCCTGTGCCGGACGGCCCCATGTGCCGCCCGTCGGATGAAGCTAGCTCTCCCGACGCAGATTCTGCTCGGCCGTGATCTGAACGAAGAAGTCTTCGAGGCCGGTAACCTCGCGTCGCAGTTCCCGAAGCGCCCATCCGCGATGCGTCACCACCTTGGCGATCTCGGGACGGACATCCTGTCCCTTCACCACCTCTATCGTCAGTCGATTCCATCCGTCCGATGGCTGACTGGCTACCTTACTTACCCCGCTCATCTGCTCGACGGCGCCGACCACCTGATCCCTGGGGCCCTGAACCTCGGCGATGAGCCGTGAGCCCCCCGTGATCCGTTCGGTGAGCTCCTCCGGACTGCCCGAGGCCACAATCCGGCCACCCGCGATAATGATAATCCGCTCGCAGATCGCCTCCACCTCCGGGAGGATGTGGGTGCTGAACATGATGGTATGGGTCTCAGCCAGCCGTTTGATGAGTGTTCGAACATCACGAATTTGCGTCGGATCCAGTCCGATCGTGGGTTCGTCCAGAACCAGCACCGACGGGTTGTGCATCAGCGCCTCAGCCAGACCCACCCGTTGACGCATGCCCTTGGACAGTTGCCCGATCGGACGGTTGACGAATGCCTCCACCCCGCAAAGGTCGGCCGCACGACCGACAGCCGATGACCGTTCGCTGCGAGGAATCTTGCGCAATCGAGCGCGGAACGCGAGGTATTCGCGCACCCGCATCTCGCTGTAGAGCGGGACCGACTCGGGCAGGTACCCAATCTGCTGGCGCACCGCCAGAGAATCGCTGAAGCAGTCGAAGCCCGCCACGCTCGCGCTGCCGCTGCTGGCAGGCATGTAGCAGGTCAGCATGCGTATCGTGGTTGTCTTGCCAGCCCCATTCGGTCCGAGGAACCCGACGATCTGGCCCTTTTCGATGTGGAACGAGACATGATCCACTGCCAGCGTCGGACCGTACCACTTGGTCAGATTCTTTGCCTGAATCATAAACGCCTCGCTTGGCCGCTAACACTTTGCGTCTGGCTCTCGGCCGTCACCGATCCGGTTGTCGCCCCGGCCTGCGATGCCATTGCCCGGCACCACGGCCGGGTGCCAACTATGCCCCCAGCCGAAAACGCCCTAATAGCGAAACGCCGTGCGGCTGTCAATCCCCTTATGTCGGGCTCTCTCGGTCGGCGCCAGGCAACTTTCTAGGTTCCTGGTACGCTGCAAGGCCTTGCTGGTTCACGCCGCCTGAGTTGGGACTTTTCGGTCCTGCTCTTACCTCCGGCCATCGACGGGCTTGCCGCTTACTATCGTTCGCCACAGCAGTTAGGAGCGGGTGTCGCCAGAAGCCTTGACACACCGGGGGCAGATTTCTATACTTGCAAGACTCAAGCGGCCGTTGACTCTTTATTTACAAGGACTTGCGCGAGCGAGCGGCCCGATAAGCGATGGATGTCTGATTGAAGGATGTAGTGCGTGGCAAAGCGGCGAACGCAATCCAGTTCCAGTGTTCCAGCCGATTCGACCAGCGCAAACGATGGGGGACCGCCCGGCAAAGCGGCTAAGGCACCCAAGGCTAAGAAGGCCAAATCCAGTCGCGCCAAAGTTCGAGCGGCCGGCTCTGGCGATGCCGGCACACCCACGGCGAAGGCTGCCGCCGGCAACCCGGCGTCAGCCAGCGTGAAGGTGCGGCGCCTGTCAGACAAGAACCTCCAGATGTTCCGTCGACTGCTGCTGGAAAAGCGAGCGGAACTGGTGGGAGATGTCAGCGGTATGCAGGAAGAGGTGCTCCGCAAGAACCGTCAGGCGGCCTCCGGCGACCTTTCCAGCATGCCTATCCATATGGCCGATCTGGGAACCGACAACTATGAGCAGGAGTTTACGCTCGGGCTCTTGGCCAGCGAGAGGCAGTTGCTGCGGGACATCGACGAGGCCCTCGAGCGTATCGAAAGCCGCACCTACGGTGTGTGTCTGGGGACGGGCAAGGCGATCACCAAGACCCGCTTGAAGGCCAAGCCGTGGGCCCGTTACTGCATTGAGTACGCACGCCTGCTCGAAAAGGGCCAAGTCCGCGCCGTCAACGATCACTAGCGCCGCGCACCTGGCGAGCCATCATGACCATCTCCGACACCCTCGGGGCCGGTAACCAACCTTTGGAGTCCAGCCACCCATATGGTGCCTCCGCGTTTGGGAGCCTGTCGAGCCACTTGCGCTTGTGGGTGACCGCCTCACTCGGCGTCGCGGCGGACTTGCTCACGAAGGATCTGGCGTTCGGCCACCTCGAGTGGGCCAATCCCAAAGTGCTCGTGCCAAGTGTTCTCAGGCTGGAACTGTCGCTGAATCCCGGCGCGCTCTTCGGTTTTGGGGCCAACGCGGGCACGGTCTTCATTGCGGCATCGATTTTGGCCTTGCCATTCGTCGTGTACATCTTTGCCCATAGTCATCGGCGCCAACTGTTGCTGCACGTGGCGCTGGGTATGATCCTGGGCGGCGCTATGGGCAACCTGTACGATCGCGCGTTCGTCAAGGCCGACATCGTCAGGACTGGCGGCGGGCAGGTGCTGGCCATCGGGCGCGTGCTGCCGCCTTCAGGCGAACGGGCCGGCTTGCCGCAGGGCGTACGGATCAGGCCGTTCGGCGCGGGAACCCGCACGCTCACCTGTCCGCCGGGCTGCGAGGTGCGGTCTCAAGGTGTAGTTCGTGACTTCATCAAAATCGAGACCACCATTGCGGGCCGAGAACTCTGGCGCTGGGTCTTCAACGTCGCCGACGCCCTCCTGGTGGTGGGGGTTATCCTGCTCATCCTCAATTCGCTGTTCGAGCGTCAGGCGCGACGATCTCTTCACGCAGCAGCGACCGCCGATGGCGGCCGGGCCGCTTCCGCGGAGAAAGAGAACAAGGGGCCGGTGTAGCGCCGACCCCTTGTATGGAACCTTCACCGAATCACAGCCCGCTACGGTTTGGCAGGCGCTCGCTCGCCCATGTGATTCTTCACCACAACGTAGTCACCAGTCGTGATGCGCTCGCTGCCGTTGAGGTCGTACCGATTGTCGTTCCGGTCGCCCATGTGAGCCTTGACGGTCGTGTAGTCGGCCGTGGTGACGCGGCTGGTGTTGTTCGCGTCGCCCTGCAACGTCACCAGGTCGAGCACGAACGGGTTGCACGGCACGCCACCGACGCTGGTCAGACTCGCCGTCGGTTTGACCCTATACCACGTCTGGTTCGCCAGCACCGCCCCGTTTTCTTTGCACTTGATGGTGTCATTCGGTTGGTACTTGGTCAAGACGGTGTACGTGAAGTTAGCCGCCAGGTCCGCACCCAGCAGTTCCGGGCACGACAGAATGAGCTGCTGGATCGTCACCGGGGGAGCCGCCGCGACAGCAATGGACTCATCGAACACCAGGTAGATCACGTTGCTGATCTCTTTGGGCAGCGTGCTGTCGGGCCACGGCTCAGGCGGATAGATGTTGCCCACCGCGTTGGGTATCAGGTTCGGCGCCTTGATCGGCTCCTGCGGGTACACCGTCAGCGCGTCCACGTCGTCGTCGAGCACGAGGAACTCCTGCAGCGGCACGACCGCCGGGGCCAGGAACGACACGTAGACCGCGTTGGGGTTCAGCAGGCCCGACTCGTCCACCAGGAATGTCAGCGGATCGTCGTCGTCCACGCTGAACAACACCGCCAACGCCAATCGCCCCGGATCGTCGGGCAGCGGCAGCACCACAAACTCGAAGGCGTCGACGTCGGTGCCGTCCGGCACGCCCAATTGCGAGTTGTCCACGGCCAGCACCGGACCAACCGCCAATGACGGATTAGCCAGGTAGATGTCACCCGGATCCAGCGGCGCCGCCAGCGGGCCCCAACACGCCTCGTGATCCACCGTGAAGTACCAGAATGGGCACATGTAGCTGCGTGGCCCTGCGGGTGGCTCGCCGCCCTCCGCGGGCATCTCGCCGTAGGCGTCCAGCGAGTCGACGTCGTCATCCTCGGCCTTGGTCAGGTCGGGGTTCGCCAGCAGCCTGAAGGCGACCATCAGCTCGCTGGCCACACCGAACGGGCCGGTCACCAGCGCCGATGGAACGGCCGGGACAACGGTCGCACCCATCACCTCGTCCGCCATCGCCGTGGTGCCGTACATCAAGCCTGCTGGTGATGGCACGGTGACCGGCACATCGTTGCCCGGCCAGCCGGGACGCATGTCGTCGTCGTACGACCAGTAGAGATATCTGGGCTCGTAGACGCAGTACGGCGATGGTGGCACCACCGGCGGGTCGTAGTCCGGATAGATCAGCTCGAAGTCGAGCTGGTCGTGGCCGTCCATGTCGAAGTAGTCCACGTACTGCTGTACCGTGCCGGTGCCGATGGGTACTTCGGTGCCGGACACTAGCGGTATCGGCCATGGATCCTGACCGAAGATAGACGCGTCGTCCTTGAAGCCATTCTCAGGCCGGCACGACCACGCACCCCATTTGTCGTACACGTCGCCCGGATCGAACCACTCGTCGCCGTCTATCTGGGTGTCGCTAAGCTCGTGATCGGAGCCGATGTCAAGTGAGTACTCGAACTCCATTGGCTCGATCCATTCGATCCAGACTTGGTAGTCCTCAACCTCGCCATCGGCAGCCTGTCCGACGTACGACAGCCCACCGATCGTGCTGAACCGAAATCGCGCAAAGGTCGGTCCTTGCACCGCCGTGGCCGGGACCATGAAAGTCAGCGGCGTCCACACCCCGCCTGGCAGCGCGACGCTGTTGAAGATCTGGTCGCCTGGCTCTGCCCAACTCCCGTCGGCGCCGAAGTCGAGCCACGCGTCGAGCATGCCATTGGCGTTCGCAAGCACTAGGACGGTCGCGGCAGCACCCGGCCGCAACGGCGTAGCGAACATCACGCCGTCCTCGTCCGGTCCATTCAGGTCGTCGCCTGTGGCAAATGCGTCCGGCTGACCGTCCGGCTCGGCGTCGACAACGGCGCCCAGGAACACAGGCCGCACAATCACGTGCCGGGCCCCGTCCCGGGCCAACGTGGTTGGATAGAGCGTGCCCACCTCCGGTGCGTCGCCGAAATCGAGTTCGGCCGGCGGCACAGAGGTCAGCACAAAGGCCATATCCCACGAGCCCTCCCAGTTCTCGATCGGCTCGCCAGACGTGAACAGCGAACCCGGTATCGGGGCGGTCGGATCGAATATCCTCACCGCGTCGTCGTTCCAATGAGGCTGACGCGTCTTCCAACCCCACGGGTACTCCGGCTGGATCGTGCCGACCCCGACGCAACAGTTCGGGTCGGGCCAGCCGGCGTTGAACTGACATGCGAAGATCACCTGATCCGCTATGTTGACCCTGCCGTCGCAGTTCAGATCCGCCTTGCGGCACGGATCACCGGGTGGTGGCGTTGTACCGAAGCACGAGGCGAAGAAGATCTGATCGCTGCCGTCCACGTCGCCGTCGCCGTCGAAGTCCGCATCACACGGACACGGCGGGTAAACAGCGGCGATGCTGATCCAGTAGATTTGCTCCAAACTCGGTTCCTGATAGAACCATTCACTTTGCGGGATGATGTAGTCGTACTTGAAGCATGTCTCGAAGCCGTAGTCGGGGTGGTAGTCCATGCCAACCGGGCGCTCGTCGACTTCGGTGATGTCGACCCACCACTCCCAGATCATGTCGCCGGGGCGGCTCCAGAACGGTGGAGTTAGCGGGACGTCCGTCCAGATGCCGATGTGAAAGCCAACAGGCCCTTCGGGCGGCGGTTCCGTTCCCTCCCATGGAATGTACGAGCCCCACCAGTGCACGTCCGTGATCGGGCGCTCGTCGCGGCAGGGCCAGTCGTCCGCGACAATCTGGTTCCCATCGTAGATCGACTCCTCGTTCCAGCCGTAGAAATAGTCTGGATACAGAGGGTTCACGGTGGGCGGCTGCGACCACTTGTACTCGGTCGGCTCCTCCTCGCCCGTGATCACGAACGCCAGGTCGATCGAATTGGGCTCCAGCGGGTGGTACGGCGGGTAGCGCAGCTCGTTCCAGTTGCCGCCCGAGCCCCAGTCCCACACCGCGTCGTCCTGCCAGTGCTCCCACGACGTCTTCCAGCCGAACAGCGCCTCAACGTCTTGCGGGAAGGCTTTCACGTCGAGCCAGTAGATCAACGGCTCGTCGGGCGTTCCCTCCTGCACGAACACGTTGGGGTCATTCGGGTCGAAGAAGAAGTTGTACTGCCAGCACGTCCAGTCCGCCGAAGACATCCATCCCCACGGGTCATTCGGGTCGAGCCAGCCCTCCTCGATGTCTTCAGCCCATATCTGGACCTCGAAGTCGCCGGGGTCGATGTTGCGCCACCACAGCAGTTGGCCCGGCCTGCTGTAGTAGATGCCGGCATTGGGGTCGGCTGGAATGTCGTCGTGGATGCTCAGACGGAACATGACATTCCACGGGATCGTGTCGCCACCTGGGTAGTAGTCCGACAGCCACGAACCCCAGAGATGAATGTCAGTGATCGGGCCTGTCACCTCGCATGGGAAGTCGTCGGCCAGGATGTAGGGCGCAGTCGCGTTCACATCCAGACCGTCATACGAGAGATCGGGTTCCTGCACCCACTTGGCTGGTTGACTGGCATCCCAGTGGGCTGTCGCCGGACCGGCCATTGCGCACAACAGCCCGACGACCAGCAAACTCGTTCCGAATCGCATTGGTTCTCCTCCTCATGTGTTTGGCCAGCTTATCTAAACGTCCTTATCCGTTCTCCGGCCGCGCCGAGTCAGACGTGCGCGCAGACCGGGCCACCTGCTCTCTCATCGCGGCTCGCGACGCCCCGCTGGAGGGCACCCATCATCTTCCCCTGCTGTGATTGTCGCCGAAGGGCACTGTCCGTCCCCTCACAGCTTCTGCTAAGTCGTTCCGGCTGGCGAGCCGCCACGGGCCCTGGTTGGCCGGCTCGCCTTGTAACCCCGCTGACGTGCTCCCCGCACCGCAACACGCGTGACTCGCACGCGGACGTGCTTTTGGGATTATCAGGTAGTCCTATAACAGTATACCTGTAGCTGGGTGTCTACGCAATGAGCATTCTTGGCATAGTGCAAGAGCTGGCCAAGTAGGTGAGCGCGATCCCACAGGCGTCCCGCTGCACGTTATCAACCCTCCTAGGACGCCCCCGACAGCCTGCTGACATACAGTATCGATTGAGTGCTTAAGAACGTGGGCGGCTAAACCGATGATGCCATCGGTTTTTTGCGTTGCCGTCGGTCTTGTTCGGTCCCATGTAAACGATGCCTTTCGCGATACGTTCATCTGCGGAGATTACCAGGGCATGGTTGGCCGATGCTTGCCGCCCGGGCGCCTGCGCTGAAGTCACTACGCCTCTGGACAGCCATCAGCGTGTGCACCTTTGTAGGGTCGTCGAGCTGGCTGGTAAGACGCTCAGCCTGAAGGTGGACGATGCCGTAATCGCCTATCGCGAGTTGATGTGGAGCCTGCCGGTGGAGGTGATCGTTGCGAATGCGCCTGGCCAACTTCGACTAGCGTGCAGGACGCCCTCGGCAGATTACGTTTCCGCTTCCGCAGACGGCGGGCACCTGTTGCGTCTAAAGACGCCGAGCCGTGCGACGTTGCTGCTGAGCCCCGACTGCCTGCGCGACTCAATCGCGTTGGAGCAGCCGATCAGTGCGACGGTGCGGTTCCCGGATCCGCGATCGTCGGTACGGTCTGTTCGTTGGGTGCTGCACCATCTTGCCAGCAGCGGAGCGGCCTGCATCGCAGAGCGGCCGCTGCCGACCTACTACGTGCAGGGGTTGGTAGGGCAGGTTTCGTTCGACCTGCCCGCCGAGCGGGGAGCTTTGCGTCTTCGCTGCAACATCAGTGAAGTGATCCTTCTGGGCTGCGACCAGTCGCTGATCCTGCTGGTTTTCGAACAGGCCAGCCGCGACCAAACCCATCGCGACTACATGAGTGCTTTGGCGGCGTTCATGCGGCGCTACTGGATGCCGCCGGCCGACTCGCAGACCGGTGAGCAAACGGCGAAGCCGTCCGGCGACGCATCCGAAGAAGCTGCCGTCACCCATACAATGCGCCAGAGGCTGGAGTCGCACTGCCGCAGGCACAATGTGGCGTTCCTATCCACCGATGCCGAGGACAGTGCTTCCGCCGTGCCGACCCGCTTGATCGATGTGAACGCCGGACGGTTGTCGGTACAGCGACCGTCTTGGTCTGATCCCTCCGGCGACACGTTCCAGACGGGTCAGAGAATTGCCCTGAGTTTGCCGCAGCACGGCGGAAGGCTCGAGTTCGAAACGGTCGTGCTTCAGCACGAGTGGGCCGACCTGCCGGAAGTCGGCCGGTTGCCGGCCCTCGCTCTGCGAACGCCGACCCGGGCTGCCTTGGTGGAACAGCGCAGCATCTTCCGCACGCCGTTGAGTGTCTGGCCGTTGACCGAGGTGTTGGTCCAGCCGGGCCCGCCCGACGACATGCCGGTCGGACGCCGCCCTCGTTGCCAGAAGGCCAATGCGGTGTTGCGGGACATCAGTCCGCAGGGCGCTTCGGTTCAGGTCAGGTCGCTCGATCAGGCCGACTGGGATCCGAGCGGGTGCGAGCCGGGCACCCCCGTCACCGTGTGGCTACGCATCCAAGGGTCCGAGCCGTTGATTGTTCCGGCGGAAGTCAGAAACCGCAGGTACGATATGTGGAACGGCTGTTTGCTGCTGGGCCTGCAATTTGTGGGGCTGGAGGCATCGGCCGAAGGTCGGGCCGTCAAACAGCGCCTCGAGCGGTTCGCTGCGGACATGCAGCGGGCCGGCATTCGCCGGATGCGCTCGCGCTCGCGCACGGGTGTGTTGGAGTGACGCCCTGACACGCCCCTCGTCGACAGCGGGCACACTACTTCTCACGCACCCATCGCAGCACTTCACGCAACGCCGGGCGCTTGCCGTACATGAACACCCCCGTACGGAAGACCTTCGCCGCCATCCACATCGCCACCGGAACGGCCGCGGCCAGTAGCAGGATGGTGGCAGCGACCTCCATCGCGGCGATGTGCGGACTGGCCGAGATCCGCAGGATCATCACCATGGGGGAGATCGGCGGCACGTATGAGAGGATTCGCGCGAAGGCGGCGTCGGGGTTCTGGGCGATGTTGAACCACGCCACCATCGGCAGCACCAGAATCAGGCTCATGGGCATCATGAGGCTCTGCGCTTCCTTGATCGTGTTGCAGATCGAGCCCAGCGCCGCCAGGATGGAACTGAACAGCAGGAAGCCGAGGATGTAATAGATCACGAAGCAGATCGGCAGAGCCACACCCAGGTCAAGGTTGATTCCCTGCAGGCCCAGCACCAGCACAGCCGGGACACTCCAGATCGTGATCACCGTCAAGCCGATCGCGGCCAATCCGAGGATCTTGCCGGCCATGAACTGAAACGGCGTCAAAGCCGAAAGCAGCATCTCGATTACGCGAGACGACTTTTCCTCGATGACGCTGCTGAGCATCTGCTGACCCGTGCCGAAGATGCCCATGAACATCAGGAACATGAAGAAGAACGGGATCATCATCCTGATGACCTGGTCGATCTCGCTCATGCGCGTGTCCTGCGATGTTGGACCGACATCGGCGGCGAGTTGCTCGACCGGCACGTAGCGAATCTCCGCCAGCAGTGTGGGCGACAGATCCCGCAAGGCGCATCGCACGTCCACCACCGGCTGGGTAAGCAGCCTCTCGATGGTGCCGCTGACGTCGATGTCGGCCGCCCTCTTGCTGTGGGTGTAAAGGCGGACTTTGCCGTCTCCATCCATGACGTCGGCTTCCATAACGGCGTACGCGTGCCACTCGCCTTGGCGGACCCGCTGCTTGGCTCGGGCGATCAATGCGTCGAGATCGGACTCCGGCGGCAGCAGCTCCAACACGATTCTGCGTTCTGGGTGGGCCGCGTTGTATTGGTTGAAGGCGGCCTTCAGGTGGTCCCCCAGCCGCCCGGTCAGATCGGTTACGGCGACGGTCCGCGGCGGGCGCGGACCCAGCGCATCACGCGACAAGCGGCCGGTGAAGAAGATGATGACGCCAATGAGCACCGGCGTCATCAGGACGCTGACGATGAAGGTCTTGGTCTTCACCGCCTCGATGTATTCGTGTTGGGCGACTCTAAGAATTCTGTTCACTGTCGGCACCAACCAGATTTACGAAGATCTCGTGTAGCGACGGGACCTTGACCGCAAACGCCAACACCCTCACTCGGCCGACCAGCTCGGCCAGAAGCTGCTGCGCGTCAGCCTCGGGCGAAAGGGTAATCTCCAACCCGCGATTCACCGGCGTCACGCTCTCGACGATGGGCAGGGCGGTCAGGAAATCCGAATCACCCTCCAGATCGAGCGACACTGTGCGCGACTGCCAGCGAGCGCGGATCTGGTCGAGCGTGCCGTCGACGATGGACCTTCCCTTGTTGATCAGCAGGATGCGATCGCAGAGCCGCTCAGCCTCATGCATCACGTGGGTGGAGAAGATGATCGTCTTGCCCTGCCCGCGCATCGCCAGGATGACGCCTTCGATCGCATCCAGATTGACCGGGTCGAGGCCCGAGAACGGCTCGTCGAGGATCACCAGGTCCGGCTCGTTGATGCACGTGGCCGCAAACTGAAGCTTCTGGTGCATGCCGCGAGAGAGGTCCTCGACCTTCCGATTGGCCGCCTGGGCCAGCCCGACGCGCTCCAGCCAGTCCCCCGCGCGGTTGGCGACCTGGCGATCGTCCAGGCCCTTGATCTGTCCGAAGTAGGTCAACACCTTCGCCGCCGTCATCTTACGATAGAGGCCGCGTTCCTCGGGCATGTAGCCGATTCGGCTCTTCTGTTGGGTTCGTCGCCCGTCGCCGAGCACCTCGATCCGGCCGCTGTCGGGGCGAATGATGTCCATCACCATCCGCAGCGTTGTCGTTTTGCCGGCCCCATTAGGTCCCAGAAAGCCGTACACGCAGCCGGTCGGTACGCGCACACTGAGATGATCGACGGCCCGCACTGGGCCGAATGATTTGCACACATCGTCAAGAAGCAGGGCTTCACTCATGGTCACATCGGAATCGGGTGGCCCGTCCTTTCAGGGCTTGTCGATTCAGTCGGCACGGTTCTTGCTGGTGTACTATACTTGGAGCGAGGTTGCTGCGACACAAGCAAGGAGGCATTGGGTCGATGGGGTATTGGTCGAAGCCGGAGATGGATCGGGACCAGATGGTTCTGCTCAGCACGACGTTGTCGGAGCGGATTCCAGAGGATCACTCGGTTCGTCTGTTCTGGGAATTGCTGGAGACGTATGACTGGCGCCCGTGGGAGGGGCAGTATTGCGGCTGTCAGGGCCAGCCGGCGATTCACCCACGGATTGTGGCGGGTGTTTTGCTGTACGGTTTGACGCAGGGGATTCGTTCGTCGCGTCGCCTGGAGTGGGCGTGTGGTCATGCGGTGGATCTCATGTGGCTGGCGGAAGGTCGGACGATCGATCACAGCACGTTGTGCGCGTTTCGAAGGCGTTTCGGTGGTGAGGTCAAATTATCTGTTTCGGCACCTGGGTCGGTTGGCGAAGGCGATGGAGGTGGTGCGTCTGAACCATGTAGCGATCGACGGGACGCGGATAGCGGCGAGCAGCAGCCGTGGCGGGAGAAGATGCGGGCGAAGGTCTACAGCGAGCAAGGCCGAGCGGTGTATCGCCAGAGACAATACGTGGCCGAGTCCCCCTTTGGGCCGATCAAGACGGCGATGGGGATTCGCCAATTCCTGCTGCGAGGGTGGAAGCGGGTCCAGAGCGAGTGGCGGTGGATTTGCACGGCGTATGATCTGCGCATTCGGGTGAGATGGGTAGCGAGGCAGCGGCAGCGACTGGCCGCAGCCGGTCTGTAAGGCCGTGCTTGC
>DATKUK010000126.1:0-2740 GCA_035530655.1 Phycisphaerae bacterium
CGTCCCGCCTTGCGTGTCGGTGACCGTCAGCGTCGCGGTATAGGTGCCCGGCTGTTCGTACACGTGCGCCGCCACGTACCCCATCGCGGTATTTCGGCTGTTGCCGTTGGTCGACCAGGTGCCGGCATCCGGATCGCCGAAATCCCACGCATAGCCCAGGCTCGCGTAGTCGCCGTCAGTCGGCTGAAGCACGCCACTCGCCGGGTCCACCGCGTCGAAAAACACCGCCAACGGCGCAATCCCGCTCGTACGACTCGCCTTTGTCATTGCCCCCCCCCCCGGTTCCTCTGGCTCGGTCGTTGTGTACAGCCCGCCGCCCTGGTCCTCAACGTCCGAACCATCCGAAGACGCGGCATCGGGGCCGAAGACAGTACCGCATCCACTCAACAACCCAAGGACACCGAACGCGATTAAAACCATGACGGCCGCAACACCACTGGCATGCATGCATGTCTCCCTGACACTCGCGCAGGTAGGCCACCCGGTACGCATAGGCGTGGTTACAGCAGCGGCGCAATCTCTCGATCAACTCAACACAAAGCGGGACTCTAGGCGGTTTCGGGCGCGCCGCGCCGACGCACGCCGATTCGCCACGCTTGCCGACGGCTATCCGCCAAGGCTTCGTCGAGATCCCCCAGTCGTCAACTAATGACCAGCGTATCTCGACCAGCGGATCAGCCGCTCTGGGGTTGGCGCCGTGGCGATATTATCGGTCACTAAAGCAATTTAGGCAACCCATCATCAAATACTTGTCAATGACACCGGCCCACTTGCTCCCAACGCCGCCAGGAGGATCTTTCGAAATGGTACCACATCGATCCCATAGATCGCCTCGTCCTCCCCTCCATGCACTCCCGCACCTACCGCAACGTGGCAACGTTCGCCCGTTTCTGTCTAGCGACGACCCGAAGGAAAGCAACGCATAGCAGTCAACTGTTTAGCGGCGACCCGAACGGGAGCGCGTAACGCCCAATCATTCATCGACGACCCTCGCGCTCGGGCAGCGCGTTGAAACCATCGCCCCTCGACAGTGTCGCCGAACTGTGACAGCGTACCCGCGCCAAGCGGGGGACAGACGACCTCACCGCTTTCGGGAACAACGGACATGCTGCGTGACTCGCCGACAGATGCACACGTAGCCCATCACTGCCGACGCATCTCCGCCCCGCGCGTGCTGCTTTGTCGCCGAGGAGTGCAACCCGGACTGGACCTCCGTACCGCTGGAAGGCTACAACTTCTACCACGCCCTGCGCGACCAGGTCCGCGTCACCCTTGTTACCCAGGTCCGTAACCGCGAGGCCCTCTCGCGAACGACCCATCCCGCTGACGAAGTCGTGTACGTCGATTCCGAGGCGTTGGCCGCACCGCTTAGCCGTATCGGCCACCTCCTGACGCTGGGTAGGGGACTAGGCTGGACAACCAAACAGGCCCTCATGTTGGCTCCGTACCTCCACTTCGAATACCTCGTCTTCCAGCGGTTCCGCCGGGCCCTCCAGCGAGGCGACTACGACCTCATCCACCGCCTCACCCCGCTGACACCCACCTATCCCAGCCCCTTGGCATCCTGGGCGTCCGTGCCCTTCGTACTGGGCCCGCTCAACGGCGGTCTGCCCTGGCCCCGGGGGACAACCCGAATTCGATTGGCTGAAATGGAGTGGCTCAGTTACGTCCGCCGGGCGTACGTGTTGCTTCCCTACCTCCGCGCCACGTACCAGCGCGCCGCGCTGGTCATCGGTGGATCCATCTATACCTTTAGCGCCCTGCCGCGTGACGTCCGCCAACGTGCCGTGTACATGCCTGAAAATGGCATCGACCCGGCTCGATTCAACGCCCGAGGTCGCGTTCCTCCGTCTGAGATTCTCCCGTTCCGAATCCTCTTCGTGGGCCGGCTCGTGCCCTACAAGGGCGCCGACGTCCTGATCGAGACCGTCGGCACTTCGAGCCTGCTGCACCGGAAAGTCGAGGTCGTGATCGTCGGCGATGGTCCTATGCAGGGCCGTCTCCGCCGCCTGGCCGATGACCTCCACCTTACCGACCGCGTGCGCTTTACGGGTAATCTACCTCAGGATCAGGTCGCTGCGGGGTGGCGGGACGCATCGCTGTTTGCCTTCCCAAGCCGTCGCGAGTTCGGAGGCGCTGTGGTCATCGAGGCGATGGCCTGTGGGCTTCCCAGCGTCGTGCTCGACTATGGTGGACCGGCCGAACACGTCACCGCCAATACCGGCTTCAAGATCCCCATTGCAGACCGCCCGCAACGCATTGCCGCCCTGCAATCGCTCTTCGAACGCCTCTGCACCGACCCTGCACCCCTCGACGAGATGTCCGCCGCCGGCATCGACCGGATTCGACGGCTCTACACGTGGCCCACCAAGGCCCGGCAAATCGCCCGGTGGTACTCAGACGTGCTTCAGCGCCGCTCCCGCTGCCCGTGACGCCACGATATGTCCGCTGCAGCGACCGCCTAAGGAGCTCATCCCTTTATGCCAGGGGGGCGGAGGCGCCGATGCGCTCCGCCCCTGTTTCCGCTCAACGCTCGAACGCGCCGATGTCGTAGCCGTTGCCGCGGGGTCGTTCCACGCAGTCCCAGTCCACGAACACTCCCGGCACGGCCGCCCCGGCGTCGACGGCCGGCGACCCACTCAGCAGCCGGAAGTCACCTGCCGAGGCGCTCACGAACCCCGGCGTGCTTGTCAGCAGGTTGTGGTCCGCCACCAAGCCCGACCCCGCCCCGACGATCAAT
>DATKUK010000127.1:0-12200 GCA_035530655.1 Phycisphaerae bacterium
TCCATTGCGGGTCTCCTTGTGACGAGAACTGCTGTTCCTCAACACTTGGAGACCCTATATATTGTGGATAACCCGATCGCGCAACTACCTATTTTAACAAGAGTTACGAAACCATAACTCTCTGACCGAAAACGGCACTAGCTGTCATGGATTTCACGACAGCCCTTGCGAGTCACGCGTACCAGCGCTTGGATGCGGTCCGGTTGGCGCGGGTCGTCCAGGGCTGCGCGGTTGCGACGCAACGCACCGCAGCGCGTGCAACGGTGCACCAGCATCCATCCTCGCCGCGCGTCCTGCTCGACGGCAACGCACTCCATCATGCCGCCACAGCGAGACGCACGATCGCCCGGCACGTCATCGATATGTTTCGACCACAAGCACTCGGGACAGTGGTTCCGACAGGAACCGTTGGCCACGGGTGCCACCCGCGCCCCGCAGTGCTCGCACACAAACCCCACGTTCCGCACGCAGCGGAAGCGTCTGTTGTCGCCGGCCACCGCCAATCTCCTTGAGTGTGGGTTGAGACCACATCAAGGGATTGGCTTCGGTATGCTCTTGCCGCCCGAGTCAGACTCGGGCGGCCGACGGGCTTTGCCGCAGCAGGATCCAGTTCACCGCCGGTCCTTTAGGGTCGGCGATTACTTCCAATTCCGCCTTCACGACGGCGTGTTGCATCCGCCGATCCGGACTAAGACCGGGTTTCGCCACCTTTGTCCCGGCCATTGTGAGGCGGCCGCCCGTGCTCAACTGGCCACCTCCCATCGGTAGGAGTGCATGCGGCGTCACCGTCGTTGCGTCCCCGCCAACCTATCGGCGGCGGCTGGCACAAGGATGTTGCTTCTGGGTCACCTTGTCTCCTTTCGGCGTGCCCACAGTCGATATTCAGACTCCACGCCTGCTCAACGCATCACCATGCTGCTCTACGTCGACTCCTTCGCGGCGGGTCCGTCCAGCGTCCATCGCTCGCGCTCGATGAGCGGCGTATTGAACGTGGCTTCGATGCGGCCGGTCTTTTCCAGATGGTCCAGGCACGCTCGCAGGCATCCGCGTCCCACGCAGACGGCCAAATGGCGAAACCGATGGTAGGTCCACTCGTTGTAGGCGGGCTGCTTACCCTCGGGTTCGTTGCCGGTGAAGAACGGCGAGAAGCTCGGGTCGCGCCCCGCATGTACGTGGCCGCACGCACGCGGGTCGAGCGGCGCGTGTGAATACTCGCGTCCGTCGATTCGGAACGTGACGCTGCGGTCGTCGCCAATGGCACATCCCTCGCACTCGCGGACGCAGGCCATGCAGTCGTCGCAGATCTTGCCCTCAAACAGCGGTGTGGGCTCGAGTTCAACGTCGGTAAAGGCGGCAAAGACGCGCTGGCGCGGGCCGAACTGGGGGGTGAGAAGGACTTTAGAATGGCCGATCTCTCCCAGCCCGGCGGCCACGGCCACGTGTCGCATTGAGACCATGCCGTCGGGCCCGGCCGGCTGATCGTCGCGGGTCTTTCGGCCCGCATGTGGGAAGAAGGGGTTGTGCACGGGAACGCTCGTGTGTCCACAGCTCTCCAGAAACAGAACGATGCTGCGGAGGATCTTGGGGCCCACGACCTCGTTGAGATACCAGTAGGAGTCACAGTTGTACGCCTGCCAGTAGGCGCCCTCTTCGACGGCCTTGAGCGCCCCGCGAGGCTGGCGGACCGCCACCACGATGGCGGTTTGCGTCTGAGGGAAGATCGTACGCGGGTGATATTCGGCCGGCGCGTTATCGAATCGTGAAATTGGGGCAAAGCCGATCAGGTCGGCTCCGCTGTCGAGCGCGGCGCTGCGCACTTGCTGCGTGAGTGTGGACACAGACATGCCTCCTTCTGCCCCTTTGCGGAAGCATTGTACCACATCGGTCGCCCAGGCAAGCGCAATTATCAGCCGCGGTCGCAGCCGATCGCGACTGTGTCAGTCAGCTTGCATGTATGGATACCGAAAGTCCGTCGGTGGCAGGAAGGTCTCCTTGATGGTTCGCGGCGTGACCCAGCGTTCGAGGTTCAGCCAGCTACCGGCCTTGTCGTTGGTGCCCGACGCCCGCGAGCCGCCGAACGGCTGCTGGCCGACCACCGCGCCGGTGGGCTTGTCGTTGACGTAGAAGTTGCCGGCCGCGTGACGCAGCAGTTCGGTAGCCTTGACGATGGCCGAGCGATCCAACGCAAAGATCGAGCCGGTCAGCGCATAAGGCGAAGTCTGATCGCACAGCTCCAGCGACTCCTCGTATTGATTCTCGGGGTAGACGTAGATGGTCAGCACCGGGCCGAAGACCTCCTCGACCATGAGCTTGCTCTTGGGGTCACGGCTGAGCACCACGGTCGGCTCGATAAAGTAGCCTTTCGAGTCGTCGTAGCCACCGCCGGCGAGAATCTCCATGTCGGGACTTTTCTTGGCGTATTCGATGTACTCGCTGATGGTCTTGAACGCGTTCTTGTCGATCACCGCGCCCATGAAGGTGGCGAAATCGGTCACGTCGCCCATCTTCACGTCGCCGATCTCGTCGAGCAGATGCTGCTTAACCGCCGGCCAGATCGAGTCGGGGATGTAGGCCCGCGACGCGGCTGAGCACTTCTGTCCCTGGTATTCGAAGGCCCCACGCACCAAAGCGGCCACCAGCGCGGCCACGTCGGCGCTGGCGTGGGCGAAGATGAAGTCCTTGCCGCCGGTCTCGCCGACGATCCGCGGATAGCAGACGTACTTGCGGATATCGGAGCCGACCGCCAGCCAGATCGTCGAGAACACGTAGGTGCTGCCCGTAAAGTGGATGCCGCCCAGATCGACGTGGTCGAGCGCCGGCGGGGCGATGACCGGACCCGGGCCGGGCACCATGTTGATCACGCCAGGGGGCAGGCCGGCCTCGGTCAGGATCTTCATGATGTAATACGCCGGCAGCACCGACGCCGAGGCCGGCTTCCACACCACCGTGTTACCCATCAGCGCGGGGGCAGTGGGCAAGTTGCCGGCAATGGAGGTGAAATTGAACGGGGTGATGGCCAGCACGAAGCCGTCCAGCGGACGGTGCTCCATGTAGTTCAGCACGCCCTTGGTCGATTGGGGCTGATCGCCGTAGACCTCCTGCATGAAGTGCGGGTTGAACCGCCAGAAGTCAATCAGCTCGCAGGCCGCGTCGATCTCGGCCTGATAAGATGTCTTGCTCACGTTGAGCATGGTGGCGGCGTTAAGCGTCTGGCGATACTTGCCGGCCAGCAGCTCGGCGGCTTTGAGGAACACGATCGCCCGGGAGTCCCAGGGCATACGGTTCCACTCCTTGCGGGCCTGGTTTGCAGCAGCGATGGCCTCCTCGACGTGCTGGGCATCTCCCTGATGGTAATGGCCCAGGACGTGTTGGTGGTCATGTGGACAGACCATCGGCTTGAGCGAGCCGTTGCGCACCTCCCGCCCGCCGATGAGCATGGGCACATCGACCTGCTCACCGAGCATTCGGGTAAACCTGGCTTTCAGTTCGGTCCTTTCCGGGCTGCCGGGTGCGTAGTTGAGCACCGGCTCGTTGACGGGTTGCGGGACCTTGAAGATACCGTTGAACATAGCCGTCTCCTTCGTCTATTCTTGCATCGCGCCGCGGCAGGTACGGTATTGCCCCCAAACAGGGCCGGGCCGACACCGCCTGAAGCCGCGGTGGCGCGGAAAAAGCCTAGTGTAACGGTTCTGGCGGTGGCCATGCAAGCGAGCCGATACTTGGGTCGGGGCTGCCACCGGCCCGCCCAAGGCTGGACAGGCAGCCGGCTGGGTGATTGAATGGCCCGGTCTCATAATGCCTGGATGTCCGGCCCCGTCGCCGACGACCTCGAGGAGCCAGCGAGATGCGAATCATTGTGACCGGCGCCGCGGGGCTGATTGGCTACCATCTGTGCAGACGGCTTCTGGACGAGCCCCATCAGGTTATCGGCATCGACAACTTCAGTACCGGCCAGCGGAGCAACACCGAGCAGCTTGGCCATGCAGGCGGTTTCCACCTGCTTGAACACGACATCTGCCAGCCTGTTTGCCTCGACGGACCTGTCGACCTGATTTACAACCTTGCCTGTCCTCCCAGCCCGGTCGACTTTGCGTCCCGACCTCTGGAAATCCTGCGAACCTGTAGCGACGGCGTCCGGCAGATGTTGGAACTCGCCTGTGACAAGCAGGCCGTGTTCCTCCAGGCGTCCACGAGCGAATGCTATGGTGACCCTCTTGTAACCCCCCAGCCGGAGACCTATTGGGGCAACGTCAACCCGATCGGCCCGCGCTCCTGCTACGACGAGGGTAAACGCTTCGCCGAGGCGCTGACGATGAGCTACCACCGTCAGCGCGGGCTGGCCACACGGATCGTGCGAATCTTCAACACCTACGGCCCGCGCATGCGAGCCGACGACGGCCGGGCGTTGCCCACCTTCATCAACCAGGCGCTGCGCGGTGAGCCCTTGACGGTCTTCGGCGACGGCTCGCAGACCCGAAGCTTCTGCTACGTCGACGATCTGGTCGATGGCATCGTGCGCCTCGCTCAATCCGATGTCGTCGAGCCGGTCAACATCGGCAGCCAGGAAGAGGTCACCATCGGCGAGGTGGCCCGTGAGGTGATCGAGCTGACTTGTAGTCAGAGCACGATCGAGTATCGGCCGCTGCCTCAGGACGATCCGAAGGTCCGTCGCCCCGACAACACCCGGGCCCGTCAGCTTCTCGGGTGGCAGCCTGTCACCGATCGGAGGATGGGCTTCGCTCGGACTATCGAGCACTTCCGCAGCAGGCTTTGATCGGCCGGCGTCGTGGGCCGTGGCTTGGGACGAGTGGTCCGAGTCATTGGTGTGATTGGCCGGCTGCTTTTCGCACCACGGCGCCTGTTCCCGCCCTGCGCAGCAAAGGTCCTCAGCGGCTTGCCCCTGTCGGCATCAGGGGGCTGCCCGCTTCCTTTGGTTCCGCACAAACCGTCCCCCGGCTGATTTTTCTTGACACATGGTTGCACATAACGTACGGATCACCCCCAGGGCATGTCTTTTCTGGTCCGCCGGTTGGGTTGGCGTTCGTCGGGCCAATGGGTATGAGGCAACGGCCCATGTCAGAGTACGGTCCCCTGATTCGCAGTCGGCTTTCGTCCCGACGTGATTTGTCCGGTCGCGGATCTGAGACCTGCGTGAGGCATAGTCAGGTAACCAACATTTGTCGCTCTCTGTACGCGCGCTCTGCGGACGAGTGAGCGGGCCCGGGGGGCAGAGTCGGCCATGTCTGATATACCGACTCTCAGTTTGGAAAGGAGAATGTCCATGGAACTACGTAGCGTAATGGTATGGCTGATGGTTCTGGCGGCGGTCGCATCGACGGCCTCCGCGGCCGTACTGACGGTCGGGCCCGGTCAGACGTACAGCACCGTTCAGGCGGCCGTCAACGCGGCCAGCGACGGTGACACGATCGAAATTTACTCGGCAACATACACCGGCAGCGAGGGCAACACGGCGGTCAACAAGAGCAACCTCACCCTGACAGGAGTGGGGGCAACGCGCCCGATCCTCGATGCCGGCGGGACCAGCATCGACGACAAGGCCATCTGGGTCGTCAGTGGTTCGAATACGACCGTCGAGTTCATAGAGTTCCGCAACTGCAGCGTGTCAAGCAAGAACGGCGCGGGCATTCGACAGGAGGGGGATAACCTGACGGTCCGCGACTGCTACTTCCACGACAACGAGAACGGCATCCTCGGTGGCGGCAGCACCAGCAGCGACGTCCTGGTCGAGTACAGCGAGTTCTACAACAACGGCTATGGCGACGGCTTCAGCCACAACATGTACATCGGCAACGTCAGCAGCTTCACGCTTCGCCACTCCTGGAGCCATCACGCCTACGTGGGCCACGAGGTCAAGACCCGGGCCCAGGTCAACTACATCGAATGCAACCGCCTCACCAACGAGGACGGCAACGCCTCCTACGAGGTCCACATCCCCAACGGCGGGACGAGCTACGTCATCGGCAACCTGATCCACCAAGGCAGCGACGTCAGCAACGGCGGGATCATCGCCTACGCCGACGAGGGCGCGACCAACCCCGACCAGCATCTTTACGTCGTCAGCAACACCATTGTCAACGATCGATCCAGCTGTACGTTCGTCCGCAACGCCAGCACGACCGACTGCCTCCTGCAGAACAACATCTTCCAGGGCAGCGGAACCGTCCTGGACGGTCCGGGCACGCAGGTCACCAACTGGGTCACGATCAATGCTTCGCTGGCAGATCCGGGCAACTACGACTATCACCTGACCGCCGGTTCCACCGGCGCTATCGACCAGGGCGGCGACCCGGGCATCGGGATGGGCTACTCACTGACCCCGGTCTATCAATACGTCCATCCGATCGACCGCGAGACCCGACCCAGTGACGCAACGCTGGACATCGGATGCTACGAGTATGGCGGGACGGTGCTGCCCAACGTGCAGTTTGACCAGATGGCGTCCAGCGGTCAGGAATCCGTTACGCCCGTTCTCCTGACCGTTTCGCTGAGCACCTCATCAGGCGATACGGTCACGGTCGACTACTCGGTAACCGGCGGCACGGCCACCGGCGGCGGCGGCGACTACACACTGGCGGCCGGGACCCTCATTTTCGATCCAGGTGTGACCGCCCAAGATATCTCGATGGACGTCGTCGACGATTCGGAGGAGGAAATCAACGAGACGGTTGAGGTGACGCTGAGCAATCCGAGCCATGCCGTGCTCGGACCCCAAGCCGTTCACACTTACACCATCGTGGACAACGACGGGAGCGGCATGATCGTGCTGCAGGACGGGGTGGACGGCTACAGCGGTACTGCTGACAACTATATCACCGCCGCTGGGCCGGACACCAACTACGGCCTCAACGAGAGAATGAGCATTACCGGCTATGAGGATCTCGGACCGGAAATGCAGCGCGGTCTGGTTCGCTTCGATCTGTCGAGCGTATCGCCGGGAACGCCGGTGATCGGCGCCACACTGTCGCTGTACAGCTACGACGAGGCGGCAGTCAGGGGCACCACCGGGTATTACGGGGCTTACAGGGTCACGACCAGCTGGGGCGATGCCTCCAGCACCTGGAACACCCCGTGGACGACCCCCGGCGGCGACTACGAGGCCACGCCGGACGCCACATCGCCCAAGCAAGCCACGGCTCTGGTGTGGTACGACTTCGACGCAACCAGTCGGGTGCAGCAATGGATCTCCGACCCGTCGGGCAACTTCGGCTGGATCATCAAATGCACCGACGAGATGCTGCACAACCAGGACTATTGCTACCAGTCGGACACCACCAACAGCCAGTATCGACCGAAGCTGGTCATCTACACGCGCAGGACCGTGCAGTTCGATGCGACCAGCTCCAGTGGCGACGAGCCCGTCACTCCTGTTAATCTGAGTGTCTCACTGTCCCCCTCAACTACCGACACGGTGACGGTTGATTACTCGGTAACGGGCGGGACAGCTGCCGGTGGCGGCGTGGACTACACTCTGGCGGCAGGTACGCTGATCTTCGACCCGGGAGTGACCAGCCAGAATATCCCCATCGACATCGTGGATGACCTGGCGGAGGAGTATGACGAGACAATAGAGGTCACTCTGAGTAATCCCACCAATGCTGACTTGGGCCCCAACACCGTTCACACCTACACCATCGTGGATGACGAAGGTGTGGTGGACGACGTGGCGGACGGCGAAACCACTGTGAACGGCACTGTAATTGGCAGCTATGTCGACACGCAGGCCAGCGACGATGTCTACGAGTCGATCACGGAGGTGAGGGTCGGCAACAAGGTCAAGGGCTACAGCGCCCTCGAGCACGAGTGGACCATTAACGTAACCGGCGGTGACTATGTCACCTTCCACGTGGAGGCCTACCAAACCGCCAGCGTGGACGGGGACAACTTCCTGTTCCAGTACTACGACGGTCAGGATTGGGTCACCATGGTCACGGTCACCAAGACGTCTGACGACGATACGGCCCAGAGCTTCGCGATGCCCAGCTCAACGAGTGGCAGCACCAGCATTCGCGTGATCGACACCGACCACTCCCAGGGCAACCAGGATATGGACACGCTCCACGTGGATCACATGTTCATCCGCAGCAGAGGCGACGCGTTTCCGCCGGCGGTGCAGTTCGATCTGACCAGCTCGTCCGGCGACGAGTCGGTTACGCCTGCTCTGCTGGCTGTCTCACTGGACCGATCATCGAGTGATACGGTCACAGTGGACTACGACGTGAGCGGCGGTACGGCCACCGGCGGCGGCGTGGACTATACGCTGGCGGCCGGTACGCTGATCTTCGATCCTGGCGTGACCAGTCAAAACGTTTCGATCGACGTGGTCGACGACGGTGAGCTCGAGTCCGACGAGACGGTTGAGGTAACGCTTAGCAATCCTTCGAACGCCATGCTGGGCAGCAACACGGTTCACACCTACACGATCTTAGACAACGAAGTGCCACCACCGTCCGTCCAGTTCGATGAGACCGCCTCCAGCGGCGACGAGTCGGTCACGCCCGCTCTGCTGACTGTCTCGCTGAGCTCGTCTTCGAGCGACACGGTGACGGTTGACTATGACGTCACTGGCGGAACGGCTACCGGCGGCGTGGACTATACGCTGGCAGCCGGCACGCTGACCTTCGATCCCGGCGTGACGAGTCAGGACGTTCCGATCTCCATCGTCGATGATTCGGAGGAGGAATCGGATGAAACCATCGAAGTGACGTTGAGTAATCCGTCGAACGCCACGCTGGGCAGCAACACGGTTCACACGTACACGATCTTGGACAACGAAGGGCCGCCACCGTCCGTCCAATTTGAGCAGACCGCCTCCAGCGGCGATGAGGATGTTACGCCTGCCCTGCTGGCTGTCTCGCTGAGCTCGTCTTCGAGCGACACGGTGACGGTTGACTATGACGTCACTGGCGGAACGGCTACCGGCGGGGGCGTGGACTATACGCTGGCGGCCGGTACGCTGATCTTCGATCCCGGCGTGACCAGTCAGGACATTCCGATATCCATCGTGGACGACGCAGAGCAGGAGCCGGATGAAACCATCGAAGTGACGTTGAACAATCCGTCTAACGCGACGCTGGGTGGCAACACGGTTCATACCTACACGATCAATGCCAACGACGGTTCTCTGCCCGGGCAGGCGACGGATCCGTATCCGCCACACAATGTCATGAAGATACCGCTCGACGCCGATCTGTCATGGACCCCGGGCGCCGGTGCCACGAGTCACAATCTGTACTTCGGTACGACCAATCCGCCGCCGTTCGTAGGCAATCTGAGCGAACCGTTTTTCGACCCAGGCGTTATGCCAAACAACGTCTGGCATTACTGGCGAGTCGATGAGGTCAATGAATACGGCACCACCACGGGCGTCGATTGGCGCTTCAAGACGAATCCCAACTAGAGAAAGGCGACTCCGAATCGACAGCTTGAAAGGAGATAGGCAGGCGGACCTGGTACTGAAGGCGAATAGGTGAGCTAAGCGCCGGCGGGACGACGACCGGTGTGGTATGGAGCTTCAAGACCGGGGCTCGGTAATCCAAAGGAGTGATTCGGGGCAGGGGCCGGAGCGTTCCTCCGGCCTCTGCCCGGACTTCAAGACGAGTGAGTCAGTAAGTGTACTTTATTTCTTGTCGAGAAATGAAAATTGCCCTGCAACGACACAGTGTAATCTTATGTCTGATGGCTCTGGCGGTGGGCGTATCGACGGCGTCCGCGGCCGTACTGACGGTCGGGCCCGGCCAGACGTACAGCACCGTTCAGGCAGCCGTCGCCCGCGTCTTGTCCAACCCCGCCCGGTTCCATCGCCACGCACCCGCATGCCCGGCCGCCATCTTCAAGAACGAAATACCGCGCGCCCTTGCCCATGCCTTCGGCAATCCAGGCGGGCGTGCAGTTCGACGGATGTGTCGGGCAGCTGTCAGCCGTAATCCCGAAGCGCACAGCCACGTCGGCAAACGATCGCCGGATCAGATCAGCTACCAACTCAACGTCGCCAGACATTGCTTCACGAATCATCACTGTGTCCATCGAGCACGCGCCCTTACCCCGTCATCTCCCATAAGGCAGTGACGCCGCGTACCTATCACAAGAGACCTCCCTTAAGAAGGCGGAAGTCTCGTTCTGTTTCCCACAGTGTTCGCAGCTCATCGAAGTTGCCGTCCGGATCGAGCATCAAGCGGGCCAGGCTGTCGACCTTTTCGAGTTCATCGGGCGTGAGGTTGGCGAATCGCTTGCTGGCCCCGTAAATCGGCCGGTGAAGGTAGATGATCTCGCTGTTCATCAGGCTGTGGAAGTCATAGAAAAGCGCCCACAAGACAACGATGGTTCCTCGCGTACCGTTGGCATACGTGAAACGCTGCGCGTCCATCGCGCCTGAACGGATGCCCAGCCAGCTCGAGGCCGGGAAATCAAACCGTCCTTCCGGAATGTCGTACGGATCAAAGCGGGGCCCGGCCGGAGCGCCGTCGACGTCGATGGTGACCCAACGACCATTAGCGCTGTCCCAGTACTGGTTGACCCAATGGTCGCCGCTGCTGGCGTTAGGTTCGTCGCTGTTGCCCAGATAGGCCGCGTTGCCCGATCGCACGCGACAAGGGATGCTCTTGGACTTCAGAACGCTCGCCATGAGGATGGCTGTGAACCTGCATGTCAAGACCAGCTTATTCGCCGGCTCGCGATCCATAACCAAGCCCCGCGAATCCCGGCGGTAAAGCTCGGCCAGCATGGCGGCCGCGGTAACGAGAATGTCATCCTCGGGCTGTCGATACCATGGCACCTTCGTCATGTCCCCGAACCTAAGGTCGGCGTTTATGCCTGTGTTCCCCGCTGCTAGCATAGTCCGGTGGATAAGACTCTGCCGCACTCGCAGGCCAATCTCCCTGATCCCGTCGGGCAGATCGCTGCGAAGCACTTCTTCGTATGGGCCAGGGTTTGTATAGGTGCCGAACTCTAAGTAGTGTTTCAGGATTCTCATGTCCACAGTTCTTCTCCAAGGGTCGCATGGCCGTCATCACGCTAACCGCGTATTGTATCTGGCCCCCTGTCTGAGCCGACATTCCCCAAATGAGTCCTTGCCCACGAGCACCGTGGGCCTTTTCGATGATTCTGTCACGATCTTGGGAATCAGCAAGCACTTCGCTGGCTCTGGCAAGAGGCATCGGGCTGTTGGGAGGCCATGATGCTGCTTGAGGCGGTCTGCGTAGGAGAGTCCGTTGCCGATCCGGGCAGACCGTCTCCGTGGCCGACAGGTCCTCCGGCTGTCTCGTCTTTCGTGGGGGTCATCGCGGCGCCCCTTGGGGTAGCCTGAGCCATCCAATCTGGTCCAGGATGGCCCGGAAGAGCTTTCGGGGAACGGCCACCTCCGCCATCTGGAAGATCACGTAGCGGGCGTGATGAACCACGTTCGCCCCGCTCTTGATGAGTTTCTCCCGTAGCGTGGTTAACGACCAGTGCTTGATGGACTTGGGCAGCGCCAGCCGCCGCAGCAAGTTGCCCAGGTTGTACGCCAGGGCAAATCCCGATGTACATCGGGAGAGGCGTACCTGGTTGTCCGCGAACCCGTGGCAACTCAGGCGCGTCCACTTCACCGCGTTCGTGCCCTCCTTGATCCGCTGCTCCGCCGTGCCCCGGCCAAGACGACGTGCCTCACTCCGAGCTGCTGGCTGCGCTGGCCCGCAGCGGCTTCGACGGCATCGTCACCATCGACCCGCACTACGGCCAATTCGCCGAAGCGGATAAGCTTACCGACGTCGAAGAGCCGGTGCTCGACGTCGTCCGCCAGACGCTCGACTATCTGCACAGTATCGCCTGACTACACCCTCCCACCGTCGGTGTATCTCGATGTACAGAGGACTCGCGACTCCGTGCGTTTAGCGGCGACCCGAAGGGGAGCGCGTTGAGCTCACAGCGTTTGGCGGACGACCCGAACCGGAGCGCGTAGCAGCAATCGCGTAGATGGGGATGAAAGCCCGTTGCTCCGGCTGGTATAACGACCAGCCAAAAGGAAGTTATCTTTTAAGGAGCAACGGGCATGAAGAGGATACCGGTTTACGTAGGATTGGACTACCACCAGGATTCGGTACAGGTGTGTGTGATGGACGCAGGCGGTCAGACGCTGATGAACCGGCGGTGTGCGAACGACTGGCTGGCCATCGTGGAGGCGGTGGCGGGCTATGGGCGTGTAG
>DATKUK010000128.1:0-10764 GCA_035530655.1 Phycisphaerae bacterium
CCAGTCGACCGCCGGGTCGCGAATGGCCGGAGTGACGTACTCGGCTAGAAGGAGTTGGACGCGGCTACAGTTCATGGTTTTCTCGCGTTAGCGATCCGACTTTCACTACTCCTGAATGACTTTCGCGGGCAAAAGGGAACATCAAATTTGAAAAAATTCGGGAAATCTTTGCTCGGGTTACCATAAGTCGTGTTCTCACAATACGATACAACGTTTCCGATTTTTTGCGGAGCTACGGTGCGTGCGAGCTGACCTTAGCAGACAGATCACCCACAAAGCTTTTTTCTACAAGGACTTATGTGCCCAAAGCCTCTACCGCGGTACCCGCAAGCGCGGCCGGCCGGTTCGAGGGCGTTTGTTGCTGACTGTCGCCCAAAATCCGATGGCCCCTCGTCGATCCCCCGGGTCGGTCCCCCAGATCGAGCACATTCCACAGGCGTAGCCAACCCCACGGTGGACCTTCCGGCCAACGACGCCCTGGCCCTTGCACCAGGCGCCCCGTGCCGGCCGACCGTGCCCTGTGGTATGGCCCGGGCGCATGGGTCGGGCCCAAGACGATCAGCATGATGGGCTTCATGGCCAACGGACTCCCCCTTGTGATGGGTGCGTTCGACGGTGAGCAGGCGCTGTGGCCACCGGCGAAACCGTGAGAGAATTGGCAGGCCGGGATCAAAGGCGCGGGAGGTCGCCATCGCCCTTGGTCGGCAGTTTCGTGTGACCAACCAGATAGCGGTCGACGCCGCGTGCAGCCTCTCGCCCCTCCGAGATGGCCCACACGACCAGTGACTGGCCTCGGCGCATGTCGCCCGCGGCAAAGATGCCGGGCACCGACGTCATGTAGCTCTCGTCGGTCTTGACGCTGCCTCGCGGGTCCAGTTCGACGCCGAGCTGGCCGATCATGCCGTCGGTTTCCGGGCCCAGAAAGCCCATCGCCAGCAGCACGAGATCGGCGGGCCATTCGCGCTCGCTGCCGGCGATCTGCTTCATCCGTGGCTGCCCGCCGTTGGTGGGGGGCACGAACTCGACGTCGATCGTTCGAATGCGCTGCACGCGGCCGCCGTCGCCGAGAAACTCGGTCGTGGCGATGCTCCAGTACTGTTGGCAGCCTTCCTCGTGCGACGTGCTGGTGCGGAGCTTCACCGGCCAGAAGGGCCAGGGCTGATGCGGCGGTCGGTCTTCCGGCGGGGTGGGCAGGATCTCGAACTGAGTGATCGACTTGGCCTTCTGGCGGTTGGCGGTTCCGATGCAGTCGCTGCCGGTGTCGCCTCCGCCGATGACGATCACGTGCTTACCTTGGGCGGTGATGGGCGGTGAGTCCCGGTCGGTGAGGCGGTCGCCGGCGACGCATCTGTTCTGCTGCGTCAGGTATTCCATGGCGAAATGGACGCCGTCCAGATCGCGCCCCGGCATGGGCAGATCGCGCGGCTTGGTCGCGCCGCCGCACAAGACCACTGCGTCGAATGAGCGAAGCTTGTCGGCTGGATAATCTGTACCCACGTGGACGTTGGTGCGAAAGACGATCCCTTCCTGCTCCATCAATTCCAGGCGGCGTTCGACGACCGATTTTTCAAGCTTGAAGTCGGGTATGCCGTAGCGCAGCAGGCCGCCGATGCGATCGTCGCGCTCGAGGACCGTCACGTGGTGGCCGGCGCGGTTGAGTTGCTGGGCGCAGGCCAGGCCCGCCGGCCCGGAGCCGACGACGACCACGCTCTTGCCCGTGCGGCGCTCGGGTGGTTGGGGGATGATCCAGCCGGCCTCGAACGCGCGTTCGACGATGGTTCGCTCGATCTGTTCGATGGTCACCGGCGGCTCGTTGATGCCCAGTACGCACGCTTCCTCGCACGGGGCGGGGCAGATGCGGCCCGTGAACTCGGGGAAGTTGTTGGTGGCGTGCAGCATCTCGATCGCGCGCCGCCAGCGATTCAGGTACACCAGATCGTTCCAGTCGGGGATGATGTTGCCCAGCGGACAGCCGCTGTGACAAAACGGGACGCCGCAATCCATGCAGCGGGCGGCCTGCCGTTGGAGTCGGTCCTGGGGGAAGGGCTCGTAGACGTCGCGAAAATCGCGGACGCGCACTGGAACGGCTCGCTTGGCGGGCAGTTCGCGTGGGTATTCCTTGAATCCGGTTGGCTTGCCCACGTTACACCTCGTCGAGCACGGTTCGATCGCCCTGGCTGGCGGCTTGGACGGGTTGCAGGCCCTGCTGCTCCCGCGCCATCCGCTCCAGCGCGCGGCGGCAATCGACCGGCATGACCTTGACGAACCGGCTTAGGATTTCGGGCCAACTGTCCAACACCATTCGAGCCCGGGTGCTTGCGGTGTACCGATAGTGGTTCTCGAGAAGCTCGCGCAGCTCGGCCACGTCGTTCGGACCGGTCGGCTCTTCCAGGTCGACCATTTCGCGATTGCACCGCGCTTCGGCGAAATCGCCCGCCTCGTCGAGCACGTACGCGATTCCGCCGCTCATGCCCGCGGCGAAGTTGCGGCCGGTGGGTCCCAGGATCACCGCTCGCCCGCCGGTCATGTACTCGCAGCCGTGGTCGCCGACCCCTTCGACCACCGCCTTGGCGCCGCTGTTGCGGACGCAGAACCGCTCGCCGGCCACGCCTCGGACATACATCTGTCCGCCCGTCGCGCCGTACAGGGCAACGTTGCCGATGATGATGTTCTCCTCGGGCACGAAGGTGCACCCATCGGGCGGTCGGATACTGATCTTGGCCCCGGACAGGCCCTTGCCGAAGTAGTCGTTTGCGTCACCGCGGATGTGGAATGTCAGTCCCTTCGCGCCGAACGCGCCGAAGCTCTGGCCGGCTGACCCGGTGCAGTGCACGACGATCGTGTCTTCCGGCAGCCCGTCATCGCCGTAGCGCTTGGCGATTTCGCTGCTGAGCATGGTGCCCACGGTGCGGTTGATGTTGCGGATCGGCAGGTTCAGTTTCACTCGCTCACCCCGCTCCAGCGCCGGCTGGGCCCGGGCGATCAGCTCGTGGTCCAGTGCCTGCTGAAGTCCGTGGTCCTGCGGCTGCATGCAGTAGGTTCCGACGTGCGGAGGCATTTCGGGCTTGTAGAGGATCCTGCTGAAATCCAGTCCCTTGGCCTTCCAGTGGTCGACGGCTTTGCGCACGTCGAGCATGTCGACGTGGCCGACCATTTCGTTGATGGTGCGAAAGCCGAGTTCGGCCATGATCTGCCGCAGCTCCTCGGCGACGAACCGGAAGAAGTTGACGACGTACTCGGGTTTGCCGGTGAACTTGCGGCGAAGCTCAGGGTCCTGCGTGGCCACGCCGACCGGGCAGGTGTTCAGGTGGCATTTGCGCATCATGATGCAGCCACAAACCACCAGCGGCGCGGTCGCAAAGCCGAACTCCTCGGCCCCCAGCAGGCAGGCGATGGCCACATCGCGACCGGTCTTCAACTGGCCGTCGCACTCGACGACGATGCGGCTTCGCAGATCGTTAAGCACGAGGGTCTGGTGCGTTTCGGCCAGGCCCAGCTCCCACGGCAGGCCGGCGTGCTTGATGGACGATTGCGGCGACGCGCCCGTCCCGCCGTCGTGCCCACTGATCAGCACGACGTCGCTCTTGCCCTTGGCGACGCCGGCCGCCACCGTGCCCACGCCGACCTCGGCGACCAGCTTGACGCTGATTCGTGCGTCGCGGTTGGCGTTCTTCAGATCGTGGATCAACTGCGCCAGATCCTCGATCGAATAAATGTCGTGGTGCGGCGGGGGGGAGATCAGTTGCACCCAGGGTGTGGCATAGCGCACCTTTGCGATCCAGGGATATACCTTCTCGCCGGGTAACTGCCCGCCCTCGCCGGGCTTGGCGCCCTGGGCTATCTTAATTTGCAGCTCCTTGGCGTTGACCAGGTAGTTGCCGGTCACGCCGAAGCGTGCCGAGGCGACTTGCTTGATTGCGCTGCTGCGGGAGTCACCGTTTGGATCGGGGACGTACCGTGCGGGGTCTTCGCCGCCCTCACCGCTGTTGCTTTTGGCGCCCAGGCGGTTCATGGCGACGGCGAGCGTCTCGTGGGCCTCCTTGCTGATCGATCCGAACGACATGGCGCCGGTCTTGAACCGCTTGACGATCTGGGTCCAGGGCTCGACCTCGTCCAGCGGCAGGGGCTTGCTGTCGGATCGGAACTGTAGAAGCCCGCGAAGGGTGCCCAACCTGGTGGACTGATTGTTGATGATCTCGGCGTATTCGGCGTAGGTTCCCGCGTCGTTGGCTCGCGTCGCCTGCTGGAGCTTGGCGATGCTGAGCGGGTTGAACAGGTGGTGTTCGCCACCGCGCCGCCATTGGTATTGGCCGCCTACGTCCAGGTCCAGCACCTCGGGCACCTTGACGGGTGGGTATGCATGGGCGTGGCGCGCCAGCGCCTCTTCGGCGATGACGTCGAGCCCGACGCCTTCGATCCTGGAGGGCGTCCACGTGAAGTACTTCTCGACCACGCTGCCGTTGAGGCCGACGGCTTCGAATATCTGCGCGCCGCGATAGCTGTGCAGCGTTGAAATCCCCATCTTCGACATGGTCTTGAGCAGGCCGCCCTCGACCGCTTTGACGTAGTTGCCGATCGCATCGTCGACATCGATGTCGGACAGCACGCCTTGGCGCACCATGTCGGCCACGGTTTCCAGGGCCACATAGGGATTCACCGCGCCCACGCCGTAGCCGAACAGCAGACAGTAATGCATTACCTCGCGCGGCTCGCCGCTCTCGAGGACCAGGCCGCAACGCGTACGCTGGCCTTTGCGGACCAGGTGATGATGCACGCCGGCTACAGCCAGCAGGGCGGGAATAGGCGCGTGCTGCGGATCGACGCCGCGGTCCGACAGCACAAGGATGGCATAGCCGTCCTCTACCGCCTGCGACGTTGCTTGGCACAGGCGATCCATCGCCTTTGGCAGGCCGGCGACGCCCTCGCTGGCGGCAAACACCATCGGCAGCGTCGTCGCGAGGATCCCATCGACGTCGGCCGCGCGAATTCTCTCCAACTCCTGGTTCGTGAGGATAGGCCTGGGCAGCTTGAGTTGACGGCAATGTTGGGCCGTCTCCTCGAAGAGGTCCTGCTCGGTGCCGATGTTCGTGACAAGGGACGTAACCAGCTCTTCGCGAATGGCGTCGAGAGGGGGGTTGGTCACCTGGGCGAAAAGCTGCTTGAAGTAGTCGTAGAGCAGGCGCGGGCGATCGGAGAGCACCGCCAGAGGTGTGTCGTTGCCCATCGAGCCGACGGGTTCCTTGCCGCTTTGGGCCATGGGCCCGACGAGAATTCGCAGGTCCTCCAGCGTGTATCCAAAGGCGCGCTGAAGCGTATCGAATTGGCCGGGCTCCATCCGACGGGGTTTCTCGCCGGGCGGCAGATCATCGAGATTGACCAGGTTCTGCTCCAGCCAGGCGCGATACGGCTTACGACGGCAGACCTCGGATTTGAGTTCCTCGTCGTCGATGATGCGGCCCTGGTCGATATCGACCAGGAACATGCGGCCCGGCTGAAGACGTCCCTTCTGTGCCACATTGGCCGGATCAATCTCCAGCACCCCGGTCTCCGACGCCATCACGACGTACCCGTCCTTGGTGACGGTGTAGCGCGACGGGCGCAGTCCGTTGCGGTCGAGCACGGCGCCGATGCAGTGTCCGTCGGTGAATGGGATCGACGCCGGCCCGTCCCACGGCTCGGTCAGACACGAGTGATACTCGTAGAACGCCCGCTTCTCGTCGGGCATGCGTTCGTGATTCTGCCAGGCCTCGGGGATCACCATCATCACTGCGTGGGGCAGACTCCGGCCGCTGTGGTAGAGCAGTTCGATGGCGTTGTCGAGGATGGCTGAATCGCTGGCCCCGGGCGTCACGATCGGGAACAGCTTGCCCATGTCGCCGCCGAACAAGTCCGACTTGAACAACGACTGCCGGGCGTGCATCCAGTTGATGTTGCCGCGCAGTGTGTTGATCTCGCCATTGTGGCATAGAAAGCGGAACGGCTGGGCCAGGTCCCAGGTGGGAAACGTGTTGGTGCTGTAACGCTGGTGTACGAGGGCCAGCCCGCTGACCATCGTCGGATCGGTCAGGTCGGGATAGAACGTCTCGATCTGGTCCGCCAGCAGCAGCCCCTTGTAGCACATCGTCCTGTGCGAGAGGCTTGGGATGTAGAAGTATGCACGCTCCGGCATATCCGACTCGCGGATCGCGCGCTCGACGACCTTGCGGACCACGTAGAGCTTCCGTTCGAACGCGTCCGCGTCGGCCATGCCCTTGCCACGCCCGATGAAAACCTGACGAATGACCGGCTCGACGTGTTTGGCCGTCTCGCCGATCGGCGCGTTGTCGGTCGGCACCTCGCGCCAGCCGAGCAACTCCTGCCCCTCGTGATGTATGATCCTCTCAAACAGCTCGACGCAGCGGCGGCGTTGTTGGGCGTCACGCGGCAGGAAGACCATGCCCACGCCGTATTCGCCGGGATCGGGCAGTCGGATGCCGAGCTGACCACACCGCTGCTTGACAAACGCGTGGGGTACCTGCATCAGGATGCCTGCGCCGTCGCCGGTCTTGGGGTCACACCCACAAGCGCCGCGGTGGGTGAGGTTTACCAGGATCTCCAGAGCCTTGTGGATGACGTCGTGCGACTGCTCGCCGTTCAGCCGGCAGATGAACCCCACGCCGCATGCGTCGTGCTCAAAGCGGGGGTCGTAGAGGCCCTGCGTCTTCAACGTCGCTGACCTACGCATGCAGCACCGCAGCAAGTGAAAAACTACGCCGGCAGACCACGTCACAGAACGCTTTAAGTGTCTCCAACGTCATACTATGACGCACCTTTGGTCATCTCTCACCGCTAGCAGTGTATTCAGTATTTCCAATTTTGCAAGAGCGAAGTATTAGAGCATCTAATAAAATTTGGCGCTGAGCGGCGCCCTTGTGGAAGGCATATTCCTATAACCCGTTGCTAAAAAGAGAGTTAAGTGGAATAGTGGGTCATGGGCCACAGGTGGCGCCCTGGCTGCAGGCTCAGCGGCGCACGAGTGTTGCATCGGATCGGACGCTGGGACAGGACGGCCTGCCAACCCGACTATAGGACCCCGCCCACTAAGGCTTTACAGGCGTGCGGCTCCCCATGTGGGCCTTGACGACGCTGTAGTCGGCGGTGGTGACGCGGCCGTTGCCGTTGAGGTCGCTACGGCCATCGGTGTACTGCCCCATCTGCCCCTTTACCGCGGCGTAGTCGGCGGTGGTAACGCGGCCGCTGTTGTCGGCGTCGCCGCGCAAGGTGCACAGGTCCAGCACAAAGGGGGCTACCGCAAAGGCGGTTGCCGGGCTGACGCCATACCAGGTTTGGTCGGTGAGCACCGCGCCCTGCTCGACCGCTTTGAGGGTTACCCCATCCGGTTCGACGCTGTAGGTGAAGTTTGCGCCGAGATCGGAGCCGCCGGCCAAGGGCACAATCTGCAACGCCGCAGCACCTCCGCCCGGCAGGGCGATGGCCGAGCTGAACGTCAGCAGAATCACGTTGTTCTGTGTCTTGGGTAGGGTGCCGTCGGCGCCCGGTTCGCTGGAGGCGAGCGTAGGCAGTCCGGTGAACTGCACGGTGACAGGTGCTCCTGCGGTGATGGCTTCGAAGGTTCGCCCATCGGGAAACTGGCTGCTGGTGTACGCAGCATCCGGATCGCCCAGAGAGATCACGACCGTTCCGGAAGGCTGGCCGGCGAAGGTCAGCTCTTCGATGAGCACATTCGTGCCGACGGCGATTCCGTCGCCTCCGTTCGGGTCGGCGTCGAACGCGACCTCGCGGAAGCTGCCGAGCGCAGCGGGCAGATCTTCCTGGCCAGGCGCGCTACCAACGTAGGTCAGCGGCGATGTCAGGCTTCGGCCGGTGAGTGTCGCACTTGTGTCAGCTTGCAGCGTGTAGGCTGCGGCTGCCAGGCTCTGCCCACTGATGTTGGCCCGCACCTCGAGTTGGAACGGCTGATTGGGCGAGATCTGAAGGGTCTTGCCGCCGCCGGGCGCGAACAACTCTACATGCACCGAAGCCGATCCGGACGCGCCCGACCCGCCGGTGGTATCGAGCGACCGATTGCGGGCGAACAGCAGATCCTTTACATCGAGCGAGCCGTCTATGAACACGTCGAGCGGGGGGTGATCCTGAGCCGGTTCGCCCAAGGCATTGCGGACGTCGGACAGGTCGGCGGCATCGATGGTGAAGTCGCGGTTGGCGTCGCCGACGGGTCTCGGGCCGTATTGCGGGCGTGGCCGACCATACTCGAGAAAGCCGATATCGGGCAGGCCGTCGTCCACGAACGGGTCGTTAATGTTGGGCAGGACGGCGCCGGCGTCGATCTCCGGCGCGCCGGCGGCGAGCGACAGGTCGAAGTCGGCCAGCTCAACACCGGGCTCCTCGAACACAGCCGGTGGGATGGCGTCGACCAGATCGGCGTAGGTGGCGTCCATGCCATGGGTTTCGACGCCTTGCGCGGCCGCGAGCGACGCGACGGAGTAGTAGTTGGCCAGGTTGAACCATTCGACGACCACTTGCCCCGCGCCGGCACGGTAGGCGTTGTGATCCCAGTCGTTGACGCTGTAGTCGGGCGGCAGGCCGTCGTCGGTGCCGCAACTGAACATGATCAGTCCGCGCGTCGAGCCCATGATGATGTTGCTGCGCAGGAAGGAGTTCTGAAACATGCAGGTGATGAAGGCCTCGGCGTCTTTGCTGGAGGTGTTGTGGATGAGAACCGTGCCGGAGGCGCCGTTGTGCAGCTTGTAGGCCGAGCCGGTTGCCACTCCGGGCCCGGCGTCCTGCAAGTAAAAGATCTCGTTGCGGAAGGCGTAGGCCGGCCCGCCGAACAGCGGTTGATTGCTTACGCCCATGCGGCAATTGGTGACCGCGTTGCGCCAGGTGCGGGCGTTGGCGACGACGTGATCGACCTCCAGACCGTCGTCCCCGCAGCGGGTGACGTGATTGCCGAATGTGTCGTAGCAGTTGTTGTTGGCCCCGTAGGGCGAACTGGTGGTGCTGTACGTGGGGTCGATCGAGACGCCGTCGGCGAAGCGTTGAACGATGTTGTGGGCCACGATGGCGGACGTTCCGTGAATCTGAATGCCCTCCGTGCCGCCGATCGTGGACGCAACCCACGGTTCATCCCCGACGACCTCGTTGTCCATTACGGCTTGGCGAAACTCGTCGCCGTAGCTTCGCCGGTTGACGTAGCCGTTCTGGATGTTCTCGAAGACGTTGTGGCGGAACTTGACGTGCTGCACGCGCTGGGCGTCGCAGGCGTAGTCGGCGTTGCGGAGCGTGAGGCGTTCGACGATCCAGTGGCCACGCAGGGTCGAGTTGTCGCCGAGTTGCAGGGCTGCGAACGCGCCGCCACCGTCGATGACGGCTGACCGATCCGGCGGGCCGATCCAGCAGATCGGCTGGGTGGCCGTGCCGCTGGTCGTAAGGACAAATGGCGGGTAGGTGCCGCTGCCCAGATAGAAGATGTCGCCTGGCTGGGCCGCTGCGTGCGCGGCGCTAAGGCCCTGAAATGGATCGTCGGGCGAGCCGGTGCCGCCCCCGCTGCCGGGCACGACGTAGAGCTTGCGCCCGGTCGCGCTGGGTGCCATTTCCTGCCACGTCGTGGTCACGAGCACGACAGGGTTCGTCCCGACCACGCCGTCCGGATCGGTGAGGGTCAGCTCGATTTCGTAGGTCTGGCCGGGCTCGACCCAGAAGACCGAGCCGGCAAAGCGGTTTTCAGCTTTGTAGGCTGAATTACTGTTGTTCCAACCGTCCTCGGAGGGGCTGACCCACGGATGGAAGCGCCAGGCATCGAGCGCGTCGCTCCAGGTGGCGTCGCCCTGTTTGCGGACGCGGACCGAACACGAGGCGTTGAGATTCTCGTCGCCGTCGATCATCCAGCGGTAGCCGATGTTGATCTCGGCCGGGTCGGCGTAGGCGGTCAGGCCCTCCGCGGTGTTGGCGGCCGACGCCGGGCCAGCCGGCAGCAGGATCGACACAATCGCGCATACGGCGAGAAATGCGGGCAGGCGGAGCATCTTTCTTCCTCCGTTGACGAATCGTGGTTCGTCCCTGGCGACGCCGTCGGGTGATAGGCCGACACACCGCCGTCGCCTATAGCCATTATACAGGCAGCGTGGGGCCGAAGCGATGGCGTGCGGCGCGCGGCGGAGCCGCTATGGTGAGGCAGCCTTACGCGGGTGGTCTTCGACAGGCCTTCGTCCCGAGCGGCTCGACTGAGCTTGCCGAAGTCTCAGGCCGAGGGGCTCAGACCAAGAGAACCCGTCCTGCAAGCACTTATCGGAACCGGTCGCGTCGTGTGGCACCCTCAAGCGGAGCGAGACGTAGCAGTCCGGCGGGTGGAACCCGCCCTACGCGATCCGATTCGGGGCGCTCGGCCCCGCTTGAAGGTGCCCCACCGGAAGCGACCTAGGCCACCTGTCCTTCCTTGAAGTTCTGTGTAACCCGCGCCTTTCGTCGTGAATCGGGAAGAGCGGAAAAAAGTTGACGGTGAGAGGGGCCGTTTGCACTCAGCGGAGCGCTGGAGTAGAATGTATTTTGCGTCCAAGTGTCTCATCGGGGTGTGTTTGCTCCCGGGGATTGAGTATAGGCGGCTGACCGGCCCGGGCTGTGCGGGCGGGCGGCTCACTTACGAAGAGGCCTGACGTCCTGGCGGACAGCGGCCATAGGGCGGGAGAGCTGGCCCGTTCTCGGACGAGTACGACGCGCCGCCCGCCGCCGCCCGGCAGACGAACCCGGACGCGCCGGCGGAGTCGG
>DATKUK010000129.1:0-20197 GCA_035530655.1 Phycisphaerae bacterium
CGCCGGCTTCGACTTGCCCGGCAGCGGTACCGTCGAGCACAGGTGGGCCGACTTCAGGCGCCGCCAGGTCTGCGAGAGGCGAAGCAAGACCTGGTGCACCAGGCACACGCCGCTGCGGGTCTTCTTGAACCGCTTGGCGGCGATGGGTCTGGGCCGGGGGAAGCTTTCCGTGGCGGCCAGCACGTTGGGGTCCGAGCTTCACGTCGGCGACGCTGGTCTGATCGTCCTCGGCCACGACGACGGGGATGGGCCCCGGGCCGACGTTAAATGGTCGGGATCGCGCTGGTTGGGGATAGCCGCTGCCGGCCCTATGTCAGGCGCCGTGCGGTCAGGGGACCACGGTAGAGAGCCGCGTGTCTTCGCCTCGTGCGCGACTGGGGGGCGCCAACGGCTACAAGGCGATCCGTACGAGTGTGCGACGTCGGTTGTCCTTGTGGGGCCAGTTACCTTCTATCGCTGCCGCCAATATCCTTGGCGCCGGCAATCGGCAACTCTAGACTATGCCCATCATTCTCGTGGGGTGTTCGGTCGGGTACCTGACCGGCTGGTCGTGGGTTCCTGCCGGACATCAGAGTAGTTGTCGTTTTATGCGCTGAGTATTCGCGCGGTCGGGGCTATGGGTCTCATGTGCGCGGCCGGGCTGAGCACAGCGGTCCAGCCCTGGCCGGAGACCGCGGCCAATGCAAGCGATGGCGTGCGCGGACATCGGCCGTTATCGGCAAACGCACCTTCAGCTGTGGTGCCAAGCGGAGTGACAGGGAGAGCCATAGTCATGGGCGCGACCGTCCAATGTAAGAACGCCGAATGCAGGCAGTGGTTGCAGGTGCCTGATGAACTGCGTGGGAAGATGGGGCGTTGCCCCGCCTGCGGACATGAGTTTCGCGTTTCGGGCACTCTCGAACCAGCGCAGACGCTGGACCCCCAGCGGTTTTCCCATCTTCGCGTTGAGGCCGGGCCGGATCTGCTCGGGCAGTTCATCGAACTGCGACCGGACAAGCTTTACGAGTTCGGCAACGCGGACAGTTGCACGTATCAGCTTCCAGGCCGATCGGTCTCCAGGCACCATTTCCTCGTGCAATGGGTCAACGACCAATGGACCATCAGTGATTTGAACAGCACCAACGGCACGTTCGTCAACGGCGTCCGGACCGGAAGAAGCGTTCTGCGCGACAGCGACGAGATCGTCGTCGGCAAATATCGCATGCGGTTCGCCGCTCCCAGACACGGCGCGACAGCGGCGGTCAGCGCGACGGAGATCCACGCCAACCTGCCCTCTGTGCAGCCGACAGCCCGGCCGACCGCCCAGGAGGCCGAGTTGAAGGTCGCCCCCGACGAGCAAGCCGGTCCACCCTCCGATACCTGGCATGAAACGGTTCTGGAAGCCCAATCGGCAGCGCAGTCTGTCCAGGCCCGCCTGCTGGGCATTGATGACTCGGCCGCACGGATCAAGGCACAGGAGCTGGAAGTGTCCAAGCAGTACGGGCGATGGCTGCTGGTGCGTCTGGCGCTGGTGCTTCTGGTGCTCGTAGCGGCGGGGGGCATCAGCAAGATCGTGTACCAACAGGTGAAATGGCGTCCCGAGAAGCAGGAGACGGTTCAGCGTACGCCCGGCAAGGCACCGACCCTGCCGACAGAGACCCGCACACGCATCGAAGAGCACATCGATTTGGCCAGCTTCGACGAGGCCGAGCAGCTTATGGCCCAGGCCGCCGTTGCGGGCGCTACCGACCAAGACCTGGCGCCCCTCCGCGACCGACTGAGACGTGCCAAAGAGCTCCTGACCGTCAGTGGGAAGCTTGAGGGCCTGGCTGAGCAAGCCAGGACAGCGGTGGGGGCAAGCGACTGGCCGAAAGCCAACAAGCTGCTCAATGAAGCCGACACACTGCTCAAGGCCAATCCCGACCTGCCCACTGCCTCGCGCAACGACGAACTCTGGCGCGAGCTGAGAGAGGTCCTGCGAACGGGCCCCATCGACCAGCTCGTCGCCTCCTCGCGCGAAAAGCTCGGCAATGGGGACTATGAGCAGGCGTATGCCGAAGCCGAACGGGCCGCAGGGATGGATCCCGGCCATCGGCCAGCCGCCGATTGGCTTGCCGAACTGCGTTCACGGATCGGCGCCGGGCTTGACGTCGAATCGCCCACCCCAGGGGCAACCGTCCGCATCGACGGCAGACAGCTCGGACCGGTCGGCACGCGCTTCTGGCAACTGCGCGAAGGTCAGTCGAAGCTGACGGTGGACAGCCCCGAGTTCATGCCGCACGAGAAGACGGTAACCCTGATCTGCGGACGCCTCTGCACGGTCGAAGTGTCTCTGGGTCCGGCGAACGAGTGCCGCTTGTGTCGTAAGACGGGCAAGTACGGATGCCGGGCGTGCTTCGGCACTGGCAAAAGCATCTGTTCGCACTGCGACGGCAAGCGCAAGGTCGTGTGCCCCGACTGTAACGGACACTGGAAGAACACCTGCTCCAGATGTGATGGCCGCGGCAAGATCGAAGTGCGCAAAACCTGCTCCCGATGCAACGGCACGGGGTCCGTCACCACCCGGACGCTGCGCGGCCGGACCACCAGCGAGCGATGCGGAAAGTGTAAGGGGGCGAGGAGGGTCACCGATAGGGATAGGTGCCCTGTCTGTCAGGGCAAGCGGTACGTGCTCAACTGTCACCGATGCAAGCAGGGGCAAATTGTCTGTCCCACATGCGGCGGCACCAGGCGACATGGCGTCTGCCCGACGTGCAGCGGCACGCATCGGGTCGACTGCCCGCGGTGCTCGGGGATCGGCAAGGTGCCCGCAGAGCAAGAGCAGATCGACGAACCGGAAGATACCCTCGACGAACCAAACGACACCGAGTCCGAAGACCTCGAGCCGGATGAGCAGCAGGACAAACCCCAACCCGACGACGAAGCGCCGCCCGAGCCATAGCCCGCGCTTATTCGGACCGTGTTTATCATGCAACATCTCATATCTGCCGGCAGCGCGCAGTAACGTCTTGGCTTGACGCATGTTGAGCAAAGTCGGGCCGCGGCACGTCAGCGCCGACGGGTCGCCGCCCGACAGCAAGCCTGCACAAACGACACCTTCGGTACGGTCGGTCTGGGCGTTGTAAGTCTTTGCTGAAAAGAAGCTTGCGCAGTGGGCTAACAACGTGCGTGACTGGCTTGGCCTTTGCCTTCCCATCCGGTGACCCACAGTGTCTACCGCTGTCGCCGAGCGGAGGGAGAAAAGGCACATGGATGCCATACAGCCAGTGGGCGCGGGCATGTCGCCGGGCCTCGGGCCAGCGGCGGGTGTTCCCGTCAGCTCAGCCGGTACAGCCGGCGGTGCGATGGCCGGAGCGTCGGCCAGCGCGTCGGCCTACTCTGCAACCAGCCTCGTGATGGAATCGGGCTCCCAGATGATCATGGCCCAGGACGCCGGCGGCGGTGACCGCGTCGAGCAGATGCTCAAGGCCCTGATCCTGCTGCTGGTCCTGCTGCAAATGCAGGACGAGGAGTCAAAGGACAAGACGCTGCCCATGCTGATGATGCTGGCCGATGCGTTCGCCTCGCAAGGTCGATCGACCATGGCTGTCGCGTCCTACCAGTCCCTCAGTCTGACACAGGTCAGTGCCGTGGAGGTCGCCACCGGGTCGTTCGCCATGTCGGGCGGCGGCGCGGCAGCCGGCGGGCAGGCAGGTGGTCAGATCGACGTGGTCGCGTAGACGTCCGACAGGCAGGCCGTCACCGAAACTGCTCACGACGAAACCATCGCACACGTGCGAGCGGGGCGATCGTGCCTCGGTCGCCCCGTGGCGACGCTGTTTGTCGTGCGCGCCGCATCGGGCGAGCAATCCAGACAGGTGCAACGATGTGCTGAAGTGGCTGAACTACGGCTTGCGGTCCGGCTCGCCGCCTGTGGGGCTCTGCCCGCCTGTCGGCTGCCCGAACATGCGCCGCACGAGCATTAACTCGCCCATCGGGCTGCCTTCGATCAGGTGACCGATCCACTGCATCAGGTACCCGACGGCCAGCAGCACCGCCGGTCGCCACCACAGGTCCCATCGCCAAAGGTAGAGCTGCCAGATCGCCACCCCAACGGCCGCCAGCGTCAGCGGAATCCCCACCGCGTGCAGCACGCGCGACGCGGGGTGTCGGTGACGTCTCAGCCAGTTCTCAAAAAAACGCTGCATGTTGATGAGTCTCACCGCCTCAACGGTACCACACCCGTGCTAACGGGCGAAAGGCCCGGCCGCGCCGACGGCGAGCAGGCCCATCGCCGGCAGCGTGCAATCAAGGCGCAGATAGCCGTACTCGCCATCGGCCTCGTACCGAAATGACCTGGTGTGCTCCGGCGCTTCACCGTCGGGCGTCAGCAACTCGATCGTGTCGCCGATCGTGATGGCAGGGTCCAAACGCAACGTCGGGCGTTCGACCGCGTCGAGGTGGGCGTTCTGCACGACGATGGCCATACGCCGCCGATCGGGCGACATGCGACAGATCACGTGAACGTCCGGCTGGCCGTTGACCGTTGCGGCGAGGGGACGACGGCCGACCCACGCGATGCATCGGGTCAACTGCTCCTGCCTCGCGTAGTCGAACAGAATTTGTGTACCTTCACCTGCCCGCAAGCACGCCTCCACGTCAAACGGCAGAACGCAGACGCGCGATCCGTCACTTCGCTCGTAGAGAATGGTCGACGGACCAAGGCCGCGCCGCCGATTGGCCACGTATTCACCGAGCACGACGGCCGTGGCGCCGGGCTCGAACCGATAGCACGCGCGCTTATGTCCTACGTACAGGCGCACGTGCCGATCGCCGTACGCACCGTTGTGCTCGACGTCGGCGAAGTGCTCGAACACGGGGAGAATCGTTTCCCAATCCGGGCCGATGCCCACGTCGAATCCGCGTCGCGTCAGCCAGCATGCAGCCACCGCATCGACCACCGCGCCTCGCCCGAGCAGGCGCGACAATGGCTCGTCGCCCAACTCGCAGGCGCTGTGACCGGTCAGCAAGACCGGCCCGTCTTCCCCTCTGTACGCCAGCGGCACGCCCATCCTCGCCAGCCACTTCACCGAGGCCGGGTGATAGTCGCGGGCAGCCTCGACGGCTTCGTCCAATTCCAACGGGCAGGTGCGACGGGCGAACGTGTTGGTCTGCTCGGCGACGTGGAGCCCGCAATCGACGTAATCGGCCGGCAGGAACTTGCGGATTGCCGCGTAGCGCTTCGTCGCACGGGCGGTTCTGTCGACGTATCCCAATTCGTGACCGGGCGGCGGGGCATACACCAGTGCATAGTTCAAAATGCCCGGAAAGCCCGATGCGCAGAGTCCCTCGCTGAAGGCATGCAGCATGGCGGCTGAGCAGTGGTATCGCGTGTGCGGCCAGGTGTCGCCCTCAGCCATCAGCTCGACGTCGCACTGGCGCATCCAGTGCTGCTGCAACCGCGTGTACTCGGTGATCCACGCAGCCAACGACGGTTCTCTCGACCAGTAGGGCGCGCCGTGGACCCGCAGCAGCGGTCGCGTCGGACCCGCCAGCGTCCGCACGAGATCGTCCACGCCGACACCTTCGGCCGCCCACAGCGTCGAGGCGGCCGCCAGGCCCACGCGCGTCGACGGGCTGACGGCGTGGACCGCCCGTTCGATCTGCCCGGCGAAGTCCAGCAACGATTCCCCGTTGAGTTCGAGCCACCGCCTGCGTACGTCGCTCGGCGGCCCGCAGAAGACCTGCGTCACGAGTTCGTCGCGCGACAGCTTCCGACCGGTGCGTCGACAGAAGGCATCCAGATGCAGCGGGCAGAAGCAGCCGTTGGGCGCCTCCGGCCCGTGCCAGACCATGCGGTAGTCGTCGTCGAGCAGGATAAGTTCCACGCCGGATTGGGCGATGGCTGCCAGCGCCTCGCAGATGTAGCCCACGAAGTTCGCGTCGAGCGGGCAGTAACAGTCCGATGCCTGCTGCCCGCGATATCCGACGATTTGCTGAAGGTCCGGGCGCGCCCCGCCGGTCGAAAAGGCGCCGCTGTGACCTATGGTCCGCCACATCCAGAACGCCACCGAGATGTCGCAGGCTGCGAACAGCCTGATCCGTTCGCGCAGCAGATCGGCTAGCTGCCTGAAGTGCTCGACGTCCGGCATGCCCGGCGCGTGCTGATCGGGACCGATCAGCAGCACCCGATCGGCCCGCATTCTCCTGGCCAGCTCGAGATAGTCATTTGGGCTGGTCCTGTCGGGCGGAACCAGCATCATCGGAACGGTGCACGACCACTTGCCATCGGCCGACATACCCGCCTCCCATCAACGTGCGACGCGGGCAGGATGGCCGAACACGCCCGGGCAATCAAGCCCCGCGGCTGCGCGCTGCAAAACCTGCAATCACCAGCAGCGCGCCCACCGTCGCCAGAAGCGCAACCAGTGTTACGTCACTAGCCAGAGGGCCTAGGATTTCGTTAACCGAGCCGATCGGCCGCGTCCACCGGAAACTCAGCCGCTCGAGCCAGCTCGTCGGCGGCGTGGCGAGCAGATAGGCGCCTGCCAGACTCATCATCCCGACCAGTCCTGCCGCCCAGCCCACCGCGTCGCCGAAGCGCTTGCCTGCGGCCGGCGCTGCCGACTTGGCCGCGTTCGCTTGAGTCATGACGTTGTGCAACATGTTCGTCGGCGGCCGGACGTGGCCCAGTCCCGCCAGGCTCTGCTCGACGTGGCTGGCGGCGGCCAGACGCCTCGCGCACGATGGACATCGCGCCGCATGGTCGTTCAAGCGTTGCATGGCCGCGCTGCTGCGCTCCCGCAACGGTTCGGCATAAACAAACTTGGCAAACTCCTGACAGTTCATCGCTCTTCCCTCGCCGCCGCCGGGTTTTCTGGCGGCTGAAGCATAGTGTGCAGGCTCCGCCTGGCGCGAAACAGACACGTCTTGACCGTCCCAACCGACACGCCCAAGACCCCCGCGACCTGTCCGATATCCATGCCCTGCTGATAGTACAAGACCGCAGCGACGCGTTGACCAAACGGCAAGGCGCGAACAGCCTTCCATAGCCGCTGAGACTGTTCGTCGCGGATCAGGGCGGCCAACGGCTCGTCCTGCGTCGACGGCCCGGCCATGCCGTCAGACATTTCGTTCGCTCGGGACGCCAGCGCCGCCCGCTCCCGCCATCGCGTCTGGGCGAGCCGATAGGCAATCGTAGCCAGCCACGGGTAAAAACGTTTGCGGTCGTCGAAGGTGTGCAGATAGCGGAAGGCGCGGACGAATACATCCTGCGCCAACTCCTCGGCGGCTGTGACATTCCTCAGCAGGGCAATCGATAGCGACATGATGTCCGATTGATACAGCTCGACGAGCTGTCCGAACGCCTCAGTGTCGCCGCCGCGCACAGCCGTCACAGCCAGCCGCGCCTGCCGGTCTCGAACACAATCAAACGGGGCGCGGTCATGGGCGTCACGACGACCAGACTCGTCGTGCTGAGATGTCACCCCGGAATCTCATCCAGCTCGTCGGCGATGCCCACGCCCAGCCAGGCCAGGAAGAGCTTGCGGGTGCCGTACACGAAGGGCACAACCCCCACCAACACCAGCGGAGGAAACAGTATGCCCAACAGACACCAACCCAGGCCGCGGACCGCCAGTTCGACAGCGTACCGTTTCTCCTCGTCGGTCCGCGGGGCAGCCCGCAGATAGGCTCGCACCGACCGATACCCCGCACGCCTGGCCCGGCGTCGCCAGTGCACGTGCGTGATCAGCAGAAGCGCAAGTAGCACAACCAGCAGAAGTAACGGCACTGCACCCACCGCCCACACGCTTCCCGAGGGCCCACCACCTGCCGAGGCCTGCGATATCACGATCATGGCAATTCTCCAAGCAGACGCCGGAATTTGCATATGCCCCTCCCCGCCGAGGGATACACCCTCCCGGCTCTATATGAACTACCCATGCCGACGTGAAGCGGTTGACACGAAATCGCCGGGAAACGGGCCCAAGCCGTCGCCTCCGATTGCCATCAGACCGCCTACAATACACCAAGGCGGGTGCGTGACCAATCTGCTCTGGCCGCCACCCGCGGGCCAAGACTTTGGATTAGTCGTTGTTGATTTCGAAGGGCTCGTGCCCCTGCCCAGGGCGGCCCAGGTTGGGCGCCTGGGCGACCCGCTCGTGCGGCAAGATGTGCATGTACGGCTAGTTGCCCGAGGATGCGTGCGGCGGCGCATGAAGGGTTACCCGTATCCGAAGTACGGGGCGCAGCGAGGGTTGCCCGTAAGCTCTCTTGCGTGTGATCGGAGGATTTCCCATGGCTGACAACACCAGCAGTGAACGTCCCACGACCCGCTCCGATCCGACCGACGCCGGGAAACGCCCCGCGCCGCCGCGGCGACGCTGGCCTCGGCGGCTGGCGATCGCGCTCGTAATCGTCCTCTTGCTCGTTATTGCGCTGGTCGCGGCGCTGCCCTACATCGCCTCAAGCCGGGCGGTATCTAACTACGCGGTCGCCTTCGTGAACGATCAGCTAACAGGTTCGATCCGTTTGCAGAAGCTGTCGCTGTCGTGGGGTGGTCCCATCCGTGCCAGTGGCGTACAGGTGTTCGACGCCGACCGGCGCGAGGTGCTGCAAGTCTCCCAGATCACCTGCGCGGCCGGCGTGTGGAAACTGCTGACGGCCACAGAGGCGTTCGGTGAAATCACCATCGACGCGCCCAAGGCCGACCTGCACCTGACCTCAACCAACGCGATCACGCTTGTCGAGGCCCTCCAGCCGCGGCAGCCTTCGGAGGCGGCCGAGGCGTCAGAACGCTCGCTGCCCCAACCGCGCGGCCGGCTGATCGTTCGCGACGGTGCCGTGCGGATCACCCGCGAGGGCGGTGTGTCCTACGAAGTGCCCACAGTGAACTGCGAGATCGCGTTGGACACGCTTGCGAACCTCGAGGGCAAGCTCGATATCGCATTGTCGGACGGCCGGCGAATCAGCGGCCAAGGCGCGGTCTGCGACCTGTTCTCGGATGGAGCGCTCGATGTCAAAACGGCCAGCGGCACGCTCAAGATCCAGACCGATGGCGACGTCGCACTGGAGCCCCTGGCGGCTGTGATTGCTCCGGACACGGGGCTTGCCGGTGGCGCAGCGTTCGACCTCGACGCCACGCTGAGCGGCGGTAACTGGCAGGCGAGGTTCGAAACCAGCGCGCGTGGCCTGCAGACCCGGCAACGCGCGGCGGGCAAGGCGCAGCCGCTCGACCTGAAACTCTCGGGGCAGGCCACTGTGACGTCCGAACAGCTTACCGCAGAGACGAAACTCACCGGCGAGGCCGGCGAGGCGGAGGCCAAGATTTCGTACCGACGGTCCGCCCGACCTCTCGACGTCTCGGTCGATCGTATTGTGGCGGCGGCGCTGAACGGGCAATCGATCGAGCTGCCGGACTTCAACCTCGAGGCCAAGGCCCATCTCGACTTGGCGGCGCTGGAGAACGCCCTGCCCGGCCTGCTGCACATTCGTCCCGATCAGCGTATCACCGCGGGAACGCTCGAGGTTTCAAAGCTCGCGGCCCAGGGCGGCACGCAGCCCACGGCCAGCGGCTCGATCGAGCTAAAAGATGTAACCGCCCAGAGTGGCGGTCGAGCCGTTCGGTTGCAGCCGATCGCCTTCGGGTTCGACGCAAAGCTTGAAGCCGGCACAGGTCTCAAGGTGCAGCAAGCGGCGCTGAAGTCGAGCTTCGCTCAGTTGACGGCGCAGGGAACGCCCGCGGCGCTGCAAGGGAGTTTCCAGACCGACCTGGCCAAGCTGCGGCAGGAGCTGGGTTCTATCTTCGACCTGGAGGCGCTGGACCTTGCCGGCGATTTACAGGGAAACCTGGCGCTCACCCGGGCCGGCGATGATCGCCTGGACGTCTCGGCCGAGATCACCGCCAAGGGCGTTCAGTATGCCGATCAGGATCGTCGGCTGGATTTGCCCAGCGTCCGGATCACCCACACCGGCGCGATGGCCTTCGCCGACGGCAAGCCCGGACGGTATACGACCACGGCAACCAAGGCGGACCTGAACGGCGAGGTGGTGGTTGCGGCGACCGGGTGGTACGACGCGCAGCAGGACGCGTTTCATGCAGACGTCGATCTGCAACGGGCGGATCTGGGCTTTCTGGCAAGCCGATCGAAGGCGCTGGGGGTCGATGCGCTGGCGAGGTATGCCGGCACGCTCTCAGTGCAAGCCCAAGTCGATCGCAGCGCCGCAGGGCAGCCTATCACAACCGGTGGCAACTTTGCCGCCCGCGACCTGACCGTCGACGGGCAAACGCTCGCCGCAGGCGATGTGCGGGCGACCTGGAAGGGAGTGCGACTGTCGGCGGATGCGACGGATCTGCGCGTCGAGCTGGCCCACTTCGAGAGCGCACCAGCCACCTTGAACGCGGAAAATATCCACTGGCAGACGGGTGAGTTTCTGGTGCTCGATGGGCAGTTCAACGGCACGGCCGACCTGGCGCGGTGCCTTGACGCGATCACTCTGATCAAGAAGCTCGAGGAAAAGCCCGCACTGACCGGACGTCTGCAACTCAACAGTACCTGTACAACAACTGGCGCGGTCATGAACCTGAGCGGCCAGGCCGACATCGATCAGTTCGAGGTGGGCGTTGGCGACAAGGCTGTCCGCCAGCAACGCGTGCAGTTCGAGTATGCCGCCAAAGTCGACCAGCAAAACGAAAAGATCACGCTCGGTCAGACGCGTATCAACTCGGCGCCCTTCTCGGCCGAGGTCGCCGGCACGATCGAGCAATACAAGACCGCCGGCGTGCTGGCATTGTCCGGACGCTATGACGCCTCCTGGCAGGAGTTGACCGCCATCTTGCACGAACTCGTGCCTGCAACGGCAAAGACCGTCATCGTGTCCGGCAAGAGCACGAGTGAATTCCAGATCACAGGGCCACTCCGCCAGCCGGACGCCGAGCCGGCCTTTAGAGGTCTGGCCGGCGGCCTTGAGATCGGATGGACCTCGGCGGAGCTCTACGGCGTGTCCTTGGGGGCGGCCAGGCTTTCGCCAACCCTTGGCAACGGGCAAATCACCTTGCCGCAGGCGAAGATCCCAGCCTCGCAAGGGAACGTAATTCTGGGCGGCCTGCTCGACCTGCAACCGCTCGCGATGACGCTCAAGATGCCCAGCCGTACCAACCTGCTTGAGAATGTTGCGATCACTCGGGAACTGAGCACGTCGCTGCTCAGCCGCATCAACCCGATCTTCCTGCATCTCACACGCGTCGAGGGCAAGGCGGGTCTGCAACTAAAGGACATCGTGCTGCCCCTGGATGAGTCCATCAAGACGACCGGCGCGGGTCAGGGACAACTCGACCTGGCCGACATGAAACTACAACCCGGCGGGCTGCTTGCCGACTTGCTGGCCCTGGGCGGCTTGACCGACGAACGCATGTACACCGTGGTAGTGAGTGGCTTGAGCTTTCTCATCAAGGACGGGCGGATCAGCTACAAGGACTTCACGCTGACCTTCCCGAACGACTTCGATTTGAAGTTTTACGGGTCGGTAGGGTTCGATGAGACGCTCGACCTGTCGATCTCGCTACCGGTGCGGCCGGAGCTGCTCGCGCGCCTGGGTGCTAAAGGCCCGGTTGCCGAGTATGCGCGCGTCTTGTCCGGATTACGTATCGACATCCCTCTTGTCGGCACGCGAGAGAAGCCCAAGCTGGACCTGGCGCGCGTCGACGTCAAGTCGCTCGTCGAGCGTGCCCTCAAGGAGCTGTCCGGAGAAAAGCTGGACGGTCTGTTGCGCGGAGCGATTAGAGATCAAGGAAAAGAACAGGACAAACAAACGCCAAAAACAAGACGACGATGAACCGGGACGGCAGGCGCGAAGCTGTCCTTTGGCGACGGCGGCGTCAGCGCAAAGGCGGGCAAGACCGCTGGAAGGGGCCCTCACTCGGTGCACGGCCGATCGGAGAGGGTGTCGGATGGGATGGCGGTGGGGGAAGCTGCGGGGGCGGCGAGGTATTCGCCTCTGGCCTTGAGTTCGTTCACGTCGTCGGGCGACAGGCCGATTTCCTCGTCGGTCAGGTAGCAGGCGGGCTCGGCCGCCCACGCATCGCCGGTGATTAATTCGGCACGGACACGCAGCGCCCCGCCGCACAAGTCGACAAACTTGCACCGCCCGCAACGACCCTTGAGCAGCAGCCTGCGGTCTTTCAACCCGGCCATCAGCGGATCGCTCGTGTCGGTCCAGATTTCACTGAAGCGCCGCTGTCGCACGTTGCCCAGCGAATAGTGCGTCCAGAACTGATCGGGGTGCACGTGGCCCGTCCAGTCGATGCAGCCGATGCCCACGCCGCTGGAGTTCAGCCCGCCGCCGTTCCACTTCAGCAGGTCGTGCACCTCCTGGGCGCGGGGGTCTGCCGCGGCGGCCATCTTCAGATACAAGTAGGGCCCGTCGCAGTGATTGTCGACGGTGAGAATCTCCACCCGCTTGCCCGACTGGTGGAACTGCCGCGTGCGCTCGAGAATCACGTCGACGGCCTGCCGCGACTCGGCCGGAGAGAGGTCCAGCACCTTCTGGCCGCGCCCAGCGGGCACGAGATGATAGAAGCATGCCCGGTTGATCCGCTCGCGCTCGATCAGGTCGAACACCGCGTCGAGATTCTCAGCCGTCGGGCGCGACAGCGTCAGGCGCAGGCCCACCTTCTGCCCGGCCGCCACCAGATGCCGCAACCCGCGAATCGTCCGCTCGAAAGCGCCGGGCTGGCCGCGAAAATGGTCGTGCACCTCGGGCACGGCACTGTCGAGCGAGAGTCCGACGTAGACGAAACCGGCCTGCTTGATCTGGCGGGCCTTGTCCAGGTGGATCAGCGTGCCGTTGGTGCTCAAAACCGTGTGCAGCTTCTTCTCGCCGGCGTAGCGGGCAAGCTCGAACAAGTCGGGGCGGGTCAGCGGCTCGCCGCCCGAGAACAGCACCGCCGGCACGCCGAAGTCGGCCAGATCGTCGATGACGGCCTTGGCCTCGGCGGTCGTCAGCTCGCCGGGGTAACTTGTGGCTTCACTGTCGCTGTAGCAGTGGATGCAGCGCAGGTTGCACGTCCGCGTGATGTTCCACACCACGATGGGACGACGCTCGCCAGCCGAGCGCGCGCGTTGCATGACGTGGGCGCGTGCGGCATCGGCACCCGCCGCTCGGCCATACCGATGCGGCGCCGAGGGCGGCCGATAGTCACAATACAGCATGCTGATATCGATCATGACACGCCGCCTACGAGCAAAGCCCGCACACGCATTATAGGCCCATCAGCAAGCTAAGATCAGTCACTCGGAAGGGAAGGGCGATGGCCCTTAGTCTGTCTCGCCGTCGATCGTGCCGACCTCGATCTTCAGATCCTCGCGCCGTTCGATGCGATCCACCAGCCCGTCGCGAATCCAGACCACGCGATCGCTGGCGGCCAGCATCTTGTGATCGTGCGTGGCCGTAATGACCGTGACCTCGTGCTCCTTGTTCATGCGCGACAGGATCTCGATGATCTCGGTGCCGGTCTTGAGGTCCAGGTTGCCGGTCGGCTCGTCGGCCAGGATGATGGCCGGGTCGTTCGCCAGCGCCCGGGCGATGGCCACGCGCTGCTGCTGCCCGCCCGAAAGCTCATAGGGGCGATGCTGCACACGGTCGCCCAGACCCACGCTGGCGAGCAGTTCCACCCCCTTGTCGCGGGCCTCGTCGCTGGTCAGCCCGGCAAACGTCATCGGAAGCGTCACGTTCTCCAGCGCCGTCATCACGGGAATCAGATTAAACGTCTGAAAGATGTAGCCGATTTTGCGGCATCGCAGCCACGCCAGCTCGTACGCATCGAGCTGGGCGACGTCGACCTCGTCGATAAAAACCGTGCCGTCGGTCGGCTTGTCCAATCCGCCGACCATGTTGAAGAACGTGCTCTTGCCCGAGCCCGACGGGCCCATGATGGAGATGTACTCGCCGGCATAGATCTCCAGGGAGATGCCCCGCAGGGCCTCCACCCGCTCGGTGCCCATCACGTAGACCTTTTTGACCTTCTTGGTACGAATGATCGTCTGGTCGTCTTGACTCGGCTTGCTCGTCGCCTGCTCGTTCGTCTGCGTCGTCATCGGTCGATCGCTCCGCCGGCACGCTGCCGTACCGGTTCCCTGCTGCCGAAATCGTACCGGACCGCCATCCAACAGACAAGTCGAGGGCGGTGGCAGCCCCGTGCTTCCTGCATCGGGCGAAACCCGTGGTCCCGCCACGGCGAGCCGCCTCACGATGGCTTCTACTTCAGCTCCACGTTCCAGTAAGCGTGGTCGAGGAAGTGCTTCCAGCTTGCGTAGCGACCTTCCGACAGCTTGATCCGCAGCACGGGGCTGCGCCGGGGCTGTTTAGGCGGTGCAATCAGCTTCATGTGGGCTTCCTGGGGCGTCCGACCGCCTTTGCGGACGTTGCACTGAACACAGCAGCACACCACGTTCTCCCACGTGCTCGTGCCGCTGCGGCTGCGGGGCACGACGTGATCCAACGAAAGCTCCGTTGTCGAAAAACGCTTGCCGCAGTACTGACAGCGGCTCTGGTCGCGAGCGAAGATGTTCCGCCGGTTGAACTTGACTTGCTGTCGCGGTAATCGGTCGTAGAACAGCAGACGGATGATCCGCGGAACAGCGATCTCCACATGCACCGTGCGCAGCCAGTCGTGCCCGTCCGGTTCGAACCGCCGCTTGAACTCGCTGACGTCGCACCAGCTTTCCAAGTCGTAGGAGAGGAACTCGTCTTTCTCGACGTGGACCACCTCCGCCATCTGCCGGAACAACAACGAAAACGCCCGGCGCACATTCACCACGCGGACGGCCGCGTAGTGCTTGTTGAGCACCAGAACGTTGTTGTTCAGCACCGACGGTTGCGCGATCATCGCCTAGCCTTCCCCGCCGCTGCGGCATCCGGGGGGCCGCCACCAGTAGGCTACTGGATTGCGGAGCCTTTGTCCAACCCCACGTCCGCCGTGGACAGAGCTTGGTGTTTTCTTAATCCTGAACGGCCTCGAAGTAATGCCCCTCGCGCCCGAACCGTTCGCGAACCAGCCCCTCCTGGACCAGTGCAGACAAGCGTTTGACCGCCTCGTTCGGGTCGATCGACAACCCATTGGCCACGTCCGCGATCCGGCAAGGGCGACGCCGCAGCATCGCCAGGACTTCGTGGTTGCGGGCCGGCCAGCCAGGCTGGTCCTGCGGGCTGGCGAAATCGGCGACGACCTCGGCCCTTGGGGTGAACAGCTCGCCTAGTCGCTCCAGGCGTTCCGGCTGAGCCGCCTCGGCATACACCTCCGCCGTCGGGCGCACGGCCGTGTTCAGCATGATGCGGTCCGGCTTGATCCGCCCGGCCAACGCTGCGATCTTGCGAACCTCCGCATCGATCGCTGTCACGCCGGCCAGCAAAAACACCTCCAGCCAGAATTGCCCGGTGTACTCAAGGCGGAACTGCACCAGCCCCTCGACCAACTGCTCGAGCGTCAGGCCCTGATGCGGACGGTTGACGTACGCAAACCGCTGCTCGTCGCCGGCGTCCAGCGAGGGCATAACCAAATCGGCCAGGGCGCAATCACGGCGCACCTGCGCATCACTCAACAGAGCACCGTTGGTCAGCACCGCGACCGGCACGTCGGTGAACTGCTTGATCTGCTCGATGATCCAGCCCAGGCGGACGTGCAGCGTTGGCTCACCGGAGCCGGCCAATGTGACGTAGTCGGGCCGCACGCCGACGGCGAGCTTCTCGCGCACTTGTCGAACCACCTGCTCCGCCGGAACGTATTCGGCGCGATCCAGCGTCTTGTTGGTGGTGCGACCGAGCTGACAATAGATGCAGTCGTAAGGGCAGACCTTCAGCGGCACCAGATCGACGCCGAGCGATCGGCCCAGGCGGCGCGAGGGCACGGGCCCATACACCAGTTCCCGCGGGGCATTCTCAGCCATCTCCCCGGCCCATCATGCATCGCCCGTCGCCGCTCGGACACGAGCCGCGCGCACCGCACGGCAAGGGCGCGCCCCCGCCGCGGCTCCTGCTGATTACCGCGGCGCCGGCCCCAATCAACCGTTGCAGGCGGCCGTCGCACTCGGGGCACTTGGCCAGGGGCTTGGCGGTGATCGTCTGGAACTGCTCAAAACGATGCCCGCACTGCTGACACTGGTATTCGTAGGTCGGCATCGACTCATCACCTCTCGCTTGGACGCTCTCCCTTTAGCTTAGCCGCCCATCAGGCGTTTGTCAGGGAGGCGCCGTCCGTGTTCGCAGGGCAGGGTGATGGACGCATGGCCAACCCACGGCCGTTGTGAGCTTCCAGGCGGGGTGGTCTTATCGGACGAAGGGGGTGTCAGTACTGATAACGGCCTTTTTTTCAGAGGCGCGCTTGACACATTATCGGCTGACTCATACACTGCTCTTTACTGCTAGGTTGGCTTTTCTTGCTTTTGGGTGGACGGCCGGGCGGTCTGACGTTCCATCCTTCTCAGACGGGACCCACCAAGCCTATCGCCGAATGAGTTGAGGGATTGGTCTGTCCGTGCAGACGGTGATGTAACCCCGCCGGGCGTTGCGGCGGGCGCCGCGCTGCTGGGGTAGGATCTGGGGCGAAGTGAGGCTTGGCCATGGTCCATTGGCCCATTGCTGTAGAAACCCTCCGCCGGATCAATGACGAATTGGAGGATCTGGCGTGGGAGCTTCAGTCGCTCAACGACAGCTTCGAGGATCGATTGCCGGGCGATCGACGGGGGCATATTCAGATCGTTCTGCGCCGCGCCGGGCGCCGTATGCAATGGATCCATCAGGTGCTCGACGAGATGTATGAGCACCACCCGCAAGCCGACCGCGCCAAGTCGGACCTGGCTGGCTCTCGAGCCATGGTCTGACTGCTCTGTAGCGCTCGGGGATCGGCGCCGGCCCTGCTTGCCTGGGCTTACAGACCCACACCCTCGCTGGCGGGTTTGCTGCGCGCGGCCGCTACGATCAGCTCGCAAGCCTGCTCATCGCTGAAGCTGGCCGTGTTGAGCACCAGGTCGTAGTTCCGCGGGTCGTACGGGAATCGGCCGTAATGGGCCGCAACGAATTTGGCGCGTCGACCCTCGATCTGATCGATCCGCTTCTTGGCCTCGCCCCTCTCCAGGCCCTCTGCCCGGGCAACGGCCGCGATGCGGTAGGGTAGGGGGGCAACCAGCCGAACCCGCAGGCCCTGGTCGGGCGGGAGCACGAAATTGGCCCCGCGCCCCACGATGATCGCGTGTTCATAGTGGCAAATGGTCAGCACGGCCCGGGTCAGCGCATTGAAGTAGTCGCTCCGCCCCATCATGCCTTCCGGCACGAGCGGCTGCAGTACGTCGTCCATCCAGCCCTTCTGCCATTCGTCGAGCATGGCCAGCAGACGACGACGCGTCCGGGCCTCGCCAGCCATATGATCCAGGATTTCGCGATCGAAGCACTTCCAGCCCAGCCGTTGCGACAGACACTGGGCGATGGCTTCGCCCCGACAGCCCATCTCACGCGAGAGCGTCATGTAGAACTTCACCCCCGGGCGTTCCTCGGCATGGTCCGCGGCCGACTGCTGCCTGGTCAGCTCCCAGTTGCGCATCTGCCGCTCGACGATCCGGGAAACCTCTGCTGACCGCCTGAATTCGCCAGCCATCGGTCATATCCTCAAGAACCACGAACGGGCCCGCGACCTATTCTACCGACACGGCCCGGTATGCCAAATAAAATGCCCAAAGGGCCCATGGATCGGCCGTATCGCCCCCTCCCGGAGCGAACGGAGCGAACGGGGCGATCGGGGCACTTCCACCGACCCAACGGGCGGCTCGCCTGGACAGCCACCCCGCAGGCCACTATAGTGGAACTCTTGACAGGCGGGGTGTAGCTCAGTCTGGCTAGAGCGCTGCGTTCGGGACGCAGAGGTCGCTGGTTCAAATCCAGTCACCCCGATTCAGACGGCTCGTTGTCAGCACCTGACAGCGGGTCGTTTCTCTTGTCGGCACAAGACGTTACAAAAACGCTATCATCACTATCCCAATCTTTATTCGCCGGGTGGGTTTTGTCGGGGTTTACCCCCAATTGCCCCCCTTGCCAGTTTTGGTGTAAGCATTTGTGCAAGCAAACTCGATGCGGCCATGGTGGAAGGCACCGAAGAAGAGGATGGCGCGATGTACTGATGGCAGTGGTGGGAGCATGAAGGAAGAGAGTGCGCGCGAGATTGCCATCCGCATCATGGATGAGTTCGAGGAGCTGCTGGATGAGAAAGGCATCAAATCCCCTCCGAGGACCGGGAGGGGAATGCTGGAGAGGCCTGCATCTATGGCACGGAGTACTACAGGCTCGAAGACGCCATCGCGGACATCCTGGTGGATGAGCTTCGCGGCACAAAGAGCCAGAGGCGTGAACCTACGCCTTGCTGGAGTCACCGATAGCGCGGAACATGGGCAGGATGTTTTCCGTAGGGGTGTTGCCCTGGATGTTGTGGATGGCGTTGAAGACGAACCCGCCGCCGTCGTTGAAGATGTCGATTCGTTCGCGGACCTGCCGATAGACTTCCTGCGGAGTGCCGCGGGCCATCGTGTGCTGGGTATCGACCCCGCCGCCCCAGAAGACCAGGTGACGGCCGAATTCCTTCTTCAGCTCGGAAGCCTCCATACCCTCGGCTGAGGTCTGTACCGGGTTCAGAATGTCAAAGCCCGCCTCGATAAACTCCGGGATCAGCGGCAGCACGCATCCGCAGCTGTGGATGAAGGTCTTCCAGTTCGTCTTCTCGTGGATCAACCGATTCAGCCGGACGTGGAACGGCTTGAAAAGCCTTCGATAGCTGTCCACGGACAGGAACGGTCCGCGCTGCGTGCCAAAGTCGGTGCCGCTGACCACGGCCACATCCGCCATGTCCCCGACGCTCCGGGCGAGCAGTTCGATGTTCTGCTCGGCGACACGGCATTGACCCTCGAAGATGGCCAGCACGTAGTCCTGCCGCAGGGCGGTGGAAACGTACCATTCCTCCACGTCACGGATTCCCTTGGGATGTTTGAGCCATGCGCCCGGCACGAAGGCAATGTCCCCCAGGCTGCCTCCGGGGATGCCTATCGTTCTGCCGCAGGGAACGGACGCCAGGAGACCTGCCTGACGGGCGTAGTGTTCCAAGTCCACCTCGCCGAGCACATCGTAGTCAATGTTGTCGGCCGGGTTGAGTCTGTCCTCGTCGATCGGCTCCTGGATGATGATCGTGTCGAAGAAGTAGCCGCCGCGGGGCATCCGGCCGCGCGGTGGGGCAGACGTGTCGCCTTGCGGGAAGATCAGCAGGTCGCCGTTGGTATCGCTAACAGTCTTGAACCCTTCCGGCACGAGGACGGGGGTGCCATCAAAGAGGTCGAAAGGCTTCCAGCCGGTGTTCTCGAACCCGAACATGGTGGTCCGGCAGGGAATGCCCACCACGTCAATGCCCAGGGCTTCTCGCAGATCGTTATCGATCTCGCCCAGCATCTGGAACGGTTCGATCACCTTGACACGGTACGTGTCGTCCCCCAGCACGGCCCGGCGCAGGCGGCTGGCTGCCGAGGCGTGCATGCCCGTAATGGCCGTGCTGCCAAAGTCGACGCACACCCGATCCGGTGCGCGGTGGTTGAGGGAAGCCTGCAACCGCTGGCGAGAGGTCATGCCTCGTCCTTTCGTGAACGGAGGCGAGCCGATCCACACCGTCGATAACTTCTGTCTGGCGGCTCGCCCCTACAATGCTTGGCAGATACTGCTTGTTAACTTGGCATTGTACTTACAGCAAATCTGCGAGTCAACCGGTAAGAATGTCGAAGACCGGATCATTGCACGAGAGTGGTCTGCACCCCGAATCTTGGTCCATTCTGACTGCGAGAGAATTGGTTAAGATGTGGTGTCTCGAAGAAAGAATGGACTGGTGAAGAAGCGGTTCACGGAAGCGCAGGTTGCCTTTGCCCTTCGCCAAGCGGAGGGTGGCGTCGCCGTGGAGGAGATCATCCGGAAGCTGGGGATCTCAGAGGCGACGTTCGATCGGTGGAAGAAGAAGTATGCCGGTCTGGGCGTTACGGAGATGCGTCGGCTCAAGCAGTTAGAGGACGAGAATACTCGACTCAAGAAGCTGGTGGCGGAGCTGACGCTTGACAAACAGATCCTGGAGGAAACCCTCAAGGGAAAATGGTGAGCCCGACGCGCCGCAGGGAGGCGGTGGAACGTCTCCGGGGGACACTGGAGGTCTCGGAGCGTCGGGCCT
>DATKUK010000130.1:0-32012 GCA_035530655.1 Phycisphaerae bacterium
CCGGCATCATCTGCCGAAGATGTGATCGTTCGCTGCTATGACCAGGCCCATCTCGACGATGAAGTCTGCGGAGACGGCCCTCCCTGGCCATCTTCATCGAAACGCTCCCTTCTGCCACGGTCTTTTTGCCAAAGCCAAAATTGGCAAAATGGAGCGTTTCTCATTGCTCTCAACGCGCTACGAGCAAAAGATAGTTAACGGCGTTGCATGCCACCCAAGATACGTGGTCAGCCGAGTTGTTTGCGGAAGCGGGTCAGGCTCAGGGCGATGATGATCGCGCAGCAGGTCAGCAGGCCGATGACGTGCGGGATCAGATCGCGCAGGTCGGCTGCACGGAGAATCACCCCGCGAAGGATCTCGATGAAGTACGTCACCGGCAGCGCGAAGCTGATCAGGTAGATCGGCAGCGGCATCTCCGCGCGGGGGAACATGAAGCCCGACAGCAGCACCGACGGCAACATGATCATGAAGGCGAACTGAATGGCCTCCAGTTGCGTCGTCGCCAGCGTCGAGATCAGCAGCCCCAGCCCCAACGCGGTGATGATAAAAAGCGTGGCCAACACCATCAGCAACACCAGGCTGCCGTGGATCGGCACGCCGAAGACAGCCACCATAAGCGTCAGCACCAATAGCAGCTCGCCGAAGGCCATCAGCGCGTAGGGGATCAGCTTGCCAAACAGCAGGGCCGACCGACTCACCGGCGTGACGAAGAGCTGTTCCAGCGTGCCCAGCTCGCGCTCGCGCACGATCGAAAAGCTGGTCAGAAACAGCAGCACTAGTTGGAGGATGATGGCCACCAGCCCGGGCACGAAGAAGTAGGCGCTTTGAAGGTCGGGGTTGTAGAGCAGCCGCGCGCGGACTTCGATGGGCAGCGCCGCCTCGCCCGATGGATCGCGGGCCGGCGCCACCTGCAAGGCCTCGCCCGTGGCCCGCGCGCGGTTGATCGACATCAACGTCCCCAGCAGATTGACCGTGTTCAGGGCGGTGGTTGCCACCTGCGAGTCGCTGCCGTCGATGAGCACCTGCACCTGGACCTGCTCCTGCCGGAGCAACCGCTCGGAGTAGTCGGCCGGGATCAGTACCCCCACCTTGACCCGCCCACTGTTGAGCGCACGGCGGAACGACTCGTGGTCCTGCACCCGCTCGACCACCTGAAACGTATCGGTGTTGACCATGGCCTCGACAAATCGGCGGCTCTCCTGGCGGCCGTCCAGGTCGTAGACCACCGTCGGGATGTTCTGGATCGTCACATCGATCGCATAACCGAAGATGGTCAACTGAAGGGCGGGCACCGCGAAGGTAAAGAAGATCGTCAGCCGGTCGCGCCGGATGTGGACGAATTCCTTGAACAGTACGGCGCCGAACCCCTTCACGATCGCGCCTCCAGCGCCGCCACCTGCGCGCGGCTGAGGATGACGAACACGTCTTCGAGCGTCGGAGCGACCGGCCGAACGGTGGCTGACGTGTCACCCTCGGCGATGCGTTTCAGCAACTCATCCGGCTCGAGTTGAGCATCGAGAAGCACGTGCAGTGTGTCGCCGAACAGCGTGGCGTCGCGCACGGCGGGCAGGTTGCGGGCGCGGGCCAGCGCCTCGGTGGGCTCGGCGCAGCGGACCTCCACTCGCCGTGTGCCGGCCGGCGTGACATCGGGTACCGACTTGAGCTGGTCGGGCTTGCCCACGGCGATCAGCCTCGACAGGTAGATGTATCCCACGTGCGTGCACCGCTCGGCCTCGTCCATGTAATGGGTGGTGACCAGCATCGTCACGCCGCGATGCGACAGGTCGAACAGCAGGTCCCACAGGTCGCGCCGGGCGACCGGGTCGATGCCGGCCGTCGGCTCGTCCAGAAACAGCACCTCCGGCTCGTGGATCAGCGCGCAGGCCAACGCGAGGCGCTGCTTCCACCCGCCCGAGAGGTTGCCGGCGAACCGGTCGACGTAGTCGCCGATGCCGGTCAGCTCGACAACGGCGGCCTGCCGCTCGCGCTGTCGCGGCGGGTCCAGCCCGTAGATCCGCGCGTAGAACTGGAGGTTCTCGCGGACGGTCAGGTCGCGGTAGAGGCTGAACTGCTGCGACATGTAGCCGATACGCTGCTTGACGGCTTCGGGGTCGTCACGCACGTCGATGCCCAGCACCGAGGCTGTCCCCTCACTGGGCGTCAACACCCCGCAGAGCATGCGGATGATGGTCGACTTGCCCGATCCGTTGGGACCCAGCAGGCCGAAGATGTTGGCACGCTGCACGTCGAACGAGACGTCGTTGACGGCCACGAGATCGCCGAATCGTCGCGTCAACCCATTGGCTGCGATGACCGCACCGTTCATCCGCCTGCCACCTCATCCAACAGAACGTCGGCGGCCATACCCACGCGCAACACGTCCAGCCCCTCCTCCAGCGTGACCTTGATGCGGAAAACCTGCTTGCTTCGCTCTTCGGGCGTCTGGATGTTGCGGGGTGTGAACTCGGCCTCGCGCGAGATGAAGCTGACGCGTGCGGCAAACCGCCTGTCGGGAAAGCTGTCGACCATCACGGGCACACGCTGGCCGAGCGCGACCTGACCGAGCCTGGCCTCGGGCACATAGGCTCGCACCCACAGCTTCGACGGGTCGAGCAGCGAGACAGTCGGCGCGTTGGGGGCAACCAGATCGCCGGGCCGGAGGTCAAAGGCTTCGACGACGCAGTCGCAGGGGGCCACTACTGTCAGCTCCTCGATCTGCACCTGGATGGCTTCGACGCGGGCCTGTCTGGCGGCGACTTCGGCTGCGGCTTTGGCGATGTCCTCGGCGCGGTAACCGTCCTCCAGCAGCTTGAGTGCCGCTTCGGCCCGGGCCAGGCCCGCCCGCGCCTCGGCGACTTCCTCCTTGCGTGTGCCCTCTTCGAGCAGGGCGAGTCTCCGCTCGGCGGCGGCTGCGTCGGCCCGCGCCGTCTTGAGCGCTCGCACAGCCTGGTCGAATTCGGTGGGGGCGGCCTGTTCGGCTTCTCGCAGGCGGTTCAGCCGGGCGTATTCGGACTCGGTCAGCTCCAGGCTGGCCTTGGCGGCGTTGAGTTGCTCCCGGGCGATCTCGATCTCAGCCGGACGGGGCCCGGCGATCAGCTTCTCGAGTGTGGCTTTGACCTGGTCGCGCTGTGCGCGGGCCTGCTCGACCTCTTCGTTTCGATAGCCGTCCTTGAGGCGGGCGTGCTCGGCCTGGGCCGCCGTCAGAGCCGCGGTTGCTTCAGCAAGACGCTGGCGCAGATCAAACGGATCGATTCTCAGCAGCGGCTTGCCCGCCTCGACGGATTCCCCCTCGGCTACGAAGACCTCGGCCACACGTCCGCCGACGCGCGAGCCGACCCGAATCTGATCGGCTTCGACCAGGCCCGACACGATGAATCGCTCGGGGCGACTCTGCGTCCAGTACAGCCAGCCTATGATGCCGGCGGCGATCAATACGAAGGCGATGACAAGTCGGCGCATGATCCAGTGCATTCCTTAAAGGACGCGTGGCTTGAAGGGGCAGAGGCCCGATCTCGCCCATAAGGTACCGTAAACGGCCATCGCGGCCTAGCCGTGAGTGATCGACGTGTGCGTCACAACTGCGCGCCGTACAACCCCGCGTAGAAGGTGACAACCCGAACGGCCACAAAGATGACGATGAAGATGTACAGGATGCGAGGCACGATGCGGGCCAGATCGGCAAGCGTCATCTCCGCCCGTTCGCCGGTCAGGTTGGCCAGTCGCAGCGTGACTTCTTCCAGCGAGCCGCTCTCCTCGCCCACTTCCCAGGCCTGGACAAACTCCGGCGGCAGGCTGCGCGGCAGTCCGGCCGAGACGGGCTGGCCGGCTTTGGCGCTGTGAGCGCCCTTCATCAGCAGGCGGGCGACCGCGGCGTTGCCGGTCAGTTCGGCGGCCGTCTGCGACGACTCAACGATCGGCACGCCTGCCCCGTAGAGAAGGTGAAAAGTCCGGCAGTAGCGGCTGAGAGCGAGATTCCGCAAAGCCCCGCCCAGCAGCGGTACGTGCAGCCATATCGCATCCATCAGCAGGCGGATCGGTCCGGTCTGCGGCGTGAAGCGGTAGAGGGCGTAGACGACCGCAACAGGGGCGTAGAAGCACCCCAGTATCGATGCGGCGCCAAGCAGGTACTCAGCGCCGCTGATCTGACCCAGTAGCAGGGGCGGGGCCGACGGAATCAGCACGGCTGCATTCAGCAGTATAAGTGGGTAGATCATATTGGTGATGATGGTTCGGCGCATCCGCAGGCGAAACCGGTACCAGTCGGCCAGCGACTCGAGGACCTCGGTCAAGTCGCCCGATCGCTCGGCTGCTTCGATGGTGACGATGTCGAGTCGGCTGAAGGCCCTGGGGTGCCGGGCCATGGCGCCGGCGAGACCCTCATCGAGTTGCTCCGCCATGCGTCGCGTCGCAACGGCCAGGGGCGAGCGGACATGCCCACCCGCGGTGCGCAGGGCGCGGTGCAACGGCAGGCCCGACGACAGCAGGATTGCCAGATTGTGATAGATGTCGGCGCGGGTAAGGGCCATGACGATCCCTATTGAGCCGGCACGGCGGGCCTGTAATCGGTGACCATCTCGCCCAGACGGATCATCTGGAAGATGTCGGCGTTGGTGGGCAGGATGTCACCAATGTTTAGGATGACGCGCCCTCCGAATGCGTCCAGGATCCGCCGTCCGAAGTCCAGGATCACCCGATCATCCACGTTCTGGGTAAACAGCGTAGCGGGCACACCGCAATAGGCCCGCATGTTCGCGGGCAGGGCTTCGGCCAACTCCTCCGGTTCGTAGTTCATCATGGGGGCGGGCGTGCAGCCGTCCAGCAGGTCGAAGCCGGTCGCACCCAGCAGAGGGAAGTAGCCTTTGAAGTTGCCGTCCAGGTGGGTCGAGACGATCTTGCCGGCCTGGTGGAGGATTCCGTTGAGCTTCTGGTAGTGGGGGATGCAGAACCGGCGGTAGTAGGGCGGCGCGATCAGGTTTTCGTCGGCGTGGTCGGACAGGATGACAATTCGGGCCGGGGCCTCGGCGGCCAGCCGGGCGAGCTGAAGGTCGTACTGCTCCCGGAAGGCCATAAAGTCCAGGATGGTCTGCGGGCTGTCGTGAAGGGCATAGATCACCTGCTCGAAGCCCATGTATTCGTGCACGAGCTTGCCGAAGGGCGAGCGCATCAGTGTGATGTCGATCACGCCTTGCTCGCCGATGGCCTCGAGAACCGCACAGACACGCTCGTATCGCGGCACGAAACGCGAGCGCTCGACGGCGTACTGCATGATCGCCAGGTCGGCCAGATCCTTGACGAAGTGCGTCGTCGGACCCCACGAGCCGTCGTCGGCGAGCGTGTCGACCTTTTCCAGTTGGCCCTTCGGACAGCGGATGCGCGTGATGCGGTGCCGGCCGTCGTCGGCGACGGTCTTCTCGACGCCATCGTACTGGGTTTCGAACCAGTTGTAGACGTGCAGCGGCAGACCCCAACCGAAGTGCTTGTACAGATCCAGGAAGGTCATGTCGGCGAACTGCGCGGGCATGTCGCCGGTGACCTGGTGGATCGGATCCTCGTCGGGGATGAACGCGCCCGAGCCGTGGTGTCGCGGCTGGCCGGGCGGTGTGCGGCGTGCGGCGTACCAGTTGGTCACGTCGGGGAAGAAGGGAGGCCGGTCGGTCGGCTCGCCAGCCATCACGGCGAAGAATCGCTGCCTATTGGTCATCGCGTTTGCGTCTCCTTGCAGGCGCCATAGGCAAGATTATTGCCGATCGCGCCGATTACAAGTCACCCGATGCCGGGTCGCTGAGCTTCATTGCAGTTGCCAACGGCGGCGGAGCAGCCATTCGCACGTCACCAGCAGGGCAAATCCGACCAGCAGGGCAAACGGATGGTCGAACAGGTTGAAGCGCCACTGCGGCTGCGAGGCGGCGAGTTGCTCGGCGTGCTCGTCGAGCAATCCGCGAAGCACTCGCCCCAGATCGGCCAAGGGCACGTACTGCCCGCCCGAGGCGAAGGCAATCTGCTCCAGTAGTGCCCGGTTAAGCGAGAGTGCCTGCATCTCGTCGCCTGGGGGCTCGACGAACAGGTCAAGCTCGTCCGAGCCGAGCGGTCGACCGTCCTTGGTGGCCTGGACCGACAGGTGATAGTCTCCCGGCTGGGGCGGCGGACAGGTGCAGGCGTAGCGTCCGGACGTGTCGGCCGAACGCGGCATGGGCATATGCCGACTGTCGCCGTCGCGGGCGGCGATCGTCGCCGAGACCAGTGCATGGCCGACCGCTTGGCCAAGTTCGTCGCGAACGATGGCGGCGATCTCGATGCCCTGACCAAACGCGTAGGATGTGCGGCCCATCCGGATCTGCACCGCGGGCCCGTCATGCCGGGCCGGATCAACCTTGGCCAGCCAGCGGACCATTTGCCCCCAGAAGCGATGATAGACCGGCTGGTCGAGCAGCTTGCGGGCCAGACACCATTGACTGGTGGTGTCGGCGGTGAAAACCGCTGATCGGCCCGAGCCGAAGTTCTGCACCGCCAGCACGATGGGGGGCGGCTCCTGATCGTCTTGTGGGGGCACGGTGGCCAGCACGGCGGCGCCGGGTTTGGCCTGGTCGACGATCACGCATCCCCGCAAAGGCGGCAGGGCGTTGGGTCGATCGGATTGGAAGACTTCGGCGAGTCCGCGGAAGATCGGATGCCGGCTTCCTTCGGCCGTCAGAACCGGCAGGAATGTCTGTGTGTACTGCCGATCGCGCCCACCGGGCAGCGTCTGATCGCCGACCGAAACGGGCAGCGCCTGCTCGATGGGTGTGCGGGCGTAAAGGCCGGGTCCGAGGTTGTGTTGCCCGCCGATTACCAGCAAAGCGCCCCCGTTACGGACCGCGTCGCGCATCGTCGACATCTGCGATTCGGTCAGTTGCGAGGCATGGACGTCGCCGATGATGATGACGTCGAACGGGCGGATAAGCTCGCCGAAAGCCCCCTCATCGGCGGGCCATTCGGAGGGTTGCTTGCCCCCGACCGAGCCGCTCAGCGTCCACACGCCCACTTGGCGCTGCTCGACGGTGAGCAGCTCGATGCCTGCATCACCGGCCAGATAGTCACGCAGGAACTTGAACTCCGGGCGGAGCCGACCTTCCAGATAGAGCACCTTGATCGTCGGGTCGACGACCTGAAGGCTGAAGCTGTGGTCGTTGTTGTGCGTGATCGGTTCGGCCGGGTCGGGCCCAACCGAAACCGTAAGATTCTCGCGGCCAACCGTAGCGGGGGTAAAGGCGAGTGTAACCAGATGCTCCTCGGTCGAGCGGCCGAGCACCAGTTGTTCGCGGGCAAGTTCCACTGCGTCTCGGGTCAGGCGTACGGCGAGCGCCCGGTCGGGCAGTCCGTGTGCAGCGATGCGGGTCTTGATCTGACACAGGTTGCCGACTGCCGTTTCCGGCGGCGCATCGACGGCCGTCACCGCAATGTCGGGGACGGTCTGTTCGAGGTTTGCGCCGACGGCGACGGCGCAGATGGGCCAGCCAACCTCGCCGGCGGCAGCGACCGGGTTTTCGCCGTGGTTGTGGTTCCCGTCGGTTAGCAGGCACACCGCCAGGAGCGGCGCGTCGGGGTGGGGCGCTGCCCGCAGAGCCGCAGCCAGGTCGGTGTTTTGGCCGGTCGGGGCGAAGTCCCGCAGGGCGCCTGGCGAAACCACCGGTCGCACGTCGGTATCGAAGATGAAGCAATCCGCTAAGAGTCTGTCGGCCAGGTCGGCCAGCTCACGTCGGCAAGCCTGAACGGCCCGCTCATAACGCGACGGGCCGTTACGGGCGTCCTGCACGCCCATGGACTCGGACGCATCGACGAGGACCGCCACCGTGGGCCGCACGGATGCATTCGAGACGGACTGTACCGTGGGCCGAAACAGCGCCAAGAGAATGGCTGCAACGGCCAGGCAGCGCAACGTCAGCAGGCATGCCGAGCGTCTTGCACCCAGGTAGACATAGACCTGGCGGTGAAGGACCGCAACGGCTACGCAACAGATCACGGCGCCGCCGCCCAGAAGTGTTCCGGGCTCTCGAAACCGCGGTACGGCAGCCGTTAAAACCAGGAACAGCGCGCAGGCTGCTGCGGCGCTGGCGGCGACAACGTCGTCCCGTGTGCGCGGGCGACCGCGCCGCCAGGTGCGTACGGCATCGAACGCAACAAGCAGCGTGATCACGGCCAGGGCGCCAACAATCAGGCCAATGTCCAAGTCGCCGGGAAATTGCACACCCAGACGAGGCATGGGGCTCACCTTAGAACATCATTATCAGCCTGAGGGACGCACCAGCAATGCTGAACGCAGGAGGGCGCGTGGGGTACGTGGCTTCGGTCGGGCTGGATGCGGCTGGCCTGACCCGCCGGCGGGCCCACTCGACTGCCTGGTATAGGTCGCGGAAACCGGACTCAGCCGCGGCGGACGATTTGCATGCCCGTGTACATTTCGGAGAGCCGATCGAGATTGGCCGGGGCAATGGCCACCTTCACGTGCAGTCGGGAATCCGCCACGCGCTGTTCGATCACCTGTGCGTCACGATGCAGGGCCGACAGGGCGGCACCGTCGTCGCAGTCGATGAGTACCTCCGCGCACACACGCTGTGCACGCACGCGGCCGAGTACGTCTTCGATCAACAGGTGCAGACCCTCGCCGGTCTTCGCTGAAACGGGAATCGCCTCAGGACGGCTGGCACGTAGAACCTGGAGCATGGACGGATCGTCCAACGCGTCGGTTTTGTTCAGCAACAGTACCGTGGGCTTATCTGCGCAGCCCAGTTCGTCAAGGACTCGCTCTACGGCCTTGATCTGTCGCTCCACGGCCGGGTTCGAAACGTCGGCTACGTGCAGAAGCAGGTCGGCGTTGATCGCTTCCTCGAGGGTGGCCCGGAACGACGCAATCAGGTGGTGTGGCAGGTCGCGCACGAATCCCACCGTGTCGCTCAGCAGCGACGAGATGCCCTGCCCCAGCGCCCACTGGCGCGTTCGCGTGTCCAAGGTTGCGAACAGCTTGTCCTCCACCTTGACGTGCGCGCCGGTGAGGGCGTTCATCAGAGTGCTCTTCCCGCTATTGGTGTATCCGACAATCGAGACGGTGAAGCATTCGCCGCGGCTGCGGACCTCTCGCAGCTTGCGCCGATCGATTCGAGTCAGCTCGCGTCGCAGCGCCGTCAGCCGATTCTGCACGAGGCGTCGATCGATCTCGATCTGTCGCTCGCCCGGGCCTCGGGTGCCGATCCCGCCGACCGAGCCAGCCTGGGTGGCGCCGCCGACTCCGGCGATTCGTTCGAGGTGCGTCCACATGCCCCGCAGCCTCGGCGCGGTGTACTCCAACTGGGCCCGCTCGACCTGGAGTCGGGCCTGATGCGTGCGGGCGCGTGTGGCGAAGATGTCCAGAATCAGTTCGCTGCGATCGACGACCTTGCAGTCGGTGATGCGTTCGAGTTCGCGTATCTGAGCGGGTGACAGGTCGTTGTCGAAGATGATGACGTCGGCGTCGTTGGCCTGGGCCTCCCTCGCCAGTTGCTCGGCCTTGCCGCGCCCAATGTAGCAGGCCGGGTTGATCTTCCCGGCTCGCTGAAGCAGATGGCCGACCACACGTGCGCCGGCCGTCGTCGCCAGTGCAAGAAGCTCTGCCAGGGGGTGCGGATGCTCCGGCTCGGAGCCGGGCAGCAGAAGCGCAACCAGCATGGCCCGTTCCTGGCGGACGGACAGTTCGTCTCGTTTGATCTCGCCCAAGATGCTCCCGTTACGGTGCCCGTTTGGGTCGACAAGGCCCAGCCGGCCCTAACGATCCGCCGACTTGCCGGCCTTTTACATTCTACCTGCCGGAGTCGGAGCGGGCAACGCGGTTGCTGGACCCATTTCGGTCGCTTGGCTACCGCCCGCGGATCAAATTGACAGACCGAGGGCGTACTCTACAATGAGCCGCTGGCGTCGGCCCGGGGCACAGGACCGAGCCGGTAGCGAGCTTGTGGCATGAAGCTCAATCATTCCTGCGAACAGGTTGTGCATTGTCAGGCGTGAGGATTGATTCGGTGTGGGCGGTGAATCGAATGAGCAGGAAACTGGCTGAGGTCTTATCCGGTGGTCTGGCCGTTGTGCTGCTCGTGTGCGGCTGTCAGCAGCAGCCGATGCACTCTGAGCCGGTCCGGCTGGCGCAGGTCGAACTGCACGCGAACCAGCAGCCGGCTGCGGTCGACGAGAAACAGGTCCGCCCCGTGCCCGACCTTCCGAAGCCGGGTGAGCCGTCGCAGACTCAACTGGCCGGGCGGGTCTCGACCTCGCGAACGCCTCCCATGAAGGACATGCGTGAGCTGCTGCCGGACCCGACGGCGGCTTCGCGGACGCTAACGGACCGACTGGCGCGAATCAGGGATCCCGAGCGTCTGAGTTCGTCTCGCGACACGGCAAAGTTGACCGAGCAGCATTTGGCCGAGGTTGAGCGAGCCAACACGGTCTATCTCTCGCTGGCCGAGTGCGTGCGGCGGGCGCTGGCGAACAACCTGGCCATTCGCTTCGAGGGATACAGCCCAGCCATCGAGACCACAAGAATCGTCGAGGCAGAGGCCCAGTTCGACCCCCAGGTTTTCTTCAACTTCACCGAGAACAAGCAGAACGCGCCCAGCAGTGTGCCCGAAATTGACGGCACGACGACCGACACGCGCTCGATCAACACCGGGCTGGCGAAACTGCTGGCTACGGGAGCGGCGGTCCAGGCGGGCTATTCGTTCTCGCGGGTCGATTCGGATCTGAGTGAGCAGGTGGGAAGCCTGGACCCCGCATACACGACCAACTACGCGCTGGAGATACGCCAGCCGTTGCTCCGCAATTTCGGTATCGACTTTAACCGCGCCCAGATTCGCGTCAGCCGCAACAACCATGAGATCTCCGTAGAGCGCTTTCGGCGGCAGGCGCAGGACACGTTGCTGGAAGTGGAACGCCGCTACTGGGAACTCGTGCAGGCGAGGCGGCAGGCGTGCGTTGTGGCCGAGGTCCTCGCCCAGGCCGAGACGTTACTGGATACCGTTCAGAAACGCGTCATCTTCGATTCGATCCCGGCGCAGATCCCCCAGACTGAAGCCCGGGTGGCTGAACGCCAGGCCGAGTATGTGCGGGCCAAGGCCGCCCTGCGCGATGCTGAGGACCGACTCAAGCACGTGCTGAACGACCCGCAACTCAATGCGGCCGAGGATCTCGAGATCGTCCCCACCGACAATCCCGTCCTTGAACCGATGGTGGTTGATACGTTGGCCGAGTTGCAGACGGCTCTGGAGAACCGCAGTGAACTGCGAGAGGCCGAACTCCAAATCAAAAACGCCCATATCGCGCTGGGCGTGGCCAAGAATCAGGCCTTGCCTCGATTCGACGTGACCTTCCGCACGACCTTCAACAGTCTAGGCTCAAACCCTGACGACGCATGGGACAAGCTGAACGCCGCCGACTTCATCGAGTATATGGTGATGCTCGAATTCGAGTGGCCGATCGGCAATCGCGGCCCGCGGGCAGCGGTCCGGCGGGCACGGCTTGAGCAGTCGCAGGCGCTGGTGGGTCTCAAGCGGGTCACGGAGGAGATCATCCTGAGCGTCAACCTGGCCGTTCGGGATCTCCAGACCAGCTTCAATGAGATCATGCCGAATATCCAGCAGGCTCAGGCGTCGGGCGAATTCATCCGCATGCTCGAGCTGCGCAAGGAGACGATGGACGCCAACACCCTGAACACTATTTTCGGTTCGCAGGAATCGCTGGCGGCAGCTCGCGTCCGACTGCTGCAGGCCTTGGTGGGTTACAACATCGCCATTGTCAATCTGGAACGCTCCAAAGGCACCCTGCTGAAGTACAACAACGTGGTGCTGGCCGAGGCCGAATGAGCAGGCCTTGCAGCCCGGCGCCGGGTGGGTGTGTCGGGCCGGCCTGACCCAAACGGTCTGGGCGGTGTGCGAGAAGGTGCCAGCCTCGTGTTGTCAACAATCCCGATCAGCAGCCTGTTGCCGTGGGGTCTGAGCGAGGCGTCCCTCCTGGCGGGTGCACTGCTGGTGGGTTTGGCTGTTGTCTTCAACGTCGTTGCCCGCTGGGCGGGGCGTGGCGAAGCGACCGCCCGCTTGCTGGCGGCGCTGGCCCTCAGTGTCGCCGTCGCGGTGATCGTCGTGTCCTTCAGTGAGGGCATGGAGGTCGAACCGTTGGCCGCACACGTCGGCGCCGCAATCGCCGTGGCGTGGATGCTGGCCGCGCTGGGCATTTCACTTGCTGCCGGGGCCACATCCGGATGGGTGCGTGCGGCCGAGTTCATGGCCTTGGTCGGCGCGATCGTCGCCGCCGTCGCCCTCTGCTTCGAGATCGAGTCGATGCTGCTGGTAAGGGTGCTGCACCCTTACGAGTGGTACAGCCGCATCCCGGCATCGGCCGACGGGATCCTCGATCTCGCGGCCATTGTGGCAGCCATCGGTCTGTGGCGGTGGCGGAGCAAGAGCGGATTGCAGGTCTTGAGCCTCTTTGGGGTGGTGGCCATGGCCGTCGTTTGGGGCGGGCTGATGATTCCGCCGGATCTCCAGATCGTGGCGACGGCTTGGCCGGCGTGGTTGCCGTGGACGTTGTGGATTCAATTCGGTTTGGCTGTGCAGGTGTTGGCATTCGTGTGGACGGGCGAGATCCTGCATCGGCGGCGTTGGGCACACCCCTGGCCCGGTCAGTTGGAGGCGCTGATCCAGCAGCGGCCTCGCCGGCCCGGACTGCGACAGGCGATCGGGATCGTCAGCATGACCGTCCTGGTGCTCGGTGTCTTCCATATTCTCATCGTGCCTGTTCACTTCCGCACGGCGGCCACCATCACATTTGCCTCGGCTGTCGCGGTCTCCTGTGCGACCTTCCAGCTTGCCCATGTGGACTGGAGCGTGAACCTGGGACTGGTGGGGGTGGCCACGGCCACGCTGGCCGGCGCGGCGTTTGGCCTGATCATCTATCCTGTCGACACGTCGCGCGAACTGTCTGGGCAGACGCCGATCTTGCTGAACACCGTGCTGATCGGCGTCATCTTCATGGCTTGGCTGTGGCATTGGCTGCCGTCGGTGTGGCGGCAGCAGCTTCACGAGAATCGCCCCTGGACGACCTCGGGCCGCCTGTTGCCTGAGGCGCTTCGCGCAGGATACTACATCGGCGCCTTGGCGGTGATGCTGTCGCTGTTGATGAGCATCTGGCCTCACCTGGGCCTGTATGTCCTCACGCGCGACGATGCGCCGGGCCGATGGGTGGCCGGTCTGGTGACCAACACCATGCTGATCGGCGTGTTGGCCTGGTCCGCGCGATCGGCGGGCAAGACCACCGTAGCCTGGCTCACGTTGCTGGCTGTCGTGGTCGGCGGCGCGTTCGTCGTCGCTCGACTGCCCTACGGTGGGGCGGGCAGCGCTGCGATGACCTATTGGCCGCTGGCGGCTGGACTGGTCGGCGTGCCGGTGTGGCTGTTGGGACGCTCGCTGGCCGCAAGTTCCTGGTCGGTATTTGCCGGGCCGCTCGTGGCCATCGCGCTCGCTTTACCTGTGATCGGGCTGGCGGGTGGCGTGGGCCTGTCGTCAGACCCCTGGATGGTGGCCACCGTCTCAGCCGCATGGGTCGCAACGCTGGTATGCCATTGGGCCTTTGGGAGTTCAACCCACTTGTGTGACCGACGGTGAGGAGGGCGTGGGCCACGCCGGCAGGAGTGATGAAGGCCAGTCGAGTACACAGGCTGCTCCAGTTGATCCTGCTGATGCGCTCCGGCAGGAAGCTCGGCGCCGATGCGCTGGCTCAACAACTGAACGTGTCACGCCGGACGTTGTTCCGCGATCTGGACATGCTGGCCAAGGCCGGCGTGCCGTACCGCTTCGACTCGCGTCGCGGCACCTACGCGATCAGCGATACGTTCTTCCTGCCTCCGCTGAACCTCGAGTTGCCTGAGGCCTTGGCGTTGCTGCTGGTCCTACGCAGGTTCGTCACCCGTCAGACGGTGCCCATTGAGGCCGACGTCGCGCGGGCGGCCGCCAAGATCGAGGCCGCGCTGCCTTCCGCCATGGTCGAGCACTGCGGCTCGGTGTTGGACGCCGTCGAAGTCCGTTGGCCTGCCTTGAGCGAGGCAGGCAGCCTGGACAAGGTGTTCGTCACGCTGCAACAGGCCATCGTCGAGAAACGTAAAGTGCAGCTAGGGTACGATTCGTCGTTCGAGGGTGCGGAAATCGAGACGATGTTGCATCCGTACCGCTTGGCGTTCGTGGGCCGGGCCTGGTATGTCATGGGCTACAGCGAACTGCATGAGGCGGTCCGAACTTTCAAGCTCGACCGCGTGCTTCTCGCCCAGCCGGGCGATGGGCAGTACCGGCTCGACAAGCCGTTCGACTTGGACGCCTACCTCGGCAACGCTTGGCAGATCATTCCCGAGGGCAAGAGCTACCATGTCGAGCTTGTCTTTGCCCCGATGGTGGCCGGCAATGTGGAGGAGGTGCTCTGGCACCGCACGCAGAAGACGCAAAGGCTCGCCGACGGGTCGCTTCTGTTCGAGGTCGACGTGGACGGGCTGCGCGAGATATCGTGGTGGGTGCTGGGCTACGGCGATCAGGTCGAGGTCAAGGCGCCGCCGGAGTTGCGCAGCAGGATTCTGGAGGTGGTCCGGCGGACCGCTACCTTATACGGGAATCCGCAAAAATGAGGATTGTGGTCCAACGTGTCCGTCGTGCGTGTGTCCGCGTCGACGGGCAGACCGCCTCGGCCATTGGGCAGGGGCTGCTGGTGTACGTGGCCATCGGCCAGGAAGACGAGGCCCCCGATCTCGAGTACGGCGTCGAAAAGGTACGGCACCTCCGCGTCTTTACCGACAAGGCGGGCAAGATGAACCTCGACGTGGTCGAGGTGGGGGGCCAGGTGCTGGCGGTCAGCGCGTTCACCGTCTATGCCGACGCACGAAAGGGCAGGCGTCCGTCGTTCGACGCCGCGGCCCCCATTGACCGAGCGAGGCAGTTGTTCGAAGACTTCTGCCATATGCTGAGCGAAACCGGCGTGACGGTGTATCGCGGGATCTTCCGCGCCAAGATGGAGGTCGATGCGGTCAACGACGGGCCGATCTGCGTCCTGCTTGACTCTCAACGGCGATTCTGAGGGTGCTACGATTGGGCTACGTCCGTTGCGGACGGTGGCTTACCAGCCCTGATAAGCGAGATCGCAACTGCAAGGGCAACGCCCGTCATGTCCGCCAGCCAGTCGCCAAGCGTGCAGCTTCGACCCACCAGTGTCTGCAGCAGCTCATCGACGGCTGCATAGCTCGACAGAACCGCGAACCACACAAGTGCTGACCGTGCCGCTGAACGTCCTCCGGCGTGCCACGCCGCCAGGGCCAGACCCGTCAGCAGGGCGTATCCCGCTACGTGTGCAAACTTGTCTTTGTAGTGTGGACCCGGGCAGGCAGGAAGCTTCGATAGGTGGGTAAGCCCGAACAGTGTGACCCAGTATGCCACGAAGATGATCCGTAACACGCGACGCCGTGTGACAGCCGTCCACTTCATGGCTTTTGATCGGTCGCCGCGCCGGTGCATGCCGCAGGCGAAAAGCTTCCATCGGCGGCACCAGGCAAACTGTCTTCTGTGCTTGGCTGGACCATGGCCAGCACTTCCTGGGCAAGGGCCGCGTAGTCGCGGGCGCCGTTGCTGTCCGCGTCGTAGCTGAAGATCGATTTGCCGTGACTGGGACACTCCGCCAGCTTGATGTTGCGCCGGATGCGAGTGTGGAACACCCTCGCATCGCACCACGGCACCGGCTGCTGGCGTGCAGCCTTCAGGAACGACTCGACCTCCTCGACGACCTCGGCGGCAAGGCGCGTACCCGACTCGAACAGGCACAGGACAATTCCGCTGACCGCCACGTCCGGGTTGATGCGCTGCCGCACGAGCTGCACCGTCTCCAGCAACTTGCCCATGCCCTGCAAAGCGAGGAAGTGAGGCTGAAGAGGTATGAAGACCTCATCAGCCGCTGTCAGCCCGTTCAGCGTCAAGACCCCCAGTGAGGGCGGACAGTCCATCAGGACGAAGTCCCATGCCGACCCGGACGATCGCAGGATGTCGCGAAGGATGACCTCACGCCCCACGACCCCGACCAACTCGATTTCTGCAGCGGCCAGGTCGATGTGCGAAGGCACGACCTCCAGCCCCTCCGAGACCGGGTGCTTGGCCCGTTCTACGGGCAGCGACTGGACCAGCATGTCGTAGGTGCCGGTCGTTTGGCTGGCTGGCTCGAGGCCTGCGTGTATGGTGAGATGGGCCTGGGGGTCAAGATCGATCAGCAGCACGCGTTGGCCGGCCCGCGCCAGGGCCGCCCCCAGATTCACCGCTGTGGTGGTTTTGCCGACGCCGCCCTTCTGGTTGATGATCGCGACCTTGCGCACGCCTGCCTCCAGGATGCAGCCTCGAGCGCATTATAAGCGGCAGGCGCACGCGTGCCAGTCGGAAACCGCCGCACCAAAGTGGATCAACGCGGATGGCGAGCGCAAAGAAAGATGGAAGGTGTCGCCGTGGCAGTAACACCTTCCATCCAGATTGCCTGTGACCTTCCCTGGGAAGATCCACCCAGCCGCGTGTCACGAGTCTTCCGACCGTCTCGCGGTCGGTAGTTTGGCGGCTTGGATGCTAATGGCTCATTCTGTGTTTTGCCCCCCGCAACAGGCCTTAACGCTTCTTGGTCTTCCTGACCTTCTTGGCCCTCTTGACCTTCCTGGTCTTCTTGGCCTTCTTGGCCTTCTTGACCTTCTTGGCCTTCTTGGCCTTCTTGGCCTTCTTCCTGGTCTTCTTTACGGCTGCTTTTTTAGTGGCGCGTTTCTTAGCCATGTGCATCACCTCCTCTCTGGTTGAGCGATACTACTACCGAGTGCAAACTTGTCAACAAGTTTTCTTGCGCTCACGCGCAATTTCTGCACCCTTGCGTTTTGTACCTTTATCGACCAGACGGCAGTTTTCCTACAGCGGTCGATGCGCTCGGATAGGTCGGACGCCGCTCGCTGACGTGCGTGCACCTGCGATGCGGTCGCCGCATGGGACCGAGCATTCGCGCGTTGCAGAAGGTCGTCTGCGATGTGGCGCAGGTACGTTCATCGACACAACGCACGCGCTCAGACCGCGCAGCGATTCGTACTTGACTGGAGGTCTGGCCCGCCTCAAACGGTATGTGACACCATCCTCATCGGTAGCTTGACCGACTGATTACGGATCTAGAACGCTGCAACTCGGCTGTGAAGCCCATCCTGTAAGTCTATGAAAGAAAGGGACATATGAGGCACAGTGCCGGGCGGGCGTGGTGTGGCTTCGCGGGCCTGTGACGTCTCGGCTGGGTCGTGCGAGTCCAATCGAGGCGGGTGCCGGCGAGGACGCGCTATGATCGAGCGGGCTCGGGCAACGTAGCGCTCAGCGCGTGTGACTCGTGCGTTTGTCCGCGTGCCCCGGATGTGTCTGCATCAGCGATGCCCAGGCCGATGCGAGTCGGTTAGACTGTTGCGTACGGCTGGCGTTCGTATACGTCGGCCGATGCAAAATGGTGCGATCCAATGAACCGAACGGCGATCATATTCGACCTGGACGGCACCCTGGCGGACACGCTGCGGGACATAGCCGAGGCTATGAATGCGGCCCTGACGGCATGTCATCTGGCTGTTCATCCGGTTGAAACCTATCGGTCACGAGTCGGTCACGGCTGGGCTCATCTGGCGCGCGAATCGGTCACAGGGGTTGACGTCGCTCAAATCGAAGAGGTGTCGCGCCTGGCATTTCAGTACTACCAATGGCATTTGACAGACTACACGCACTTGTACGATGGGATCCGCCCGACGCTTCAAGGACTTTCGGCACGGGGGATACGTATGGCGGTTCTGTCCAACAAGCCGCATACGCTGACCGTCGCCGTAGTCGAACGGCTTGGCTGCGCCGGGATGTTTGTTGCCATTCAAGGCGCCTTGGCGAACGTGGCCCCCAAGCCGGATCCGGCCTTGGCGTTGGCGGTGTCGGATCGCCTTGGCATCGCGCCGCCAGAAACGTTTCTTATAGGCGACTCGGCCGTTGATGTGGAGACCGCGCTGCGTGCCGGCATGGTGCCTGTAGGCGTGACGTGGGGGTTTCGCGATCGAAGCGAGCTGGTTGGCGCGAGCCCTATTCACATCGTTGAGCGGCCCGCGGATATCCTCCGTCTGCCCGGCTTGGGAGGTACGGGGCGAGCTACCCCAGCGACCGTTGCGTGAGCCGGCCTTCCATCAGCGCTGGCGGTCTTGGCTTGTGTTGTACATGAAGGTACTTCCGGCCGATGGGCTCGGCACGTCGTCGTGGGGTAGCCATCGGCGAGTCGCCGACTGTAGGTGAGACGGTCCCCGCGCAGGCCGTAGCGCGAGGCGTCGGTTGCGGCTTCTTTGGCACTGAGCCCACGCCCAACATGCAGGTGGCTCTCGCTCGGGGGAGTGTGAGGTGTCGGCCAGGTCTATGGCGCAGGCACGGCCCTGCCGGTGGGCTCGGTAAGCCCCGAGCTGCCTGAGCCCAGCCACCAGTGGATAGGCTCATCTGCGTGAAATATCTTGCCGTTGAAGCTTTTGCGCCGCGATGATTTTCTTGACGCGCTGGATGATAACTCGTACGTTTGTTCTGGGATATCGATTGATTGGGACCTGGCGGGGGCGGAGACGCGGCGATGGCGAGCGATGGCAGACATCAGGAGCTTGAACGACTGGCAGAGGAGATCTTCGAGCTGAGCAACCTCGGGTCGCGGTCGCGTGCGGCCAGGCGCCGTCACGGGGCGATGGATCTGTCCGAGTCGGAGTTCCTGACGCTGGACACGCTGGCCAAGGGCGAGCGCATGACGGTTGGGCAGCTTCAGCGGGCGATCGGGGTCTTACCCGCCCAGATGTCGCGAGTTGTTCGATCGCTCGAGTCGAAGACCGACGAGCCGCTGATTCACTGTGCGATCAATCCTCAGGACCGCCGCCGTATCGACGTGACCCTCACCGAGGCGGGCCGTCACGCGTACCACGAGTATCGCGAGTCGCGGTTGTCCGGTGCCGTCGAGGTACTGGCGGAGCTGAAAGACCGGGATCGTCGTGAGTTCATGCGGCTTCTGAGGGTGATACGCAAGCTGATGGAGCAGCGCGCAGGCCAGGCGGACGCGACGGCAGCTCGACAATAATTCACTTTATGGAAATTTTGTCTTTTGTTGTGCGTCTGGTGGGGGTAGAATCAGACGCGCGTTCCGCAGCGTCGGCCGGCGGGCCGCCGGCGTCGGGCAGGATGACGGCCGACAAAGCGAGGTGATGTCGTGAAGTCCTTGAAAACAATGATCTTAGCATTGATTGGCACCGGCGGAGCCTGGTTGGGGCTCGCCCCGGACACGGCCAGGGCCGACGTCAACATTGTGATCATCACCAGCGACGGTCGCTCGGACAGGTGCGGCGGCTACGACCAGGTCGTCTACCGCCCGCGCCATGACCGCCGTAAGGCCGATTTGTCGCGTCACCGAGGCAGCCTTTGGGGCGACTGCGACTACCGGGAGCGTAGCGGGCACATCGGCAGTTTCGCCGAGGCACGGCACAAGGTGCGACAAGTTCGCAGGCACCGGATCGTGCATCGCACGCGTGTGGTGGCGATAGCCCCTTCTCGGATGCACCATGGGCGGAGCTACACCACGACACGCCGACACCACCGTCAGGCGGGCAGCTTCTCGTCGCGGTGGTGAACAGCCGGCAAGACGAGACAGGGGCTGAACCGGAGCGGTCCCTCATGCGCTGGGTGGGCCGTTTGCGGGCTCGTAGCGTCCCCACAGCAAAACCCGGGCGCCGCCGGGACGACTGGCAGGAGCTAATCGGTCCAGGCGGACGAGGTGCGGTCAAACGCAGACTACGGCCGACACCTCGGGCACTTTTTCCCGCAGGTTGCGTTCGATCCCCATCTTCAGAGTCATGCCGGCAGCAGGGCAGCCCACACAGGCCCCGTGCAGCCGCACACTGACCACGCCGTCTTCCGCTACGTCCACCAATTCCACGTCGCCACCGTCGCCCTGAAGGGCTGGGCGAATGGCGTTGATGACCTGTTCGACACGCTCCTTGAGCGAAGTCTGCTGTTGCTGGGACATATGTACCTCCCGAAGGGTAACTAGCGTTTCCGTCGATTCTAGGCGGATCGGCCGGATGCGGCAATGTCGGTCGTGGCTGGATTAGTCGCCGCCGCGGTGGGCCGGCGCGGGCGTTTCGGCGGGCTTGATGGGCCGCAATCCCCGTAGCCAAGCCAGGATGCGGGCTCTGGCGCCGACGGTCAGGCTGAACAAGGCGGGCACGAGGAACAGCGTAAAGATCGTGCTGAACAGCAAACCGCCTACGATGACGCTGCCCAGACCGCGGTACAGTTCGCTTCCGGCACCGGTTCGCAGGCACAGCGGGCCCATGCCGAAGATGCTGGTCAGCGAGGTCATGAAGATTGGTCGAACGCGCGTGCGGACCGATTCGGTGATGGCCTGCTGGGCCGGCATGCCACCGTCGCGCATGTTGTTGAGGGCCTGGTGGACGATCAGGATGGCGTTGTTGACCACGATACCCAGCAGGATGATGAATCCCAAGCCGGTGAGCACGTCGAACATTTGCAGAGGCGTCGCCGGGTCCATCGTCGAGTATATGAACGCAGAATAAATGCCGACGAACCCGCCGACGGCCGCGAGGGGCACCGAGAACATGATGACGAACGGGTAGAGGAACGATTCGAACAGGCCGGCCATCAGTAGGAACACCACGAGTGTGGCCAGGAAGAACCGGCTCTGAAACAGGTTGACCAGGGATTCGAGAGTGAGCCCCTTCCACTCGCCAACCAGAGCATTGCGGGTCTGCTTGAGCTTATCGGCGTTGCCGGCGAACGTGATGGTGACCGACGGGTCGATCAGGCCCTGTTGGCGGAAATCGGTGACGATCTCCGCAATGTTCGTTTGGAGGGTGTCCAGGGCGACGCCCTTTGGTGCGTAAATCTGAAGGGTGACGGCCCGCTGCTCCTCGATGCGGTTGATCTGCTGCAATGAGGTCGTGTCCACGCGTTTGGCTATGGACCCGAGCGGCACGACCCGGCCAGCGGGCGTGCATACGGGCACCTGTTGGATCACATTGGGCGCGCGGTCGGAGGTGCCTGTCAGCTTGACCAACAGGTCGATCGTTTTGCCGGCTTCGCGGAACTCGCCTACGATCGCGCCATCCACCGCCGCGCGCGCAATGAACCCTACATCGCGCACGGTCATGCCCAGATCCGCAGCCTTGTCTTGATCGATCTCGAACCGCGTTTCGTGCCGCCCGCGCGAGAAGTTGACAGGATCCGGCTGTGGACGGCTGCCGAATCGCTGTGTGCAGGCGGCCATGAGTTGCCCGGCGGCGGCGGTGACCTTATCCAGGTCGTCGCCGCGGATGTCGACGTCCAAATTGTCACCAGGCCGGCCGACCCCGAAGATGTCGGGCTGGAAGAAGACCGCAAACACGTCGGGGATTGCCTGGGCCGCGCCGTTAAACAGGTTGGCGAGCGGCAGGACGACGTTCTCGTCCTTGCTGACCGCGCCCATGAAGGCCAGTCCCTGGTAGGAGACGTAAAAGAAGTGGTCGATGGGGGGCGGTGGAACGGCCAGGCTTGGCAGCTCGGCGTAAGCGGTCCTCTCCTGTTGGTTTTGCAGGTTACCGATCTTGCTGCGCAGGGCGTCCCGTTGAGTTGGTTCCTTGGCTGTCCGTAACTGCTCGCGGAGCGCAGCCATTTGCTCTTCCATCCGGGCAAGGTTTTGCTCGACCTGCGGCTTGAGCTGCGTTTCAAACCGTTCAAGCCACTTTTCGGACAGTGTTGCGTGTTCCGGCGAGCCGAGTTCGCACTGCCAGTAGGGCTGAACCTGGCCTTCGATGACCGCGCCGATGCGATCGAATTCCTGCAAAGAGTACCCGGGTGGCGGCAGCAGAATCCCGAAAACGAAGTTGCGGTTGCCGGCGGGCAAATAACTGCCCGGCGGGGCCAGCTTCCAACTGGCTACGATCGAGAGCATGGTAAGACCCACCACGACTGCCAGTCGCGTGGAGGTGCGTCTGTTGATCCATCCCACGGTAGCGGCCACCGCTCGAGCAAACCGGCCGCGTCCGCCCTCGGTCTCGGGCGAGTGACCGAAGTAGGCCAGAAGACAGAGGATCAGCCACAAGAACCAAACGACCATCGTCAGACCCGCGGCGCGTAGGCCCCAAAGCAATCCCACCACCAGGATCAGGACCATGGGCAGGGCGGCGATGACCAGGAAAGGCGTGGACTTCAGAGCGGCAGCCAAGGTGCGGCCTTGCTGCTTCCTGTCCACCTCGGTGACCACCCGGGCCGACAGTGTTGGAATCACGGTCACCGCGACGATCAGCGAAAGCCCCACCGCCGATGAGATGGCGATGGCGATATCGCGGAACAACTGGCCGGCCTCTTCCTCGATGGTCAGTACGGGGATAAACACGGCCATCGTCGTGAGCGTGCCGGCCAGCACCGCGCCCCACACCTCGCGTGCCCCCTCCAGGGCGGCCTGTCGTCGGCTCTTGCCCATCTCCACGTGTCGATAGATGTTCTCGAGCACGACCACGGCGGCGTCGACGACCATACCGACGGCAAAGGCCATCCCGGCCAGCATGACCACGTTGATGTTGCGGCCCAGCACCGTCACGACAAGGAACGTTCCGATCACCGAGATGGGGATCGAGACGGCTACCACGAGCGTAGCGGTGGGGCTGCGCAGAAAGAGCATCAGGACCAGGATCGCGAGCAGGCCGCCCACAACGATGTTTTGTTCGACCAGGGCAATCGCCGAATTGATGTAGATCGTTTCGTCGTAGACCTTGGAAACGCGCATGAAGCTGCGTGGCCCGGTGAGGATCTCGCTGTTGATCTTTTCGATGGCCGCCTGCACGCCCTGCATGACCTTCAGGACGTTGGCGCCGGTTTCGCGTTGGACGGGACAGGCCAGCACGGGCTCGCCCTCGCCCCGGACGATGGCGAGTTGCTTGTGAAAACTGCTGACGACGTCGGCCACGTCGCGCACGTAGACCGGGCCGCCTTCGCGGTCGATGATGACGGTATTGAGGACCTGATCGGCGGTCTCGTATTTGCCCACGGTGCGAATGGCCAGCTCGCGCTTGCCTTGGGCGCTGGTGCCGGCCGACACGTCGACGTTATGCGATCGCAGAGCGGCCGCCAGTTGAGCGAACGTCACGCGTCGCGCCGCCAGTCTTGCCGGGTCGACAATGACGTGGACTTCCTTCTCGCGCCCGCCCAGGAAGGGGGCCGACGCGACACCCGGCACGCGCTCGAGAAGCGGCTGCAACGTATCATTGCAGAACGTCTGGAATTCAGTCACATCTCGACCGTTAGCCGAGAACATCAGCCAGGCTATCGCGTTGGCATGTCTGGTCTCGGTGGCCTCGACTACCGGCTCGTCGATGGCCTCGCGATCCTCGTAGCCCGAGACCTGCCGCAACTTGTCGGACACCTCGCGGACGGCGACGTCCTTGTCGACGCCGACGCCGAACTCCAAAGAGATCTCGCCTTGGTTGTCACGCGATACGCTGGTCATCTTGACCAGGTTGCTGACGCTTTTGAGCTTCTCTTCCTGGCGACGGACGATGTTGTCCTCTACCTCCTGGGGGGTGGCCCCAACCCAGTTTGTGGTGACGGTGATCAGTGGCCGGTCGACGTTGGGAATCAACTGGATGGGAATCGTAAACAGCGACAAAAACCCGAACAGGCCCAGCAGCAGGACCATGACGGTGACCTTGATCGGATTCTCGATGGCAAAGCGAATGATGTTCATGGCAAGGCCCGTTTACTGCGCATCGCCGCCGGGGGCAGTGGTCGGCTGCGAGGCGGGCGGGTCGCCGACGACAGGCCCGGACGCCTGGGCGACGGCGCCCACAGACGCGGCCGTCACGACCACCGGTACCGGTCCGGGGGGCATGAGCAGAAACTGCTCGTTGCCGCGAACGACGACTCGGTCGCCGGGGGTCAGCCCCTCGCCCTCGATGGCCACGCCGCCTTCGTACTCGCCCACCAGGCGAACGAGAACGGGCACGGCTTCGGTGATTCCCTGACTGCTATAGGTTGATGTGGCACGGGTTTCGGCGGGCGGTTGTTTGGCTCCTGAGGGTGGTGAATTGGGCTGCTTGTTGGGGGCCTGGGCGGGTCGGGTCCTGATCACGTAGACCAGGCGGACTTCGCCCTGCTGGGCGATCGCATCGCGCGACACCAGCAGCCTGTCGGTGGTCGGTCCGGCCGGCACATCGGCCCGGGCGAACATGCCGGCGACGAGCGACTGCTGGTCGTTAACGAGCTCGATCTCGATCGGTACGGTCCGGGCCAGCTCGTCCACCTGACGAATCACATGCTTGATGCGCCCGTTGAACGTTTGGTCGAGCGCATCAACTGTCACCGTGCAGGGCTGTTCCTGCTTGGCGTATGGCAGTACGGCCGACGGCGCGTCGACACGCACCAGGACGGTAGACAGATCCACCATTTCTACGACCGGGCTGCCCTGGGCCAACCACTGCCCCACCTCGGTGTGCAGCGCCACCACGTATCCGCCGAACGGGGACTTGATGGCGGTCTTGGCCAACTGGTCGGCGAGTTCGCCAGCCTGGGCCTGGAGCGCCTCGCGACGGAACCGTGCAGCCGACAGGCGCCGCACCGCGGCGGTGTAGGCGGTGGTGATATCGCGGTATTCCTTCTCCATCGCCGCGCCGTTTTCAAAGAGACGGTCGATTCTTTTCTTGTCGGCGGTGGCTTGAGCGGTGGCGGCCTCAAGTTCCTCGATCACCGCATCCTGGGCTGCGATCTGAGCGACGACCTGCTGCTGTTCAAATTCGAGGCGAGTTTTGTCAAGCTGGCAGATGAGTTGCCCGGCTTGCAGCGAATCGCCCTGTCTGACCGGTAGTTGCTCCACGAGGCCGGGCACTTCATTGCCCACCAGACTTCGGCGAGCCGGACGGATCGTGCCCACCACGTTGATGACGTCCGGCAGCCGCTGCTGAACGACCGGCGCCACCTCGACAGCGATGGGCCCGCCGAACTGGGCTTGGGCCGCAACCGGGATGGCAATCAGCGTTAAGCCTAGATAAATGGGACACTTAGAGATCATGGTTCTTCCTGGAAAGCCTAAGCAGACCGATCGGCGGGACGCGATGCGAAGCCATTAGTTAACATGCGCGAATTATATAGCTGCCCGGCAAGATGGGTCAACCTCGTGATGGGGTGGCGCCTGGGCAGGCAGCGTTTCAGCCGACGGAGCGGCTTGGCGCGGGCACCGAATGGGAGCCCGGATCGGCGGAAAGGACGACGCATCCCTTGCCTGATTGCTTGGCCTCGAGCATGGCCTGATCTGCCTTCTCGATCCACTCCGAGGCTGTGGCGAGGCGATCGGCGTGGACGGCGTGGATGCCGATGCTCAGGGAGCAGCTAAGCGAGTCCGGCACGATCTGAGCAACGTCGTGGCGAAATTGGTCGGCGATTCGTCGCGCCAGCGTACAGGCGTCCATCGCCGTGCTGTGCGGCAGGAGCACGACGAACTCGTCGCCGCCGTAGCGGGCCGGCAGGTCGGCTGCCCGAAGTTGCGCGCGAAGAATCCCAGCAACCAGGACGAGGATTCGGTCGCCGGCTTTGTGGCCCAGTCGGTCATTGATCTGCTTGAAGTTGTCCACGTCGATCATCATGCAGGCCAGATCGTGTTGGTAGCGCTGGGCCTCGGCGCGCCGGCGGTCCAGCAGCTCGTCGAAATGCCGACGGTTGCTCAGGCCGGTCAGGGGGTCGCGCTCGGCCATTTGCCGCAGCAAACGATTGGACGACTCGAGCTGACCGTTCACCTGCTGCAACTGTTCGTTGCGCCGTCGCAGCGTCTGCTGGAGCCGCTTGTTCTGGTCCTTCAGCTCACCCATGACCAACGCCTTCTCGACCAGCACGGGCAGGACGGTCAGGTAACCTCCCTGCTTGACGATGTAGTCGCACGCGCCCGATCGAACGGCCGTGGCCACACTGTCGCCATCGCAGTGGCGCGTGACCATCAACACGGGCAAGTCATGATGGGCGAAGATGTGGCGGAGTACGTCCAGGCCGGTGCAGTCGGGCAGGTCGATATTGAGCAGAACGGCGTCGAATTGCGTCAAATCGGGCTGACAGGCCTCCTGCCCCGTGGCAGCTACCATGATGTGCACGCCATGGAAATGATCTTGAAGCGCGTGAGCGATTCGGTCGGTGTCACCAAGGTCGTCCTCTATCAGGAGGATTCTCGGCCAAGGTTTGTCGACGGTCTGCCCTTCTCTCACAGCGGCTCCCCCGGCGAGCTCCTGTGGAGCTTCGCCGCTGCCGTGTCCCTCCGATGACAGTATAGAATGCCCCGAACAGCCGGGCCAATTCGCGCGGCATGTTAAGATAGCCAGTTGGTGACGGCTCTACCGATCGGGCCTAAGGTTCGGACGTATGAAGCGGCTGATCGGCTGCGATGACTTCAATCGTCATAGGAGCGTCGACAATTTTATCGATTTGCACGAAGGCGACATCCTCGCTGTTGCGCCAGGTCCGTCGGAGCAGTCGTCCGTCGGCGTAAGCCCAGCACGGCATGCCGGACGATCCGACAAGCTTGAAGGTCGGGTAGAAGCGCAGTCGGCGGCGCCCGTCGATGTGGAAGCGGGTCAGGCCGTTCTCCATCGCGATGGTGTAGTAGCCGCCCGTCTCACAGAACCCGTCGTTGTCATCGTCGCCCGATCCATCCCGTACGAGTTGCCCCACCTCGATGTCCAGTTGCGCCGGCATGCAGTAGTCGGCGGCCACGAGGCCGGCTTCGGTGAGACTGTCGAGGTCGTCGGGCCAGACGCTCAGCATCACCGCCCATCGAGTGTCGTCACCAATGGGTTGACCTCCGCACATCATCACGCCGACGCACGCTTCGCGGTCGTCCCGCAGTATCTCGTGAGCCGGTGCGTCGTCAGCGCGATGCACGACCGCCAGCAGATCGGCCTGACCCGTCTGGCGGCGGGCCAGCAGGGCGAAGGACAGGGCGGCGCCGTCGTCGGGGCGTGTTGTACGGGGGAATTCGCACTCGAAGCCGGCGTCGGCGCCTACGCACAGGGCGAAGCCCACATCTGCGGGCGGTAGACCGCTTGGTTTCAGGCTGCTGGACAGGTCGAGGTAGACGCGGCCCTGTGGCGTGATTGTGTAGATGTAACGCTGCTGAGCCGGCGGGGTCGGCTCGGCCGTGGGGCTGCTCGGCTCGGCTTGGCTGTGAGGGTCGAAGTATCGCCAGGTTCCCTCGACAACGACGCGCGACGGATGCAGTTCAAGCAGGCGCTGACGCGACTCGGCGACCGGGCCCACGGCCGAAAAGTCGGCGTAGCGGCTCAGGTCGGCGTGGCCGTCGACCACCGGCTCGGGCAGCGCGAGAAGGTGCGGGCCAAGACCGACGCCGGCAGCCAATGGCCGGCTTCGCTGCGGGTCGCTGCCCAAGTCGTACCACTGCTCGAGCCGTCCGCGTCTGAAGACCAGCTCGAACCGGCCGGGCGAGCCCACGTGAAGGCTTCGGCCGCGGCGGCGTACGAACAGCGTGTCGTCGGCGTCGTCGGACGGTGCGAGCAGGTCCTCCTGGTTGTCGGCGAGGATCAGGTCGTCGAGGTAGAGTTCGAGCGATTTATCCAGTTGCGAGCACCACCAGTGCAGGCGCCGCACGTCGGACAGATCGACCTGTTGGGCGGCTTCACCCAGATCGACGCGCAAAAGGTTCCAGCCCGGCTGCAATCGAAGCCCGGCCAGCTCGAAACGTTGCGGCTGGTCCTGCCCGCTTTCGATGGCGAAGGCCAGGTGATCGACCGGTTGCGCGGTGTAAAGACTCATCAGCAGCAGCCAGTGTCCGCGCCAGTCGCGCGGCAGCGCCCAGCCTTTTGCCTGCTGGTCGTCGCATATGAGGCGAGCGTGGCGGTCGGGCAGGACGAAGCGCAGCGAGCCGGCTCCGGTCGACAGGCGCGACCGGCGGATGCTGATTGTGGGTGTGGTCGAGGACGGCTCAAGGCGAAAGAGGGTCTGGTGGCGGCGGTGCTCGAAGTCGGCGATGGTGAGGAATCGGCCGGTTGCCAGGTCGGCGTAGGCGGCCTTCAGGCGGTCGGCGACGGGTCCGAGCGCCGACGGGACCCGGGCGGGCGGCTGCACGCAGCCGCGCCACAACGTTGACGCCAGCATCAGCCAGCAGCAGGCAGCCACCAGCCGCCTGGTTGTGTGTGGTCGAGTCGTGGGAACGGACATTTATCTGCCTCCGTTGGCCCGCGAAGTGCGGGTCAGACGCATGTTGGCCTGTAAGATTGACCGCACGGGGGGTTGATGGCAACAATATTGCCCGCTAAAAGAGTAGCAGCGGCCGCCGGTGGTTGGTGGCCGGACAACAGAGCCCTCATCGTCTAGCGGCCTAGGATACCAGGTTCTCATCCTGGCGACCGGGGTTCGAGTCCCCGTGAGGGCGTTCAATCTGCAAATGGACATCCGGCGATTCGTGCGGGGGGAAGGTAGCCCCGTCTTAGCCGAGGGCGTCGCGTCGGGCCGTGATCGACTCGGCGGGGGGATTGGCGAGGCGGCAGAAGACCCGCAGCGCATCACCGCCGATCGTGTCTGCCGGCGGCGGCGCCGGGTCGTCAGGGCTTGCCTCCCGTCACGATGCCCGTTCACAGAAACAAACCCACGAGACTGTTAGCCACCGTTTGCGGACCAGTGCATCGTCAATCACCAGCATGACCGGCCTGTCGCCCAGTCGGGGCTCGATCAGGTCGAAGATCGCCGTAGGCCAACTCGTTCGCCGACCACCGCGCCGTTGCAAAGAAGCGATGGAAGGCGGAGTGATGCATGGCGCGAACGGCACCGGGGGCTTAAGATCATGTTACGCACGGTACGCGGAACGGCCTTGGTTCGGATGGCGGTTGCGTCGATGCGGGGGTTGCCCGAACGCCAACCCAGCAGTACGCTGGCCGGCCGTGCCCAAGGCCTGCAGGGGAATAGCGTATGGCGCATTTCCAGGTCGAGCGTTTGAGGAGACTGCCACAACACCTTAGCGAGACCTGGCAGGGCGGATGGGTGCGCCTTCCATCGTGGGTGATGGGCGAGGACGAGACGCCGCTGCGGCCCTGGCTTCCACTGTGGGTCAGTTCGCAGACCGAGGTCATGCACGCTGGCAGGCTGTGCCCGTCGGGCCAGAAGGATCTGGCGGGGGCATTGGACGCCCTGGTGGACTTCGCCTGTAACCAGAAGCTGGCCGGCTATCGCCCGGGCAGGCTGGAGGTAAACAGCCCCGACCTGGCTACAGGACTCTCGGATGCACTGGCCGGACTGGGCGTCGAGGTCGCGCATACCGAAGAGCTGTCCGATCTGGATCAGACTGCTGAGTATATGCGCGAGCATATGAGCGGCGGGCAGCCGGACCCGGGCGCGATGGACGTTCCCGGCGTCACGGTCGAGCGGATGCGGTCTTTTGCCGCGGCCGCCAAGGCATTCTACCAAGCCGCACCGTGGGATCACCTGACTGACGAGGACTTGATCCGGATCGAGACGCCGCAGTGCCAAACGGAGCTGGGCTACGTGACGGTGCTCGGGGCCGGTGGGCAGACCTACGGGCTGGGCTTCTTCGATTCACCCGACGAGTACTGGCGGATGCAGGAGTCGGGGGACGATCCGCAGGCGTACTACCAGAGCCGCAAGTCAGGCGCGTGGGTCGTGCTGTTCGGCAGCATCACCGAACTGCCCCTGGGCGACGCGGACCTATGGGAAGATCGCGGGTTGGCCGTGGCCGGCGGCGAGGCGTACCCCAGTGCGTTTCGCTACGTACCCGGCGAACGTATCGAGCGGCCAGGCCCGGCCGTGCTGTCGTTTTTGGAGGGGTTGCTGTGGTGCCTGGCGAAGACGACGGAGGCCGAGATCGATGGCGGGCGTTGGACCAAGCAGGTCGACGCCTTCGACGGAACGGTTACTTTCACGCTGGCACTGCCCGAGCTGCTGGAGCCGCGGAAGCCCGAGGAACTCATCAGGCGAGGCATCATGCCGGATCGGCGGACCATGGAACGGATGTCTGCCCAAATGCAGCGTTACTTCGACGACCATCCGGCCAAGGACGTGGGCGAGATGACGGAGCTGATGAACCGCCAGTTCGTCGGCAGGGCGATGGACGAAATGGAGTTCACGCCTCGCACACCGTTGGAGCAGGCCCAGGACCTCTGCTACCAGGCGTTCGATGCCCGCGGCCGACGGCAACTGCAACTGGTCCGCCAGGCGCTGAAGGAGTGCCCGGACTGCGCCGATGCCTATGTGATTCTGGCCGAGCGGAGTTCAGATCCTCGCCAAGCCAGCGATCTCTACGCCCGGGGCGTCGCCGCCGGAGAACGAGCGCTCGGCCGCAAGACGTTTGAGCAGGACGCCGGTCGCTTCTGGGGGCTTCTCGAGACGCGGCCGTACATGCGTGCCCGGTTCGGCTTGGCGCAGTCTCTGGCCGCTCTCGGGCGGCCCGAAGAGGCCGTCGGCCACTATCAGGAACTGCTGCGCCTCAACCGCGACGACAACCAGGGCGTGCGTTACCTGCTGCTGCCGGCGCTGATCGAACTGGGCCGCGACAAGGAGGCGGCAGACCTGACAGCCGAGTCGGGCGACGAGGACACAGCCGCGTGGGCCTACGCCCGGGCCCTGCTGGCCTTCCGCATGGAGGGCGCCGGCGCCTCGTCCACGAAGCTGCTGCAACAGGCGGTCAAGACCAACCGGCACGTACCGAAGTACCTGCTGGGCAACAGCGAGATACCTGCATCCCTGCCCGGCAGCTTCAGCTTGGGCAGCGAGGAAGAAGCGTCGATCTGCGCCGCCGAGCTGATGGATGCCTGGAGCGGCACGCCCGGTGCCGGCAAGTGGCTCAAGGCAGAGTTGAGATTTCACAAGCCTCCCAAGCGTCGAGCGCACAAGAAACGTGGAAAGAGGCGAAGATAGTCGCCGCTCCCGGCGCAGCGGCGGCAATCGCTTGCCGATCGGCATTTTCCTGTCCTTTGGCGAGCCCGGGGGGCACGATTCGAAGTGTGCCACTGTTCTTGAACAGTGTCTTCCCTCACGTGCGAGGTGTTGGGTGGTCCATCCCGGCGGGTGCCATCCGCCGACGGCGGACTCGTCCCCCAGTGCTCGTAGGGCGCGTCCCGGCGCGCCGGGATTGCGCGCGTTGGGTGGCCCATCCCTTCAGGGATGGGGGACTCGACGATTCGCTGGGTGTCCCGGCACAGCGGGATCGGTCTTGCCGCCGACCGGCCGTCATCGTGTCCCCCGCCCTTGAAAGGACGGGCCACCCGCCCGCCTTCGGGTCTTTAGACCCCAAAGCCCATTGCACTTAGCTTTCGGAGGGGTTACATTTGCGAGGTCTCTCATAGAGCCGTGCGGCTCAGGTCGCCGATGGGGCAGATTTGGAGTTGGGGACAAATCGATGGCCACAGAGCGACGGGACTTCGTGAGGATCCCCAGGCGGATGGCGCCGCAAGAGCCAAGGGTCGCGCCGTCCGCGCGTCAATGGCGTGTTGTTCGGTCAACACAAATACACGCCGCATCTTATGCAGATCAATCTAATCGCTGTTCAGCCAGTTCGAGATAAGGACACCTACGAATGGGATTTCGTCGTGATAGCGTGGAGAAGCTTCTCGCGGCAACTGGACGTCGCTGCTGCATTTGTGGAACGCTGCATTGCGTCCAGGTCCACCACATCGTACCCAACGAGCACGGCGGTTCAGACCGAATTGACAACGCAATTCCCCTCTGTCCGAATTGCCACGACAACGTGCACGCTCAGAAGGCGTCGGGGAGAACAACGCGGAGCTACAGTGCCGATGAACTTAGTTCGACTTTCGCACTTTCGGAAGGTGATGAATGATCGTGGTTTAAGCAAAAACAAGCCTCCTGGCCGATGCGTTGGTTGTAGGGACAACGCATGGAGCAAGGAGGCTCGCCGTGACTCTTGTATCGTCTTTCCAG
>DATKUK010000131.1:0-102399 GCA_035530655.1 Phycisphaerae bacterium
CGCCTCTTTCTCCTGCCCCGTCCATGCGGTAGGATTGCGTTGCATGGTGGTGCTCCATCACCCCGGCTCCGCCGAGGTTGTCATAACTGCTATGGAGCACCATCTTTATGCGCATGACAGAATCACGCAAAGTCATTTAGACTGGGTGTGTTGCTCGGGGAACGAGCCGTTCTTTGCAGCCGCGCCCGTACACACCCGCACGCTACCCGAAAGCGGGCGCGGTACTTGGCTCTATCTCCCGGCGGCGCGACTCGGGGCCGGGGAGGTGACTGGATGCGGCAGTACCGATTTGACGTGTTCGGCAAAACGACGCTACGGCTGTTCGGCTCGGACGCCAAGCTGACCGGCAAAAGGGAACTGTCGGCCGAGCAGATCGATCAACTGGTCGACGAAGTGGAAGGAGGCTACGAGCGGTCGTCGCGGGACGTGGCCGACCTGGGGCGCCGCCTGTATGCGTGGCTGGATGGTCCGGCCGAGGGGTGGCTGGCGAAGGCCCGGCAAGGGACGCCGGGGCTGGCGATTCACGTTGACGTGGAAGAACGCCTCAGGCACCTGCCCTGGGAACTGCTGTGCGAGGATAAGGTGTTTCTGTGCGGGCAGGCGGACTACCCATTCACGCCCGTGCGGCGCGTACACGGTGTGGAGCGCGAGGATGTCGAGGAACAGAATCGCCCACTACGGATGCTGTTTATGGCCTGCTCGCCGGAGGGGGTCGAGCCGGTCCTGCACTTCGAGGACGAAGAGCAGAGAATCGTCGAGGCGACCGCCAAGCAGCCCATCGAACTGGTGGTGGAGGAACTGGGGAGCCTGACAGGTTTGACCGAGCGAACCGAGTCGTTCGGACAGGGCTATTTCGACGTGCTGCACCTGACCGGGCACGCCAACGTGGTGGACGGCGTGCCGCACTTCGTCATGGAAGATGACTACGGCGGGCCGACTGCGGTCACCGCGCAACAGATCGTGGAGGCAATGGGCGGCTTGTGGCCGCGACTGGTTTTCTTCTCCGGCTGCAAGACCGGCCAGGCCGTCGACGCCGGGATGCTGCCGTCGCTGTGCGAAGCCATCGTAAGGGCCGGGGCGCCCGCCCTGCTGGGCTGGGCCCTGCCGGTGGGCGATGCGGCGGCTACGGCGGCTGCGGCCGAGCTGTATCACCACCTGGCCGTCGGACGGCGGATCGACGAGGCCGTCGCCCGTGCCCGGGGCAAGCTGTTCAAAGACGGCATGCTCGACTGGCACCTGCTGCGGCTGTATGCCGACGCCACCGACTTGAGCGAGATGGTGACCCCACTCCAGACGAAAGGGCGGGCGAAGCTGCACGTGTGCGAGGCGGCGGTGGAGTTTCTGGACGCCGGCGCGAAGGGCGAGGTGTGCCCCCGGAAGTTGTTCGTCGGTCGTCGAAGGAACATCCAGCGCTGCCTGAGGGCACTACGAAGCGGCCAGGGGCAGGCGGGCTACCACGAGGGCGTGGTGCTCTATGGCATGGGCGGGCTGGGCAAGAGCAGCCTGGCCGCACGGCTGTGCGAGCGGATGCCGCAGCATCGGCGGCTCGTGTGGGTGAAGGCGGTCGACGAGCCGCAGTTGCTGTTTGTGCTGGGCGAGGGGGTAAGCGAGAGCGGCGCCGGGGCCGTGCTGAACGAGGCCGACGTGCCGCTGAAACACCGATTGTCGCGCCTGCTGCGAGAGCACCTGGACAAGGAACCGGCGCTATTTGTGTTCGACGACTTCGAGGCCAACGTCGAAGAGGACGACGAGGGGCAGGTGCGGGTCGACGAGCAGGGCCGCGCGCTGCTGACGCCCGAGGCGCTCGATGTATTACGGGACGTACTGGAGGCGATTCGCGAGACGGCGTCGGACAGCCGCGTGATGGTGACTTGCCGCTACCTGTTCGTCGCCCCGTCGACAAAAGCGTCGCTGCACGAAGAGGCGCTGGAGCATTTCGAAGGGGCCGACCTGGCCAAGAAGCTCGTGCTGCTGCCGGCCCTTTCGCCCCAGGCGACGACGGACCAGACGCTGCGCGAGCGGGCGATCTCGCTGGGCGGCGGCAACCCCCGCCTGTTGGGATGGCTGAACCGGGTGGTCGCCCACGCCGAGACCGACGTCGAGGTCATCCTTAGCGCGATGGCGGCCGAGACCGAGCGGTTCCGCGAGGACACGCTGGTTCGCGTGCTGCTCGCCCAGCAGAGCGCAGCATGTCGCAGGCTGCTGGCGCTGGCTGCGGTGTGCCGATTGCCGGTCGACCGCCTGTGCATCGAGGGGGTGGCCGGCGATCTGGCGGTGGACCCGCACCTGAACCGCGCTGCATCGCTGGGGCTGATCGAAGCGGGGCTCGACCCACAGACGCACGAGCCGCGCTACTACGTGCCGGACATTCTCGAGCCACTTCTTGACGACGAGCTAACTGACGCACAGCGGACCGAGGCGTGTCGCCGGGCGGCACGGCATCTGTACCAGAAATGGTGGGTGGAGGTGGAAGGCTTACACGTAGAACGTGGTTTGGAGGTCCATCGCCTGGCGCTGCTGGCCGGGCAGAGCGATATCGCGGTAGACATCGCGGACACGGTCGCCACGCACTGGATTAATCGCTCGCGGTACCGCGAGGCAAAGCGGCTGTCCGAGCGCACGCTATCGCTGGGGGACGACTACCGCATCCTACACAACCTCGCCCGGGCGGAGGACGTGCTGGGGTTCGCGACTGAGGCCCGCGAGCACTACGAACGAGCGCTAAACACGTGCCCCGAACTCGAAGGAGATACGTCTGAGGATATCGTACAAGAACGGGGCGCCATCATGCACAACATGGCGGGGCTGATCGCCCAACAGGGCGACGTCGAGCGGGCGATGGCGTTGTGGGACGAGTCGTTGAAGCTCGACGAGCAGATCGGCGACGTGGGGGGCAAGGCGGCCACGCTGCACGAGATGGCCCGCGTGATTGCCCAACAGGGCGACGTCGAGCGGGCGATGGCGCTATGGAACGAGTCGCTGAAGCTCGACGAGCAGATCGGCGACGTGGGGGGCAAGGCCGCCACGCTGCACGAGATGGGGTGCGTGATGGCCCGACAGGGCGACGTCCACCGGGCGATGGAGCTGTGGAACGAGTCGCTGAAGCTGAAAGAGCAGATCGGCGACGTGCGGGGCAAGGCCGCCACGCTGCACGACATGGCCGGCGTGATTGCCCAACAGGGCGACGTCGAGCGGGCGATGGAGCTGTGGAACGAGTCGTTGAAGCTGAAGGAGCAGATCGGCAACGTGCGGGGCAAGGCGGCCACGCTGCACAACATGGCCAATGTGATCGCGCAACAGGGCGACGTCGAGCGGGCGATGGCGCTATGGAACGAGTCGCTGAAGCTCGACGAGCAGATCGGCAACGTGGGGGGCAAGGCCGCCACGCTGGACAACATGGCCGGCGTGATGGCCCAACAAGGCGACGTCAACCGGGCGATGGAGCTGTGGAGCGAGTCGCTGAAGCTGCTGGAGCAGATCGGCGACGCGCAGGGCAAGGCGGCCACACTGACCAACATGGCCTGGGCGGCGGGCGAGCAGGGAGACACGGCTGGTCAACGTGAACTCAATCTGGAGGCCGCACGTGCCCTGGCCGGTACGAAGGCGTGGGTGGACCTGGTGACCGTGCTCGGCAATCTGGGCGTATCGGATGAGGCCGACGCACCGGCGTACCTGGGGCAGGCGCTCTGGCTGACGCTGCAGGTGCAAGTGCCGCTGCCCGACGTGGTAAACCTGGCGGCTGGATTCCTACAGAAAGTCGGCGAGAAAGACGACGCATCGCCGCTGATGGCGATGTATGCCTACTTCCTGGTTGAGGCGCGGGGCAAGGACCATCCCGAGTACGAGAAGCTGCGGCAGAACTCCAGTGGGATGCTCGTTGCCTGCGCCGCGGCCCGGGGGATCGAGCCGACGGCGGAGAAGATTGCCGAGTGGGTCAAGTCGGAAGGTCCAAACGACCCAAAACGGTTTCTGCCCGCGCTCAACAAGGCGTTGGAGCAAATTGTCGCTGACGACGAGTGGGTGTTCGACCGGTCGGTGTTTGAGAAAGCGTGATAAACGCCCTCGGTTGTAGCACTGGTGGACAAGCCGCCAGTGGCACCCGGCGGGCCGGGGCACCTATCCAGACACGGAATGGCGGGTGAAACCCGCCCTACGTCTGGCGGGCAAGCCGCCGGGAAATCGCGTGCAAGTTCCGGCGCGCCGGGATCGGCCGTGTTGTTTTCGACGCGCTGTAGCTCGCTGGCGAACCACGGCCCGGCAGGAAGCCGGACCGTGGCACCTCGCCGTCCCACAGCCCGGGAACGGGCGGGGCACCCGTGCACGCGCGTTCTGTCCCCCAGCCCGAGAACGGGCCGGGGCACCCATCGCGTCTTGACCGGTGGGTCGATGCACCTACACTTGGGCTCAGAGCGGTGCAGGGCGCAGGCGAGGCCGGCAGGAGGTCGTCGGTGAACATCATTCGCGAGCCGAAGGTGTATCTGGTCGGGCGGCAAGGGGTCGATCCGGAGGCCATCGAGCGGTTCCTCGCCGACCACGAATGCACGTGGCAGACCGATAGCGAGGTGGGGGCCGAGCAGTTGTGCGAGATGGCTGGCCGGGTGTGCTACATGTCGTTCGGCAAGGGACGAAAGAGCAACGCCGAGTACCTGGGGCACATCATCGAGGTGGGGCACGGGTCGGTGCTGGAGCACGCGGTGTGGAACTTCGTGATCACCGGCGTGTCGCGGAGCTTCACGCACGAGCTGGTGCGACATCGGGCGGGGTTCGGCTACTCGCAGCTCTCGCAGCGGTACGTGGACGAATCGACGGCCAACTTCATCGAGCCGGACTGCATCGCCGACGACCCGAAGCTGCACGCGGTGTGGCTGGAGGCGATCGAGGCGTCGCACCGGGCCTACTGCAAGCTGGTCGACGGGCTCCAGGAGAAATTTGCCGACGAGCCCGACCGCACGCTTCGGCGAAAGCTGGCGCGGCAGGCGGCCCGCAGCGTGCTGCCCAACGCGACCGAGACGAAGATCTTCGTAACGGCCAACGGGCGGGCGTTGCGGCACTTCATCGAGATGCGGGCCAGCGAGCACGCCGAGGTGGAGATCCGCAAGGTGGCGATCCAGGTGCTGCGGATCATGCAGCACGAGTGCCCGAACGTGTTCGGCGACTATCGTATCGAGAAGTGGACCGACGGCAGCGACATCGCCACTACAGACCACCACAAGGTGTAGAACTCCCTACCCCGACAACGTCTCTTTATTGATGCTCAGAACATGGCCCGGCAGGAAGCCGGACCATGCCACCCCCCACCAGTGGCACCCGAGCGCCAAAAGACATGCCCACGCGACAGCGGCGTGGGCATGCCACCCAAGATGTCGGGATGGGTGGCACGGTCGACCACCAGGTCGGCCGTGTTATTTCGACGCGCTGTCGTTTGCTGGCGAACCACGGCCCGGCAGAAAGCCGGACCGTGCCACCCCGTTGCTAAAAGACATGCCCACGCGACAGCGGCGCTTCGGCTCGCGTTGCTCGCTCAGCACAAGCGTGGGCATGCCACCCAAGTCGGACCGTGCCACCCCCCTACCGCATCCTATAGCTGCACCTTGTTGACGCGAAGCTCGTGCGAGCCGTCGGCGCGGGTGTATTCGTAGTAGTAGAACAGCTCGTCGCCGACGCGGAGCGCGTCCATGTAGCGGATGCAGCCGTGCGGGCTTCGGACCCAGGGCGCGTTGCGGCTGACGCGGCGCCAGTTGAGCAGGTCGCTGCTGACGGCGACGCCGCACCATTCCTCGTAATTGTCGTAGGCCCCTTCGCCGCCGTCGAAGAAGGCAACCCACATCGGTTCGAGCCAGACGACCGAGTTGATCCGTGCACGGAACTGCCCCCACTCACCGCGAGCGCCCTGGCCGGGCTCGAAGACGTAGCGGAAGTCGCGCCAGTAGATGCCGTCCTCGCTGACCAGCAGAGCGGTCGAATCGCCGCCGATCGGCTCGCGCGAGCCGTCCGGGTGCTCGACGATGCGCTCGCGAGGGGGCACGCAGGCGAACGCGTGGTAGAGCCCGCCGATCATATAGACTTTGGGATCCTTGATGCTGCCCACGCCGTAGTCGGCCGGGGCCATCACCGTGCGATGATGCCACGCGTCGAGCTTGTCGATGCTGTCGGCCTCGACCAGATCGATCCGCCAGCCGCGCCCACCAGCCGGCTCGAAGCACACGTAGAGCCGCCACTTGCCGCTGGCCGGGTCGCGGATGAGTGAGGCCACCTCGATCGACTCGGCGTCGAACTGCTCCTTGCTCGCCTGCCAGATGACCTTGAAGGTGATGCCATCGGTGCTTTCGGCGATGCGACACACGCCGCCCCGCCCCTTGCCCAGCGGCTTGCGGACGCGATGGAAGAGGTAGAACTTGCCGGCTTCGGGGTCGAAGACGGCGTTGTGCCCGCCGACCCAGTAGCCATATCCGGGCGCCTCGGGCTCGAAGACGGTGGTGCCGCTTTCGGGGTCGAATTTGGGAGGCATGGCAAAGTACTTCATGCCCATCTGTTGATACCGATCGTGGCTGTTGGTTTTGGCTGACACGTGACTCCTCCGGGAGATGCTCCAGCGGTTTATGGATCGAGCGGACGAACGCCCAACACGTCGTATGTCCGATCGCTTACAGCCTTTAGAGAGACCTCGGCGGATTGAACTTCAGCCGCCTGCTTCGGATCGAGGTTGCCTGGCCAGCGTGCATCCTGGCGGTTGGGCCGATCGACCAGCGGCGGATCGGCGGGTGTGGCCCTTAAGTCGGCACCGTCGAGGGCCTGGTCAAACCGGTAATGCTGGAGCCAGCCGGTCAGGCGGCTGCGAAGCTCGTTGCGGATGTCGCGCGCTTCGGGTCGGGCCGCCAGGTTGCGGAACTCGTCCGGGTCGTCCTGTAAGTCGTATAGCTCCTCGTACCCCCCCCGTACGGTGTAGACGTACTTATGCCGTTTGGTCCTGGCCATGAACATCAGCGAGTCGCCGCCATGTTTGGTCTCGCCGAACAGCACGTCGCGGCCGGGAATGCGTCCGTCGATCAACTCGATCAGGCTCTGGCCGGGCAGCTCGACCTGCCCGGGATAGTCCAGCCCGGCGGCATCGAGGACCGTCGGCAGGATATCGGTGAGGTTCACCAATTCGCTGCACACCGTGCCGGCTTTGATGCCGCGCGGATAGCGGACGATAAGAGGGATGCCCGCCGAGGCTTCGTAGAAAAGCTTCTTCTGCCAGCTCCAGTGATCGCCGAGCATCTCGCCGTGGTCGCTGGTGAAGATCACCATGGTGTTGTCGGTCAGACCCAGCTCGTCGAGACATGCGAGGATGCGGCCAACGGCTGAGTCGATCATCGTCACAGCCGTGTAGTAGAGCGCCTTGATCAGGCGGAGCTTGCGGTCGGAGGCGCCGTCCAGCTCCATGGCGTTCTCCTGCCGTTTGACGAACTCGTTCTGGCCGGCGAGTTCGTCGTCGCGCCGTTTGGGCAGGGGCAGCAAGTCGGGGTCGTACTCGTGTGCGAGCGATTCGGGGATGTTCCACGGCGGGTGCGGAGCGATCCAACCACACAAGCCCATGAAAGGCCGATTGGCGTTGGCCCGCAGGAAGTCGATGGTGCGATCGGCAACCCAGTTCGTGCCGTGATGCTCGGCCGGCAAAAGCGACACCTGAGGCTGCATGTATAACTCGCGTCGCACGCCGTGCACCTCGCGGACGTGGCCGTAGCCCACCTTTTCCAGGTACATCAGATACTCATCGTCGTGGCGCCAGTTGGGCACCTCCTCCATCAACTGCATGCGACCGAAGCCGTAGTGATTGCGGGGCGGCACGTAGTGCATTTTGCCGATGGCCTGGCAGAAGTAGCCAGCACGGCTGAGGATTTCCGGCAGTGTGACGAAGGGCGTGGGCACACAGCCGGTGGGCAGACCCTGATTGCTCAGGATGCCGGTCTGCACGCCCCAGGCGCCGCTGATGAGGGTGGCGCGGGCGGGTATGCAGATGGGGTTGTTGGTGTGGGCCATGGGAAAGTGCGCGCCGTCGGCGGCCATCCGATCGAGCACAGGCGTGCGAATGTAAGGATTGCCGGCACAGCCCAGGGCGTCGACCCGTTGCTGGTCGGTCAGGAAGATGAGGAAATTGGGTGGCTTGCGATCCGCCATGCTGCTCCTTTGGCTGCACTGGTCACAGATCGCGTCACTATAGCTTACCCCCCTACCCATGCCCAGCGTGGCGGTAGCGACGTTAGGCGCGGGGCGCCAACACGGCGGGCACCTCGAGGCCGTGACGATCCATCAGCGAAGCGTCGGAGAGGATGTCGGCGGTAGCTCCGTCGGCCACGATGCGCCCGGCGTCGAGCAGCGCGACGCGATCGCACAATTGCACGATCATGTCCAAATCGTGCGAAGCAATCAGCATGGTGATGGACATGCCGGCCAGCAGCTCGATCAGATGTCGGCGCGAGCGCGGGTCGAGGTTGGCCGACGGCTCGTCGAGCAGAAGCAGGTCCGGTTTCATCGCCAACACGGTAGCAATGGCGGCGTTTCGTTTCTGGCCCATCGACAAGTGATGCGGCGCGCGATCGTCCATACCGGTCAGCCCGACGTCGGTGAGGGCTTCGGCCACCCGCTGCCGCACTTGGGTCGGATCGAGTTGCTGGTTGATCGGGCCGAATGCGACGTCGTCGAACAGTCGCGGCATGAAGAGCTGATCGTCCGGATTCTGAAAGACCAGGCCCACATGGCTGCGAATCGCCTTAACGTTGGCCTTGCTGACCGAAAGCCCGCTCACGCTGGCGCGGCCCCGGGCGGCAAGGAACCCGTCGAGACATAGCAGCAGCGTGCTCTTGCCCGCTCCGTTCGGGCCGACCAGCCCCACTTTGGCGCCGGGCTCGGCTCGAAGATCGACGCCGCGCAGGGCGGACGTTCCGTCGGGGTAACGGTACGAGAGCGACTCAATCTGGATCGCAGATTCGCACATACCTTTCAGCTTGTAACCAGCACGGACAGCCGCGCGGCTGTCACATACACGCCGACCGCCAGGAGAAACAGCACCTCACCCCAGCCAAAGCAGCCACGGCGAAGCGTGCGCACCGTTCCGTCGTAGCCCCGGGCCTGCATGGCCTGGTGGATCCGCTCGGCCTGTTCCAAGGTCCGCAGCAGCAGCACGCCGACGATCCCGCCAACCGCACGGAGGCGAAGCGTCACCGAGGCGTAGCCGCCAAGCCGCGCGTCGCGCGCCCGTCGCATCCGCATGGCCTGGTCGATCAACACGAACAGGTACCGATACAGGAATCCCAGTTGCATCACGAGCACTCGCGGCACGCCCAGGCGCTGGAGCCCGGCCAACAGGTCGCTAAAACGCGTGGTGCTGGTCAGGGCAATCAGCGCGCCCATGCCGAGCGTGAACTTGATCAGCACCGACGCGGCCACCAACCAGCCCCCCCGCACCCACGTGCCGGCGAACGGGCGAAGCTGTGCATCCCAGATCGGGTTGAAGGCGGCCAGGCAGACGACAAACGGCGAGACGATGAGTACCCGCTTCAGCACGAAGTTTAGTGGAATTCGACCCACGACGAGCATGGCCAGGGGCAGCACGGCGAAAGGGGCCAACGGCGCCAACTGGTACTTGGGCACGGAGACCAGAACGACGGTGTAGAGCAGGACCGCCACGACCTTGGCCCGGGCGTCGAGATCGTGGACCGGAGAATCCTGGTTGGCGTAGCGGTCGAGGTAGTCGTGGTGCATGCGAATCAGGTGGCCCGGGCGGGTGCGGGCGCGTCACTGTCCGTCTTGCGGCGAAGTAACCGGGCGATCAAGTACGTTACGACCAACGTTACGATCGTGCCCACCAGGCCGGCGACGGTTTTGAGCGCCGTGTCGTCGCCGCCGTAATCGGGCAGCAGCGCGGCACGCTGCTGGAAGGCCTCGGCGCGGGCGGTCAGGCTCGATTCGTCGGGCGGTTCGACATAGGGCTGGAAGTGGGGGTCGGCGGGGCGCTCGGCGTAGGTCCACTCCAGGCCGTCGGGATAGGCACTGGCGGCATGGCTGATGAGCCCGCCGAGCACCATCGCAACGGCGGCCAGCGAACCGGCCACCACAGGCCAGCCGACACGCGTCCGCGTCGCCTTGGCCAGCAGCTCGGAACCCCGCAACGTATCGGGACGGATTCGATAGAGGTAGGCCACCACCGCGAAGGTGATCAGGCCCTCGACCGCACCGATCAACAGGTGCACGCCGATCATGGTCAGCAGGAACAACCTTAACGGCACGGTGATCACGCCTGCGGCGGCGGTCTCGAACGGAACACAGGCCGCACCGAGAACGACGCCCACAACCGACGCGGCGAAGGTGGCGGCGTAGAGGCGAGCGGCCCCCACGCCCTGCCGATGGCCCAGAACCGCGCGATACACCGCGTAGCCCACGTAGCAGGGAACCACACCCATGTTCAGGATGTTGGCCCCAAGTGCGAGCAGCCCGCCGTCCTGGAATATGAGGCACTGAACGATCAGGATCGAGGCCATTACCAGCGTGCCTGCGTGCGGCCCGAGCACGATGGCCAGCAGAACCCCCCCGCCGAGGTGTCCGCTCGTGCCCGGCATGAAGGGCAGCGTGAAGTTGATCATCTGGGCGGCGAATACGAACGCACCCAGGACTCCCATCAGAGGGACCCTGGCCGGATCCAGGCTGCGTCGGGTCCGCCGGCACGCCACGCCCAGCAGACCGGCGGCCAGCAGAGCCAGCACGCCGGCCACGACCGGGGTCAGCAATTCGTTGGCCATATGCATCGCGAGCATTGACGGTCCTCCCTGCAACGACGTCACGATTTTAGGAATCGTGTCACCATCCGTCAAAGGCGGCTGGAGCATCGCTCCGGGGCGAGGCCATCGACGCCAGCCGGGCTGTATTTGCGTGCGGTTGCAGCCGGGCCTACATTGGTCTGCCAGGCTCGTTTCGCGGAATCGCCCATGAAGACGCCATCGGCCAGACATCGACCGGCTCGCAGCGGCAGCCCGACCGCGCTGACACCGGCCATGCAGCAGTATGTCGAGCAAAAGGCCCAGGCGCCCGACGCGATCCTGCTGTTTCGCATGGGCGATTTCTACGAGATGTTCTACGACGACGCCAAGACGGCTGCCCGCGTGCTGGGTCTGGCGTTGACCAGCCGCAGCAAGGCCGACAACCCCATCCCGCTGGCGGGCATCCCCTACCACGCCCTCGAGACCTACCTGACGCGACTGGTGGCGGCCGGCTACAAGGTGGCCATCAGCGAGCAGGTGGAAGATCCCAAACAGGCCAAAGGCGTCGTTCGTCGCGAGATCGTCCGCATCGTCACACCGGGAACGCTCACCGACGAGGCCATGCTGGAGCGGGGAAAGAGCAACTACCTTGCGGCTGTCTGCCGCCAAGGTCCGCAGGCCGGCTTGGCGGCGGTTGAGGTGTCGACCGGCGAGTTCTGGGTGCAGCTTTGCGATGAGTCCGAGGCCGTCGACGAGCTGGTGCGTCTCAGGCCCAGCGAACTGCTGGTACCCGAAACGCCCATCGATCAGGACGAGCGTATCGTGCAGCGGTATCGGGAACTGACCGGCGGAGTCGTGTCGGCCCGACCTGCGCATGTGTTTGACGCCCATGACGCGGAGCGCACGCTGCACGAGCATTTCGGCGTGGCGACGCTGGAGGGGTTCGGTTTCGCCCGGGTGGACGCGTCGCTGTGTGCCGCTGCCGCCGCGATCGACTATCTGGCCGAGACGCAGAAGACGGCCTTGGGACAACTGACAGGCATCCGCCGTCGCGAGCAGAACGACTTTGTGCGAATTGACGAGGCCACCTACCGATCGCTCGAGATCGAACAGACGCTGCGTGGTGACGACCGCAGTGCGTGCCTGTTACACGCCGTCGACCGCACCAGCACCGCCATGGGGCGACGTCTGCTGCGCCGGTGGATCGGCTATCCGTTGCGCGACGGCGAGCAGATCACATCCCGGCAGGACGCCATCGCCGAATTGAAGGCCGACACGTCGCGACTGGGGCGGCTGCGTGCCCTGCTGAGCGACCTAGCCGACGTCGAGCGGATCAGCGCGAGGCTCGGGCTTGGCCGGGCGAGCCCGCGCGACCTGGTGGGGTTGGGTCGATCGCTTCGGCTGCTGCCGAAATTTGAGGCCGTGCTGGAGGACGTCACCGCAGCGGCCCTGAGCGAGCAGCGGTCGGCGCTGTCGGGACTCTCCGACCTGGCCGATCTGCTGGAGCGGGCCTTACGGGCGGACGCATCGACCACGCTGCGCGAGGGCGGCGTGATTGCCGACGGCTACAACAGCGAACTGGACGAGTTGCGGACCATCGGCCGAGACGGGCAGCGATGGCTGGCCGAGTTTCAGGCGCGCGAGACCGAGCGGACGGGCATTCCCACTCTGAAAGTTGGATACAACAAGGTGTTCGGCTACTACATCGAGGTCACGCACGCCCAGCGCGACCGCGTGCCTGCCGATTACGTGCGGCGTCAGACGGTGCGCAATGCCGAACGCTACATCACCGACGAACTGAAGCAGTACGAGTCGAAGGTGTTGACGGCTGAGGATCGCGCCAAGGATCTGGAGATCCGCCTTTTCGAGGAGCTGCGCAGGCAGGCGGCAGAGTACGTGCCGCGCTTGCAGCAGGCAGCGGGCGGACTGGCGACGATCGACGTGCTGGCCGGCCTGGCCCAGATCGCGATCGAGCGACGTTACTGCCGCCCCGAGGTAGCCGACCAGAACGTGCTGGAGATCGTGGACGGGCGACACCCCGTGCTCGAGCAGGCCCTGGCCCAGCGGTTCGTGCCCAACGACTGCCAGCTCGACGAGCACGCGTCGCGCCTGGCGCTGATCACGGGCCCGAACATGGCCGGCAAGAGCACCTACATACGGCAGGTGGCGCTTCTGGTGCTGCTGGCCCAAACGGGCTCGTTCGTGCCTGCGCGATCGATGCGCTTCGGGCTGGTCGATCGCATCTTCACGCGCGTCGGCGCCAGCGATGAGATCGCTCGCGGGCAGAGCACCTTCATGGTCGAGATGGTGGAGACGGCCAACATCCTCAACAATGCCACCGAAGCGTCGCTGGTGGTGCTGGACGAAGTGGGTCGCGGCACGAGCACATACGACGGGCTTGCGCTGGCGTGGGCCATCACCGAACACATCGCCGCCAACATCGGCTGCCGCACGCTGTTCGCCACCCACTACCACGAGCTGACCGATCTGGCAGACCTGCTCGAGGGCGTGGTCAACTACAACGTGGCCGTGCGAGAGTGGCAGGATCAGGTGGTGTTTCTGTATCGCATCATGCCCGGGCGCACCGACAAGAGTTACGGGATTCACGTTGCCCAGCTTGCCGGCGTGCCGCAATCGGTGGTGGCGCGGAGCCGCACCGTCCTGGCCCAACTGGAGCAAGGCTTCAGCCGCCGGTCGCAGGAGGGCCCGATCCGCGACGACTCTCGCTCGGGCACTCAGCAAATGTGGCTCTTTGGCGACCCGCAGGCTGAGCTGCTGGACCGCCTCGGCCAGATCGACGCCGACCAGATCGCACCCATACAGGCTTTGCAGACGCTCAGGGACCTGGGCGAACAGGCGCGACGCCTGCGCGAGTCGTAGCGGGTTGGTTTGCCGGCCCCAGGGAATGACCGTGCAGCCTGTGGGGGTTTGGCGGGGCCGAGGGTTTGCCGGCCAGCCCGGTCACTTGCGTCCGCGCCGCGCTGCGGGGCGATCCATAGACCAGGGCACCGCGTTCGTCGGGCGACAGACCCCCTTCCTGCTGAAATCGCTTGAATCAAGTTCGCCCGCGGGGATACTCTAGCAGTAGGCGCTCTGCATCACGCAGGCGATCGGGCCGTTCGAGTCGCTTGGTTCAGGAGACTTTACCAGCGATGGTTGATTCGCACCTTACCACCGGGCTGCCCGGGTTGGATCGCCTTTTGGGCGGGCTCATGCCCGGCGACAACCTTGTCTGGCAGGTGGATTCGGTTGATGACTACCTTCCGTTCGTCGAGCCCTGCCGCAAGGTGGCGGCGGCCACGGGGCGCAGACTCGTCTACTTCCGCTTCGCCAAACACGCACCCCTTCTGCCGGAGGGCCCGGACGTCAACATTCATCGTCTCGAGCCGGAGGGCGGTTTCGAGAGATTCATCAGCGAGATCCACAAGGTGGTCCAGAACTCGGGGGACCGCGGCTTCCACGTCTTCGACTGCCTGTCCGATTTGGCGGCTGACTGGTACAGCGACCGGATGCTGGGCAATTTCTTCCGGCTGACGTGCCCCCACGTGTACGACGTTTCGGCCCTTGCTTACTTCGCGGTTCTGAAGAATCACCATTCGGTCCACGCGTCGGGAACCATTGCCGAGACGACGCAGATTCTCTTAGACGTGTACCGCCACCAATCCAAGCTGTACCTTCATCCGATCAAAGTGCAGCATCGCCACTCGCCCACCATGTTCATGCTTCACGCCTGGGAGAGGGATACGTTTCGGCCCGTCACGGACAGCGCGACGATTTCCGAGATTCTGACCGCCACGCCGTGGGCCGCGTCCGAACCCGCTCGCTCGCGACTGGGGGTTTGGAGACGGGAGCTACTCGAAGCCGAGGACATGGCGGAGCAGGCTCGACGGAGCGGGCGGGCGCCGGACAGGGCGTCCGAACACACGAGAAGGCTCCTGCGGATGGCCGTGTCGCGCGACGAGCGGATTCTGCGCATGGCCAGCGAGTACTTTACGCTCGACGACATCCTGGCCATCTGGCGACGCATCATCGGCAGCGGGCTGATCGGCGGCAAGTCGGTCGGTATGCTTCTGGCGCGGGCGATCCTGAATCAGGTTGACCGGCGCTGGGCCGAACTGCTCGAGACCCATGACTCCTTCTACATCGGGTCGGATGTGTTCTATACCTATCTCGTGCAAAACGGATGCTGGTGGGTTCGTGCGAAGCAACGCGACCCGAACACGTTCCTCGAGGGTGCCGAGGAGGCGCGTCGCCGGATTCTGACGGGCAGCTTCGCGCAGGACATGCTGTCGCAGTTTCTCGATATCCTGGACTACTTCGGGCAGTCGCCGATCATCGTTCGTTCCAGCAGTCTGCTCGAGGACGCGTTCGGGAACTCATTCGCCGGCAAGTATGAGAGCGTTTTCTGTGCGAACCAGGGGTCGCGTGAGAAGCGCTTGGCTGACTTCACGTCGGCGGTTCGAACCATCTACGCCAGCACCATGAGCGAAAACGCGCTGCGGTACCGCGCCCAGCGAGGCATTCTCGACCGGGACGAGCAGATGTCTCTTTTGGTGCAGCGGGTGTCCGGCTCGCTGCACGGGCGGCTGTTCTACCCGCAGGTCGCGGGCGTGGGGCTTTCGTTTAATCCCTATGTATGGAGCGACCAGATCGACCCGAAGGCGGGTGTGCTTCGTCTGGTCTTCGGCCTGGGGACGCGCGCCGTCGAGCGGTCGGACGATGATTACACGCGCGTGGTGGCCTTGAACGCCCCGGACCGTCGTCCCGAGGCGGGGCACGATCAGATCCGTCGCTATACCCAGCGGAAGGTTGACGTTTTAGATCTTGCGGCGAACCAACTGACCTCGGCCGAGTTCAGCCAGGTGGTCGAGCAGAGCCCCGACCTCCCGCTGAGAATCTTCGCCTCGCGCGACCCGGACCTGGAACGCCTGGCCGCCCACCGACCGACGGCAGACGCCTCCTCCTGGGCGCTTACATTCGAGCGGCTGCTGTCCGAAACGTCATTCGTCGCCGACATGAGGCAGATGCTTCAGACACTCCAGGCCGCCTACGGGTGCCCCGTCGACGTCGAGTTTACGGCCAACTTCTCCGGGAAGAGAACGTACAGGATCAACCTGGTCCAGTGTCGTCCACTTCAGGTCGCCGGCAACGGGCACGGTGCCGACCTCCCGAGCGATATCGAGAGGGACAAGCTGGTCTTCGACGCCCGCGGCGCCATCGTCGGACAGAGCCGCGGGATTCGCGTCGATCGACTCATTCAAGTGGTCCCGTCGGCCTACGGGCGCCTGTCCATCAGCGATCGTTACGCAATCGCGCGACTGATCGGCCGACTCATGCACCTGGAGACAGACAACCTGCCGGAAAACATCATGCTCCTGGGACCCGGACGCTGGGGTACCACCACGCCACCCCTGGGCGTTCCCGTCTCGTTTGCGGAGATCTCCTCTGTTTCCGTACTGTGCGAGATCGTCGCTATGCGGGAGAATTTGATTCCCGACGTGTCACTGGGAACGCACTTCTTCAACGAAATGGTCGAGGCCGATATCCTCTATTTGGCGCTCTTCCCGGGACGCGAGGGCAACTTTCTGAACGAGGATTGGCTGGCCCGCGCCCCCAATAAGCTCGGTGCCCTGCTGCCGAACGCGGCCGGTCGCGCCGATGTCTTGCGCGTAATCGATGCCGCCGACCTCGACGGCGGCCGACAGATCAAGCTTGTGGCCGACAACCTAAAACAGAAGGCCGTCTGCTATCTCCAGCAAGGCGAAGATCCATCGTAGGCGTCCCGTGGCGGCTGCACTTCGCTTGGGTACTGCCCCTTACACCAGGCCCTGGTCGAGCATGGCATCGGCCACATTGACGAATCCCGCGATGTTGGCGCCCAGGACGTAATTGCCCGGCTCGCCGTATTCCTCGGCCGTGTTGGCCACCTGCGAGTGGATGGAGCGCATGATCGACTGGAGACGCGCGTCCACCTCCTCGCGAGGCCACGACGTGTGCTGCGAGTTCTGCGACATCTCGAGCCCGGACACGGCTACACCGCCGGCGTTGGCGGCCTTGCCCGGACCGTAGAGGGTTTTCTTCTCGATGAACACGTCGACCCCATCGGGCTCGGTGGGCATGTTGGCCCCTTCTGCCACGACGAAGCAGCCGTTTTTCACGAGCGTTTTGGCGTCGGCGGCCGTCAGCTCGTTTTGCGTAGCCGACGGGAAGGCACAGTCGCAGGGCATATCCCAGGGCCGAGCCCTCTCCTTGTATTTCACTCCCGGGAATTTCTCCGCATACTCCCTGATCCGTCCTCGGCGAACGTTCTTGAGTTCCATCACGAAAGCCAGCTTCTCGGCGGATATGCCGTCCGGATCGTGGATGGTTCCGTTCGAGTCGGACAGCGACACGCACTTGCCCCCCAACTCGTTGACCTTCTCCACCGTGTACTGTGCCACGTTGCCCGAGCCCGAGACCAGACACGTCTTGCCCGCCAGGGAATCGCCGCGTGAGGCCAGCATCTCCTGTGCGAAGTACACCGCCCCGTAGCCCGTCGCTTCCGGGCGGATGAGCGAGCCGCCCCAGGCGAGCCCCTTACCGGTCAGCACGCCGGTAAACTCGTTGCGAATCCGCTTGTACTGCCCGAACAGATAACCGATCTCGCGCTCGCCCACGCCGATGTCGCCGGCAGGCACGTCCGTGTCCGGCCCGATGTGGCGGTACAACTCGGTCATGAACGATTGGCAGAACCGCATGACCTCGGCATCCGACTTGCCCTTGGGGTCAAAATCCGACCCGCCTTTGCCCCCCCCCATCGGCAATGTCGTCAGGGAGTTCTTGAGCACCTGCTCGAAGGCCAGGAATTTGAGGATGCCCAGGTACACGGTCGGGTGGAATCGAAGCCCCCCCTTGTAGGGCCCGATGGCACTGCTGAACTCGATGCGGAACCCACGATTGACCTGCACGCTGCCCCGGTCGTCGGACCAAGGCACGCGGAACATAATCACCCGCTCAGGCTCGACGAACCGCTCCAGAACCCGGTTTTGCTCGTAGTGGGCGTTCCGCTCGAGGACCGGCCCGAGCGAGTCGAGAACTTCCTTAACGGCCTGGTGAAACTCCTGCTCACCGGGGTTGCGCCGCAACACGAGGTTCATCACGTCGTCTGCATAAGCCATGGCTGTTCCTCCTGGATCGGTTTTCCTAATTGAGTCTGCGATCAGGCCCCGACAGAACCTGTTTGCCAAGTTCCTAGTTTGACGCCATACTATACAGGTATGGAGCTATCTGCGAAAGGGATAAAATAAGAAACCGTGCTTGTTTTCTGTCGCCCCTCGCATCACTATTAATAGTGTCTATTAGTTATGCTGATCGAAAGCGACCTGAAATGAACTTCGATACCTTCAAGTTATTCTGTGATGTGGTCCGGTGCAACAGCTTCTCGCGGGGTGCCGCCATGAACGGCATCTCTCAATCGGCAGCCAGTCAGGCCATCCACCACGTCGAACGCCAGATCGGCGCCCGGCTGATCGACCGGGGCAAGCGGCCGTTCGTTTTGACGCCGGAGGGCGAGATCTACTACGAAGGGCTCTGTGACATCCTGGAGCGGTACGATGCGGTCGAAGCAGCCATCCACACGCTACGGCAGGAGATGGCTGGGTTGGTGCGGGTCGCTGCGATCTATTCGGTCGGGCTGCACAACATGGCCGAATGCATGCAGCGCTTCATGAGCCGCTATCCCAAAGCCAGGGCGCGGCTGGAATACCTGCCCCCTGCCAAGGTTTACGACGCCGTGCTCAATCAGGAGGTCGACCTGGGGATCGTCTCCTATCCTTCCGCGACACGCGAACTCAACATCATCCTGCTTCGATCCGAGAAGATGGTGCTTGCCTGCCACCCCGACCACCACTTGGCACACAAGGCGAGCGTTTCCGTTCGCGAGTTGCACGGCGAGAACTTTGTCGGGTTCGACGCGGATCTGGCCATCCGTCGCGAACTGGACGCCTACTTCCGCCGCAACCAAGTCGTCGTCCGTGTCGTCATGGAGTTCGACAACATCGAAACGATCAAGCAGGCCATTGAAATCGGCGCGGGGGTGAGCATCCTTCCCGAGCCGACCCTCCGCAACGAGGTGCGCACCCATACCCTGGTCGCCGTCCCCCTGGACAGTAACGATCTTCAGCGTCCCCTCGGCATCATCCACCGCCGCAGGAAGCCTTTCACCCCAATCCTCACCAAATTCGTCGAAGCACTGACGAGCATCGCCGACCAACCCGACCCAGCAACTTCCGGTTGAGTGCGTCGATCTTTGTCTTCCAGGCTGGGGCGCAGGCCTGTCCACCCTCACCGCAGCCGCTCCCGATTGGCGGTCAAACTTCCCGTTAAAGTATCGTTGAGCTGATTTAGCCCTGCGCAAAGTATTAGCATTATCTTATTGCGTTCTGCAAACCAGTGATGCTTTTGCTCGAGAGACCGCGCAGCAAAGCCCTGGAAAGTAGTAAGGCCTTATGATAGCATTCAGTGGTTAGTCAAGGAGGCCGCCTGGTGTGTCGGCGCTGTCCGGGCATGTTTGACTGCAATGTCCACGGGTGCCGCGGATCTGCGTCTGCCGGAGTGGATTTACCTCGTTACTCCAGCAGCGGTCACCAAGTCTGGCCGGGGGCGGCCGACTCAGAACGTTCACAACCAAGCCATCCCACCGAACGGACGGACGGCCAGACGAAGCGATCGGGCTGTGTCCGCGCGAGCTGATGCTCAGGTTACGTCCGAGACGGCTGTGTGGAAGTTTTGAGTCAGTTCGGGGCCTGTGTTCTCCCGTGCATGTCAGTCGACAGCGAACCCAGCGATGGTCGAGTCGTTAGGAGCGTGGCGCCGACCACGCCGTCAAGCGGTTGTCCGGCCACCTGGCGGGCTGAAAGCGGGCCCCGCGACGGTTAGGCGTCGCCGGAGGTGCTTGCCAGCAACTCCAACATCACGCCCAGATCTGCGGCGCTATCGATGTAGGCATACTGCCCTCCGGTGAAGTCGCCGCGCTGGACGGTAGGGAGACCCTCGCCATCGAGGTACGCCAGGACTTCGTCCATACCCTTTACGCGAAACGCGATGTGGTGGACGCCTTCGCCGCGTGAGTCGAGGTGCTCCTGCCAGACGCTGGGACCGCCGACGGGCTCGATCAACTCGATGTTGAGCTGCGGGCCCATCTGGAGGAAGGCCAGTTTCGCCCTCGCGTCAGTGGACTGGCCACGATAGCGGATGTTCGTCTCCTCTTTGGGGGCGGTCAGAATCGACGAGGGCACCTCAAGGCCAAAGATCTCGGCGTAGCGCTTGGCGGCACGCTCGACGTCCCGGACGACGACAGCAATCTGACAGATGACGTTGGTGCCAATGCCCGCTTGAGCCATTTCCATCTCCTTATTCGTCAATGCACGCAGCATAGGGGCTCCCGGGCATGGGTCAAGACGGCTGTCGTGGCAATGCACTCGAAGTGACGGCACACAGTCGGGTTTGGCCTCGCGTCCGACTAGAATTCCTAGACAATGGTTGCAGGGCAGCCCCCCTGGGTGTAGGGTGACATTAGAAAGCACTGCTCAAGAGCAGTGGCACACAACGCAGATTCCCACGATGCAGGGTGACACCATTGAGCGAAGTCGCACGTGAGACAACCGTTCAACGTCTTTTCAACTGTATGCCGTGGGCGTACATGTAGTCCGTTGCACAATATCATGGTTGGTCATTTCGCGTCGGATATAGGAGCCAGGGCATGAATCAGAGACCGACGACCCCAGCCGACATCGAGTTCCTGATACGGCACTACTGGCGGCAGTATCGCGGGCAGATCGTGACCGCGCTGGTGGTGCTGGTCGTGCTGCTAGCGGGCAGCAGCCTGTTCTATGCGGTGGACGCGGACAGCGAGGGCGTGGTCCTACGACTCGGCAAGTATGTCCGCACGAGCCTGCCGGGGCTGCACATGAAGCTGCCGTATCCGATCGAGGTGGTATACGAGGTGCCGGTCCAGCGAATTCAGTCGCTCGAGTTCGGTTTTGCGACGGCCGAGGCGGGGCGAGTGACGCGATACGCACCAACCAGCACCGAGCAGGACAAGATCGCTCAGATGTTGACGGGCGATTTGAACCTGGCCCACGTGGAATGGGTGGTGCAGTACCGTGTGAAGGACCCCTACAACTACCTGTTCAAGATCGGCGGCAACAGCCGGGAAGGCGTAGCCGTGGCCGACACCATCCGTGACTCCTCCGAAGCGGTCATGCGAAAGCTGGTGGGCGATGCGAGTGTGGACGAGGTCATCACCATCGGGCGCGAGCAGGTCGCCAGCGACGCAAAGGTGGAGATTCAACAGCTGCTGGACGGGTTCGAGGCGGGTGTGGAGGTTGTAACGGTCAAGCTGCAATCGGCCACGCCGCCGGACCCGGTCAAGGACGCCTGGAACGAAGTGAACAGGGCTCGTCAGAACAAGGAGCGAGTCGTCAACGAGGCGTTGGGGGAAAGGAATCGGCAGATTCCGGCCGCCCGCGGCCAGAAGGACAGGATAATCTCTGAGGCGGAGGGCTACCGCGAGCGGGTCGTCCGCGAGATGACGGGGCGTGCGAACGCGTTTCTGAAACAATTAGCCGAATATGAAAAGGCACCGGAGGTAACCAGGACACGGCTGTACCTGGAGGCGATGGAGGAGATCCTTGCGGCGGTGCAGGACAAGGTGATCATCGACGAGTCGGTCCGGGGCGTCCTGCCGTTATTGAATCTGGACGCTGCGGCGCTTGGGGGCGCTGTCAAGAAAGGAGGTGCGCGATGAAAGCCACAGTCATTCTCCTTCTGATCATCGTGGCAGGGGTGCTGGCGGGAGGGTCGCTTTACACCGTGCAGGAAGGTGAACAGGCGGTAATTACGCAGTTCGGGCGGCCGGTACGTGTCGTGACCGAGGCGGGGTTGAACGTCAAGACGCCCTTTATTCAGAAAGTTAACCGGTTGGAGAAGCGTCTGCTGCCGTGGGACGGTGCCGCAGAGGACATGCAGACGCGGGACAAGAAACGCATCTTCATCGACGTGTGGGCTCGCTGGCGAATCGTCGACCCTATGACGTTCTTCAAGGCCCTTCGGACCGAGCGGCGCGGCTATGGAATTCTCGACGAATTGGTCGATTCGGCCGTTCGGGACGTGGTGGCCGGCAACAATCTGATCGAAGCCGTCCGCAGCACCAACGACGAGTTACAGTACGAAAGCGAAGAGTTGGCGAAGGAGGCGGCCGCCAGGCGAGAGACGATTCAGACCGGCCGCGGTAAAATGGAGGAGCAAGTCCTCAAGGCAGCCAGTCTCGACCTGAAGGAGCAATACGGGATGGAGCTGACGGACGTGCACATCAAGCGGATCAACTATGTGGAGACCGTTCGCCAGACCGTGTACGACCGGATGCGATCGGAGCGGATGCGGATCGCTCAGCTATTCCAATCGGAGGCCGAAGAGGAAAAGAACCGCATTCTCGGTCTAACGCGGAAAGAGCTGGACCAGATCGAGGGTGAGATGGAGCAGCGGTCGGCGGAGATACGCGGCGAGGCCAATGCGGAGGTCATCGCGATCGCGGCCGAGGCGTTCTCGAAGTCACCCGAGTTCTACGAGTTCCTGCGCCGCCTGGAACTATACAAGCTCACGCTGGGGCAGCGGACGCGCCTGGTGCTCTCGACCGACAACGAATTGTTGGGCGAACTGCTCAACGTTATGCCGAGTGAGGAGCCGACAACGCCTGAAGCTCGGTGAGCGAGTTCAGTTCCGCATTTGCGCCGAACTCTCTCTGAAGAATAGAGATTCTCCCAAGGGTACGCGGTCGGGCACACTGGCGGACAAGCCGCCAGTGGCACCCCAGAAGACCAGACCGGCAACGGCGTCAAGGAATAGGCTGCTCCCGTCATACCGCGCCGTGGGTGTAGAGTACGCGCATCGGGCTGCTGTCGGGATGGCGCTTCATCGAGTGGGGCACGCCCTTGGCGGCGATGAAGGCTGAGCCCGGGCGGATCTCGAATTCCTCGGCGCCTACGCGAGCCATGCCGTGCCCTTCCAGCACGTAGAAACCCTCCTGATCGTCGTGGACGCCCGGCGGGTTGTACTCGACCTGATCGTACACGGCGACGCCGAGGCAGAAGCCCTGGACGGCTCCGTGCTGCGAGCCGATCAGCAGCCCTTCCAGGCAACCCTTGCCGTCATCGGCGAGCACGTCGGTTTCGTGTACGTACATGCTCATGTGCATTCCTTCTATCGCTTTCGGTGATCGCCCTACTGCGTCCGCTCGGCCGGGCAGTCATACATTCGCCGGATGGCTCGCACCGCCCCAAGATGGTTGGTGAAGTCACTGAGAGGTCGGACCAGCCGGTGGATCGTCGGCTCGTCGCACCAGGGACCCTCGCGGGGAGCGTCCGGCTGGGCAAACCAGTCATCCGCATCATGCTCGCGGATCGCGTCGCGCACCAGCGCCGCCGATTGGTGCAGGGCAGGCAGGAGTTGGGCAAGATTGCCTATGGACTTGGGGTCGGCCACCTTTGAGGCATCGGCTGAGCCCAGCAGCGAAAGCTGGAAGCGCCGCAGCCCGATTAAATGACGGCCGATGCGCAGGATGGAGTTGCAGTCGCCGCCGGGCTCTTTGGTCAGCACCTCTTCGTTAAGCCCATCAAAAGCCGCCTCGGTGCGGTTGACCTGGTTTTCCAGAATCGCCAGAAGAACCTGAGTGGCTGGGTGCATCGCCATAATCTATGACTCCCATAGAGGCACAACCTGCAACCAACCGCCGCTACAACTGCGCCAGAAACTCGAACTGCCGATCGGACCAGCCAGGCAGTTGCTCGTGCGCGTAGTCCGGGTAGATGGCCAGGCTTTTTGGCGAGGTAATCTTGTTGTAGGCCGCAAACTGTGTCGACGGTGGACAGATGGTGTCCATCAGGCCGACAGCCATTACGACTTCGGCCCGGATGCGCGGCGCGAGGTGTTGCACGTCGATGTAGCCCAGCCGAGTGAAGATTTCGTCCTCGCGCTCGTGCAACGGATCGAACTGGCGGAAGAAGGTTCTCAGTTCCTCGTAAGCGCCCTGAGCGAGGTCCATCTCCCAGACTCGCTTGTAGTCGCACAGGAATGGCTCGGCGGACATCGCCCGTCGGATGCGCGGCTCGAGCGCCGCGCACGCCAGGGTCAGCGCCCCGCCTTGTGAGCCGCCAAGGGCGCCCACGCGGTCGGCGTCGACTTCGGGCATGTCCATCACGATCGATGCCAATTGGGCTGTATCCAGAAAGATATCGCGAAACAGCAGATTATCCGGGCAATCGTCGAGGCCGCGGATGATGTGGCCGCGATAAGTCGTGCCCGCCACGCCGCCTGGGTCTTGCGACTTGCCGCCCTGGCCACGACAGTCCAATGCCGCGACGGAAAAACCCATACCCACGTAGGACAGCTTCTCGGACCAGTTGCCGGCATTGCCGGTATAACCGTGGAACTGGAGCACCGCAGGATGCGGCCCGCGGCTGCTGGTGGGACGAAGATATTGGGCGTGCACCGTGGCCCCACGGACGCCGGTGAAATACAGATCGAAACACTCTGCGAAGGGCACGGAGAAATCGGCGACTTTTAGTTCGATCCGTGGATCGACGCCGCGCATCTCCGCCAGGGCCCGCTCCCAGAACTGGTCATGGTCGGCGGGCCTGGGATTGCGGCCCTGATACTGCTTCAACTCGTGCAACGGCATGTCAACGATCGGCATAAGCAAACTCCCGTATACGTCACAACCAGTGCCGGCAGTGATCGCCATGCGATGCGAACGTCCACAGCAACCGTGGAAGAGTAACGTCAAGATCGGCTCGGCGGAAGCATGACGCGGCTTCTGCTAACGTTCGGCCTGGCTTACAATCGGCCAATCGCCCGGGCGCAGGCGTTGGGTTTGGCAAGGGCATGGATATGGCACGCTTCGGCTACTTCGACACCGGGAACCGCGAGTACGTCATCACGCACCCCGAGTTGCCCCAGCCGTGGCACAACTACATGAGCAACGGCCGACACGTGGGGCTTGTTACGCACACGGGCGGCGGCACGTCGTTCTGGAAGGACGCCCTGCGCCTGCGTCTGCTGCGCTACAAGTTTCATCTGACCCCTTACGATCGGCCCGGCCGGTACGTCTATATCCGCGATCAGGAGTCGGGACGGTACTGGTCGGCCACGTGGGCTCCGGTGCAGACGCCGCTGAGCCGCACGAAGTTCACCTGTCGGGTAGGGATGGGATACAACCGCATTACGACCGTGTACGACGGGATCGAGGCGGAGATGCTCTACTTCGTTCCACCCGACGACGACCTGGAGATCTGGCGGCTGACGCTGACCAATCGGTCGAAGCAACAACGAAGCCTGCGGACGTTTTCCTACGCCGAATGGGCGATGTGGGGGGTTCTGCGCGATTTGACCAACATCGACAACGCGGCCACGTGCTCGCGTTACACCTATCAGGACGGGGTCTTCTGGCATTCGACGCCGAACGACGTGGGTAAGACGATCGGGACGGCCACGTGGGTTCAGCCATGGGGGTACTTCACCTCCGACGCCAAGTGCGTCGGCTACGACGGAAGCCGGGATCATTTTCTCGGGTGGTATCGAGATGAGTCGCGGCCCGTGGTCGTGGAACGGGGAGAGCCCACCAATCTGTGCGTTAACGGGTTGTATCCTCTCGGGAGCCTGGCGCATGACTGGAGTCTGAGGCCCGGTGAATCGCGGACGATTGCGTACCAACTTGGGGCGGCCATGTCGCGGCGGCCGCTGGAGCGCCGACTGGCCAAGTACCGCGACCCCGCCGTTGTCCAGAACGCATTCGAGAAGCTCGTCAAGACATGGGAGACGCGCCTGTCGACGTTTCAGGCCGACACGCCCGACGGGCAGTTCAACACCGTGGTGAACATCTGGGCGCCGTACCAGGTAGCCACTATTGCCTCGAACGCCAAGGGGGTCTCGCCGGTGAGTTGGGGCACCGGCAGCACGATGGGCTTTCGTGACAACGGACAGGCCGTGCTGTCGGCGGCATCGCTGGATCGCGACGTGGCGCGAGAAACGATCCGCATCCTTTCTCACGTGCAGCACCGTGACGGAACGGTCACCAAGAACTTTGCGCCCCCTGTCTGGGACGGCGAGAGCGGCTTTTTGGACGGGCAGGCGTGGTACCCGATTTTCGTTGTAGCCTACCTGAAAGAGACGGGTGAGTTGGCGCTGCTCGACGAGAAGTTCCCCTTTGTTCAGGGCGGGCCGGAGCTGTGCATCCTGGACAAGATGACCATGGCGATGGAGGTGTTGTGGAAGCGGCGCGGGCCGCACGGGCTGCCGGCCACCGGATGGGCCGACTGGAACGACTGCCTCAATCCGCGGGATAAGAACTCTGAAAGCGTGTTCAACGCCATGCTGTTCTGCGCGGGGTGCCGCTCGCTGGAGGATTTGTTTGTCGAACTGCAACGCCCGCGCGACGCGGCTCTGTGGTCGCGACGAGGCCGGCAAGTAGCCGAAGCGATCGACCGCAGCGCGTGGGACGGCGGATGGTACCGACGGATGTTCCTGGCCGACACGGGGCGAATCCTCGGCAGCCGGCGCAGCCGGGGATGGGGCAAGATTTTTCTGGAGCCGCAGGTTTGGGCGGCGCTTTGCGGAGCGTTGGACCCGGACAAGACCCGCAAAGCCATGGACAGCGCCCGGCGGAAACTGGGCACACGCTTCGGGATGCGGCTTCTGGACCCGCCCTGCCCCAGGCACGATCCGGACGTGGGCAGCCTGGGCATTCTGAATATGGGGTTCAAGGAGAACGGCTCGGTGTACAGCCACGTCAACGCGTGGGCTGCGTGCGCCGAAGCTGTGCTGGGTCGTGGCGATCTGGCCTTTGAGACCTACATGGATTTCCAGCCCATCAGCCGAAACGACGAGGCTGAGATCCGGGAGATTGAGCCGTACGCTCTGGGGGCTCAAGTGCAGGCCGAGCCGTTCGTCCAGCCAGGACGTGGGCGCAACCCATGGGTCACCGGTAGCGCGACGTGGTCGTGGGTGGCCGCCACGCAGTATATTCTGGGCGTGCGGGCCGAGTTCGACGGTTTGCGGATCGATCCATGCATTCCGTCGCGGTGGCGGGAATTCAGCGTTGCGCGGCAATTTCGGGGTGCCACATACCACATCCAGGTGCGAAACCCCCAGGGCGTGTGTCGCGGTGTGAGGAGACTCACCGTCGACGGGCAGCACGTAGACGACTCGGTAGCGCCGTTGCCGAAGCGTCGCGGTCAGGTCATACAGGTCGAGGCAGAGCTTGGCGGGGAATAGCCTCTTTGTGCACTGCCTGCGGAAGGGAAAAACCAGTCATGAAGTATGAGCAAATGGTGACGGCGTACGACCAATGGCTGCAAGCGATGACGCGGGAGGCCCTTGCCCGGCGCGCCGAGAGGCTGTCGGCCGTCAAGACGCCCGAAGACGCTGCGCGGTGGGCGAGCGAGCTGCGCGAGTGGTATCGTCAGCGGGTCGGGCCAATCGTGCCGCTTGACGGCGAGCCGCATCGCGAGCACGCCGGTGTCGTTGAGCGAGACGGCTACCGCATCGAAAAATGGCTTTTCGAGACCATGCCGGGAACTTTGAGCCCGGCCAATCTGTACGTTCCCGGCAAGGTGAATGCCGAGGGCGTAGCCGTTCTGGCGCCGCTGGGTCACTGGGCTGAGGGCAAGGCCAACCCCGCTTATCAGAACCTGGGTGGGTATCTCGCTCGTCATGGCGTGCCGATGCTCGTCTACGACCATGCAGGCAACGGCGAGCGGCGGGAGTACTGGAACCGGGTGCGCGACGAGCCGTTTCCGGGCAAGAGCCCCACGTCGGAGCACGACCGCACGGGCGACCTGTCGACGCTGGCAGGCGTCCAGCCCTCGCGCTTCTATCTGACCGAGGCGGCTCGGGCGCGCGACTTTCTGGCCACGTTTGACTTCGTCAATGGCGATCGAATCGGCGTGACGGGCAGCTCGGGCGGCGGGACACTCTCGCGTATGGCGGCGGCCTATATGGACGATCTGGCGTTTGCCATCCCGGTCTGCATCATCCGCGGGGACGACAACGTCCTCAGCGGCGACGCCGAGCAGTGCACGTGGGGCGCCGGCGTTCGCGGGGTAGTGCCGGTCGACTTGTTGACGACGATGGTGCCGCGGCCCGCGATGCTGGTCACCGAGACGAGCTTCGACGCCACGGCCCGCTCATACGCTTCGCTGCGGCGAGTGTACGACGCTGCGGGCGCACCACCGGAAGCCACGGCCTACTTCGCGGTCGACGATGAGCACGGATACACGCACCCGATGATCGAGGCGGTGTACCGGTTCCTGTGCGCTCAGTTCACGTTGCCCACCCCCGACCCGGACGCGTGGAACCATATCCGCCTGCTGCCGCGAGAACAGACCTGGACGGGCCCGAGCGGCCTGCTCCAGCGCGATCGAGTCCAGGTGTCGCTCCAGGCTCAGATCAAGCGCCTCGCGCCGACGGCCAAGCGCAAGCCGAACCGTGAAGACTTGCTAACCGCTCTGCGGATTGCCGACTGGCAGCGAAGCCCGGTGGGATATGCGTGGCGCGGGCCACTCGACAAGTGCGTGGTGGTGACCGGTGCGAGCCGATCGGCTCCGGGCGAGTTGGGATTGCTCGACTGGGTCGAGCCCCATCCAGCGGACTGGCATCCCGGTCAATCCTTCCTCTATCGCTCGGCCGAAGCAGACAGCAGCCGAGACTTGCTGCACTTCGACCGCTGCCTGGTGGGGTTGCGCGTACGACAGATTCTCGACTTCGCCGAGGACCACCGCGGCCAGTTCGAACACCTCGAAGCCGAACGCGAGTGGTCGGTCCCGCTGGCGTTTGCCTGTGCCGTAGCAGGTCCCGAGCTGCTGCCCCGCGCGAAGGTTCGGTATCTGCCGGCGAGCTTCCGCGACTTTTTGGACGCGGATTTGAATACCACGTCGCTGGGCCTGATCGTGCCCGGTCTACCAGGCTGGGGGGACGTGGACGACGTCATCGCCCTGGCCGGTGACCGGCTGACGGTGGCCTATCGTGTCGACGCTGACGGGCGCGTCGTCGCGTAGTCGCCTTTGTCGGATTCAGCCAGCAGTTGCAGCAGCCCTTCCTTCAGCTCGACAAACGCGCGGCCGGCGAGCTTGTCGTAAGTTAGCGGCGCGGCTTCGTCTTCGAAGCGCTGTCGGAAGTAGTTGGCCAGCTTGATCTTCTGGCCGACCAGCAAACGCGCGTGGTACCGCCGCCAGTTACGCTGGGCCAACAGCAGCCTGAGCAGCTCGCAGTCCTGGGCGCCGCGCCGCAGCGCCAGTACGCGGAGCGAAGCCACAGCCGTGGTGCCAAACCGTTTGCCCGGCACGAGCAGGCCGAGGGAATTCGGCTCGGTCAGCGACGACTCTCTCCCGATGCTCTGCCAGGGCAGCACGCCGTCGCCGCCGGCCGTGAAGCTGGACAGGCACCAGGCCACCGACTCGAAGTGGCTGCGATCGACGGCGTTGCAGCGGCCGTAGAAATAGGCCTGCGTGGGCATCCGTCCGTGCATAGTCGCGGTCGAGGCGAACCGCATCCTGATCGAGCCCGCCCAGCCGTGCTTGATGGACGCGCCGACCTACCATCTGGCCTTTGTCGGGCCCGACGGGAACGAACGACTCGTCTACCGCCGCAATTCTACCTGCGGGTCGCAGGGCGGATGGCTGGAACTGCCACTGGCGTTGAACGACGCGCCCGGCCGATGGACGCTGCGCGTTCGCGACGTGGCGACCGGGCAAGGGCAGGACGTATCCTTTGATTCTGACGGCAAGGCGATGGCGCGGTAGTTGCTGCCCGCCCTGCCGCCCTACCGCTTCGCACGCACCCGGTAGCCCGATGGCTCAGGGCGAGGGCGCGTCGCCGGACACTGCCAGCTTGACGAAAACGTCCTCCGGCGTGCTGGGGCACTCAATGACGTAATCGGTGGGCTTCTCGAAGGTGAAGCTCCGCTCCTGCATTTTTCCGTCCATCTTGAACCCATGCGTCACGACCACGCGGTTGTCGGGCTTCGCGTCGGGACGGAGCGAATGCAGATTGACCCGAACGCCGTTGACCCCCGGCTGGCCCACGTAACGAACGCGCAACTTCTCGGCAGGCTTTTCCAGGACGACCTCCTGGTCGTAGGCATAGTGCCAGTGCTCCTGCCAGTCGGGCACGTTGGCGCGACAGGCAAGCTTCCATTCGTCAGAATCGCCGACGGCGTACCAGATCTCGTTTCGGGTCTTGGGCGCTTCGGCCTTCTGATAGCTGCGGAAGTAGCCGCCCAGGCTAGCCCATTTGATTTTGCGTCCCGGCGGCGCGCGGAACACCATATCCATGGGCCCGACCAGCCGCTGAGTCCAGCGAACCGGGTTGTAGTCGGCGGGCGTTTTTTGCCAATAGCGGCTCATCTCCTGCGGATCGCCCATATTCGGAATCTGCATCCCCGGCACGGTGGACATTCCGTGCTTGTCGCCCAGGGCAAAGCGCAAGTGGTTGGTGCCGGCCTTCAGGCGCGGCAGCGAGATCGGGGCGACCTGGACCCACGTGCGGATTTGCAGGGACTTCAGAACGGTCTGCTTATTCTTACCTCGCAAAGTGAATTTGACCAGGTACTGATAGCGCTCGCCGCGAAGATACGGCGTCAGATCGATTCTCGTCTCGTCGGCCATCGCCGCGGGCACGACGGGGATGTAGGACCGGCCGAAGTCGAGCGAAATGGCGACAGCGACCTGCCCGCGCGACGAGAAGGTCACCACCGAAGCCTCGCGGTCGTCGCCGGGGTCGTCGAGATCGCCCACCTGCGGCACGATCACGTAGGGGCTAAGCACCTCGAAGACCACCTCGCCCTTGCCGTCGCCGGTCGGCGTCAACCCGTCGTCGGTCAGCTCGACGTTACTGTGATCGAAAGCACCGTCGGCAAAGTCGCCATATCCCTTGCGCAGCGTCGGCGCATACTCGAACAGCCCGTTGCCATGCGCCCAGATGGTAAAACGGGGGTGATTGGTCTTGGCCCCATACGGCTCGGACTCTATCAGCTTGCGGAAAAACGGCGTCTCGGCGTCCTGCGGCTGATGCGACCAGCGCCCGCCCTGAGGGTGCCAGAACCGCGTCAGACTCTCGCCCTTCCGCAAGACGAAGTCCATCGTCGAGCCGCCGTGGAACCAGTGGTAGCAGTACTCGGGCGGGACCGCGCCGTAGCGCTCGGAGTACTGCTTGATGCCGGACGGTGAATCCTCGGGGAAGAACGGCTCCATCTTACGGGGCGGGTTCAACCACAGATCGGGCTCGCGGACCACGTCTTCGATGCTGGCGATCGTCTCACCATCGCGGCGAAACAGGACGCCGCGAAGGTCCGTGTCGTAATAATGCCACGCCCCATCGTAAAACACCTCCGTAACGTTGTGGTTCACCGCCGGAAGCTGCACCGAGCGGGTCTTTTCGAAGTCCAGCCCCTCGAAGAGTCCCGCCGTGGTCGGCCCGAACGCCCCGCAGAAGCCGTACCCGTAGACGTTGAGCATCTTGATGGGGTCGCGAATGATGCGGTACTCCCAGTCGACCGGGTCGGTCCCCTCACGAATGGGTTGGAAGTGGGCCACACCCGTCTCGGTGCCTATAAAGCACTTCCACGCGGCGATGGCCAGCTCCTGGCCGGTCTTGTCCCGCCATGCAGGATAGTTGCGGAACGCCTCGAGCGACGAACAGTCGGGAACATGCTCCGACGTCACCCTTGGCGAGTACGACGCTGCCCAACACGCCGACCCGAACCAACTGCCGGCAGCCACCGCAACCATTGCAGCTACTCCGACAAACCAACTGGTACTTGCGTTCATTGCCTCCTGGCCTCCTTTCGCCATGGAGTACCCTCTCACAGCCAGCCCTGGCACATCAATCGTTGCTGCTGATTGATTCAGCCTCTTTGCCCCGACACGTATATCACGCCGGGCTCTACGCGTGGGTTACGTGTTCCACCAGTCAAGGTCAATACCCGGGAATACCACATCGTGTACGTCGGCATCTCGGATCTCAAAGCTCTCCACCTCGCTTAGTTTGCCGAGGTAGGCCGTTTCCGTGGCGAGTTTCTCGGCTATGCCGGCCAAACACTCGAAGCGTGAAGCGTGCTGCATGAACCGTTTGATGCCGTAGTCGACCGCTTGGGCGCGCGTGATCACGAACGGCCAGTCGCTCGCCTGGAGCAGCAGCAGTTCGCGTCCGGCCTTTTCGAGTATATCACGCAGTTCCGAGTGCTCACGCCAAGGGAGGTGATAGGTCAGCTTGCCGAACAAGGCCTCACAACGATATTCGATCTGCCACATCCAACTGACGCTTTCGTTGGTCCAGACGCGGTGATCGCCGCCCTGCCCCCAAGACCCTTCCGGAAGGGCCACGCCCTTGTCGGGCGGATGGGCCTGCAGATACTCTTCAGCCGTGCACAAGTCGACGTCCGGGTCGGCGTTAAGGGCAAGCATGACGTCTCGCAGGAACCGCGGCCCTTCAAACCACCAGTGCCCGAACAGTTCGGCGTCGAAGCACGCGGCCACCACTCCGTGCCGACCGGTTCGCTCGTGGTGTTCACGCAGGCGCTGCCTGACCCGATCGCAGAAATGCCGGGCGTGCTCGTGGACCTTGCCGGTCACGTCGTCGGGATGGTACGGGTCTTTGCCACCCAAGCCGACGCCCGTACCGGTGACTTTCCAATAGCGCAGCCCTCGTCGTTCACCGTGCTTCTTATGAAACTCCAGGTAGACTCCGTTGGCGGGATAGCCAATGGTGCCGGACCAGACCTGCTCGCAGACCTGTAGGTCGCGTCCGAAGGCCACCACGGCGCCAGGGCTGCTCGCGGTGCTGTCAACCCACACCGGTTCGTGTACGCTCCGCCAGCCGCGGTCGGGATATTTCCGGGCTTCGTCCCAGTCGACCTTGCGCCATCCGTTATTGTTGACCCATTCGCTGCGGCTCCGTTCGATCAGATGGTTCTCAACGAAGAAGTGCGTGATGCCCTCGTCGGCCATGATCTGCTCGAGCCCGCCACGGTTGGCCGAGGCGCCCCATTGGATGGAGGGCGTCCACGGGCCGGGCGCACGGTAGGCGCACTCCGGGAGCCACATGCCCTTCGGAGCGAAACCGAGGATTCGCCGGGAACTACTCACGCCGGCCCGGATCTGCGCGCGGATGGACGAGTCCTCCAGCAAGAGGGGCATGTAGGCGTGCGTGGCGGCGGAGGTGAGGATCTCGACGCAACCGGAGGTCACCCGCTCGGCGAACGCGCGGGGGATATCGCCGTCGATCCGGTCAAACTGTTCGGTGAGGTCCAGGTAGAACCGTTCCCATCGCGTGGCCAGATAGGCCAAGTGCTTCTCGCCACGTCCTACGAAATCCGTCCGGTCCGACCGCGCCCGCCCAACGCGGTCCTCCAGGTACCTGCGAAAGCCGCGTTTGAAATCGTCATGCGCAAGCTGCTCCAAGAGGATAGGGGTCAGGCCGATCGTCAGTCGCGGGTTGCCGTTGAGGTATTGGCACTCGTCGATGACGGCCAGGAGAGGCAAGTACGTCTCAGCGGCCGCCTCGTAGAGCCAATCCTCTCCATGCGGCCAGAGCCCATGCCGCAGCACGTACGGCAGATGGGCGTGCAGGACCAGACAGACACTACCAAGAGTCATGGAGGGTTCCCTGGTAAGGTAAGCCCAGCCATTGAACCTGGCACTTTCCGTCTGACCTTGAGCTCACGACTTCCGTGGGGCATTTGCCGGTCATGGTACCTGATCAAACGGGGACATAACAGGCTCCTGCACGGATACGAAGGTCACTCGTTACGCGTTGTGTCGACCGTCCACGACTGAGCCCGCCAGCTCTCTTGACCCACCCGGCAGCAGAGCCTGGCGCTTGCATCACAACGCAGCTCGGGTCATAAGACAAATGATGGATGCGACAGGAGCGTGCCAACTGGTCGTGGTCCGCCACGGCGAGACCGTATGGAACACACAGGGCCTTCAGCAGGGACAGATGGACAGCGATCTGACCGATCTGGGACGTGCCCAGGCGCGGGCGCTCGCCGACAGGCTCACCGGCGGGCAATTCGACGCCTTGTACAGCAGCGATCTGGGGCGGGCTCTCGAAACCGCTCGGATCATCGCCGACCGGGCCGGGCTGGACGTTGAGACCGACCTTCGACTCCGCGAGCGAGACCTTGGCATCCTTCAGGGCATCTCGCTGCGCCAGTTCGAGCAGAAACACCGGGAGGAACATGCCCGTTTCCGCTCGGGCGATCCTGACTACGTCATCCCCTCGGGCGAGAGTGTGCGTCAACGCCACGAGCGGTGCGTGGCGTGTGCGACCGAGTTGGCCGGCGGCCATGCGGGTCGGCGGATTCTGATCGTGACTCATGGTGGTATTCTGGACAGTTTCTTCCGGCACGCACTCGAACTGCCCCTAACGGTGCCCAGGCGGTTCTCGCTGTTCAACGCAAGCATCAACTCGTTCACCGTCACGAATGGTCAGTGGCGGCTGAAAAGCTGGGGCCACGTCGAGCACCTGGAAGGCATCGGCACGATGGACGATTGGTAATTCGGCGCAACCGGCGGCCCGGCAGTCGGGGGTCTATTGTGCGAAGGCAACTTTTTCTCGAAGCGGTATGTCGACGCAGGCCACCCAACATACCCGCGTTCGGTACGGCCACATCGGTCGCCTGTCAGCAGCTTATGGATCGGGTGGGCGCCCAGTTCCCCCAGGCCCATCTGGACGCCGAGACGATGGCGAGATTGGCCATAGCCGGTCACACGGTTCTGGGCTTTGACGTGGTAATGCCCCTGTTTTCGGTCTGTCACGAGGCGGCGGCCATGGGCTGTGCGGTGAACTGGGGCGGTGTCGACGCCATGCCCGAGGCCGGCAAGCCCATCTTCCGCACCATCGACGACATCACGATTCCCAAGGACCTGCTGAAGCGCCCGGCCTGCGCCGTGCCGCTGGAAGCCATCAGACTGCTCAAGAAGCGTCTGGGCGACGCCGCTGCCGTCTGCGGCAAGGTGTTCGGCGGCTGGACGCAGGCCTACCACTACTTCGGCGTCGAAAACTTCCTGATCGGCACCATCGACGACCCTGCCGACACGCAGCGCATCCTCGACGCCTTGGCACCAGTCACGATTGCGTTCGCACAGGCCCAGATCGACGCCGGCGCCGACTGCATTCTACTCGGCGATCATGCCACACGAGATCTGTGCAGCCCTGCCGCCTACAAGCAATTCCTTGCGCCCATGCACGCGTATCTGGCCGAGCAGATCGAGGCTCCCACACTGCTGCACATATGCGGCGACACCAGCGACCGCATCCCCGCGATCGCGCAGACGGGTGTGGACTGCTTTCACTGGGATACGAAGACCGGCAGCGCCCAAGAGGTCCGCCGACTGGCAGGCGACAAGCTCGCCCTGATGGGCGGCATCAGCAACTACACACTGCTTCGGGGGACACCCGACCAGGTGGCGCGGGCAGCAAGCGATGCGGTCCAGGCCGGCATCGATATCGTGGGGCCCGAATGCGCGGTTCCCTTGCAGACACCGCTGGCGAACCTGCTGGCGATCACGTCGGGGGGCTGAGGCATCGCCTGAGTGAGCCCCTGTGCGCAGTCATTGCGCGGCCGCCTATGGTTTCGGCCCCACTTCACTTGCCGGTGTGCCCAAGCCAGTCTTTCAGGTTCTCGGCGAGCACCTGCACGTCGCGCCGCTTCATAATGTGGTCGTGTATGCTGGCAGGCACCTTCAGGTTTTTCATGGCTGTATCGACCCGGCCCCACAACCTCTCTTGCTTGGCGGCCGTGTCGGCCAGAAACAAATCACTCACCAGCTCCTGGAGCTTCTGAAGCATGATGGTGTCGAGGTTCTCGTAGTATCGCGCAATCGTCTTGCGTTGATAGGACGTGTACTCGCGCTTCGCCATGAAACCACCTTGTACTGTGACGGCGTCCTTGCTGCCCCTATTGCCTCCGTCCAATGGCCCTGCACGCGACCGGCAGGCACTATAGAAGGGCACCTACCCCAAATCAACCCAACGCCTGCTGCATGCGAGCTACGCTCCTGTACCAGCGTGCTGTGGCATCGGCGCCACATCGAACGAACATGGCGCCTCGTGATGTGCGGCCCCTGACGTCAAGCCGGTGGCAGAGCACGTCGGTCCATCTTGGCAGGAGATGCTCCTGTCTTAACGAAACGCTCACATTCCCAGACAGCCGGGCCCACGCAAACAGGAATCCACTCATTCGCGCCTTCCAAAGCACCTGCTATACTCCTTGCGAGGCGGTCAGATGCCGGACGATTCAAAAACTCTCGTGCTCACTGGGGCAACGGCGATCACACCATTTCGCCGACACGACGACTGCACGCTCGTGCTGGCAGACGGCAAGATCGTGCGCATGGACGGGGCGGACGAAACGGGCGACGTTCTCGGCTTGACCAATGGCTCCGGCACCGGCCTGCCTGAGCGGATCGACCTGACGGGCCGATACGTGCTGCCCGGCTTTATCGACGTGCACGTACACGGCGGACGAGGCCACGATTTCGCCGACAGTTCGCCTGAAGCGTTCGAGCAGATCGGGCGCTTCCACGCCAGCCGGGGCACCACGTCGTTGATCGGGACGATCTATCCGCAGCCGCCCGAGCAACTCTATGACTCCATGCACCGGCTCCGAGAGTATTGTGAATCTGCCGGGCCGGAATGCGTCATCGAGGGCATGCACCTGGAGGGCCCATTCCTCAATCCCGAGATGCCCGGTGCGATCCGTCCGGAATACATCTGGCCGCCCAGCGTCGAGCGCCTCGCCCGCCTCCTGGACGTGGGCGGTCCCTGGGTCCGCGTCATGACCATTGCACCCGAGGTGCCGGGCGCGATGGAGGTCCTGCGCGCCGCAGCGATGATGGAGACTGAGCGCATCACTCGCGGCGGCCGGGCGCAGACGATCCACCTGTCGCTGGGACACTCCAAGGCCCGCTACGAGCAGATCGCCGAAGCCATCGACAACGGCCTGGAGGGCATCTCGCACATCTTCAACGCCATGGTGCCCATGCATCACCGCAAACCGGGCGTGCTCGTCGGATCGCTGCTGCGCGACGAGCTGTTCGTCGAGGTCATCGCCGATGCGGTCCATGTACACCCGGCCATGCTGCGACTGCTACTGAAGATCAAAGGGCACGACAAGATTCTGCTGGTCAGCGACGCCATCCGAGCCGCCGGTCAACCGGATGGCCTGTACGATTTCAGCGGGCGGCAGGTGTTGGTGCGCGAGGGGCGGGCCTATCTGGCCGATTCGCCCGAGACGTTGGCCGGCAGCACGCTCACGCTCGACGGGGCCGTGCGGACCATGGTGCAGCAGGTCGGCGCCAGTATCGAGCAGGCCGCACAGATGGCCAGCCTGAACGCCGCTCGTATCCTGGGCTGGAAGTACCGTCGCGGGATCCTGGCGGCCGGCAAGGACGCCGACCTGGTCGTCCTCGACGCCGATCTGACGGTGGAGATGACCATCAAGGCCGGCCGAATCATTTACCGCGGGTCGGACGGCGATGCCCACACATAGCCCGGCAGCCGAGAGACTTAGAATCTATCTCAAAAGTGAGCTTTCTCGTTTTCGGGCAATAGGTTAGCAACCGGTCACGGGGGGACCGTCGCCTTTTGTTGCGACAGAGGCACCCAAGAGGGTACCCGGTGCATATTTCTGGCCCACGCTTCACCTGAACGCAGCCGAGGAGGCCGACCGCTCCGTTGCTGGCGGTGACGGAATAGGCGCGGTCTGGGTAGAGGCGCGGCCGAGGTAATCATAAGCGACGACGCTTTGGGCCATAAGCGCCCCCGTTTCGAGGCTCCCGGCCTGCCGACCACTTACCGAATCTCACCAAGCACAGTGTCCTAGGAAGCCTTTTGGCGCCAAGTATAGGGGCCATTATGTCTGCTATGCCCGTCAAATTGCCAAGCATGCTTGACATTTCGTGATTGATGAAGTATTATGGAGGCAGGAGAATCACACCATGCCGGATTTCCGCCTCAGTAACCGCTTGAAAGTCGCACGTGCAGAGAAAAGTCTATCCCAGGAGCAACTCGCCTTGCTGGCCGGCGTGACCCGCCAAACCATCAGTTCGATCGAGACTGGTCAGTACAACCCCTCGGCCTTGCTAGCCCTGCTCCTGGCCCGACGCCTGGACAAGCGGGTCGAAGAGCTCTTCTTTCTGGAGGACAAGTTATGAGTGCCCACGGAGGCGTGGACCGCGACGAGCGGACGGTGGCTGTCGAGAATGCCGGCTACAAATGGGCCTACACCGTACTGGTCTTCGGGCTCCTCATTGACTGGATGTGCCGGGCTACGTTTCGCCACGAGGCTGCTTGGGACTTGTTCGCTCTGCTTGTTGTAGGTGGAGCCGTCGGTCAGATCTACCGAGCCCGCCAGAAGGCGCTGCCACACGGCTGGGTAAAGGCGGGAGTGCTTGCCGCCTGCGTTGCGGCCGTCGTCGCCATCATCACGGTCGCAGTCGTTTTCGCATTGGCAAAGTCTGGTATTGTGGATCTAACAGGTCTGCCTTGATCTCGCTGAGATCGTCCGGAGATCGCCAGATGGTCTCCAACCGCCTGACCTTACGTTTCGCCCTGGGCATAAATGGCTCCCCCTGGGAAGGTCCAGGCGTGTTCCATCGCCTCAGGAAGCCTTCTTGAGATAGATTCCTACTCCAACGTGAAAGTTTCACCCGGCTGGGGTGCCTCGACGCGCCCGAACCCGTTGCCCGACATGGTTTGTTGCAGGGCGGCCGATTGATCCGGCTCGCCGTGGACCACGAACGCCTGCCGACAGCCCGGACCCACGGGGCTCGTCAGGCGCGCCAGTTCATCCGCGTCGGCGTGCGCACTGAACCCGTTGAGGACTTTCACCTCGGCCTTGACGCGGTACTGCTGACCGAAGATCCGCACTTTCGGCTCCCGCTCCACCAGACGACGTCCGAGCGTGTGAGCAGCCTGGTAACCAACAATTAGGATGGTGTTGCGTGCACTGCGGATGTTGTTCTTGAGGTGATGGAGAATGCGCCCGACTTCGCACATACCGCTGGCTGAGATGATCACACACGGCGATCGCCGCCGATGGATCTTCTTCGACTCCTCGACGTCACGGACATAGGTGCAGCAGTCCGCGCCGAAGACGTCTCCCGCCCGCGTCTGGAACGCCAGGGCGTCCTCGTCGTAACATTCGGGGTGGAGCTTGAAGACCTCACTGGCACTGACCGAAAGCGGGCTGTCGATGTACACGGGTACGCGATTGATCCGGTTCTCGCGCACCAGTTGCGCCAAGTAGTACACCACATTCTGCGTTCGCCCGACGGAGAACGCCGGGATGATGACCTTGCCGCGCCGCGCAAACGTCTCCTGCAAAACCGCCTCAAGCTGGCCCTTTAGATCACCGGCCGGACCCGTGCGACGCCCGCCGTACGTGCTCTCGCAGATCAGGTAGTCGCACGGAGGCAGCGGCGAGGGATCGCGCAGAATCGGCGTGTCAAACCTGCCGAGATCGCCGGTGAACACGAGCTTGCGGTGCGGTCGGCCGTTCGAGTTGATCTCGATCTCGACGCCGGCTGAGCCCAGAATATGCCCCACGTCGAAGAAGCGCGCCGTCACGTCCGGTACTACGTGAAACCGTCGACCATAGGACACCGCGTGCATCAGCGCCACCGTGCGAACCGCATCCTGATTCGTGTAGATCGGTTCGACGGGCGGTTCGCCGCGGCGGAGACGCTTCTTGTTGATGTAGTGGGCATCTTCCTCCTGGATATGGGCTGAATCGGCCAACATGAGCGCACACAGATCCCGCGTGGCCGGTGTGGCGTAGATGGCGCCGGAAAAGCCATCCTTCACCAGCCTCGGCAACTTGCCCGAATGGTCGATATGGGCGTGCGACAGGATGACTGCGTCGATATCGGCCGGATCACAGGGATGCGTAACATTACGACGCGTGGCCTCGGCTCGGCGCCCTTGATACAGGCCACAATCCAGCGCAATGCGAGTGGAATTGACGTCGAGCAGATGCAGCGAGCCGGTTACCTCCTGCGCCGCGCCGTGGAAACCGAGACGGATCATCAAACACCTCGACCTGCCAAGCCATCGGGGTTCAGTCGCTTATTCTGCCAGTTTAGCCGTTGGCACGTACGGTCGCAAATCCCCTCCAGGTTGAGAACGGCAGACGCCGCAGCTATGCTTTCCACGGATTCCATTGCTGTCTGGTGGCACGCCATGCCTGATACGCGACCGATCCGGCAACGCCGCACGCTTAGTGTCGACACGATCGTTCAGAGCCGCCGTGAACTGGGCCTCTTTGATACGGCCGCGCATGAGGAAATCGAGGACGCGTACCACCGACTTGCCGCACAGTTCCATCCGGATCGGTGCCCCGAAGTGCAGAAGGCTGACTGCGCGAGGCGTTTCCAGCAGATATCCGCGGCCCGCCAACTCCTACTGGACGTGCTTCGCCGATATCGCTACTCGTTGCGTCCCGATGACATCCGGCGCGATCAGGAGGATGCCGACCTCAAGCACCTCCGCCAGTTCGGTCAGGGCCTGTGGAGCGCCGACGAGCCGCTCCCACCCAAACTGACGCACGGCACGCCCCTTCGCGGCGAGATGCGCGTCACCGCTGAAAACGTTGTGTGGGCACGCGAGATGCTCGGGTTGGGCGAGTTGATCACCGCTCAGCACCTCACGCGCCGTTACCGCCGCTTGGCAGTTCGGCATCATCCTGATCGATGCAGCGCCAAGGATCGCCAACAGGCGACCAGGAAGTTCGACCATATCGAGCGCGCCTACCGCCTGCTGACCACGCTGTTGGACAACTACCACTACTCTTTCCGCCCTGATGATCTTCGGCGCGACCAGGAGCACGTGCTCAGCGGCAAACAGAGCTGACTCTGCAGACGTCCGGGTGGGCGCCCGCCCTGTCACCGGCGCGAGCCGACCCGCATCGGCAGGCCCGTAGTCAGATCACGCAGGGCGACCCCACTCACGCCTGTGGGCAATCGCCCAGATCGGCCAGGTCATCCGGCAGCGGCGGCACGTTCACCGGCGTCCCGCCGTTGCGGATACTCTCGGTGGCGCACACACCGGCCGCCACCGACCAGCGACCGTCCACGGCCCGGGCCCGAGGCCGCACGCCGTCGACCACCATGTCCACAAAGTCCTTGGCGATCTTCGGGTCGGCGCCCCCGTGTCCGCCGTGACGCGACGGACACTCGAACACCTCGGTGGGCTCGGTCTGATTCTTGCCGGGCGTGCGGCGCCACAGATACACCTTGCCGTGCGGCTCATCCGATTCGATGCGACCCTCGGTGCCGATGAACGTGTAGTTCCGCTCGTACTCGGGCGAGAAATGGCACTGCTGATAGGCGGCCTGAACGCCGTTGGCATATTGCATGATCATCACGGAGACGTCCTCGACATCGACCTCCTTGCGGAAGACACACTCGTCGTCATGCCCGTTCCACTTCGATGCCTCCTCCAGGCAGCTCTCGCGAATGTCACACGTCTTGCAGCGCAGATCGTTGGGCTTGTCTCCTCCGTAGTGCATCAGCGCCCCGAACGCGGCCGTCCGGACCGTGTGCGAGCCGCATACCCAATGCATGATATCCAGATCGTGTGTCGCCTTTTGCAGCAGCAGGCCCGTGGTTTTCTTGCGGCTGGCATGCCAGTCATGGTAGTAGAAGCGGCCACCCCAACCTACGAAATGGCGCGTCCAGGCCGTCTTCACCTCGCCGATGGCGCCGGCGTCCACCAGCTCCTTGATCTTCACGCAGAAGTAGGCATACCGCATGTTGAAGCCCACCATCATCCGCACGCCGGCCTGCTTCCACGCACGCAGAATGTCGTCGCAGTGCTCGACGGTGATGGCCAGCGGCTTCTCGCAGAACAAGTGCTTGCCCGCCTGTAAGGCCGCCACGGCGTGCTCGTGGTGCAAGAAGTCGGGCGTGCACACCGCGACCGCATCGATGTCCTTGCGGTCCAGCACCCGCCGGTAGTCGTCGGTGACCAGGGCGTCCGGCAGGGCTTCGGCAAAAGCCTGACGGGCCTCGGCGCTCACGTCGGCCCCGGCAACCACCTGCACACGCGGGTCCTCCATCCATTGTTTGTACATACCGCCCCGTCCCCCGGTGGCAATCATACCCAAACGCATCACTTCCACGATTCACTCCTTCATCCATACACACAGCCGCTCGCGGATCCAGCCGCAGACCGGCGGCGAATGTGTCACCATCCCACGAACGCCCGCCTGCTTCAACCCCCAAGCCACAGGCCTTTTCGAGATCACACCATGCTGCCTTGCTGTTGGCCTGTCACGACAAAGCCCCGCGCCCTACAATCGTGCCGCCTGGTCGCCTCGACGCAACGTCGCCGCAGACAGGAGCCGTTCCTTGCCAACTGCACGAGACTTGCTGGCACAGCGGTTCGGTGAAGCTACCCACGGCGTCCGCTGGGCGCTGAGCCAGATGCCCGAAGCCTCGGTGCAGACCAGCCGGCTGCGCCTGGGCACCCGCGAGCTGCTTCTGGTGTCGCCAACCAAGGCCATTGGCGACGGCTACGCAGTCTCCTGGTCTCGTCGAACGCTGCGGCTGACAGCCTCTACGCCCGTCGGTACGATCGCCGGGCTTCTGGAAATCGCCCGTCAACTCCACAGCGCCGCCACCAGAAACGTCACGCAACCCATCAGGTTCAAGACCCGATTCTACAAGCACGAGGTCCGCTTCGAGGGCATACCCAGCCAGGCCCGCGGCAGCCATGCCGGGCAGGAGCGGCCCATTACCCGATACAGCGACCGACTGCTTGAGGCCCTCTTTCAAGAGCTGGCGAGACGCCATTTTAACGCCGTGGTGGTGTATGCCGGCTATCACCCCTTTGAGCACTTCCTCGACTACCAGGGCTTTGCTCATGCCACCGATAAGCCCGCCGCCGTTAGGAGACACAACTTCGAGGGCCTAGCCAGGTTCTTCAGGATGGCTAGAAGGTACGGACTGCGAACGTTCCTGCACCACTACGTATCGCACTTCACCCAGGCGCTGGCCGATCACCTCAAGCTCGGCCTGTCCGAGGCCGGCGCCCGCCTGGCCGCCTGCGACCACCCCGCCGTCGACACGTACAACCGCTACATCTATCGGCGAACCTTTCAGACGTTACCGGCGCTGGACGGACTGTTCATGAATTTCGAGTCGGCAGGCAGCGCCGCCCGTTTGATGAAACGGACGCTTTTCGCCGTCGCCAATCGCATGCACCACAAGCCGGCGCTGTTCTTTCGACTGTGGGGCTTCAGTGACGTCGAAGCCATGAAGGCGCTTTTGGCGCCCTACTCGGGCCCGAAAGGGCTGATCCACAAATCGCACGAGACCGCCGACGTCTACTACTACCCCTCTGCCGACGATCGCGTGAAAGTGTGGAAACATGCCCTGCCCGACGTGGAGTTCGCCTTCAGCATCGGGCCGTGTCACAACTGCGGCACGAACATCAGCACAAAGCTGTGGACCGACCCGGACTATATCCACGCCCTGCTGGCCAGCATCGAACGCAAGGGAGCCGACTCGATTTCCTTTCAGTCGACGTACGAGCTACTGCTGTCGCGCCTGCCCGATGCCGCCGTCTTCCCGCAGCGCGAGCGCGATCATGCCCGTATGAACGTCGGCCACCTCGACGCTGTGGTGGATTACGTCCGGGCCGAGAAACCCACCCGCGTCGTCTGGGCCAGGCGCTACGCAGATGCCTTCGCGACAAGCCCCGGGGCCGGTGAGGCAGCCCGCCAAGCCATCGTCGAATCCAGCCAGATTATCCTCAGGCAATACCGCCAGTTCTGCTATGGATCGTCACAGGAGGGATACCTCTACCCGGGACGCTTCTCGCACTATCAAGAGCCGTTCTTCTACTACCCGATGTCGTTCGTCAATCGCATCGGCCGCATCCCCCATAACGTCTCGTGGCGAAGTTGGGCCGTGCGCGACAGGCATGTCAGGGTGCTGCCGGAAGACACGCAAGCCGTCATCGACTACGTGAACCCGCGAATCCGGCGCAAACCCACCAACCATCCATGTGCGATCGTGCGGCAGATTTGCGCTCACATCCGCCGGTCGAACCAGGCCATCGCACGATACCGGCGTGCAGCCGGACCTGCGGCGGACAAAATCTTGATCGAGCAGGTCGGCCGCAACGTTGCCAACGGCGAGCGCATCTGGCGCGAGATCGAGATCGCCTGCCAGTTGTACTCCTGCTACTTCACCGACAGCAAGGCGAGCTTCTTTCGGCATCTGCACCGGGCACGAGACCTCATGTTCGACAGTGCGAAAATGCTGGGCTCGCGCCTGGCCGACACCGATTCGTTCTGTTCGACGACGGCCAGCGGGCCCTACAGCCCGCGGAAGGATGCAGCGCAGATTACCGCCATCCTCTCCTACAAGAACGAGGACGTTCCCTTCGCCGCCCTGCGAGCCTACTTGCGGTCGCACGAACGCTACAACGAGATTCGGCGGCTGTGCCGTCCCTACGTATCCGTGCGGGGCAAGATGGTCGAGCGAAATCGGCGGCTGCTCCGCCAGGCGCTGGCGGCCGCCGAAGAATCGCTTGAGGCGCTAACGCATAAGAGGCACGCCCTCTATCGAGACAACGTCTTGGCGTGGGCAGAGCATCTCCGCGCCCAGATCGATTGGCTTACTGCCCCGGCGATGACCTGCCCTATCGACAACAGCCTCGCGCCTGATGAAGGCTTTCGAGCCATGGTGCACGATCAGTGCTACCGCTGGGGACAGGCCTGCTGGGAGGACTTCGCGTCCTTCTTCCGCAGATACGACTTCTTTGGGGTCGACCGCTGCGACTGCCGGGCTACCTATACCAAGCGTGGCCTGAAGTTGTCGCTGCGAGAGCACAACATCGAATGGCCTCAGCGCAAAGCCACGTGGGACGCAAACCGCGGAACGATCAACCAGAACGGCTTCATGCGAATTCGCCTCGACCCCGGTAACACCGGCAATCGAGTGCTGGCCTTCGATGTCCACTTCGAGGGGCAAGGCGGCATGGCCCACGCCTTCGTGGAACACGGTAACGGGCGCATCGAGAGCGAGCCCGCGCGGCCCTGGCGCGCGTTCGACTCGACGTTCCAACACACCGACTCGTCGTGGCGATGCGACGTCGAGATCCCGTGGCGGCAACTGGGCACCCGGGCCAAAAGAGGGGACAGATGGCGGCTCAACATCCTTTCGAACCCCTCTGTTCTCCGCAACCGGCAGGTTGCCTGGTGCCAGGGCTATGAATACCGCAATGATGCGGCCCGGCTGGGCTACCTCGTCTTTGCGTAGACATCACCTCTCCCGCACATTGCCCGAACACAAGGACCTTCAGCTCTGGGGTCGATTGGCTTATGCTGTCGCGCAAGTACAGCCTGGCGCGAAAGGAATAACCACATGTCGGACGTACCTGCATACAGAAACGCCAATCTTGCGATCGAACGGCGGACAGACGACCTCCTGGCCCGGATGACGCTGGCTGAGAAGGTCGGGCAGATGTGCCAGGTCGACGGGCGACGCGACCCGATCGCGTGGGTTCGCGATCACCATGTCGGCTCGGTCCTGCACTTACTCGGCGAAGACCTCGCCCCGGTTCAAGAAGAGGCCGAGCGGACGCGACTGGGTATCCCCCTGCTGTGCGCTATCGACGCGATTCATGGCCACGCCCTCCATCCGGGCGCCACCGTGTTTCCCACGCAGCTTGCCATGTCCAGCTCGTGGAACCCCAAGCTGCTCGAACAGGTCGGGCGGATCACCGCAAAAGAAGCGTCGGCCACGGGCATCCACTGGACGTTCTCTCCGGTGCTGTGTATCGCCCGGGATCTGCGATGGGGACGGATCGGCGAGACGTTCGGCGAGGACCCCTACCTGATCGGCGAGCTGGCCTGTGCGATGATCCGCGGCTACCAGGGGGCCGACCTGTCCGACCCGACGAGCATTCTCGCCTGCGCCAAGCACTACGCCGGCTACTCGCAGACCCAGGGCGGGCGCGACGCATCCGAAGCCGAGTTGTCTCGCCACCACATGCTCACCGTGTTTCTGCCGGCGTTCGAAGCAGCCGCTCGCACCGGCTGCGCCACGTTCATGACCGCCTACCAGGCCATCGACGGGACGCCCTGCACCGCCAACCCCTGGCTGCTGCGCGAGACCCTCAAGGAGCAATGGGGGTTCGAGGGCTTCGTAGTAACCGACTGGAACAACATCGGATGGATGCACACGCTTCAGAAGGTCTGTCCGACGATGGCCGACGCGGTCTGCCTGGCCGTCGAGTCGGGCAACGACATGGCCATGAGCACGCCCGAGTTTTGCGAGTTGGCGATCGCCGCCGTCAAAGGCGGCCGGCTGAAGGAGCAATACATCGACGAGAGCTGCCGCCGCATCCTGCGACTGAAGTTCAAGCTCGGGCTGTTCGATCAAAGGCGAGGGTTCGATCCGTCAGCCGTCAAGCAGACCCTTCGGTGCGCCGCCCACCGCGACGCCGCACTGGAGGCGGCCTACGAGTCGATCGTTCTGCTGAAAAACGACGGCCTGCTGCCGCTCAAGCCCGACGTCCAACGCATCGCCGTGCTCGGGCCCAACGCAGACGACGTAGTCGCGCAACTGGGCGATTGGTCGGCACTGGTGGACCATGACGGCGTGTATCGACACCTGCATCCGCGTGAAAACATCGTGACCGTGCTCGACGGGATCCGGCAGCGGGCCGGATCCTCCGTCGCGGTGGATTATTGCAGGGGCTGCGACGTGATCGAGCCGGACATTCAGCAGATTCAACACGCCGCCGAACTGGCCGGCAAGGCTGACGTGGCCGTCGTGGTCGTGGGCGACACCAAGCAGTTGACCGGCGAGGGACACGATCGGGCGGACCTGAGCCTGTCGGGCGGACAGCAGGAGTTGCTCGAGGCCGTGCAGGCCACCGGCACGCCGACGGTCGTGGTGCTGATCAATACCAAGCCGCTGACGATCGCGTGGGCCGCCGAGCACGCAGCCGCCATCGTCGAAGCATGGAATCCCGGCAGCGAGGGCGGCAAGGCCGTAGCCGGCGTGCTCTTCGGCGACCGCAACCCCAGCGGCAAGCTGACCATCTCGTTTTCGCGACACATCGGCCAGCAGCCCGTCTACTACAACCACATCCCCGGCTGGCACGGCGGCAGCTACGTCGATCTATTCGACGGGCCGCTGTTTGCCTTCGGGTTCGGACTCAGCTACACCACCTACGAATATGCAAATCTGCGGATCGACAAGACCGAACTGCGAATCGATGAGGTACTGCGCGCGATCGTTGATGTCACCAACACCGGCCGCCGCTCGGGCGTGGAGACGGTTCAGCTCTATGTCAACGACGTCTATAGCTCCGTCACCACACCGGGTAAGGAGCTCAAGGCGTTCCAGCAGGTGGCGCTCGAACCCGGCGAGACCAAGACCGTCGCGTTCGAACTGCCGTGCGCACGCCTGTCGCTGGTCAACCGCGAGTTGCAGCGGGTCGTCGAGCCGGGCGAGTTCGAGCTGATGGTCGGCTGCTCCTCGCGAGACGAGGATCTCTTGCGCGCGTCGTTTCGCGTCCTTCCGTGAGAAACACGGGCGCGACGCACAGCCAGCCAGCGTGGAGCCGATCACCGAGACAGCGGCTCGGCCGGCCCCTTCCACACGCTGCCTCCGAAGCTGGTCACGTAGATGACCGAATCGTCCTCCGGATCGACCGTTACGCGATGAATGCTGGCGAACGGAAGCTGCGTGAAGGCTTCCCACGTCTGGCCATAATCGCGGCTGAGCCACAGCCCGCCGTCGCCGAAGCTGCGACTCCACCCGCAGCCGGTAGCGTAGACCCATCCCTTGCGACGCGGATGGAAGCTCGCCCCGAAATACGTAGGCCGATAGCGAGCGACACGCTTCCACGTCTTACCGCCGTCCAGCGTGCGATACAACCCGCCCTGCTCGACCGTGCCGCTCTCGTCCGGCGCGTCGCAGGCGCCGATGAAGATGATGTTAGAGTCGGCTGGATCGACGTCGAAATCCTTCGGGTACAGAAGGACATTTGACGGATGCAGATGCTGCCACGTCTTGCCCTCGTCGTCCGAGCGATAGAGCCCCGCTCCGTCTTTGCTGAACGGCCCGTCGCGGCGAACGCGCTTGCCCGTCACCATCGCAAACAGCTTCCCGTCGCGATGCCGGATCAGTCGACACATTCGACGATTGAAGTCCGATCCCGGCTGGCCCTCGCACCGCTGCCACGTGGCGCCGTCGTCGGTCGACTTGTACACCCCGTCCTCGAACACCGAGGCATAGAGCGTCCGGCTGCCCTTGGGGCTGGTCGGATCCAGCACGATCGACAGCATCGGCTTGTCGGGCAGTCCGCTGCCGGCAACTTGCCAGTGCACGCCAAAGTCGTCCGTGCGACAGATGCCGCCCTTCTGATGGGTCGTGCCGATCGTCCGCCAGATGGAATTCTCGTTCGGCACGTCGTGCAGACCCGAGAACGCGCCCCACATCTTTCCCGGCACGTCTGGATCGAACGCCAGCTCGTAGCAGGTGTTCCGCCAGGCAGGCGGCACGGGGGTTTCCTTGCCGCCCTCCTCGTTCGGATCGCGCGGCAGCGGGCCCCACCACCGCCACGTCGTGCCGTGGTCCTCGGAACGGGCAAAGCCGATGTCCGTGTAGGCGATATAGTGCCGATGCGGCTCGTGCGGATCGACGTAGTAGTGCCACGTGGTCGTGTTCACCAGGCCGTTGTTGCGCCAGAACAGCTTATTGTCGTCACCGATAGGACCGGCCGGCACGGCGTGACAGGCCTGCCAGCTTTTGCCGCCGTTGGTGGTGAGGAATGCGAACATCCCGTCGGCGCGGATGAGGACGTCCGGATCGGACGGACTGATCTCCATCGAAATCGGCGCCCCCACCCAACTCGTACCGCGAAAATGCGTCATCCAATCGTGCTCGACGTTGAACTGCTTGAACCGCGGGTCGACGTAGAACGTCTCCGACCAGCTGGCACCCGCATCGTCCGTGCGATAGATCGTGCTGTGGTTCGGTGGGAAGTAGCTCGTGCCACGGCAATACACGTACGCCCTGCGCGGATTCACGTCGTTGGCCCTGATGTACGTATAGTTCGGCAGGTCGCCTCCCCCCCACTGGTCGAAGCGCTTGGTCTGTACGTTGATATCGGGATTCATGCACCGCTGCCACGACGTGCCCTTGTCAACCGAAACATAGACCCCGCCGACCAGCTTGCCGTCAGCGAGTTCGCACGAAGTGACGGCGTAAAGCACGGTCTGCTTACCATCCGAGCCGCCGTCGAAGCTTCGCAGTTCCGCACCGACAGGCAGACCCGCGACGATCTTTTCGAAGGTCCGACCGTCGTCGCTCGACCGGAACACGCCCGCGGTGGTGCCCACGTAGTATCCGCGCGGCGCGTCCGATGGACCGCTGCGCTCGGTGACGATACCCAACACGCTGCCACCGCCGATGCCCTTCGCCTGCCGCCAAGTCTTGCCGTCATCGTCGGTCAGATACACGTCACCTTCGGCGTTGCCGATGATCAGGCGGTTCGGCAAGTCGGGATCGAAGCTCATCCGGCGAATCGTCTTGCGCTGGGCAAGACGCTGCTCGGGCCAGTGCGTCCACGATTGACCGTTGTCGGTGCTGACGCAGATCTGGTAGCCGCCGAAATCGGTGATGGCATAAACCTTGCCCGGCACCTTTGGATGGAACACGGGTGGGCAACTGCGAAACGACGAGCCGATCTGGGCGTGATGGATCGACGTCCACGATCGACCGCCGTCGTGGCTGCGAAACTTCGCACCCATGTCGGTTTCCATGATGATCGTGCCGGGATCGTGAGGCGAGATGGCCGGATGAGCCAGCCCCCCCCCGCCGCACAGCCCGACCGGCGTCCACCGCTGCCCGGTTGCCTGTGTAGTGGCCTGCCCAGCGGCCACCCCCGCAACAGCGACACACAGAACCAACGCCCACAACCTCCGAAACATCATCTCGATTCGCGACAACATCATAGCGCCTGTCCTCACGTTACCCGACTCGATTTTGCATCACTGCAGCCTGCATATGCAAAACCGCCCCGAACAGCTTCCCGCCGACCGGAACCCTTCGGTCCGATCAAGCAGCACCTCGCCGGCGGACGGCAGCATAACGTTTGCACCGCATCCCGCCAGCGATCCTGTCATCGTAAACCAGGCTTTCCCGCACGCCGTTTATGCACTACCCTTGCGCAGCGGCTGCCCAACTGGCAGACGGCCGCGCTGTGGCGTCACTTTCTGTGTAAGGGTAAGCGTTGCCGCTCAAGCACGGGGAACCACATGTCTATGCCAATCAACGACCATAAACCGCTCGACCGCGTCCTCCGCAGCGACACACCCACACCGCCCTGGTGGACGTCGCGCGAACACGAGATACAGCACGTCCTCGACACCGAGATCCGCGTTGGGGTCGTACGCGAATTGAGCGTCTCGCCGGGGGGGCGGTCAGTCAAGCTCGTCGAATACGGCCGGCCCGAGCCCGAGCTTCGAGGCCAAGCCAACTTCAACTCGGCTCTGGGCGCCGGATCGCCCGACGCGTTCTTTAGGCGCGGTCCGGGCGTTCGCACCAATCCCGTGCTGCTGTTGATGGCTGGGGTCCACGGGGCCGAGGTCGAGGGCATGATGGGCTGCCTGTCGGCCATCCGAATCCTCGAGTCGGGCAGAGACATTGTCGGGCGCGAGCAGTCGCGGCTCGCCGCCAAGCTGGCAAGACTTCGTCTGCTGATCGTCCCGCTGGCCAACCCGGACGGGCGCGCCCGTGTGCCTTACGACGGCTGGGTCGGCCTGCCCGCCCGGGAGATGCATCGGGTGGCACAGGGCACTCGTCGGGACGGCTCGCTCTGGGGCTGGCCGGGCTGCAAGACCGTTCATCCCATGCGCGGGGACATCGGTTTCCTCGGCGGCTACTTCGACGATGCAGGGGTGAACATGATGCACGACGAGTGGCCGGCACCGATGAGCAGCACCACCAAGGCCGTTCTGGACACGATCCGCCAGGAGGCGCCCGACATCTTCATCAATCTCCACAGCCACGAGGCACCGCCCAGCGTCCTGCCGACGGCCTATGTTGCGACAGCGGTCAAGCACGACATCGCTGAGTTCGCAGCCGCGCTCCATGCCGGTCTCGACGACGTCGATCTGGCACATGCCGCCGTTCCCGCCGTTCGAGAAGACGGGCCACGCGGAACCGTCCCGCCCGCCCTCAATCTTACGAGCATGGCCTGGCACACCGGTGCCGCACTGAGCATGACTTTCGAAAGCGCCCATGGCTTCGCCGACGCGAAGATACCTTTCGACTACGACCAGATCCTACGGATCCATCATATTCTTTTTGAGACCGCAGCCGACCGTCTTCTGCCAGCCACGTGAGAGGCTATGACACCAAGCTGACGCCGCGGCCGTGCTCGTGGATTGCGTAACGAGTTTGAACGTGGATTCGCCGACTCCGGCGGCACAACCCAGGCGCGGCCGTTGCCATCACGTCGTGGACAGACTGTTCGATCGAGCGCTAAGAACTGTTACTGCTTGAGCCAGGAGCCCTTGTTCTTGCCGCCAGTCGCGTGCCGACCTGCCGCAGCCATTCGTAGTCGGGACGCGCATACGGACGAAACTTCTCCAACCGCGCCAGCTCTTCGCTGTACAGCAGCGCCCGGTAGAACCCCAGGTCGCTGGCAACAGGCGAATCGATCAGGTTGCTCGAATCGGTCGCGCTCATCTGGAACAACACACGACCGTCAAACTCACCTCGCGCCTGCCGGTCCAATGTCCGATCCAGGGCAGCCGGTGTGTCTAGCCACGCCAGCGTGTGCATTCCCAGCGCCGGCCCCTCGCGAAGCAACTCAGCGAACTGCTTGTCGGCCGACGCAGGTGCCTCCGCCTCCAGCGTGGACAAGGCGAAATCTTCCTCTTGGCGTCGCACAACCCGGTATCGCTGTAGGCCGTAGATCAACACGTAGATGTCGGCCACCGGAGGCAGCGAGGTCTCCAGCCTGGCCTGCATCTCGCGGGCAAGCTCGGCGATCGTCTCGGCGACCTGCCGGAAGCTCACCATGCGGACGGTGTGCGGCAGCATGTCGGCGATCTGCCCCAACAGGTCGGCGTGCGACGAGTCGGGCGGACTGCCGTCCAGGATGAAGAAACGCACGGCTTCGGGCGAGCGCTGAGCCGCCAGGCACACCAATGCCGCGGTCATGATACCCATAGCCGCTTCATCGCGCTGACCCACTAGAAGCAGGTTGGACCCGCTCTGACGCCGAAACGCCACCGACGTCGGGTCCTTGATGGCCACGGGTTCGCCAAGCCAGATCCGCGGCGGACCGGAAACCGCAGGCCAACAGTCTCTATCAAGAAGCGCCGCCAACGGCCGGTTCTTTCGGATGTCTGCTGGGGCATTTCCTTCGAACACGATCATGGGCTCACGCTCGGGACATCGTTGGCGGGCCAGTTCGGCCACCTGGGCCAGACATTCGTCCCGCCGCCGATCAGGCAGCCATGCCGTCTGAAACGGATTGTTGCCCGCCACCAGACCGCTTGCGTCGTTGTAAATGGCTTCACCAGGGCGCGAAAGAAGCCTCGGCGCGACATTGTCGTCGTCAAGAATGAGTTGGGCGTCAGCCTCGCTGCACTGAAGAGCAATGCGAACGGCCATCTGCCCCATCGTGCTGCGTGCCAGTCCCGATGTCCCGCCCAACGTCTGCGACCCCAGCAAAACGTGGATGCCAAAAGCGCGCCCCTGACGCACCAGTCGGTCCAGCAGGATGGCCGCGTCCTGAGAAAGCTTGTCGTCCTCCGTGAAGAACGTCTGGAACTCGTCGACGATCAGCAACGTCCTGGGCAGCGTATTGCCCGTCTTCTGTCGATACGAGGTCAGGTCCTGCACCCGGGCGCTCCGAAACAGCTCGCCACGATGCGCCATCTCCCGGTCAAGCCGCTGGAGCACGCTCAAGCCGAACTCCCGGTCGCTCTCGATGGCGACCGCCCGAGCGTGAGCCAAATCGTTCGCCACGTAAGACTTGAACTCCACACCTTCCTTGAAGTCGACCAGGTAAAACTCGACTTGATCCGGAGGATACCACAGCGCGAGATTGGTGATAATCACGTGTAGCAGCGTCGACTTGCCCGAGCCCGTCTTGCCCGCGATCAAGCCGTGCTGTGCAACCCCCCGTCCGAGCCTGAGGTACTGCAAACGGGTCGCACCGCATCTGCCAATCGGGACGCGCAGGTCCTCTTTGCTGTCGTCCGTCCATTGACGATCCGCGGGCGGGGCCACGCTGTCGAACGGCACCTCCACGCGCTTCGCGGCAATCGCACGGCTTCCCACGTTGCGCATGATTTCCGTCATACGCTCTTCGGACGGCGGCCGATCGAGCCTCAACGCAAAGTGCCCGAAGACGTCGTCCTGCCACACGAATTCACCGTCCTGGTGAGTCAAATGGATGCACGCGGCCTGCAAATCCGCCAAGGCCATACTCCCCGGAAGCGACTGACGCGTGTCGTGACAAATCAGAGCGTACACCCCGCAGCGCGCCCCGCTCGTTACGATACTGCCAAGCCGCCTGATGGCGGTCTCGCTGAAGTTGGTCGGGAAGTCCGCCACGACAAGAAAGCGGTAAGGCTCGGCCAGTTCGCCCGCCTGCTGGTTGTACTGCTCGATCGTGGCGAACTCGTTGCGCAGGTACTTCTGAATCACGTTCTCCATGTGATTGGTCAAGTCCGTGAGTCGTTGTTCCACGTGTGCCGCCTCGGTCCAGATCCTCCCGCCGATCAACGATTCGTCGTAGTCCGCCAGGTGCATGAATCCGGCGAATGGCTCGCCCAGCCCGATCGGGTCGATGACCGTGAAGTGAACACGGCCCGGCGGCAGCGAAGTCAGCAGTCGAAGCATCACCGCACGCAGCGCCTCCATGGCCGGGCTGCGCCCGCTCTGGTCGGTCTGAAGCAGAAGGGAACATCGATCGGGAAAGGACAGAAGGGCCGGCACCGCGATCCGCCGTGACCGGTCGATATCGAAGGCCGCGCGGCCCCGAACGACGTCGGCCAATCGCCCCAAATCCACGCGGAACTCACCAAAGCGAGGCAAAACCGCCCGCTCATCGGGAGTCGGCGAAGCCAACCCGTTCGCCTCGGGCCAGTCGCCTGACAGGCAGTGCTTCAGGCGCGCCGTCTCCGAAAGGAACTCTTCGATGCAGGACAGCCCCCGGTCCCAACGATCGTGGAGTGCAGCGAGGGAAGAATCATACTCCGACCTACTCGCCTCGATCCGTTGCTCGTATCGCTCGCGGGCGAGTCTCAGATAACGCTCGTACCGCTGGCGTACCGCCGCCTCGCTCTGCCGACGGGATTCCTCGACTTGCCGCAGGTCGCCATCTCGACACTCGGCGAGTTGCCGGCGCCTCGTCGAATAGCTTTCTTCCAGCCTTCGCGTTGCTTCCGCCCGCCGTCGACGGCTTTCGGTCACCGTCAAATCAAAGTGCTCCTGGGCGCTCTGGACTCTCCGCTCGCGCTTGACTATCGCCTGCGCCTCCCGCTCGCCACGCTCCTTCTTCGCCCATTCCACGTACCACCCCAAGGCCCTGCCCGCCGCATCCAGGGCCTCACGCAGTGGGACGTATACAGCCAACACGCGAGACCGAGCCACCCGGCGCAGAGCGTGGCCGGCCGCCAGCGAAACCGCCATCGCCACCAGACCGACCAGTGGGCCGCTCACACGGAACGGGCAACCGTTCGGTATCCCCTTCAGCGCGAGCAACCCGGTCAGACCCACCGCGCCGGCACAGACAAGTACAACATATACGTGCGGACGGTAGCCCACGAACAGTTGCGCAACGCCCAGATCCGCCAGTTCGCTGAGGCGCCGCTGCGCCGTCTCGTGCTCGCGCCGAAAAGCGATCAACGCCTCCTCCGAGATCGACTCCTCGACCTCGGTGGGTTCGACGGCCGGCGCGCGCCTTTGCCGATATCGCTCCATCAGCCACCGGGCCTGGTCATCGAGCGCCGCCACCCGAGCTTGCAGACCCGACACGCGCTTCCGGATCCTGCGAAATTCCTTCCGCAGTCCCTCCTTTGTGGCCTCGCTGACGGTCTCGGCCACCCAAAGCTCATGATCCAACTCGTTTTTTGCCTCAACTTCAGCCGCTTCAACCTCGTCCGCGATGCGGTCGCGCTCGGCTTGCGTGTCCGCTTCAAACGGCCTCGATTCGCCCTCGAAGCGGCTGCGGATTCGCTGGACCTGCCCCTCACGGTCTTGCCGGATCTCTCGCTGAAGGGCCCGCCGTCGATGCGCGATTCTCTTAAGAGTGTTCTGAAGGTCGCGTTGGGCCGTGTCCTTCTGGCGAACCCATCGCTCTTCGATCTGCTGCTGCCCTGGCTGTACACCCTCCGCCGAGAGTTCGAGAAGCTCGCGCAGCGCGTCTCGTTGGATCTCCTGATATGTACGGCCTTTTTCAGGCGATGCGTATTCCATCGACTCTCGCAGATGGTTTTCTGCTGCCGGCGTCCCAACCCGTAGCGACAGGCCCGTCGCCACCCGTCATCACTGGCAATCGCGTCGGGCCTGAGCCAGGACGGTTCTCATGTGCCCCAGCGCCGCCTCGGCCGTACGCAGTTGCGCCCACAGCGGCGTTACATGCTCCGCTTCGAATCTCCTGCTGTTTTCGTCGCGCCAGACTGCCCTGGTCTGATTCCATTGGATGCGAAGCTCCTTCGAAAGCAGTTTGATCTTGCCGTGGGCGACGTCGACGCTCATCCTGTCTTCCACCTACGCAGCCACCACCTCGCCGTCCCAGCCGCATGCGCCAGCCGACTCATCCCCCTAACGCACTCCTATCGCTCGGCCACACCGCTCTCCCGTGCAAGTCGACCACCGCCTCAACGGCCTGTCCATCCAACACGACCACCCACCCGGCCGGTAACTGCAAAAGCTCCGTCCAGTCAGGTCGCATCGCCAGCAGGTCGCCAACCGCCACGGCCTCGTACTCCGTGGCCGGCGGGTCATCCGCGAAGCCAACGTACCCCATACAGTCCCCCGTTTCAGCACACTCCAGGCGCTCGAAGTACAAACAAGGGTGCTCGCACGCCCCGACAGCGATCACGATCCTGTCATGCGGCCCGAGCGGAACTTCCGCCGCGGCGAGCCCCGCAAGCGCCTCGCGATCCGCCTGGCGGAGGTCCGGCCGCCGCGACCAACCGGAATCAGGTCTGGCAACGGGTGTGTCGTCCCGAACACCTTGAGGCGGGGTCCTTGCTCGAAGCGACTGGTACCTCCTCGCCGACGCGTCATCGCGCACGTCCACGTCAGGCGCCTCCGTCGCTATGCGGTCTGCGGAGGGTTCTGCGTCATAGCCTTGCGACAGCTCACCCGGCTCTTCCATGCTCGGCGGCGCCAGCGCCGCATAGGAGTCCAACGCCCGGATCATCGCATCCAACTGGCCAGTGGACTTCGGAACACCTGCCTCTACGGCGTGTTCGAGCCCCTGAACCGTTCCCCTGAAGTTGAACGTCTCGATCTCCAACTGGCGCACCCATCGACGAACGTTCGCCAGCTTCTCCTGCGCTTCCTCAAGTTGTCTGACGGCCGCCGCGAGCGCCTTCCGCTCTTCCACATCCGACGCCTTGCCACCCAGCGCGGTCTTCTGCATTTTCTTCTGTTGCAGCGCAGCCTTGGCTCGAGCGACCAACTCGGTGCGCTTCCGAACCTGCCCCTTCCAGTAGCTGTGCTGGTCCTGCTTCAGCCAGATGACCGTTCGGCGTATCTCGCCCTCTGCCTCGTCCAGGGCGACGCGTACGGCCTCGGCGAACTTGCAGAGCGACACCTTGAAGTCCTGCAAGGCCTGAAACGAGTCGACTCGGGCGAACTGGCTCATACACCCGTCCTACCGCTGCCGAAGGTACTCCTCGATGTGGCCTGCCTTCTTGACAAGAAAGGCCACATGTCGATCGGACGACTCAACGAAGCGAGAGAGCGTCCTCATGGTCTGCTGAAACTCGTCGAAGAATTTGCGCTGCTCCTGGTCGCGCCAGGTACTCTCCAGGCCGAGCATCCGCGCGTGAAGTCCGGCTGTGAGGCTCTGGAGTTCGGCGTTGAAACGACTTAGGTCCTTGGCAAAACGCCTCAACGCTTCGGGATCTACGTCAGCCTTGGCCATGTCAAAAACCCCGTCTGGCTACGCCCCCCACAAGTCCGCCGAGCACACAACCTCCATGATACGCGTTTCTGCCATTCAGTGGAAGACGCCACGTCTGAATCGTCACGCCGTGCAGGCACTCGTTCCACCAGTTGTACTCCGGCAGACCCACTCGCCGGATTGCCGGCGCCTCGTGAAGCATCTGACCCACCTTCTCCCCCAGCGACAACCGCGAGATAAGATCGTCCACGCGCCCTGCCACCGGCAACGCTACATCCAGAGACAGTCCCATAAACTCGTGTGACATCTTTGTAGACTCCCGCGACACCTTGCGCCCTGCCTCGACATCGACGCCAACAAACGAAGTGTCCCCCGCGCGCGTGTGTCGGTCAACCACCCGTCGACCCACCTCGCCGTCCTCCCTTGCCGCCCGACGTATATCCGGACGTGTAAGAACGTGAAGCTTTTGGCAGCACGACATTTGTATCGTATGTTTGCGGTTGATCGTCGGGCGCCGCTGCACCGGCCGGCACGGACCGATAGCCACCGCCAAAACAGCCTGTCTGTCTCGGTCCGCAACGTCGGCGATGCCATGGCCGCCCTCTGGCGGATCTTTGCGCTTTGTACCCGCAGTCGGGGTGTACCCAGCACCCGAACCGCGGGCTGCTTCGTTCCGAAAGACGGGGACAACATGACCGTTCGACAGCGACTCACGGCGGGCTGCCTGCTGCTTTTCGTGCTGATGTTCGCCGTCATCGCGTTACAGACCATTACCGCGATTAGCCACTGGCGCGCCTGCGCTCAGGTCTTCACCGCACCAGCCGGCCAGCATGAGACCGCTGGGCTACAGCAACAGATGACTCCCGGTCCTCAACCAGACGCAGATCGCTTCTCGCAACTGGCTGCACATACGGTCAGGAGCACCCGGCTAACGGCGATTCTGATCGCCCTGTGCGCCGTCGCGGGCGTGTTGTCCGGATACCTCTGCATCCTTTCATGGGATCGGCTCGGACGCGGCATGCGCGGTCTTCAAACCGGCCTGCAAAGTCTGGCCTCGGGCGTATGGGACACGGTCATCGAGTATCCGTGGCAGGACGAGTTCGGCCAGTGCGCCAAACACTTCAACAAAATGGCCTCGCAGTTGCGCAAACATACCGAACTGCTCGCCCGCATGGCCAGTCGCGACCCCCTTACCGATCTGCTCAACCGACGCATGTTCATGGAGCACCTCACCCGTGAGGTGTCCATCGCCTGTCAGCTCAACGGCAAGCTCTCCCTGATCATGATCGACCTCGACCATTTCAAACAGGTCAACGATCGGTACGGCCACGCGTTCGGTGACCGTGCCCTCAGTCACATCGGCGCTCGCCTGCGCGCACTGGTCCGCGAGTCAGACCATGTCGGCCGACTTGGCGGCGAGGAACTGGCGATCCTGCTGCCCGCCGCTGACCTGCAGGAAGCCATTCGCGTCGCCGAGCAATTGCAGAGTTCGCTGGCCTGCGAGAAGCTGCCCTGCGGCTCGGAATCCGTACGCCTCTCGGCCAGCTTCGGCGTCGCCCAGCTCGACGTGGCAGGCCAGGAAGCGCCCGACGACCTGCTGCGACGGGCCGACCGCGCCCTCTACGCCGCCAAAGGCCGCGGACGCGACGTCGTCGTCGCCGCAGGGCTCGATGAGCCCGACGACGGTCCTGAGCTGCCCGGCCACGCCAACCGCCGCAACGGCAACGGTGAGCGTACGCCCGGTGCCCTCCACTTCGACAGCGACTCGCTCGGCCTGATTGGCTCGATGTTCACCCTGCTTCACGTCATGCCCGACAAACACCGCGTCGCCACCGACTTGATCGAGCAGGTGGCCGCCATCCTCGACTGTCAGCGGGTCACCCTGTTGATGCTCAGCCCCTCGTCCGAAGAACTCTACGTCGAGGCCGCACGTGGGCTGCCCATGGAAAAATCCCTCGTACGCATCCCGATGTCCGGTGCCCCCCTCGAGGCCATCCTCAACCCCGACGAGGACGAGCACGCCTTCAACTGGCGGCGAATGCCCCCCGACGTGCTCGTTCGCGGACGACGCACCGACTCACACAGCATCAACGACGTCGTCTACATCGCGCTGGCCGTGCAGGGCGAGCCCATCGGCCTGGTCGTCGCCACCGAGAGAAGGTCCAGCCACCCGCCCACCAAACGGCAGCTCGCCGTCCTGCGAGCCCTGGCGGCCATCGGCTCGGTCGCCCTGAAGAACTGCATGCTCTCCTCCGACCGCGAGGACCAGTGGATCGGCTCCATCCGCGCCCTGGCCAGCGCCATGGACGCCAACGACCCATACACCTGCAATCACTCCACACGCGTCGCCTGGATGGCCGTGCGAGTCGGTCGAACGCTCGGAATCCGCAGCGAGACCGAGCTTCGCGCCCTGCACATGGCCGGGCTGGTCCACGACATCGGCAAAATCGGTATCCCCCACCCGGTCCTGCAGAAGTCCACTCGTCTGAGGCGGCATGAGTACCGCGCCATCCAGGAGCACTGCATGATCGGCGCACGCATCCTGGAGAACATCCCGCGCCTCCGCTCGGCCACCGAAGCCGTCCTGCATCACCACGAATGGTACGACGGCTCGGGATACCCCAACGGAATCACTGGTGAGGAAATTCCCCTGGCCAGCCGCATCCTCGCCGTCGCCGACGCCTTCGACGCCATGACATCCGAGCGCCCCTATCGCGGCGCCATGCCGACCGACGTCGCCATCGCCGAAATCAAGAAGTCCGCCGGCCAGCAGTTCGACCCCATGGTCGTCGACGCCTTCATCCGCAGCTTCGATGAGTCGCTGCCCTCCGAACTCGAGCTGCTGCTCCAGGCCGACACAGCCGAAACCGACGACACGCAGGCGACCCATACCGACACCCCCGAGCCCGTCGCCGCGTCGTGAGAACGCAGCACGCTAGCCGGCTGTCCGTTCTTCGGTCCTGAATCATTGGAGACGGCCGCCCGAAGCGCCCGCGTCAGGTCTGGCTCGACTCGGGGTCGGGCTTCTCTCCGTCCTCCGCCAGCCAGCCCCGTAGCTGCTCGGCCACCTCGTCGCCGGCGATCCGCCGTGCCTCGGCGATCGGGTCGACCCCAACTGCCACCAGATTGCGGGCACCTGAAAGCGTATCCAGACTCCGCGGTCCCAGTCTGCGAATGCGAATATCGAACGCCTCCAGTGCCTTCTCGCGCGCGCCCTGCGTGTCTCCCCGCGCGTAGAGCACGACTCCGATGTTGCCGACGTCGGTCGCCACGTCCGGATGGTCGTCGCCGTAGGCCTTGCGGTCGATCCGCTCGGCCTCACGATAGCGCTCCAACGCGCCGGGAAGATCGCCCTGGTCCTTCAGCACGCGGCCGATGTTGTTGACGATGGTGGCCACGTCCGGATGGTCGTCGCCGTAGGCCTTGCGGTCGATCTGCTCGGCCTCACGAAAGCGTTTCAGCGCCCCGGCCAGATCGCCCTGCTGGCGGAGCACCTCGCCGATGTTGTTGACGCGAGTCGCCACGTTCGGATGCTCGTCGGCGTAGGTCTTGCGGTCGATCCGCTCGGCCTCCTCGAAGCGTTTCAGCGCCCCGGCCAGATCGCCCTGCTGGCGAAGCACCTCGCCGATGTTGTTGACGTCGGTCGCCACGTCCGGATGGTCGTCGCCGTAGGCCTTGCGGCCGATCCGCTCGGACTTCTCGAAGCATTCGAGCGCCCCGGAAAGATCACCCTTCGCGTATAGCACGCTGCCGATGTTGTTGACGTCGGTGGCCACCTCCGGATGGTCGTCGTCGTAGGCCCTGCGGTCGATCCGCTCGGCCTCACGATAGCACGCCAGCGCCCCGGCCAGATCGCCCTGGTCCTGGAGCACGCCGCCGGTGTTGTTGACGTTTCTCGCTACCTTCGGATGCTCGTCGCCGTAGACCTTGCGGTTGATCCGCTCGGCCGCTTTCAGCACGGCCAGCGCGGCGTCCAGGCGACCACGGTTCCACAGATACACGCCGAGCTGATTGCCCAACCTACCCGCCTCGGGGATGTCGCCGACGGTCTCCGCGCGAGCCACCACCCTCTCGGCATGCGCGGCGTATCGATCCTGCATCGCCCAGTTGCGATAGTCCAGCGCCCTCGCAAACCTGTCGGCCAGCGCCGCCACCAGCTTCGTCAGCGCCTCGCGGCGGCGCTCCGGGCCGATCTCCACCCGCACCACCTGCTGCATCAGTCGGTGTACGCTCACCGTCTCGCCATACTTCACGATCGACACGTCGGCCAGCGCGCTTAGCCACCGCTCCACGTCCTGCCGCGGGCAATCAAGTGCGTTGGTAAACACATCGATCGGAATGTTGTCCGGATGGCAGAACGCCGCCACGGCCAGAATGTCCATCGCCGGCGTATCACAGAACTCCGGCAGGTGCAGCGCCAGCGACCGCGCTACCCTCATTCGGTAGCCCGCCGTCGCCTCGCTCGGGTCGATCTCGTCGAGGGGATGGCGTTTGTCGCCCACGTCCACCCCCGCAAGCCGTTCGAGCAGCTCTGCCGGTAACACGTTCGCCCGCTTCCGCAAATACGCCGCCGCCAGCGCAACCGCCAGGGCATGATCGCCAAGGCAATCAGCCACCTCGCACAGCGCCTCGTTGTGCTCGTCCCCCGCCAGGTTGGCGCGATGCTTGCGCAGTAAGCGAATCGACTCGTGTCGGGCAAACACCGACACGGGTATCTCGCTGACGTGTGCGGTCGACAAGTTCCCCAGCCGCGTGGTAACCAGCACCCGCGACGGAGCCGACACGAGGAAGTCCTTCAATCGCTCCGGCCCTTCCAGGTTGTCCAGAATCAGCAGGTGCCTGCCGCCATGTTCCGCCAGCCTGCGACGAATCTCGCGGCAGATCGACTCGGGCGTGTCTTCGGCCCCCACCGAGAGCCCCAGTGTCGTCGCCAGCCGTGTGGCCGCCACGTCGATCGCTTCGTTTGAGGCGTCGATCCACCACCGGCCGTCGTAATCGCCGGCATGGGCGTAGGCGTAGCATATGGCGATCTGCGTCTTGCCGATCCCACCTTCGCCCCGCAGCGCCTGGGCGCCGGCCAGCTCGTGCGTCAGCGCCACGTTGTCCCGCCCCAGCCGTGCGTGCAGCTCGGCGAGAATCTCCGTTCGCCCGACGAAATCCTTGTTCTCCACCACCCCCGCCTCGGCAAAGTTGTCGGCCGGCAACGCGCCATCCCCCGGCGCCAATCCAGCCTTCACAAGCAGCGCCACCGTCCTCTCGGCGATGTCCTGTTGGGTGAATACGTCGAGTGTCACGGCGATGTCCTGATTGGCGATCTTGCGCAGCAGTTCAAGCGTATTGGCCCCCTGCGTGCAGATCTGCCGGATCTGCTCGGCCCGCTGCTCGGCCTCCTGCCGACTCGCCGACGCACACCACCCCTTGGTCACACCGAACACGGTCGCCACCGCAAGCACCAACGCGCCGCTCGCCCCCGTTAGCGCGGCGACGGCTGGGTCCCACCCCACAGTGGCCGCCATGGTGATAAACGACGCCAGCAAACTGCCCAGTGCGCCGCCGCTGACCTGCTCGCCTGCCGACAGCGCCTCAGACAGCACCGCCCTATCGTTCGGCTCTGAACGCCCCATGTCCGAAGTCTACCCTACCCGCCCCGCCGACACCAACTGACAGATTCGCCCGGTACCGGATCGCCGACCTCCACCTCGGCCGCCTCTTTCCCCGCCGAAGCGAGACCCGGCCTGCCGGTCCTTTGACGGGGATGCCCCCGGGGTCCCCTGGTGCGCACGCACCAATCCGGCTTTCCCCCCGGCCCGGCAGCCGGATGAGCCGGTCACCGATCACAGCACAAACCCCACCAAAATCCTCATAGCCGATTTGACTTTACTTCCGGACGGCACATAGAGTCAGCAGCAACGGGCCAAGAACATTTTTTGTGCATTAGGTTTTCGCCCCAAGTGCTTCGCATATAGGGGGTTGCGCTTCCACGCGGCTGGCCTGCGCGACCCGCGAACGACATGGACACGAGGGCTGCCGGGCAATGAACAGCCATTGCAGCGACGCTCAGCACAAATCGGTGGCAGTGCAGGCGACCGACTTTGGCGGCCCCATCCGACGGAAAACCGTCACACCAGACTTCGCTTACTCGTACAGGTTCGCATCCAAGAGCAATCGCGCTCGGCAGCCCTGCGACCGGGCCGACCGCGCCCCATACCCCAGCCGTGCCCGAACAATTCGCGCCCACGCCGTGCCAGACCCATGTGTTGACCGGTCCCCACGATTCAGACCCCGCTGTCTCGGCAGGGAATCCGTCGCAGATCCAGGGGCGTTCGGGGGACTTACGGGCCGGCGGCGGGGCGAGCGCATAGAGGTTTTACGAGTACGTACGTTTGTATTCTAACGCATCTGCCTTGGTAGGAGAAAAACATGAACACACACAAAGGCATCCTGTTGGTTTCCGGGCTGCTTGTGCTGGTGGCGCTCGGCCTGGGCGGTTGCCGCGAAGCCTACCCACACAGCTTCGTGTGGCCGGCAACCGGTGACTTGAGCCGAACCCACGCCGAGCCGCCCGAGGGCGGGTACTACACCAACTGGGACCCGCACGCAGTAACCCTCGAGGTCGCGCCGGTTGAGGAAGTCAACCCCGTTCAGACGCAGCACGTGCTCATTGCCACCGTCAAGGACGCCGAAGGCAAGCCGCTGCCCAACCGTCGGGTGGAATGGATGATCGCCAAGGGAAGTGTGGGTGAGATCGTCGAGGTCGACGAGAGTGGGTGGCGCGCCAGCCGTGGCCACAAGGTCACCAATGACTACGCGATCTCCCACACCAACAACTTCCGCCATTCGCTCTCGCGGGGCAACGACGATCCCGGCGACGACGTCCACGTCGAATCGGGGCAAACGTGGTGCGTGATTACCTCTCCCATCGAGGGTGACACCTACGTCACCGCCTACGCCCCGGGCATCTACGACTGGCAGAAGCACAAGGTCTTCGTCGTCAAGCACTGGTACGACGTGGCGTGGGAGTTCCCTCCCGAGGCGACCAATCCCATCGGCACTACCCACGAACTCGTAACCAAGGTGATGAAGTACTCTGACAGCACGCCCCTGGCCGGGTACGTCGTCAACTACGAAATCGTCGACGGGCCCGCCGGCATGCTGCTGCCCGGAAACGCCGTCACCGCCTCGGTCAAGACAGACGGTCAAGGCCTGGCCAAGGTCACCCTCAAGCAGGCCCAGCCGGCCGAGGGCGTCAACACCATCAAGATCGACATCATCCGGCCCGAGGACGTGCAGTGCTGCAAACCGGCGGCACACATCGCAACCGGCCACACCACCAAGACGTGGGTCGGACCCCAAATCGCCATCCAGAAGTCGGCACCCGCACAGGCATTGGTCGGCGAGCAGTTCACCTACTCCATCGTTGTGTCCAACCCGTCGGACGTCGACGCCACCGACGTGGTCGTAACCGACGTCCTGCCCGACGGCATCCAGTACGTCTCCAGCTCGCCTGGGGCACAGGTTGACGGACAGAGGCTCACCTGGTCGCGTGGCACCCTGCCCGCCGGGCAACGCGCAGAGATGACCGTTGAGGTCAAGGGCATGCGTACGGGCACGTTCGAGAACTGCGCCGAGGTCAGGGCCGCTTACAACCTGTCTGACCGCGCGTGTGCCACAACCGTGATCGCCGCACCGAAGCTCGCCCTGGAGAAGGAGTGTCCAGCCGAGGTGCTCCTCTGCGACCCCATCCCGTACCGGCTCGTCGTGCGGAATACCGGTGACGGCCCGGCCGCCAACGTCATGATGAGCGACGAGCTGCCGGATGGCTTGGTAAGCGAGGACGGCAAGAGGGTCGTGCGGTTCACAGCCGGCACCCTCGAGCCCGGCCAGGCCAAGCAGGCCACGTTCACCGTCAAGGCCGAAAGGACCGGTACGTACGTGAACCGGGCAACCGCGTCAGCCGACGGCGGCCTGAGCGCAGAAGCCACCTGCCAGACCGTCGTCCGCAAGCCGGGGCTAACGGTCACCAAGAGCGGTCCCGAGCTGCGCTACGTCGGGCGTTCGGTCACCTATCAGATCACCGTCGCCAATAACGGCGACGCGCCCGCGCGACAGACCGTGCTCGTGGACATGATTCCCTCCGGAACGAAGTTCATGGAGGCCAGCCACGACGGGCAACTCACCGAAGGCAAGGTGACCTGGTCTCTGGGCACGATCGAGCCCGGCGCGTCCAAGGTCGTCAGTGTCACGCTCATGACGCTCCAGCGCGGGGTCGTGCGGAATACAGCCACCGCGACAGCCGTGTGTGCCGACGGCTCCGCCGCTGTCACCACGCGGGTCAAAGGCATCGCTGCGATCCTGCTGGAGGTCATCGACCTGGATGACCCGATTGAGGTCGGCAGTAACGTGACCTACGAGATCATCGTGACCAACCAGGGCTCCGCCGACGGCACGAACATCGCGGTAACCTGCACGCTGTCGCCGGAACAGGGGTACGTGTCGGCCACCGGACTCACGCAACCAGCGGTGGACGGGCAGGTCGTCAGGTTTGCCCCGCTGCCGTCGCTCGACCCGAAGGCCAAGGCCACCTACCGCGTGGTCGCCAAGGCGCTCAGGCCAGGCGACGTGCGGTTCACGGTCTCGATGATCAGCGACCAGCAGACCATCGAGGTGAAGGAAACCGAGAGCACCCACCAATACGAGTAGTCACGTACCAAGCGGCTTCAACGAGGGCGCCGGGCCAAACGTCCGGCGCCCTCCTCGCCGCGCTCGGCGCTGACCGGGCGCCGACAACCCGCGCGACCAAACCAAGGAGGACACGATGAGAATCCCTACTAAACATGTCTTTTGCATGCTGCTGACGGCCGCAATCCTGGCCGCCACGGTGGCCACGTCGGCCATAGCGCAACCCGCAGAGCAGACGATGGCCCGCCGGGAAAAGGCCTACCCCACCGGTGACAAAGCCACCAGTGTGTTGTTGCTCGAACGCCTCGCGCCCGTCGAAATCCGCCTCGGCCAACCCCTGGCCTACACCGTCAAGGTCACCAACCTGACGGGCATCGAGGTCCAGGACGTCGTCTTGACCGAGCAACTCCCTGCCGGCTTCCGCGTCGAGACCATCGAGCCGAAACCCACCAGCACCGAGGAAAGCCTCGCCACCTGGAAATGGGAGAAGCTCGGCGCGCGCGAAGCCAAGACCATCGAGATCAAAGGGAAAACCGACCGCCTCGAGCAGATCGAGTATTGTGCGACCGTAACGTTCAAGACCGTCTTTTGCTCCAGCACGCGCGTGGTCCAGCCCGAACTGGCGCTGACCAAGACCGCACCCGAGCAGGTCCTTCTGTGCGACCCGATCCCCCTGCGTTTCGTCGTGAGCAACAACGGGACCGGTGCAGCCCGCAACGTGCGTGTGACCGACACACTGCCCGACGGTTGGAGCACGGCCGAGGGACGCAATGCGCTGGTGTTTGAGGCCGGCGACCTCGCCGCCGGACAGGCACGTGAGTTCACGGCCAGCGTTCAGGCGTCCCGAACCGGTCAGTTCGTCAACACCGCGCGGGCCGCAGAGGACGGAGGTCTGACAGCCGAGGCCACCGCCACCACGGTCGTACGCAAACCTGTGCTGGCTGTGTCGAAAACGGGACCCGACTTCCGCTACGTGGGCCGACCGGCCAAGTTCGAGATCACCGTACGAAACGACGGCGACGCACCCGCAACCCAGACCGTGCTGGTCGACGCACTTCCGGCCGGCACGAAATTCGTAGCCGCCAGCGCGGGAGGCAAGGCCGCCAACGGGCAGGTGACGTGGAACCTGGGCACCCTGGCGCCGGGTGACGTCGAAACCGTACAGCTCACGCTGACACCAACGCAGATCGGCACCGTCCGCAACACGGTTACGGTCAAGGCCGTCTGCGCCGAGGCCGCCGGCGCCGCGACCATGGAAGTCCGAGGCATCCCCGCGGTCCTGCTGGAAGTAATCGATATCGAGGATCCCATCGAGCTTGGCTCGAACGAGACGTACGAAATCGCCATCTTGAACCAGGGCTCGGCCGCTGACACCAACACCACGATCGTTTGCACACTGCCGCCCGAGCAGCAGTATGTCTCATCCTCCGGCCCAACCGAGGCCACGGTCGACGGCAAGATGGTCAGGTTCGCACCGCTGGCCTCCCTCGCCCCCAAGGCCAAGGTTACCTACCGCGTGGTCGTCAAGGGCGTCAAGACGGGCGACGTGCGATTCGCGGTATCGATGACCACCGACCAGACCAAGACGCCGGTTCAGGAGACTGAGAGCACGCACATTTACGAGTAGCCGATCGTAATACGATGCCGCTACATCTCAGGCGGCGCGCGCCCGGACATCCCGGCGCGTGCCGCCTGCTTAGTTGAGGGGTGCCCCAGCCCGTTCCCGGGCTGGGGGACGGATCGGGCTCCACGTCCCAGGGGGTGCCGCCTGGTCCCCCAGGCAAGAACCACACCTCGCGTCAGAAGCCCGACGTCCACCACAAGACGCTTTCCCGATCGAGCAGGCGTGAAACCGGCTCGTGAAGAGCAATTTCCCAATATTTGTGCTATGCAAGACTGTTGGATGAGAAGATAATGGTTGTCGGACACGTCCCGTGTGTAGTGCGGAGATGCTCGCGGAGGCCGAAACTGGTGACACTTAAGCTCGAACCCTTTTGCTTTGCAGTTTACGACGCGAACCTCGTTAGGCACACCGTTACATCCTCCGGGGTCCGTCTGGATGAGTCGGGGCATCCGTGGTTGTGGACCTCAATGCGGGCGCGCTGTGATCCCGGTGTACCCAACCTTCATGCGGACAAAACATTCGTCAGCTGTCGCCACTTACAAGGGCACCTTGAGCTGGATTTTACCGACCAGGAGCATCTAGGGCATCAGATAGGGTCAGTTTTCTGCGCCTTCATACAGGGGGTCGTACTCGGATGGAACACGGTGAAGCGCGACTCTACAGTCCTCCGCGATCCGCCTCGCGATGACATCAACATTGCCGACTACGTACCAGACCAAGACCGCCCCGATCTCCCCGGCAAACTTGGCGTAGCCATCCGGCAGTGGCGCCCCCTATGTCGCACAGACGTGATCGCCTTCGCCGTCAGAGAGTATGAGGAGAAGGGCGCCAGCCACCTGTGGTCGACCGACGATTTCCAGAAGAGCGGCTTCGCTCGTCTTCCATATCCCCTTACCACGATAAGAGGTGTGGTGGGTGACCTTTCCCAGGAAGGCGTGCTTGGAGGAACCTTCGGACCCATGTGCGTACTGGATGCGCAAGAGTACAGAATGGGAATCCGCACCCAAGTCGAACAGTCCCTGCGACAATGGGTGGAACATGTGCGATCGGTCGGCGAAAAGGAGGGGTGGCTCGTGCAGGCGGACGAACAATCCAAGCAAGATAGACCCGACCACACAGTCAGCGACGTTCCCAAGATATTCATTATCCACGGCCACGACAAGGCTAGTCGTATGGAGTTGGTCGACCTGCTGAAGAACAAACTCAAGGTTGCCACAGTCGTTATGAAGGAGCGTGCAGGAATGAGTCGCACCTTCATCGAGAAGTTCGAGCAAGAAGCCAAGCCCTGCGACGCGGCAATCGCCATCCTGACCCCCGACGATTTGGTCCGAGTCGAATCAGAGGAATACCAGCAAGCACGCCCCAACGTGCTCTACGAGCTGGGGTGGTTCTCGGGTAAACTGGGGCGCCACCGCACTCTCATGGTCGTGAAGGAAGGAACGTCCATCCCGTCCGATCTTTACGGTATCCAACAAATCCAGTTTCGCGAAGAGGTCTCAGAGAAGTACTTGGAAATCGAGCGCGAGATCGAGGCCTGGAAGCATCCGCAAGGATAACACCAGGAACCCGCCCTACCCCCCCTACCCATCCGGCAACGGTCCATCCATCAACGTCAACGGGGTCCCCAATCCCTTTTGCTTCGCGCGGGCGAGCACCTCGCAAGCCATCGCCACGTCGTGGATGCCCATGCCGTAGTTAAAGTTGACGATCCGCTCCGAATCGTTCGCTCGGCCGGGCTTGCTGCCGACGACGATCTGACCCAGTTCGGCGTACGGCTCGGGCAACGGCCAGTAGTAGCCGCCCTGCCTACCGAAGACGTGGCGGAACTGCCCCCAATCGTCGACCACGAATTTATCGACCCGCTCGAACACCGCGTGCTCCCACCCGCGGGTGTGCACGGGCAAGACCAAAGCACCCTGGCTGATCCACGACGCCTCGAAGACCCGCTCGTCCAGATGCCCCGTTGCGGTGACGGCCACATCGGCAGACTCGATCGCCTCGCGCGCCGACCGGACCGGCTCGACGGCAAACGGCACACGCTGGCCCATCTCGGTTACGAACCGCGCCAGCGCCTTCGCGTCGACGTCGAACACGCGGGCCGACCTGGTTTGCGGCAGCACGTCCTTCAGCACCAGCAGGTGGTACCGCCCCTGCAAGCCAGCCCCCACCAGCCCGATCACCTCCGCGTCGCGACGAGCCAAATGTTTGGCCGACACCCCCGACGCCGCCGCCGTCCGCAAAGCCGTCATATAGGCGCAGTCCATCACCGCGATCGGCTGACCCGTCGCCGGGTCGTTGAGCACAATCAGCCCCATGATCGTCGGCAGCCCGCGCGCCGGATTGGCCGGGAACCCGCTCACCCACTTCATGCCGGCCGCCTGCTTTCGCCGCAGATAGCCGGGCATGGCGTGGATGAACGCGTCGGGCAGCGGGTGGATGCCGGGCTTGGGTGGGTTTTCCACCTGTCCGGCCCCGTGCTCGCGCAGCGCGCCCTCGACGATGCCGACGGCGTCGGCCAGCGTCAGCCCGACGTCAATCACGTCCTGTTGCGACAGATACAGCAGCTCGACCTTCTGCATCACCCGCACTCCACTGGGGTGGCACCCGGCTTTGCCCAAGAACCAATCAAACAGACTATCTTCGCCGCCCGATCCGTGCTACAGAATGATCCATCTGCTACACTCACACGCAGCGGTCCGTTGGGACCGACCATCGCCGACGAAACTCCTTGGTCGTTGCGCATCATGCAGCACGGGCTTGGATCATTACCCGACACATGCCCCTGGTGGCACGCCTACACGTTCGACAACGTGCTGCGCCGGCTGTTCTACAACACCAACAAGCTGTTCGGCCCCTACGTGCAGCCGGGCATGACCGTGCTCGACGTCGGCTGCGGCATGGGGTTCAACGCCATAGGCCTGGCCCGGCTGCTCGGCGAGTCGGGCTGTGTGATCGCCGTCGACGTACGACCTCAAGTGCTCCGCGTCCTCGAACGGCGCGCCCGCAAGGCCGGCGTCGTCGGCCGCATTCGCATACACCTCTGCGAGCCCGACTCGATCGGCGTCGATCAAATCGTCGGATTCATCAACGCCTTCTGGATGGTCCACGAAGTACCCGATGCCCGCAGCTTCCTGGAGCAAACGCGCGCGTGCCTCGCGCCGGGCGGAAAGATGTTCGTGGCCGAGCCGCGAATGCACGTCCCGCGCAAGGCGTTCGAGTCAATGCTTGAAACGGCCCGGCAGGTGGGTTTGAAGCCGGTCGATCGCCCCCGCGTCTGCTTCAGCCGGGCGGTGGTGCTGTCGCGGTATTAGGCGCCGTCTCAGTCCGGGCGTTCATCCGCGTCACCGCGCTGGGCCGTTGCCGTAACCAGGATGCCCCCACGAATGTTGAACTCGCCGACGACCTGTAACCAGAGTGGCTTGATCTGCTCGTAGAGGTCGGCTGCGATTTGGTCGACCAGCACCTCGTTGAAGGCGCGCTCGCTCCGGTATCGCCACAGGTAAAGCTTCACCGACTTGGTCTCAGCCAGATGCTTGTCGGGCACATACTCGATCACCAACTCACCGAAATCCGGCTGCCCGGTCACCGGGCACAGAGACGTGAACTCGGTGCATTCGAGTTGGACCGCGATCTTGCCGCCCTTCCACTCGATCAGGTCGACCTTGTCGATCGGCTCGTTCGACCGCCTGCCGAGGTGCTTCAGCTCGCTCATGTCTACTGCTCCTTGTGCCGTCGCCGGTGCTCATAGAGTACCCAACCGACGGGTAGAATACGACGCGCGGCCCTTGCACGCCGCAGAACGCCGCCCGCAAATGGTGCACCCGCCCGTGTCGATCGTGACAGGCCAACCTCTCGGACGGGCAAGCCGGAGGCTGCCAAGATGATACAATGGACATGACCCGGACGGTCGCGACGAACTCGATTTGAGGACGCTTCCAGATGTCCGAAGAACCCAGAGCCGTGGTCCTGCTCAGTGGTGGCGTCGACTCGACCACCACCCTCGCTCTCGCCGCCAGCGAGGGCTACCACCTCTACGCCTTGACGTTCCGTTACGGGCAGCGGCACGAACACGAGGCCGAAGCCGCCCGCCGTGTAGCTGAGCACTTTCAGGTCGCTCGGCACGTGATCCTACCGATCGATCTGCGAACCTTCGGTGGATCGGCCCTGACCGACGATCTGCCCGTACCCAAAGGTCGCAGCCTTCAGCGGATGCACCAGGACATCCCCATTACCTATGTGCCCGCCCGCAACACGATCTTCCTGTCCTTCGCACTGGGGTGGGCCGAGGTGCTCAACAGCAGCGACATCTTCATCGGCGTCAACGCGGTGGACTACAGCGGCTACCCCGATTGCCGCCCGGAGTACGTCAAGGCCTATGAGCGGATGGCCAACCTGGCCACCAGGGCCGCCGTTCAGGATCGACGCAAGCTGACCATCCACACGCCGTTGATCCATCTGTCGAAGCCGGAAATCATCCGCCGCGGGCTCGCCCTCGGCGTCGACTACAGCCTGACGACAAGCTGCTACGACCCCTCGTTCGACGGGCTGGCCTGCGGCCAATGCGACGCCTGCACACTGCGACGCAACGGATTCGCCGAAGCCGGCGTGGCCGACCCCACCAGATACCAGAGCGACACCGCACCATGAGCTACCGCGTCAAGGAAATCGTCTATACCCTCCAGGGCGAAGGCGCCCAGACCGGCCGACCAGCCGTCTTCTGCCGGTTCGCCGGATGCAATCTGTGGTCAGGTCGCCTGGTCGACCGCGCAACAGCCGTCTGCAAGTTCTGCGACACCGACTTCGTGGGCACCAACGGGCCCGGCGGCGGGTGCTTTGAATCGGCCGAGAAGCTCGCCCGGGCTGTCGCCCAAACGTGGCCCGGCGTGCCGTCGCAGGCGGCCAGGCCGCTGGTGGTGTGTACGGGCGGCGAGCCGCTGCTCCAGCTCGACGGCGATCTGATCGGCGCCCTGCACGCAGCGGGCTTCGAGGCGGCAGTCGAGACCAACGGCACACTGCAACCGCCGGCCGGGGTCGACTGGCTCTGCGTGAGCCCCAAAGCGGGCGCCGAGATGGTCGTTTGCGCGGGCGACGAGGTGAAGCTCGTCTTCCCGCAGCCCGGTGCCGAGCCCGAGAAGTACGAGCACTTGGACTTTGACCGCTTCTTCCTCCAGCCGATGGACGGTCCCGAGCGGCAGCGCAACACGCAGGCCGCCGTCCGCTACTGCCTGGAACATCCACGTTGGCGGCTGAGCCTGCAAGTGCATAAGCTGCTGGGCATACCGTAGAGGGAGGTCACCATGGAGATATTCAAAGGGTTCACCTTCGACGCCGCCCATCACCTGCCCAACTGCCCGCCCGGCCATCGATGCCGCCGACCCCACGGGCACTCATACAAGATTGAGATTCACCTGGCCGGCGAGCCCGACCCCCAAACCGGCTGGATCATCGATTTCGGCGAGATCAAAAAGGCCGTCCAGCCCGTCGTCGACCAGATCGATCATCAGTACCTCAACGAGGTCGAAGGATTGGAGAACCCGACAACCGAAACGCTCGTCGTCTGGCTGTGGGAGCGCATCAAGCCCGTCCTGGGCAACCTATCGAGAATCGTGGTGTACGAGACCTGCACGTCCGGCTGCGTCTACACCGGACCGAAGGATTGACCGCAGCGGCGTTTGCGCGCCAGATATCCGCAGGTGCAACGTCGCACCGAAGATAGCACGAAAGGGGATACGTCTTGGCTCTGATCACACTCGAGAGTAAAAGCCACGCGCTGGGCAAAGCGACAACCGTTCGGATCATCCTGCCCGACTGGGCCAAGCCGCCCTACCCGACGCTGTACCTGCTGCACGGGCTGAGCGACAACGAGTCGATCTGGACGCGGCGCACCGCCCTCGAGCGCTACGCGGAGGACTATCCGTTTCTGATCGTCATGCCCGACGCCGGTCGCTTCTGGTACAGCGATACGCTCATCAGCAAGTGCGAGACGTTTATCGCCAAGGAGCTGGTCGATTACGTCGACCGCTTCCTGCCCACCCGCAGGCAGCGCCGCTATCGTGCGATCGGCGGCTTGTCGATGGGCGGCTACGGGGCGATGAAGATCGGTCTGAAACACTCGCGGCGATTCGGCGCCGTCGCCTGCCACAGCTCGGCCTTCTTTCCCCCCGACCGACGGCCCGAGGACTTCACCGACGACCCAGGCCTGGCGCACCTGGCCAGCCCTGCGTTCGAGCCAGGCGATAACGTGTACGTCCTGGCTGAGAAGTGCCCGGCCAAGGTTCGCCCTGCTGTCTACTTCGACTGTGGCCGACAGGACTTCCTGTTGACCCAGAACGAGGACTTCCATCGCCACCTTCGCAAGCTGCGAATTCCGCACACCTACAAGCGCTTCGACGGCGAGCACAACTGGGCGTACTGGGATACCCACATTCAGGACGCGCTGCGCTTTCTCGCCCAAACCATGCGCTTGGGCGCCGTGGCGTCACGCAAAGCCAACTGACAACTTGCGCATCTGGGTTCAGCGGCGACTGTCTGAATGGCTGCACCAAGGGGGTACACGCCGCCTGGGCAGCGTGTGTCTCACCATCCGCCGTTGCGGGTAGGGGTCTCTACGTCAGTAGCCGCGAGACTCGGCACTGTGGTTGGCGGTGAAGTGCCCGTTGCGCGGCTCGTAGAACCAGTCGCTGCTGCCGACCGGTCCGTTGCTTACGACGTTGCCCCCGGTATAGGGATTGGCGGGAACCTGCTGCAAGTAGGGCCCGAATTGCCGGCCCTCGGAATCCCCGGCTAGCGGTGAGCCCGACACATCGGTCCGGCCGGTCATCTGGGCGGCGAACGCCTCTGCGTTAGGCCAGGCGCCGCCGTGCTGCTCGGTGTAGCGCTGGATCTGGGCCCGGACGGCCGCCAACCGGCTTCGCAGCACGAGCAGGCGATCGTCGACGTCGGCTTGGCTGTACTTGGGCACCACAATTGCCGCCGTGATCGCCAGCACCAAAGCGAACAGCAGCAGCTCCATCAGGCTGAGTCCGCCCTGCCGAGATGAATCGCGCCCTTGCCGCACCGAAGGACTCCTGCTGACTTGCCTGCCGGCGATCGCCTCGCCGCTGTGCGCGGGCGATAACAGGTTTATCGGGTAACTACCGCGCCCGCTCGATCCTGCGCGTAAATTATTATCCCATCCATGTTTATGGGCTATCCCCGGGTACCAGACGCTGCCAGCCCCGTCCGGCGAGCAGCCCGGCCACCGTCGCGGCAGCTCCTTTGCCGCGAAGTCGCGGCTGGCGCAGGCTGTGAATCTCGACAGCTCCGCCAGCCACAAGAACGGCGTCGTAGCCCCCTGCCCACGCCGGTGCGGGCCGGGCCAAACGCTGCCATGGCAGTCGGTCGCCGTCGCCCCGACAACCCACCAGCGCCAGCACATCGCGACCGTTCAGCTCCGCTGCAACGCACCCACCTTCCGGGAATACCGCCGCGAACGTGGCCGTCAGAGTGATCAGATCGGCGCTGGAAACGGCTGAAGGTCGAACTACCACCACCGCCAGCCCGCCATCGACCAGACGCCGACGTCCCGACCGCAGGAATTCGCTCGACCAGAATGCCTGCGAACACACGCCTGAGTCGCGCGGGCCCACGACGATCAGATCGTACCGCCCGAGACCGACCTGCAGCATTCGCCAAGCAGCATCAGATGTTCTCTCAACCAACACTTCTACGGCGTAGCGAGCGTCGGCGCCGTGCAGCGTCGCCGCCTCCATCCGTGGTGGCTTCTGCTGGGAGACGGGAACCCAACGAACCCGCCGAACCGTCCACCCGGGCTGAACGACCACGCCCTCCAATGGCGCAAAAGGCGATCCGGCAAGATGTCGCAGCCACGCGAGCAGGTCGGCATCTGGGATGACGTCGCGGGGCGCCTCCAGCCAGACAGGGCCCGCTCCGCTGCCCGGCTGTTCGACGCTTCGTCCTGCGAAGGCGCACGGAGTAAACGCCCGGGCCAACGTCCGCGGCCTCGGCGCCACCGCGAATCCCAACAGCACGGTCAGCGCCGCAGCCGTCATAGCGACGGAGGTGGTCACCGAACTCCGTCGGTCGGTTGCGGCAAGCACACCTGCCGCCGTCGCCGCCACCAAGCCAGCCAACGCCACCCCCGCAGGCCAACACAACCACGGAACCAGCCATGCCTTCGCCAGCGACACGCCGCAAGCCGAGCCCACCAGTGCCGCCGCCAGTGCTTCGGCCATGCGGCGCGACTCACCCGCCAGCCGTGTGGCCAAGCCGCCGCGACCGGCAGCCAACGCTGTGCCAAGAGCCATCGCACCGATTACGGCAAGCACACCTGCCGAGGGCCCGCCTAGCCGCCGGGCTACGCACAGGGCGATCAGGCAGAGCACGGCCGTGAGAAGCATCGCCCCAGAGAACGGCCAAAGCGCGCCCGATCGCGGCGCGGCGCGCGAGCCCACCCCAACCCCAACGCCTGTCGCAGCCAGGAAGCCGCATAGCGCCGCGCAGCCGCTCAGCAAACCGGCTGGCGCCGCAGCGGACGACACCGACACGACCAGTGTACCCAATACGAACCCCCAGGTTCCCACGCAGAGCAGCACGGCAGCGACGGTATCGGCTGCCTCTGGTGGGACGTGCGCCGTGGGCTGGTCCGCCCCGATCGCTCGTCGCTCCACGATGCCGGCCGCCAAAACAGACAACAGAGCAGCCACGCACAGCAACCCCACGCCGAGCAGCACAACATGCGATGCGGTCGACCGCGGCAGCAGCACCACTTGCCCGACCGCGATCCCCCCCGCCAGCGACACCACGACCAGAGCGGGCAGGTCGATAAGCTCGGACCCACCGTCGGGCCGCCGATACACGGCGTGAACAAAAGTCAGGCTTACACCGTAAAGGATCAACAACGGCGAAAGGACAACCATGCTAGCCAGGCACTCGGCCGTGCGCGCGGCTGCCGGCGTCCACAAAAAGGCACCGAGCAACCGTGGGTAGAACCGATCCATCAGCGTCAGCCCAGCCAGTGCCATCATCGCCGCCGCCGCCGCCGCCACCAGGATGGCGGCGAGGGCCAGCCACAGCACGCCGTGGCGAACCACATGGCGATTACCGCCCGCTGGAATATCGGGGGCGGGTACTCCACGCACCCGGGCCCACGCAAACCGGACGAAGTGCACCACCAGTTGCTCCGGCAGCATCAGGCCAACAGCCGATGCAACCAGGCATACAACCATCACCCAGGCTATGGTGCCTGGTGTCGGGCCTAGTATGGCGGCAGAGATGGCGGAAAGGCCCGCCGCTTGCGTTCCCGCGCCGACCGCCACCAGCGCCGCCACGCATGCAGCCAGAGCGGCGGGACGACGGTCGCGTGGTGAATCGAGCTGAGCCGAAGCGGTGTTCACGGCAGTGAGTGTAGCAGAAAGTAAGCCACCAGGCTGCCGGCTCCAGCGCTGGTCGTCAGGCCGCCGACGGCGGGTGACGCCTCGAAAACCGCCGCCAAACTCGCCGAGCCCGCATTGACCCGGCCGAGCGTCGGCAGTCAAATGCAGGTACGAGGCCGCTTCCCGCTTGGGATGCGGTGATCGGGTCGCCGCATCCGCCGATACGTGTCTGCGCAACGGCCAACCCTGACGTGGTAAGGCGCGTCACGACGGTATGCATTGCACGGGGTGCGGGCTCAGCCACGCCACAAGGCCCGTCGGCGACTGATCCAGTCGGGCCTCGTACCAGCACGGATTAGGGACGAAGCCATGAACTCTCAAGCCGGCGAATCCTGGTATCGCGAAGCGTACGAACAACTGCCGATCCCGTATCAGTTGCTTGACCCCCGCGGGCACCTGGTAACGGTAAACGACGTCTGGCTTCAAATGCTGGGATATTCGGCAAGCGAAGTGGAGGACCGCTGGCTTGGCGACTTCCTGACCAGTGAAAGCCACGATCGCTTCACGGATGCGCTCGCACGCATCAAAGATGAGGGCGCCGCACACGACGTCCGCTTGCACCTGGTGCGAAAGGACGGAACGATCGTGTCGGCAGACTATAGCGGCCGCGCCGCCTGGGACGAAAGCGGGCGATTCACACGAGCCCACGGGTGCCTTCAAGTGGCCACCACTTCCGCCCTACCGCCCGAGCTGGTGGATGCCGCCAACGCCGACCAGTCATACATTCTCGCATCAACCGGCGAGTTGTTCGCCTACTACGATACCCAGTTGCGCATTCAATGGGCCAACAAGGCAGCGGCGGCCTCTGCGGGCCTGCCATTGAAGGATCTTCTCGGTCGGCACTGCTACGAGATCTGGCATGGGCGCAACGCACCATGCGACGACTGCCCCGTGCTCGAGGCCATGAGAACCGGACAATCTCAAGACGGCGAGACGACCACGCCGGACGGTCGCACGTTTCTACTGCGAAGCTACCCGGTCTTCGACGAGCAAGGCACCGTCGTGGGTCTGACGGAATTTGGGCAGGACATTACCGAGCGCAAGCAGGCCGCGGACGCGCTGCGACGATCCGAACTGCAGCACCGCACGACGATCGACGCGTTGGGCGACATGATCCACGTCGTCGGACCGGACATGAAGCTCACGTTGGTCAACGCGTCTTTCGCATGCTGGTGTCGGCGCCTGGGCATCGACGGCGAGCCTTTGGGCCGAACGGTCTTCGAGATGTTTCCCTTTCTGCCACCGCACGTGCGCGAGGAATATACGCACGTTTTCGAGACCGGCGCCTCGCTGGTCACAGAAGAAACCACCACGATCGGCGGCGAGCAGATCGTAACCGAAACCCACAAGGCTCCGGTGTTGGAGGATGGCAAGGTCACCCAGGTGGTCACCGTCGTCCGCGACATCACGAACCGCAGACGCGCCGAGGAGGCCGCGCAGCGCCACCTGGACGAACTGGCTCACGTCGCCCGTGTCAATACCATGGGGGAAATGGCGTCGGCGCTGAGCCACGAACTGAGTCAGCCCCTGGCGGCCATCGCGGCCTATACGCAGGGTTGCATACGGCGGCTCCGCTCTGCGCAGGGCGACCCGCATGAGATGATCGAGCCCATGGAACAGGTGACCAAGCAAGCACAGCGCGCAGGGGAGATCATCCGTCGACTTCGCGCCTTCGTGCGGCGAACAGACCCGCACCGCTCAACCGTGGATATCAACGAGCTGGTCCGCGAGGGCGCCGCGCTGGACGAAGCGGACGTCCGGCAAGCCAACGTATCCCTGCACTTCGACCTGACCCCGGACCTCCCGCTGGTGCTCGCCGACCCGGTCGAGATCGAGCAGGTCGTGCTCAACCTGCTGCGAAACGGCATTGAGGCGATGGACGCGACCGAGCCAGGCCACCGTCGACTGGTGCTGCAGACATCGAGGTCGGCAGATAAACACATCGAAGTCGCCGTGGCGGATACGGGCCGTGGGCTGCCGCCGACACTGCAGGATCGCATATTCGAGCCCTTCGTGACAACCAAGCCGAGGGGAATGGGAATGGGACTGTCGATCAGCCGATCCATCATCGAGGCGCACGGCGGCCGACTGTGGGTCACGCCCAATGCCGAGCGGGGTGTCACGTTCCACTTCTCCCTGCCAATTACCCAATCCAGCCGGTAGTTGACTGAGTTGCGGGGGCGTGCACGGCTACGGCGACGACCCCTCCGCCTAACCCGGCCGCCAGGGGAAAGGCAGGACGGTGGTCGTGGCCGCATCGAACACCCGCCGCCCACCCGGCTCCAACTCGATGGTGAGCGAGCCGGTCGGGTCGATCTGCAGCGTTCGACCGACATAGGTTCGCCCCCCCTCTTGGAGGTGCACCCGCTGACCCATCGGCTGAGCATGGGCCAGCCAGCGGTCGCAGAGCTGGCTGTCCGACAGGACGTCCCCCGGCGCCAAGTACCGGTCCAGTTCGATCAACAGGTGACGGGCCAGGTCCAGACGGGCGACCGCATGGCTTGATGCAATCTCTAGCGAAGTGGCGTGGTCGCGCAGCTCGGGGGGAAAATGCCCGGGCGTCTGGTGGCAGTTGATTCCGATGCCCACCACGTAAGCCCGTTGCTGGGGTAGCGGCTTGGACTCGACCAGGATACCAGCCAGCTTGCACCCGCCCACAAGGACATCGTTGGGCCAGCGGATGACCGGCTCGACGTCGTCGGCGACAGCGGTAACCGCCCGGCAAACGGCCATGCCCGCGATGAGGACCAGTCGTCCCTGGCGGGCGGGATCATCGTGTTCAAACAGCAGCACGCTGCCCAGCACGGCCGCTCCGCGTGGCGCCAGCCATCGTCGCCCGATGCGCCCGCGACCGGCGGTCTGATAGTCGGCAAAGATGGCCAGCCCATCGTGGCGGGGGTCGGCGGCTTGGGCAAACGCCAGGTCGTTGGTGCTGCTGGCCTCCGGAACCGCCCGGACGAATCGCCCGACGCGGCGTACCGGCAGGGCTTGGCAGATCTGGGTAGCGTCCAACGGCTGGGGCATGGCCTAAGACCCTGGGCAGAGCGGCTGGAGTCGTCCACAAAAGGATACGGCGTGCCGTCCGGGCTGCCAAGGTCTTTGCCGCCGCCGTCGGGCGCGGAGGGGTTTGACTTGGGCGAGCGAATGCGGTAAGGTTTCGACGCGGGCTACAGTCCCCGCGACTTGGCGTATATGCCCTTTCGCCAAGGGGCAGGTCGGCGGCAGAGAACCGAGCCGGCCGGTGGGCTCCTGTTTCGCGGCAAGGAGTTCAAGCCTCGTGAAAGGGTCCCGTGTGGCCGTGACCACTCTGCGTCGCAGCGTCACAGAGGTTGTGAGGTTGTAAGGATATGCAAGCTGGCACGTGCCGTCTCCACGCGGCAGGCCGGTCCGATACCCGGTGGTGTAATTGGTAACACACCAGGTTTTGGTCCTGGCATTCCTGGTTCGAGTCCAGGCCGGGTAGTCAGGCTCTCCTTGAACACGGGTGGACCAATGGATCGGCAGCCAGGTCCGTCCCGGGAAGGATGCGAATGCGACCGACAGCGGCAGTGATACTGGCGGCGGGCAGGAGCACACGGATGATCACGGACCTGCCAAAGGTCCTGCACGAGGTGTGCGGCCGACCGATGCTGGCTTACGTGCTCGACGCCTGCCGCCTCGTGGGAATCCAGAAACTTCTCGTCGTAGTAGGCTACCGCAAGGATGAGGTCATCGAAGCCTTCCGCGACTACGACAGCGTCGAGTGGATCGAGCAGCGCGAGCAGAAGGGCACGGGACATGCGGTGGAGGTGTGCGGCGAAGCCCTGGCCGAGCACCACGGCAATCTGGTGGTGCTGGCTGGAGACATGCCGCTGCTACGTACTGAGACGTTGAAACTGCTGCTCGACAAGCATGAGGAGGAGCACTCGGCGGCCACACTGGCCACAGCCGTGCTTGACGATCCCACGGGCTACGGCCGCATCATCCGCGACGCCTACAGCAACCTCCAGGGCATCGTCGAACAGAGCGACTGCAACGACCAGCAGCGTCTGATCAAGGAGGTCAACCCCAGTTACTACTGCTTTGACAAGGACCTGTTGTTCGAGGCCCTGGGGCAGCTTCGGCCCGACAACGTCAAGGGCGAGTACTACCTGACCGATGCCCTGCGAATTCTGGTTCGTAGCGGGCATCGCGCGGTAGCGATTACGGCGGTACGGCCCGAAGAAGCAATGGGGATCAACTCGCGGCACCAGCTCCCGCAGGTAAGCAAGCTGATGCAGCAGAGGATTCAGCAGGAGCTGATGGACAACGGCGTGACGATCGTCGACCCGCCGAACACATGGATCGATGCGCGGGCCCGGATCGGCCAGGACTCGGTGATCCATCCGTTCACGTACATCCACGGCAAGGTGAGGATCGGGCGCCGCTGTAGCGTCGGGCCTTTTGCCTACCTGCGTCATGGGACGGTTCTCGAGGACGACGTGGTGGTGGGGGTCTTCACGGAGTTGAAGAACTCGACGCTGGCGGAGGGCGCTCGGGCGCGACACCACAGTTACATCGGTGACGCGATCATCGGCCAGCGTGTCAACGTCGGGACGGGGACGATCGTGGCAAACTTCGACGGCGAACAGATCCAGCCGACGCAGGTGGATTCGGACACGTACATCGGCAGCGGGTCGATCCTGGTGGCGCCGGTTCACGTGGCGGCGGGAACGCGGCTTGAGCCGGGCGCCGTCGTAAAGGGTGAGTATCCTCCGCCCGGACAAAGCGGAGCCGATTAGGTGGAAGCAACGCAAGTTCGCTACGGCGACATGTAGCGTATGGTCGACAGGCTTTACGGAATGGAAACCTTCCGCCGCAAGACACCGAGCCTGCCGAGTCGGACTTAGGTGAGCGAGGAGAAGACGATGCCTGAGGCAAGCAGAATGAAGGCTGAAATGCGGAAGCCAAGCGGCACGCGGGCGGCTCGCGTTCTGCGTCGTGAGGGAAAAGTGCCCGCCATTCTCTATGGTCACAAGGAAGAACCGGTGGCGGTTTCGCTGCCTGCACACGATCTGGCGGTGGCGCTGGGGCATGGTGCACATCTTTTGGAGTTGGACGTCGAGGGCTCGTCGACGCGGTGCCTGATCAAGGACGTGCAATACGATCACCTCGACGAGGATCCGGTCCACGTCGACCTGATACGGGTGAGCCTGGATGAGCGCGTGCAGGTGGTGGTGCCGATCGAGCTGCGCGGCGTGCCGGCGGGCGTCAACGAAGGCGGTGTGTTGGACCAGATCATGGGCGAAATCGAGGTGGACTGCCTCGTGACCGAGATCCCCGAGACGATCCGCATTCGGATCACATCACTGGGGCTGAACGAGTCTCTGCGTGTCAAGGATCTGGACCTACCCGAGGCGGTCAGACCCCTGGCCGAGCCGGACGATCCGGTGTGCACGGTCCGGCCGCTCGGGGAAGAGCCGGAAGAGGAAAAACCCGCCGAGGAAGGCGAGGCCGAACCCGAGGTCATCGGGCGCGAGCAGAAGGAGCAGCCTGAAGATAAGGCTGAGTGACCCCGCAGCGCATCCGCGCCCCGACTCGCGGCGCCGAATAAGGTGCAATGAAACTCGTGATAGGACTGGGCAATCCCGGAAGCCAATACGCCGAGACCCGGCACAACGTCGGGTACCGGGTGGTGGATCGACTCTCCGAACGCTGGGCGGTTCCGTGTCGACGGGAAAAGTTTTGCGGTTTGCTCGGAGAGGGTCACGCGTGCGGCACGTCGGTATTGCTGCTTAAACCCACCACGTTCATGAACGATAGCGGCCGGTCAGTAGGAGAGGCCTGGCGCTTCTACAGGCTGGCGGCGGACGATCTGCTCGTGATTTTTGACGATATGGACCTGCCACTCGGGCGGCTTCGCCTGCGCGCGGGGGGATCCGCCGGCGGGCACCGAGGGCTGGGCAATATCATCCTGATGCTGGGATGCGACGACTTCGCAAGGCTGCGGATCGGCATCGGACCCAGTGGCGAGGGCGAGGCAGTTGGACATGTGCTGGGTCGATTCGAACCTGACCAGTTGCCTCACGTCGAGCCGACTGTGGGACGGGCGGCCGAGGCCGTGGAATGCTGGATCACCGAGGGCATCGAACAGGCGATGAACCGTTACAATGGCCCGACCGACGCGACGGCGGGCGGATGAGTGCAAAGCAGGAGAGTCAGCATTGAATACCTACGAAGCGATGTTCGTTATGGATTCGGGAATGGTTGCCGACTGGCCACTTGTCGAGGGAGAGATCAAGCGTTTGACGGGTCGTGCTGAAGCGGAGCTGCTTTGTTTCCGCAAGTGGGACGAGCGTCGGCTGGCGTACGAGATTGGGCCGCACAAGCGTGGATGCTACGTCCTGACGTATCTCCGCGCCGATCCATCGCGGATTGCCGCGCTGGAGCGCGATGCACAACTCTCGGAGCACATCCTGCGAATGCTCGTGCTTCGAGCGGATCACGTCAGCGAAGAGGAGATTCGCAGCCATGCGCAGGCAGGGGCCGAACAGGGAGCGGTGATGCGAGGCGGCGAGGGAACAGACGAAGCCGCAGACTCACGCCAGGACAAGCCCACCGCGGAGGAGGCCAAATCGACCCCAGCGGACACACAAGGCGATACGCCTGAGCGCGAGAAGGCGCCGTTGGCCGACGTCCCGCCTGATTCGCAGGCGCCAGCCGTACCCCATACAGCCGACGAGACGCCCGCCGGCGAGCAAACGGCGGATGATCCACCCAGCGACGCGAATTCGGAGGAGCAAACCCAGTTGCCGTGAGCGATCAGGCGCCTTCCGAAGGTGGTCGGACGCCGCGCCAAGCCGACGCAAGGTGATTACGCAAGGGGCCAGACAGAGGAGAAGCGACATGGCCAATTACAACAGGGTGATTCTGGCGGGCAATCTGACGAGGGACCCGCAACTGACCGTCCTTCCGAGCAATACGCCGGTCTGCGAGTTCGGTTTGGCCATCAACCGGCGGTGGCGCGGTCAGGACGGCCAGAACCGGGACGAGACCTGCTTCGTCGACTGCCGGCTCTATGGCGCCCAGGCCGAGACCTTCAACCAGTATATGAGCAAGGGCCGATCGGCGCTGGTCGAGGGTCGGCTACGTTTAGATCAGTGGGAGACGCAGGACGGACAGAAGCGAAGCAAGCTTTCGGTGGTGGTGGAGCGCTTCCAGTTCCTCGGATCAGGTCGAGGCGGCGACTCCGGGTCGCCGCAGCAGGCCGATCGGGGCGCCGAAAGGCCTTCGCCACCGTCGCAAGAGGACGTGCCGCCGCCCGGCGGGGACGACGACATCCCGTTCTGAAAGGGCGGAACGTACCAGGCAACACCTGTCCGAGGCTGTTGGTAACCGGACAGGATGCATGTAACCAGAGCGGAAGAAAGGGTTAGCGAACCATGAGTGCTATGCAGCGAGGCGGGGGCGGCGGACGGCGGCCCACCCGCAAGCGGGCCAGGGGGCGAAGTCGGACCGTCTGCCGGTTTTGTCGTGAACACGTTCGCGAAGTAGACTATAAGGACTTAACGGCCTTGCAGCGGCTGCTGACCGCTCGGGGCAAGATCTACTCGCGTCAGCGAAGCGGCAACTGCGCCAAGCACCAGCGTTCGGCCAAACGCGCATTGAAACGCGCGCGTTTCCTGGCGCTGTTGCCGTACACGACGTAAGTCGGGCGAAGGTGCCGACAAACAACTGGAGAGCAATACGATGAGGTTGTTGTTGCGCAAGGACGTACCGAGGCTGGGCCAGGTCGGGGATGTCGTCGACGTGGCTGCAGGATACGGTCGGAACTGTCTCGTCCCGATGGGCCTGGCTGTTGAGCCCAACGCCGCGAACCTGCGCGAGATCGAGGAAGAGAAGAAACGTGCCGCCCAAGAGCGCGCCCGACGGCTGCAGAATCTCAAGCAGGAGGCCGAGCGTCTGGCGGGAACGGAAGTCACCATCCCGGCTGCGGCCAACCCGGAGGGGCACCTCTACGGGTCGGTGACCGCGCGCGATATCGCCCGCGCACTGATCAGCGAGGGGCATGCGGTCAACGCAGAGCAGGTCAAGCTCGAGCGCCCGATCCGGCAACTGGACACGGTTGCGGTACCGGTCGAGTTCGACGAAGACATTCGGGTGGAGATCAAGGTCTGGGTCGTACCTGAAAAGACGGCAGGGACGCTGGAAGATGAGTCAGCCGCCACCGGGCAGCAGCCCGACGAGAAGGGATCCGCAGAGCCCGCGGACCAGTCGTAGCGCCGAACGGGTTCCGCCACAGGACATCGACGCCGAACAGAGCCTGCTCGGCTCGATGCTGATCGAGCGGGAGGCGATCGGCGCGGTGCTGGAGATCATCCCTCGGCAGGATGCAGAGCGTTTCTACCGCGGCGACCACCAAGCCTTGTTTGCCGCACTGGTCGATCTGTACGACCACAACGAACCGATCGACGTCCGTATCATCCTGGACGAGCTCCGCCGACGCGGGCAGTTGGAGGAGGTCGGCGGCGTCGACTACCTCACCGAGTTGGTCGAAAGCGTACCGTCGGCGGCCAACGCCGAGCACTACGCGCGGATCGTGCGTGATAAGTCGCTCCTGCGCGACCTCATACGATGCACCGATCAGATCAACCGCGACGCGTACCAGGAACAGGACAACGTTCAGGAACTGCTCGACCAGGCCGAGCGACAGTTCTTCCAGGTGACCGAGCAGCGCATCCGCAGCCAGCCCGACCCGATCCGAGACGCGCTGACCGAGACCTTTCAGCGAATCGAAGCCCGCGAAGGACACCTGCTTACCGGCCTGAGCACGGGGTTCCTGGAGCTGGACGAACTGACCACCGGACTTCAGAACGGCGAGATGATCATCATCGCCGGGCGGCCGAGCATGGGCAAGACCGCCATCGGCTTGAATATCGCGGCCCATGTGGCGGCCGAGGAAGGCAAACCGGTGGCCTTCTTCTCGATGGAGATGAGCAAACAGCAGGTCGCCCAGCGAATCCTCTGCAGCCGGGGGCGAATCGATTCTCGCAAGCTGCGACGCGGGATGCTCGCGGAAGCCGAGATCCAAAAGCTGGGCATCCTTTGCGGCGAGCTGGCCGACGCGCCGCTGTTCATCGACGACACTCCCGGCATGACGGTGCTGGAACTGCGGGCCAAGGCCCGGCGGCTGGCTTTGCGCCACGCCATCTCAGCCGTCTTCGTCGACTACCTACAGTTGATGTATGTCCCGAGGGCCGAAAGTCGTCAGGTAGAGATCGCCGAGATCAGTCGGGGGCTCAAGGCCCTTGCCCGAGACCTGAACATCCCCGTCGTGGCGATGGCCCAGTTGAATCGGTCACCCGAGGGGCGCGAGGGACACCGCCCTCGCATCAGCGACCTGCGCGAATCAGGAGCTATCGAGCAGGACGCCGACGTCGTGATGCTGCTGCACCGCGACTGCTACTATCCCCCGCACAAGAACCCCGGCGTGGCCGAGGTGAACGTGGCCAAGCAGCGCAACGGACCTACCGGCACCATACCGTTGCACTTCGAGGAGGTCATTACGCGTTTCGACACCCTGGCGGTTGCGCCGGAACCCGATTACACCGTACCATCGGCCGAAGAATCGGCGGACGTGCCGTTCTAGCCGGCAAGGCAGGCCAGGGACACACGAGGCTGGAGACAGAACCAAATGGCTCGACGTGACACATGGCCTACCTGGAAGATCATTGCCGTGATGCTCGGAGCCCTGGTCGTCGCGGTTGCACTGTGGCCATTGGGTGGGCTGGCAGACGCTCAGTCGCCGGTATCGGCTGACGCGATCTTCACACTGGGAACCATCCTGCGGATGTTCAGCCTGCTGGGAATGGGGGTGGCTTTGATCATGGGCGGCTGGCTGGGGTGGCGCTATTATCGGTCGATTCCGGCGTGGCGGCGTCGACGGGGCCTGCCGCCGCCGAGAAGGTAGGCCGCGAGCCGTCCGCGGCGCGAGCCGGCGCTTTGCCCACTCTTCGACCCGGTAGTCCAGACTGGCCGGCTGCGCTGCGTCGGAACCTACCGACCCTGACTCTCGGTTGCTTCAGCTTGCGGCGGCAGCGACTCCGGCGGGTTGTGCTTGACGGGAATGACCAAGGCCTGCCCGCACCGGCTGCAACGGACTTTCTTGCCGCGGGCCGAATCGGGCACGCTGAGAATGGCACGACACTTCAGATTGGTGCAGACGATTGTGACGCTCACATAAACACCCACGCCTACGGGGCCTAACGAATTATCCCTCTTGCTATCGGCGCGCAGACTCAACGGGTTGACCTAAGTGCGCACACCTTATGCGCTTCGACGCTATCTATTTGTAAAAAAGAGACTTACGCCGATTCTTTCCGCCGTCGAGTCTTCGACGCCAGAAGCGCCTGCTCCTGCCGAGCAACCTGTTCGGTGACCACGTAGGACGCTGGCGGCTTTTGATCCGGTAGCTGGTACATCGTCTCCAGCATCAGTTCCTCCATCACCGCTCGCAGCGCCCTGGCCCCCGTGTCGCGCTTCATGGCCCGTTCGGCAATCACTTGCAGGGCCTCCGGCTCAAACGAGAGTTGCGAACCCTCCAGTTCGAAGAACTTCTGATACTGCTTGACCAGCGCGTTCTTCGGTTCGGTGAGGATGCGCACCAACGCGTCGACGCTAAGCGGTTCAAGGGCGGAAATCACCGGCACGCGACCGACGAATTCAGGGATCATTCCGTAGGCAATCAGGTCCTCGGGCGTGGTCTGGTGAAGCACCTCGGCGAGTTCCTGGACCTCGTCCGTGGCCTCGGTCTCGCCGGCGAACCCGATATTCTGCCGCCCTATCCGTCGACGGATGATCTCGTCCAGCCCGACGAACGTGCCGCCACAGATGAACAGGATATGCGACGTGTCGATTTGTATGTACTGCTGTTCCGGATGCTTCCGCCCGCCCTGCGGCGGGATGTTGGCCACCGTGCCCTCGAGCATTTTGAGCAGCGCCTGCTGGACGCCCTCGCCCGAGACATCGCGTGTGATGCTGACGTTGAGCGTGGTCCGCCCGATTTTGTCGATCTCGTCGACGTAGACGATGCCTCGCTGGGCGGCCTCCAGATCGTAGTCGGCGTTTTGAAGCAGTCGCAGCAGGATGTTCTCTACATCCTCGCCGACATAGCCGGCCTCGGTAAGCGTCGTCGCGTCGCCGATGGCAAACGGCACGTTGAGCATCCGCGCCAACGTGCGGGCCAGCATGGTCTTGCCCACGCCGGTCGGCCCGATGAGCAGCACGTTGGACTTGTCGATCTCCACGTCGTCGCCCTCGGCCTCGTCCACGTGCGTGAGCCTCTTGTAATGATTGTGCACGGCGACGGCCAACGTCTTCTTCGGCACATCCTGGCCGATGACGTACTGATCCAGAAACTCCTTGATCTGACGCGGCGAGGGAACCGAGGAGAACAGCGGGCGCCCGGTCGATAGCTTCCGTCGCTCCTGCTTGATAATGTTGTGACACAAATCCACGCACGACGCGCAGATGAAAACGTCGTTCGGCCCCTCCACCATCGGTCCGGCGTCTCGATGGCTCTTCCCGCAGAAACTGCAAACGCTCGGCCGACGGCCTCGCAGACTTGACCCGCCCCCGGATCCGCCCTTTGTCGAATTTGCCATTCTGTCTTACTCCGCCCGCACTCGTTTCGTGCGGGCCGCCATCGGCTCAATAGTCTCTATCGACCGCAACCGAGCCCGTGGTTCACTGAAAAGCACCTCTCAACCCTCACCAGAGTTCGAGGCGACGGCCGCATCACCGCGGATTCCCGAGATCATCTGCGCTTTGAGGCGATCGAACTCCTCGTCACTGATCTGCCCGGCGGCGTGGAGCTGCCTTAAATCGTGCAGCGTCCAGGGCTGCGCGATCTCTTGCGTCTGGTGCATTCTTCGTCGGTAATACCACACCAGCAACCCCAGCGCGAGCACACCGGCCAGCAGCCCCGCCGTATAGAGCAGTATGTCGGACACAGCCGCTGTGGTCTCGACCCCGGCACCCGGCACCGCAATGGTCTCCTCGCCGGCGATACGGACGCCTGCCAATGCAATGGTACTCACCCCGAACAAGAGGTTCAACTTCGACCAGATGGTCGGGAATTGAGGTCCTTGGCACCGCTCGCCCTGTCCGCAGTGGGGGCCGCGCATAGCCCCGTCGCGGTCACCCCGACGGGAAACCCACCCGGACGTTCGCCCCAACAGCATGAGAGCATCCACCGACAGACCACTTGGCCCCCCTGTCAACCTTCGGGAGAGGCGCGAGAGGCCCGCTTGTCCGCCTTCGCCGGTGGGCAAGCGAGTCGTTGTTGCGTAGCGTCTTACGGGCGGCGTGCTAACGCGGGATCAGAGATCGGCGAACCGATCCCACGCCTGGCCGGTAAGCCCCTCGAGCGTGACCGCGACGACCCAGGGATGATAGTCGCAGCCGACCGAGCGAGGCTCGGCCGTCTTCAGGTCCGGCTGAATGAGCAGCCCGTCAGAGGGGCAGAAGCGTTCGCAAAGCCATCCGGGCTTGCCCCAACCGAAATCCTCGGACTCGCGGCAGACGCAGCAGCATCCGTAGCCCACCGCGTCGCGCGTACGTTCGAGGTAGTAGTCGTCCTGCACGTGGTCATGAAGATACAGCACCTGGTCCAGCGCGTTGAGGTGCATTGGGTGGATGTGCGGGTTGTGCGCCGAGGTGACCGATCCGCCGCACGATGCCCAGTCGGCCTCATCCAGCGGCGGGATGATCGGCCGCGTGTTGTAGTAGTAGCGCCACGTCATCTCAAAGTCGGCGCTGTCGCGCAGCATCTCGATAAAGCGTGCATCGCCTGTGGCCTCATGAAGCAGCGGAAGCGTGTGAAGCAGGGCCAGATTGCCCTCTTCGTCGGCTGCATTGTGGGTATCCATGGGCGTGCCGCAAGGGCTCAGTGTCGCCACCTCCTGGTGATAGGCAAGAGCGGCTCTGATGGCCGCATCGAGATAGCGGGTCTGGCCGGTGATCCGATGCATCCAGGCTAGCGCCGCGGCAAACCAGCAACCCGCAAAGCCAACCTGGCTAAACGGACGGCCGTCCTCGATGGCGAACGACACGGGGAAACGACCGTCACCAAGCTGCCGTGGAACGATCCTGTCGAGCACGGCCTGTGCCGCGGCACCCCAATCGTCCGCGCGACTCGGAACCAGCCGCGACGATTTCAGCAGGTAATAGCAGGCATGGCCTTGGTTGTAGGCGTAGTGGGCCTCAGGCGAAATGTATGTCCACCAACCCCTGCAATGAAAGCCGTCCGTATCCTGACAGTCCCAGAACAAGCCCGAGTCGGGGTTTATGCTGCGGCAGATTCGGTCGAGCCGGTCGATGGCGTACGCGGCGAGTTCCTTGCGTAGATACCTGTTCTGGGTGGCCAGGAAGGGGTATGCGACCATCGCCCCGCCGGTCCAGCCGATTTCGGGGACCGTCCTGCCGAAACGGTGGTCGGTGATCTTGAAGAGTTCTCCACCGGTCTGTTGAGCATATTGGGCGCGAGCCGGCAGGAGGATGTCGCGCACGATGGCGTCGGCCAGCAGGCGGACCGTGCTGTGCGGGCCTTCGCCGCGCAACGCATCGTCGTGGTAGCGGTTGTAGAGGAACCGGATGACCTCGGCGTGCCCGCGACGATCCGCACGGTCGGACTGAAAGAAATGGCCCGCCAGCTCGAGCGCACCGTCCAGGCGAACGTACCCGCGGTAGCCCGGTGCGGCTGTACTGTCGTGAACGAACTGAACCGGCTCGACGACGTGGCCGACTGAGATACCGATCCCGCGCTTCTTGCAGACTCGCAGGCCGTTGCCCACATCCCGCGTGTAAGGCGGCACGGCCAGCGCACGCATGCCCTCACGGCCAAACAGAAAGACTACCGGTGCGGTCGCCCGGTCGGCTCGAATGCCCCAGAACGGGTTCTTGAGGTTGGGCGGCGTCAGGTCGAGATCGTCGGTGAGTTGTGGATAGCCGGGCCCGGTGTCCTCGGGGCGGTTGTAGCCCAGCAGAAAGCCGGGCACGAACGGGAACGGATCGGACATTTCCGGCTGAAGCCACAGCGTCACGACGGCGTCACCCCGGCCTTCAATGGATAGCTTCAGGTCGTTGCCCGAGACCTCCAGTCTGGCTGATAGCCCCCACGCCGACGCGACCCCACCTTCGAAGGCCACGTGCTTTTCGAACGACCCGGGACGAAGAACGGATAACGCAAAGCCGCGGTAGTCCATCAGTCTGCTCCGTTGACGTCCCCTTCATGGAGTGGAAACAACGTCGGAAGCTATGACCGGCCGGAGGACGTCTTGACCAGCCACTCTCGCCGTCCGGTGACCGTGTCTGGCCGCCGTCCCGGCAGCGTCACGTGGGCCGAGATGCCCTTCGGCAGCGACAGAGACACAGCCACCTCACCGTCGCTTCGCTGCCACGTGGAGCGCACCAACCCCTGCGGGGTCGGCACGACGGCGCGAGCGCGGGTTACCTCGGGCACGTCGAGCAGCGGCGCGAACTGCACCTTTCGCCAGGCCACGTCGGCCTGGACGATACCTCCGATCGTGCCCGTCAGGTGATAGATCGGGTGGGCCGCCCAGGCATGCGAAGCGGTGGACTGCCCGATCCGGCCGGTGAACATCTCCCACGTGCCCCCATAGGGGATCATCGGCTCCCAGTTCCGCCGGATGTGCTCGACCACCTGGCGTGCGTAGCCCAGCCGGCGCATGGCATCGTACACATACGTCACCCAATAGCTCGATGGCAGCGGGCCGGGAATTCGTTTCCCTTCCAGGTAAGGCAGCAGACGCCGGCGGACCATGGCAGCGTGGTGTCCGGTTTGCAAACCACACAGAATGGCCAGCGTCTGGTTGTGGATTGAATGAACGTTAACCGGCTTGCCGTCCGGCGTGAGTCCGTCGCCGAACAAGCCCTTCCTGCGGTCGAACAGCCTGGCCACCACGCGCCGTTTGTGCTGGCGGCCCAGTGACGTGAGGCGCCGGCGTTCCGCCGGCATACGGGCGATCCCGGCCAGGGCTGCGAGCCGATCCAGCATGTGCACGTACCACAAGTTCAACAGGGTCGGCGTGCCTTCCTTGTGGATGTCGCACCAGTCGAGAAACAGCCAATAGCGATCGTCGTAGTGCAGCAGGCCATTGCGCCCGAGACCCTCGCCCGTAAAGTAGCCCAGCACCCGCTGGATGCGCGGCCACTGCTCGACGAAGAGCGACACGTCGCCCGTCTGGTAGTAGTAGTCCCAGATGGTCAGCACCCAGATGATGGAGAAATCCGGCAGGATGCAGTGGTGGGCCTTGGTGGGGGCGTGGCCGTAGGTGAGCCCGTTGGGCACCTCCTGCACGGCGATCGAGCGAATGCCGCGGACCAGCAGGCGTGTGTCGCCGCTGATGTGGAAGGTATTCTGCGCCTGCACGCGGGCATCGCCCCACCACTGGGCCTGCTCTCGCCAGGGGGTGTCTACGTATGCGTCCAGCGAACAGACCCGTTGCGTGTCGACACAAATGCGGTAGATGTCGTTGATCGTCTGACCGTCGGTCTCGAAGCCTCCTTTGACGGCAAACGGATAGATGGTCTGGCGCAAAGCAAGCTTCAACCGAATCGGCCGGCGCGTACCTCGTGCGATGGCGACCACGTAGCGATGCCCGAGCATCTGGAAGAACTCGTGCACCGTCTTGCCCTTCCGCAGGCGCAGCCGGCAGGACAGCGACGTTTCGCAGCTTCGCTCCTTGACAGCCAGCACCGGCGAGCCGTCGTCGTTGAGGGCCTCGCAGCAGAACAAGTCGACGATCTCGCCACCGGCGGCGCCGGTCGCCTCCACGATGAGATTGCCAATACCTGGCTTGCCGAGGTCCATACTGACGGCAGAGAGTCGACCGGGCCCCGTCCCGGGCAGCGTGATGGCCAGACCATTCCGTCCGGCGCGGCCGGGCGGCGCGGCTTTCCAGCGTAAGCGCGGATTCTCTTCACGCAGTCCGTCGGTGATATTGGGCCAATCTTCGAAGCCCTTCCCGCAGCGACCGACGGCGGCGGTGCACGTCCGCTGGTAGCTCAGCAAGTCGCTGGTGAGATGGGGTATGCCTCGCGGCTCGACGTCGGCCCAGGGCATGGCGCCGAAGGCGCGACCGGCGCCGGAGGTCTGCCAGCCAACGGGCGGGCGAGCCGATCGTATCCACGACTGATCGTCCAGGCGGGCATCCACGTGCTCCTGGAAATTGGTTTGCCGGCTGAGAGGTGCGGCGTCGCGGCGATAAGCAGGCGAGACGCGCATGAGCCAGCCCGGTCCGCTGAGAACCGTGGTGCCTTTCCATTGTCCCGCGCACAGCAAGCCCGCGGCTGACTGATGCACATACTGATACGTGCTGACGCCCCCGTTGTAGACGCGGACGCTGATCCAGTTGTGCCCTCGCCGCAGATGCGGCGTCAGGTCGAGCTGATCGAAGGGCCAGTGATGCTGATAGCCGCGGGCCGGGCCGCGCGCGACGTACCGACCGTTCACGTAGAGCATGTAGCACTGGTCGGCGGTGATGTAGAACGGCGCCCGCTTGGGGACACTTCTCAGCGAAAAGTCATAGCGAAACTCAGCGTGCACGTTGTGCGGATGGTGGGCCCCGCCGACCACGTCCGGGCCGTAACTGGGCCAGATCCATCTCGCGCGACGCAAAGGGTGATTGGCATTCACAGGCTGTTCTCCTTACTTGGCCAGTGGATGACGCAGACGTGAATTTGCGCAGCGGCAGACTGGCGCATGTCGATTCAGGTCCGCCGCGGTCAATGCATGACCACCTCACACTTGCCCACACCGCCCCGATAAAAGCTGAACCGCACGTTGGGGTGCGACGCCAGGAGCGACATGGGCGCCGAGCTGTCCTCGATTCGCCTGGCGATCATCAGCGTGGTCAGGCGCATGCCGAAGGGGTTGTCGTGCATGCCGGCGTGCCAGATGGAGACGCGCTCGGCCTTGAACGTCTCGACAGGCCCGACCGTGGCGGCGTGCGTGGGCACCAGGGACACCTGTCCGCCGCCGGAGGTACGGGCGTTCTGAATGATCGTCATGGGGTGCAGCTCGGTCACACGAGTCTTGAGCTTGCGGTACTCGTCGGGGCTGGGCGGTTGGTCCTTGTAGGGGCCTTGCCGCCGCGGCGGATCGTTGAACGCCCAGTGCTTAACCTCGCCCTGGCCGCCCTGCATGACCACGCAACGGACCTGGTCGTAGCTTCGGCTGTAGGCGTCCAGATCGCCCGTGGGAAAGTGCAGATGCGAGTCGGGCATCCGCAACTTGCGATCGATGCGGTTGAAGCACAGCTCCAGGTCGGCCTTGGCGAACGACAGGGGATGGTCGACGGGCACGGGCTGGTTGTTCTCGGTCCATTCGTCCATGCCCCAGAAGTGGGCGTCGTGTAACGGCAATTCCATCTCGTTGACCAGCCGGGCCACCAGCGGCAACTGTTCGGTGGGCCCGATGGGTCCGCAGATGCCGGCAGGCCTGTCGGGCGTAGCCTGTTTCCAGGCTTCGACGTACTCCAACGCTTCGGCAAGGTAGAACTCCTCGATGGTGTCGTAGAAGCGAACCTCGAAGCCCTCGCGCGACAAGGCCTGCATGTCGTCGGGGCTAAGCGGGGCTGCATCTTCGAGTAGCTCGGGGTCCAACGTCGTATAGTCCCACCAATCCGGGGCCACCTTGCTGAGCGGTCTGGGCATGATGAGATCTCCTTGTTTCGAATCGTCGACGAGACACCACCACGGGCGTCACTGTAGCAGACAGAGGGACGGCTAGCCACGGCAATCATCGGGCAACAGTGCCGCGCCCACTCGCGGGCAAGCTGTTCCGTGCGGCGAACCGGCGCTCGGCAGCGCCGCGAACTCGGCCGGCTCGGACGCGACAGAGGCAACGCTTGACGTCTTGACGGTGGGATTGCCTACTTGGCGGCTCTCGGTCGGCCACGTATACTGTAGCGACCGCGTTCGGACCGGTGGTTGGATGTGAAGGGCAATGGAGCGAAAGGAAGGATTCCAGTACCGCGAGGTTTCAGACCGGGACCTCAACCATCACACCGAGGTGGACCCGCATCGCCGTCTGGCGTGGCTGTCGCAGGTGATTCTGGGCGGCCAGGACGGCTTGGTGAACGTGTTGGGGGTCATCCTTGGGGTGGCGGCGGCTACGCAGGAAACGCCTATCGTGCTGGCGGCCGGGCTGGCGGCGGCGTTCGCCGAGTCGGTGGCCATGGCGGGCGTGGCCTATACGTCGTCCCGCGCCGAGCGCGACCGCTACCTGAGCGAACGCCAGCGCGAGATGCGGCACGTCCGCGACGTGCCAGCGCTGGAGCGTCAGGAGGTGGTGGAGATCTATCGCCGCAAAGGGTTCAGCGGCGAGTTGCTCGATCGCATCGTGGACACGATCACCGCCGATCGCGAGGTGTGGGTGGCGGTGATGATGGCTGAGGAGCACCGGTTCGTCGAGAGCGACGCACGACACCCGATACGGGCCGCGGTGATCGTGGGGCTGTCGGCGCTGGTCGGGTCGCTGATCCCGCTGGCGCCGTTCGCGCTTTTTTCGGTACTCGTCGGGGCCGGCGTGTCGTTGGGCGTCTCGGCGGCGGTGCTGTTTCTGGTGGGCTGGTACAAGGCCCGCGTCACGGTTGGCCGGCCGCGCCGCAGCGGGTTGGAGCTTTCCCTCATCGGACTGGCCAGCGCGCTGGCGGGTTTCGGCATCGGATCGCTGCTGAGCGTGCGGCCGTGACACGCGGGCACCCTATCGCCGCCCACGGTTGATCCATCTGATCGAACCAACCCCAAGCAACTGTGCACACCGAAAGGGTCAACGTCCCGCTAGCTCGGCGAGCTTTTGACGGACCTGCTCGGCATGGCCGGCGGCTTTGACGTTGGGCCAGTGATACGCGACGCAGCCGTCGGGGTCGATGAGCACGGTGCTGCGGATGACGCCCTGGTGCTCCTTGCCGTACATCTTCTTGACGCCCCACACGCCGTACTTGTCGAGCACCTTGTGGTCGAGGTCGCTCAGGAGCGTGATCTTGAGCTTGTGCTTGGTCTGAAACTTGAGGTGACTGGCCGGCGAGTCCGGGCTGACGCCCAACACGGTGGCGTCGAGCTTCTCGAACGCCGACAGGGCCGACGTGAACTCGCACGCCTCGACGGTGCAGCCGGGCGTGTCGTCCTTGGGGTAGAAGTACAGCACCACCCAGCGCCCGGCCAGGTCCTTCAGTGCAACCTTCTTGCCGTTCTGGTCGGGCAGGGCAAGCGCCGGCGCCTTGTTGCCGACCTTGATCTTGGCATCAGGCATCTTCTGCAACCTCCATATGTGGGTTTGGCCGCTAGGCGGTCGGGACCTCGCTCGGGCGGGAGTCGTCCATTCCCGCAGCCGGACCATCTGGCGCCTCGGCCGATTCTAGGACGCGTTGGAGCGATGACCAACTCATGCCGCGTACCTTCCCGTCGAGTTCACGGTTCTGGATCGGGCCACCCGATCGCTCACCCAACGCGTTGCCGCCAAACACGAGTTCACTACTCAAGAGCAGTGGCACACCCGGGGGACGTGTTGGCCCGACCAAGGCGGTTCACCTTGCGGACGTAGGCGTCGATGTCGAACTTGCGCCGCAGGCCGGCTACGTTCATGTAGCGCACCGTGCCGAACACCGGGCGCGGCGACCAGGGCCGATCATGCTTGCCGAAGCACCACGCCACGCCGGCAAAGGAATTGGGATCGCGGCCGTTGAACCGTGCATGCACCTGACTGAAAGTGTTGTCCGGCCGAGGCCGACTCCTCACGAAGGGTCCCCACCCTCCATCGCCTCGACGATCTTGTGCAACATGCCCTTAAACACCAGCTTGTGTATCGGGTACAGGGCGTACCAATAGGCCAGACCCGCCAGTCCCCGCGGGTCGAAAACGGCGGTCTGCCGCACCGTGGTACCATTCTGAGACGGCTCGATCTCGAACTGAAGCCAGGCCCGGCCCGGCACTTTCATTTCGGCGCACAGACGCAGAAGGCGATCGAGCTCGATGGCCTCGACGCGCCAAAAATCGACCGTCTCGCCCACCGTCAGCCTGTCCGGATTGCGTCGGCCGCGACGCATACCCGGTCCGCCAACCAGCAGGTCGAGAAAACCTCGCAGCCGCCAAAGCCAATTGCCGTAATACCAACCCACCCGTCCCCCGATCCGCCTGATCGGCTCGAACGCCCGCGCCGGCGAGCACGTCACCACGACTGAGTGCGATTCGACAATGCGAGAGCCCAGCTTCACGCCGCCCCACGCCGGTGGTGTGTCGCAGGAGGAGAGGGCGTCGGACCAGCGTGTCTGGGCAAACTGCTGGTCCTCATTGCTCAGCGCCCGCGCGATGGCTTCGCGGATGCCTCGGGGTTGGATGTCGAACACCTCCAGCGCCCGAGGGTCCTGCACGAGCGTGTCGTGCCGCATGCTGTCGATCAGCTTCCGCCCGACGCGTGCGTACAGCGGCGTTACCAGTCCCAGCCACAAGCTGGACAGGCGCGGCGTGAGGACAGGCACGGCAATCATCATGCGTCTGAGGCCGCGCTGGCGGGCATATTCGCGCATGATCTCGACGTAGGGGACCTGATCGGGCCCGCCGATTTCAAAAACCTGGCTCTCGCGGCAATCGATCTCCAGACCGGCCAGCAGGTAGGCCACCACATCTTCAATGGCGATGGGTTGGGCCCGCATGCGAACCCATCGGGGCGTGATCATAACCGGCAGCTTGTCGACTAACGCCCGAATCATTTCGAACGACAGACTGCCCGAGCCAATGATGATCGACGCGCGGAACTCGATCGTGGCCACGCCCGATTCCCGCAGGATGCGTCCCACCTGCTGGCGGCTGGCCAGGTGGCGCGAGAGTTGTCCGCCCTCGCCCAGGCCGCCGAGGTAGATGATTCGCTTCACGCCCGCAGTAAGGGCTGCCTGGGCGAAGTTGTCGGCCGAGCGGCGCTCGACCTCGTCGAAAGCCCCTCTCGCCCCCATCGAGTGAACCAGGTAGTAGGCTGTCGAGACGTCCTTCATGGCCGCGTGCAGCGTGGCGCGCTCCAGCAGGTCGCCGCCGACCACCTCCGTGCTGTCGGCGACCTTCGGGCGCAGGTAGTCGGGGCGGCGAGCCAGACAGCGCACGCACCTGCCGGTCTGCTCGAGGGCCTTGAGCAACCGACCCCCGACATAGCCTGTGGCACCGGTCAGCAGGACCCACTGTTGACTTGATGACGCTGATTCATGCATGCTATAGCGACCCGCCTCCGCATTGTAGGCGCCCTACGCGGTTTACACTACCCAGGCAAACCTTGTAGGCGGAGCGCACCACGGCTGAGCGTCTTGCGGATCGCCTCAACGACTCAAACAAAAGAACCATCCGGGGTATATGATTGGCCCGTACGCCGGGCCTGCTGAAACAGGCTCGCGCACAGACTACATGGCGATGAGCGGACCGCCGGTCACCTCGACCGGCCTCGCCAAACCTCGAGCCCGTCGAAGGGGTTGGCCGTGCCGACGTAGAGGTAATCCCCCACAGACTTCATCGTCCGCAGGCCGTAGTTGCCCACGTCCCCGAAGCCGGTCAGGGTCACCGGATACCAATGGACGCCGTCCTGCGTCTTGTACAGATCGGCGCCGGCATTGAACCATTGCTCAAACACATTCGCCGTTCGGCTGCGGCGCGACAGCGCCTCGATGACTCGGTCCATGTTCTCGAGGACGTTGAAGAACGCGCTGACCTGGTCGTAGGTGGCGGTATAGAACCAACCATCGTGAACCGCCATCGACCAGATATAGGTGTTGGGCCAATGGTCGAAGCCCGAATCGTAGCCGGAAAGCGAGTCCGGCCCGACCACGGTCTGCCACTCGTCGCTCGTGTCAATACGGATGATGTCGCTGGCCTTACCGCCGGCGATGATGTTGGCCATGGGGTCGAGCATACTGCCGATGTACAGCCTGTTCTTGAAGATGCACCTGCTGATCGCGGCCTGGTTGGCCGAGGACGGTCCGCCGTTGGCGACGATCTGAACGGGCCCGTCGCTTCCCTCTGGCCCGGCCAGCTTCCAGATCTCGTAGCCCGTCGCCTTGTTCAGCGTGCCCGCATACAGCCAGTCGTTGTAGGACGCCAGACACATCACACCCAGGTTGTCGGGGTTGCCGAACCCGTCCTCGACAACGGGCCAGAACTGATCGCCGTCGGTAACAAAGATCTTGCCGATCTGTTCGCCCACCGGCACTTCGTTGGCCACCGCCACATAGAGCAGGCCGTTATGCTCAGCCAGCATGCGGACCGAGCCCACCAGCCCACTCTGCCAGACGATCTGCCAGGAGCCGGGCTCACCCGTGGCCGTACGCCACAATATCGCCTCGCGCCCCATCGTGGCGGCGTAAAGGTAGTTGACTCCGTCCGACTGCGCCCGGTACACCTTCATGTACCGAAAGCCGATCGTTTCGAAGTCGGGATCGTCTTCCACGTCGCGATAGTCGAGCACCCGCTCCCAGGCCAGGCGGAAAATGTCATCGCGGTAGCGGCGGATCTCCGGCGGCCGCGCCAACACATCGCCCAGCTCGGCCATGCCCATCATCGCACTGATGCCCTGATAGATCAGCCCGATCATGTCGTTGCCCGTGCCCACGTAGACGTAGCCACGATCGGCCCCGTCGGGCTGGAAGTACTCCATCGACCAGGCGTAGTCGTTAATGTCGACCTCGTTGTCCTCGGGGTCAAAACCGTTAAGCGAGATGCACTCGAAATCGGCAGCGGTGAGCCCGCCCACGTCATCCTGGATCTCGGGCGGAACGCAACCGGTCAGTACGATCGAGCCCATACCGCACATCAGGAACGACAGGCCTATGGCACGCACTGCTGTCTCCTTTCCAGCCGCTCAATGAGGCCGGCGGCCTGCAATAAGGTAGAGAAGTCCTCGTAATAGGGAGGTCACTTCTGATCACGTGACCGCTGCCGTTCGGATCTTACCGCGCATCGGTTCGCTCAGCCATACGGCACTCTACCATACTGCAGTCGCGTGTCGCTTGGCCCCTCGCTGACCGGAGTCGGCCGGGTCACATATGCTTGCTTGGCTATATGCCCTCAGTCTACTGCCGACTTGCTTTTCGATGGTCAGTCGGGTCAGGCAAGATCGCCTCCAGCCTTGATGTGCGATCCTGCAATGCGTTCATTCCGGCGTCCCTATCCCGCAGAGTCTCATAACACCCCCGAGTCGCCGCCAGCGACACGGAGACGCCCCTGGTAGGTAAAGGCGTCCTCCATCGGGTCGGCTAGCACGACCACCTATCGGACCCAGTGGTCGCGCGGCACTTGCCAAGACGGACGAAAACAACTGCCTGCGTAGCCATGATCGGCCGGCTACATTCGGCCGACGCATTCGCCGATAACAGACTCAAGGGAGTGGCGGGCCGCGATCGATCGTGCCGTCGTAAGACGATGCCGCCTGGGCCACGCGCACGCTACGCAGTTGGGGAGCAGGCCGATGAGTGTGGATCAGACGAAGTGGCTGAAGTCCGCTGAAGTATTGACTGAGTGGGTGGCTGACGCCGCTGCACAGAGCGAGTCAGACGCGTATCTGGGGAAACGCCAGACGTTGCGATACGTGTGGCCGGCAGCCATCGAAGCCATCATCAAGCCCGGCTCGCCACGCGAGCGGCGAATCTACGTAACCGGCAGAGACGTCAGTGAAGGGGGAATCGGTCTGTTGACTCGACACGATCTGTCCGTCGGCACCTCGGTCTGGCTGCGTTACGCCGACGATGGCGACAAGTGCCCGTGGGTACCGGGCAAGGTTGTCCACTCGACCCGCACTTTGGCCGGTTACCGACTGGGCGTCCAGTTCGACGTCGAGCCGGTCGGCTGACCTTCATCTCGCCGCCGCAGGCCGTAGCACTTCACAATTCGCACCACCGGGCCCGTCAAGAGATCCGACGACTCGGCAGAGTCTGCCGGGCGGCAGGGCCAACGTCACGTCGGCTGTGCCCCGCCTGTGTGGCGGTTCCGCTGACAACCAAACCTCGCTAACGTTATTCCCGTCGGTACCAGGATCGACGAGTGTCCCGCAGTCGAGCCATACGACCCGCTACCCACCAGAGCCAAGTCCGTGGAGCGGACTGCGGCCTTGCCAGCTAGCGCCCCCGAGTTGCGGAGCCGCTACCATCGCCGTAGCGTTGGCGACCTGTTTGGTTTCAGCGTTGACTTTGCCGACGTAACCCCCATCGAAGTTCAGGGACGTAAGGCCCAGTAACACCGCCACCGTCAGAACAATCAGAGGAACGACCGCACCCAATGCGGTCCTGACACCAGAGCTGCGCAAATCGGCAAACATGGGACGCTCCTTACAGGCCCCACCTGCATGAAGCCTCTACCGCGGTCGCCTCTAACGGACCGGGGCAGCGCGACCATCCCTTCCCCCAAGGAGGGGACTCAGCGCTTTGCGTCCCACGGTTGCCCGTGGTTTGCCCTTCCGAGGCCAATGGAGGTTGCCACAATCTCTGCAAGCAACATACGATTCAGCAAGCAACCTGGCCAATCGTCGCATCCAACTGCACGCCTGAGGCCAAAAGGCTCGACGACAAGTTGGGCAAGTAGAAATGCTTGCGCGGGCACGACGCCGGCGACCAGCCGGTTACGCACGGCAGTCTTTGCCTGGCTTTACTCGCGCCGGGCGAAAAGGAAAATTCATACACCTGGATAAAAGACCCGCTCAAACGAACATCAGCTCGTCGCGGCTGTCGACCTTGGCAGCCTTGATCGCCCCCCGATCCTACCCTCGCCTGACCGTCCCCCAGAGGTGCCGGGGGCAGTCCGTCGCATTCAGTACAAACTCGATGCCAACGCGGTACCCTCCGTCCACCGGTGTCGAATGCACGACGCGGGCGGGCACCCAGGGACATCTGTCACCATCGGCGGCGTACCGTACGACGATGTCCGCTCCAACAGGCAGTTCCTGACGCACCACCAGCCCCATGCCGCTCCCGCTCACGTCCCGACCGGTGCCGAAGGTCCGCTGCTCGTCCGGCGTTCCCGGATTGATCAGTAGCTGGACCGCCCCCGGCCAGACGTAGCGCAAGTATCGGCGGCGTACGAGCAGACCCTGAGTTGTGCCGTCGGCCACCCACTCGCCCACGACGCGCGCCGCCTCAGGCAACTTCACCGTTCCCTGTCCATCCATCAGTGTTCCCCCAGCAAGAACCCCCCCAATGCCCCCAAGTACCCCGCGTGCATTATCGGCGAACGCGTCTACCACCTTAACGTGTAGCGCACACGGCCCCCATGCACTCAGCGATCAGTTCCAATACTATCGGTCGTCGAATGACGCTTGACTGGCATGGTTGGGTCCGTGCGCTGGGTCTCTACCTCTGGAACGCCGCACACGCACCTTGTTCGAGGTGGCCCTCCTTCGTACCATGCCACCGCACGGGTGGCCTACTCTTTCAAGGGTGGGGGCCAGTTCTCGGGTCGCCATCGCCGTGTGCCACTGCCTTCAGGCAGTGAGCCTTGTCGAACTGTTCTTGAACAGTGTCTTCTCTGATGTGAACCGATAGACACGTGCCCCGCTCCTCGCAAGAACAGGCAAACACCGCGATCACCCCCCACCGCGCAGACGATCCATCCATTGCCCCGTTTGATCGTCCACTCTCGTATCCCTGTCGCCAAACCCGCCACGTACTACTTATCGCGTGACGAGAGGTAGCGAAGGGCGTCCAGG
>DATKUK010000132.1:0-2905 GCA_035530655.1 Phycisphaerae bacterium
CAGAAGCAGACATGCTCACGGCTCCGACATAGGTCATCAGCACATCAGTGCCGCTCCAGGCCGCAGATTACGGCCTGTTTCCGGCATTCTGCCCATGATGAACCCTTGTTCGGTATAGGTGGCTTCGAGCCCCCGCAACCACCTTTACCGAACGGGCCATCCTCTCATTGAGGACGGGCCCATTCTTTTTGCCTTTTCCCAAGCCGATCTTGATCATCTGGGCAATCTCGCCGACGATCTCCACTTCGAAACCGCCCTCGACGGGCGCGACGACGATGCTTTCGAGGAGGCTACGCAGGATTTGAATGGCCTCATCCCGGATTTCAGGGTCTTCGAGTGCCTCCTGCAACTGCTCAACTTTTCTTCGACCTAAAAGTCCAACTTCGGAAGACTTCACTCATGATCGAGCGCAAAGGCCCTGCGGACGAATCCAGACTACCCCCCTGGTGGCTCCCCTCTTTCACCGGGCTCTTTCTAGGCTTTACTTTTTTCGTCCTGACTTTCACGCCTTCATTAGTGCCGCGCCCTCCGATTTTTCAGGGTCTCGTCGGCGGCTTGGCCTTCTTCATCGGTTACGCCATCGGCCATGGCGGCTTGGTGCTGTGGCGTTATCTTGAACTGCCGGAAGTGCCACGGCCCTGGTGGCGAGCGGCAAATATCGTGCTTGCACTGGCCTGCGCGATTGCCGCCGCCGTCTACATTCCGCAAGCTGCCACCTGGCAGGACGAAGTCCGCGCCCGTATGAGCATGCCGCCGGCAGAGCCCGCCAACCTGCTGCTGGTGATCCTGATCGCGGGGGTCGTTGCGGTTCTGTTGATGCTGATCGGACGTCTATTGATTGTCGGGTTCCGCGCAGCATCGGCAATTGTCTACCGCTGGGTGCCAAGAAGGATCGCCGCGCTGCTCGGGGCTGTGGTCTTCGCTGTGCTGTTGGTGACCTTAGTGAACGGCACGTTGGTCAGCGCCACGATCAGCGCGATCGACCGCGCCCAGGCGCTGACGGATGTCACCAATCCGCCTGGCGCATCCGTGCCGGCCGAAGAGACGCGATCGGGTGGTCCCGGCTCTCAAATCGCGTGGCAAGATCTTGGCCGCGCCGGCAAGCGTTTCGTGACGGAGGGACCGAGAGGGGCTGAGATTGAGGCGTTCACCGGCCGCCCGGCGCTTGAGCCGATCCGGATCTACGCAGGACTACGCACGGCTGACTCACCCGAGGAGCAGGCGGAAGCGGCACTCGACGATCTGATCCGCATGGGCGCATTCTCGCGCTCGATCTTGGTGATCGCCACGCCAACGGGCACCGGCTGGGTCGACAACAACGGCATCGCGCCGCTGGAAGTTATGCAGGGCGGCGACGTCGCGACCGTTGCCGTTCAGTATTCCTATCTGCAGAGCCCGTTGTCATTGATCCTTGAACCCGGCCGCTCGCAAAAATCCGCTGCCGCCGTATTCAGGGTTATTTATCGCTACTGGAAGAGCCTGCCGGAGGACAAGCGGCCGAAGCTCTATCTTTTCGGCCTCAGTCTCGGCTCGCTCGGATCGGAGGACTCACCCCCGATACACGCCTGGCTCGGGGCCTCGTTCGACGGTGCCGTCTGGGCAGGACCGCCCTTTCGCAACCGCATCTGGCGCGCGATCCAGCGCGACCGGGACGAAAGATCGCCACCTTGGCGGCCGGTCTTCGAGGATGGTTCAAACTTTCGCGTAATCGGTAACGGCGACAGCGCCACCGAATCCCGCGACGATTGGGGGCAGGTGCGGATCGTCTATATCGTCCATCCCAGCGATGCGATCGTCTTCTTCGAAGAGAGCATGTTCTACCGGCAGCCCCAATGGATGATCCCTCCCCGCGGTGAGGATGTCTCTCCCCTGCTGCAATGGTTCCCGATCGTCACCGCGTTGCAGGTGGGGATCGACATGATGCTTGCCGCGGCCGTGCCGCCGGGACACGGACACAACTACGCGGTGGCGGACTATATCGAGGCATGGACGGCAGTTACTGCCCCCCACGACTGGAACGACGAAGACGCAGAGCAGCTCGCCATGGAACTCGATACCGAAGCGGCCATGCACAGTGGATCCTGGTAACGGCCCGACTCATCTCTGCCGCGAAAATCTCTGATCACTTTGGGGTCAAGCGGCGCGCCAATTCGCGATAGGTCAACGCGTGATCGAAATGCCCAGTTTGCAGGAAGATCATCGCCTGCGCGATAACCAGCGGATTGTTCATCATCAAGGTGTGGGTGACCGGAAGGACGACGTGATCAGCCATCCCTTCGACCTTTGTGCTTTTGACCGAAACAGCCCCGTCGTCCTCGCCGGGGATCATGGCGGAGAACACCGGGTTCAGCGATCGGTCTCCGGCGATCACGCCGAGGTCGAAATCGACTGGGCCGAACCGCGCCGGGCCGCCCTCCTCGTCGGTGCCGAGTTGCTGGCCGGCGGGGCCAGTGATGAAGCGGTAAAGGGCGAGATCGGCCATCGCGTCGACCAGTTCGGAGCCTTGATTTGGAGGCGCCAACATGACGACACGCCCGAGGTTGCCCCTATCGTTCATGCCGATCCAGCCGCGTACAAGGATTCCGCCGAGAGAATGGGTGATGAAGTTCACGGTCCGGTCGTCGCAAGCAGCGACCGCATCGGCCAGGTAGCCGACGAGTTTGTCGATGGTCGCGCTGCGTGAGGGATAGTCGAGATTCACGACCTGATAGCCCGCCGCGGAAAGCAGCCGCTCCATCAGAAAAAGCGACCCATCCCCGCGGTTGAGACCGTGGACCAGGACCACACACTCATTCTCGACCGGCGGGATGCGGTCCGACAGGCCTTGTGTCCACGCAACACCTGGGGTCAGGAGTACAAAGCAAAGCAAGAGTATCGTGCGCATGACCTGGCCTCCGGGTCTTGG
>DATKUK010000133.1:0-44187 GCA_035530655.1 Phycisphaerae bacterium
CGTCCCGCCTTGCGTGTCGGTGACCGTCAGCGTCGCGGTATAGGTGCCCGGCTGTTCGTACACGTGCGCCGCCACGTACCCCATCGCGGTATTTCGGCTGTTGCCGTTGGTCGACCAGGTGCCGGCATCCGGATCGCCGAAGTCCCACGCATAGCCCAGGCTCGCGTAGTCGCCGTCCGCCGGCTGAATCACTCCACTCGCCGGGTCCACCGCGTCGAAAAACACCGCCAACGGCGCAATCCCGCTCGTCCGCGACGCCGTTGTCATCGCCCCCGCCGAACCGGTGTTCACCGTCAACGACACGCCCCGCGTCGTGTTGCCGGCACCGTTGGTGACGTTGGTAAACGTCACCGTATCGTTATAGGTCCCTCCGGTCAGGCTGTTCGCCTGCGAATTGATGGTGACCACCACGGTGAAGCTGGCCCCGGGGCTCAAGCTGCCGCCCGTCCCGGACAGGCTCACCCAGTTCGCCGACTTGCCGACCGTCCAGTCCACCGCCGCGGCGCCCGAATTGGTCAGCGTGTAGCTGACGCTTCCCGGACTGAACGGCCCGCCTACCGACCCCGAGCTGCTCAGCCCATTTGCTGGCGTCACCGACAGCGAGCCGGCGCCATAGGGAACCGAGGTCGTCAGCGCAATCGTCTGGCTCAGGTCGCCCTGGCCGCTGGCCGGGCTCAGCACCAGATCGCCCGTATGCTCGCCGGGCGCCAGCCCACTTCGATCCACCGTCAGCGTCACCGTCTTGCTGTCCTGCGGCCCCGAGCTGGTCCCGGGCGCGCCGGATACCTCTACCCACTCCGGCTTACTGGCGACTTCATAGGTCAGAACGCCCGCGCCGTCGTTCCATACCTCGAACTGGCATACGCTCGAGTCGATACCGAAATCGTGCCTGTCGATGCTGGTAGCCACGGCCACCACGGCAATCGTCACCCCCACCGTCCTGGTTACGTCGCCGGCCCGCACCTGGATCTCCGCACTGTGGGTACCGGCGGGCAACATGGCGCGATCGTCCTCGACCGTCAACGCCGTCGTTTGCCCAGCTGCGCACGATCCAGCCGCCGGGTTCACGCTCAGCCAGCCGTCCGGCCCCAGGCCGTAATCGACGACTACATTGTACTGAAGTTCGCACGCCCCTGGGTTGCCGACTTCGATGCTTTCCTGTGATCCCGTATCACCAAAATCGACCGACGGCGGCGTTACCGCCAATTCTGATAGCGCCAGCCACCCCGTATCCCGGCCGGTCAGCCCGTCATTGTCGGTGACGGTCAATCGTACAACGTACGTGCCACCGGCGGCATAGGCGTGATCGACCGTCACTTTGTCGGGACCTTGCTCAACTGCGCCGTCTCCGAAATCCCAGTAGTAGTGGCTGATCTGCCCGTCGGCATCCGTGCTTGCGGCGGCACTGAAATGCACCACGACAGGCGCCACGTCGCGTTGCGGATCCATGACGAAGCTGGCCGTAGGCCCAACGTTGACATGGATGACCACCTCCGCCCGGCCCATGCCGCCGTCGTTGTCGATGACGGTGAGGACTATCATGTAGTCGCCCGCGTCGGTATACGTATGCGTCGCCTCAACGCCCGCGCCGCTCACGCCGTCGCCGAAATCCCACAGATAGCTGTTGATCACCCCGTCCGGGTCCGTGCTGCCGCTTGCACTAAGCGCCACGGTCAGCGGCGCCGTTCCCGCGGTGGGGTCCGCGCTGATTGCGGCAGTGGGCAACTGGTTCGGGCCAGGGTCGGCGGCCTCAACGCTGACGATCACCTCGGCCGTGTTGCTGGCGCCGCCGTCGTCGATCACCGTCAGCGTGGCGCTATAGTCGCCCTCGTTTGGATAGGTGTGCTCAACGACCGGGCCGCCGGCGCTCTGGCCGTCACCGAACTGCCATACGTACGAAACCACCTCGCCGTCGCCGTCGCTGCTGCCGGACCCATCAAACAGCACCGTCAGCGGGGCCTGACCCGCCAACGGCCAGGCATCGATCACCGCCTCCGGACTGCTGTTGCCGGCTACGGATACGTTCACGGTCACCGAGCCCGACCGTGACCAACCCGCATTGGTCACCACCGTAGCACGCACCTTGTAGCGGCCAGGCTGCTGGAAGATGTGCTCGGTGCTCTGATCGCCCTCGGCTACCTGTCCGTCATCAAAGTTCCAGCGATAGGTGGCCACTTCCTGCGCCAGGGGAGCCGAGGTGTCGATCGATAGCTGCACCGTCAGCGGGGCCTCACCGACCGCTGGCACGGACTCGACCCTGACCTTGAAAGTCCTAATCGGCAGAAGCACGCCCGTAACGCTGGCGGTCTTCGACGCAGCCAGGTCCGTCGTGACCTGAACGTAGTAGTCGCCCTCGGCGGCATAGGTGTGAATCACCTCTGCGCCGATGTCCGTCGTGTCGTCGCCGAACATCCATGTGACGCTGTCGTCCACGAGCGAACTGCCGTCGACAGCCTCGGCACGGAAATGCACCGTCAACGGATCGTCCGGATCGAACAACTCCGCCACGATCCGCAGGTCACCGGATTCGCTTTCAGCCTCGATCGGACTGGGAGATTCAAAGGGATTGAGCGGATCGACCGGGCCGGACCCACATCCGCCGACCTGTCCGATAACACCCGAAGCCGTTAACCCAACGAGCACAGCGATACTATAGAGACGCATGTACCTTCCCTCCGGGACTACCTCAAGCTGGAGAAACTGGGGGCTTTAGGTGGTCCGCCACGAAACCTACGATTCAAACGTCATCTGGGCAAAAAAGGCCTGTCCTTGGCACGTTCGCGCACGCCGCGCCAGCGTGCGTCATCTCCGTTTTGTTTTGGGGGACGACCGGCTCTTGCGCCGCCATCGAGTCGGTTCGTTTGGGTAGGCGGGCCGCTCGACAGTCAGTCGGTCGTGTCTGGGTTGGCGCCTCTGCCCCCATTATCGGCTACGCGCCCAATCGCCATCAACTCGGGATAATCCCAGCGCGCGAAGCGCTTCTCCCTTAGTAGTATTAGGACGGGCGATTCACTTGGCCGCGCCCCGCCTGAAGCGAAAAAACTTTTTTTCGGAACATTCAGCGCCAGGGTACGGGACACTCTATTCCCGTAACACATCAGATTCTTTGTCCGAATATTGCACGCCTGACGCGAATTGTGTTTCACGCAGGAAGCATTTCATCTCATTGTTGAGACTTCAAGATATCTGATAATACAGTACCGGTTTCCCTTCGCGGCACGATCACCGCCCACCGGACACGTCGACGCGCTACGCGTGATCCCTGTTTTCAATATCAGCAACCGCTTGCGCGCAGACCCGCGCGCCGCACTGCCGTTTGCGTTTTGCCTGGCGAGGGAATTCGTCTGGATGTGTGCCAGCGCGCTTCGCATCGGCAGGACCGACGGCGAGCCAACCCGGGGCACCTGGTATGGTGCTCGACCAAGGTGCGGAGGCAGCCCTTGTGCGGGTTCAGGGAAGACCCCTACAGTGCTGGGAAGCGAAGAGGAATTGTGGTATCGTCGTGCGTCTTTATCGCGCGGTGCGCCGGTGGCGGCGCTTGTGGAGTAACCGGAAGCGACCATCATGCAAGTGAACGGCAAACACTATCGCACGGTGTGGCTGGAGGGCGGCCTGGTCAAGATGATCAACCAGCCGCTGATACCGCACGCCTTCGAGATTCTCGAGTCAGCCGGCTACGAGGAAACGGCCTGGGCGATCAAGACGATGGTGGTCCGCGGGGCCGGGGCGATCGGGGCGGCTGCGGGGTTCGGCGTGGCCCAGGCGGCGCTGGGGGCGCCGGACGGACGGATCGCCGCGTATATGCGGGAGGCGGCTGAGGTCATCCGTGCCACGCGGCCCACCGCCCAGAATCTCTTTTACGCGGTTGACCGGGTGCTTGCTGCGGCGGGCTCGGCCTCGGCGGGCGGTCGGCGGCAGGCGGCCGTCGCCGAAGCCAACGCCATTGCCGACGAGGATGTCGCTGCCTGCCAGGCCATCGGCCAACTTGGCGCCGAAGAGGTCCATGACGGTTGCAGAATTCTGACGCACTGCAATGCGGGCTGGCTGGCGTTCGTGGACTGGGGGACGGCCTTGTCGCCCGTATACGCCGCCAAGCGACAGGAAAAGAAGGTGTTTGTCTTCGTCGACGAGACGCGCCCGCGCTGCCAGGGCGCGCGGCTAACGGCGTGGGAGCTGTGCGGCGAGGGCATCGACCACGCCATCATCGCCGACAACGCGGCCGGCTTCTATATGCGCAAGGGCGACGTGCACATGGTGATCGTCGGCGCCGACCGCATCGCCGCCAACGGCGACGTGGCCAATAAGATCGGCACCTACGAGAAGGCCGTCCTGGCCAAGGAGAACGGCATCCCGTTTTACGTAGCCGCACCGACGTCGACGATCGATATGCTCTGCCCCTCCGGCGATGACATACCCATTGAAGAACGCGGCGAAGACGAGGTGCTCTGCATGTTCGGGCTTACCGAGTCGAGCGAGCTGGTGAAGGTTCGCTTGGCGCCGGACCGAAGCAAGGCCCGCAACCCCGCCTTCGACGTGACGCCCGCGCAATACGTGACGGGCATCATCACGGAAAAGGGCATTATCAAGCCGGACCATTTAAAGAGCCTTTCGTAGGCGCGTAGGGCGGGTTTCACCCGCCTTGCCGTGTCTCGTATAATCCTGCCGTGTCGGATTACCTCCGCGGCGGTGAAGACTCGTAGGATGGGTCGAGACCCACCATTTGCAGCATCCAATCACGCAGCCTTGGGTGGCGGGGTGCCCCGTCCCGTCTCGGGGCGGGGGACGGACGTCCTGGATGAAAACGAACATGCTCACGCTGAGATGGTATGCGTGTCACCCGTTGCACGTTCGCGTGGACTGCTCGAAGCACAGGCAACCGACCCTGCGCAAGAGGCGTGGGCATGCCACCCGCCACCCGCCGGTGCTATACGTGATCTGTCCGTTTGGGGCGGTCCGGCCTTCTTCCAGGACGGGTACTAGCGAAGAGCCTTCATATCTGGTATGCTTCCCCCCTCACGTGTTCGCATACGTGCTGTGTCGCCCAACACGTCGACACCGCCGAGGCATCATCATGTCCGAAAAACGTCAGATCAAGGTGTTCATGGCCTCCCCCAGCGATCTGGCCGCCGAACGTCGCGCCTTCAAGGATCAAATCGACAATCTGAACCTTGGCTTTGGTGACGGCGCCGCCATCGAGTTTATCCCGCTCGGGTGGGAAGACACCCTCGCCACCACGGGTCGCCGGCCCCAGGGGGTCATCAACGCCGACGTCGACGCCTGCGACGTCTTCGTACTGGCCATGCACCGCCGATGGGGCCAGGAAGCCCCGGACTCCAAGTACGACTCCTACACCGAGGAGGAGTTCCACCTCGCCCTCGATCGCTTCAGCAAGACCCGCTCCCCCGAGATATTCGTGTTCTTCAAGCACGTCGACGCCGCGTCGATCGCCGACGCCGGCCCGCAACTTGCCAAGGTCCTCGCGTTCCGCCGCCAGCTCGAACAGTCCCGCCAGGTTCTCTACCGCTCCTTTGCAGATACGGGTGGGTTTGCCAAGGAGGTCGACTCGCATCTGCGGGCCTATGCCAAGGGAGACTTGCCCGAAGCCGATGCGACGCGCGACGTCATCGTGTTGCCCATCGAGTACGTCCGGCGCGTCGAACAGGCCGAGGCCCAGGCCACCAAGGCCGTCAAGCAAATGGAAGGCGCGCAGAAACAGGCCGAGGCGCAGGCCGCCCGCGCCGACGAACTGGCACTCGCCTTGGCCCGCCAGGCCGCCGACGCTGCAAGGGACGGACACATAGAACAAGCGCGGCAGTCCTTCGCCCGAGCGATCTCCGGGACGACGAACCTATGGGTCCTTTACCTCGCCTTCGAGTTCTACTACCGCACGGGCGAACTCCCCCAGGCCGAGCAAGTACTCAGCCAGTGGCTGGCCCTGGCCGGCCCCGATGCCGAGACCCCCGATACCGCCGCCGCATACGGCGCTCTCGGGCTCATCTACTACACGCGTGGCGATTTGGATCAGGCCGAAGCCATGCACCGCAAGTCGCTGGTGATCGAAGAGAAGCTCGGGCACTTGGAGGGCATGGCCGTCGTGTACAGCAACCTCGGGCTCATCTACGACACGCGTGGCGATCTGGAACAGGCCGAAGCCATGCACCGCAAGTCGCTGGCAATCGACGAGAAGCTCGGGCACCTGGAGGGCATGGCCCGCCAGTACGGCAACCTCGGGGTCATCTACGACACGCGTGGCGATCTGGATCAGGCCGAGGCGATGCACCGCAAAGCACTGGAGATCGATGAGAAGCTCGGCCGCCTAGAGGGCATGGCCGCCGCCTACGGTAACCTCGGGATTGTCTATAACACGCGTGGCGACCTGGATCAGGCCGAAGCGATGCACCGCAAAGCTCTGGAGATCGAAGAGAAGCTTGGCCACCTGGAAGGCATGGGCGCCGACTACGAGAACCTCGGCGATGTCCTGGAGGCGCGTGGCGATGCAAAGGGCGCGCGCGCCCTGTGGACCAAGGCCCGAGACCTCTACAGCCGCCTCGGCAACTCCGACATGGCCACCGAAATGCAGACCGAGATTGATCGACTCCCGCCCGAGCCCGCACAGCAGTAGGCGCGTAGGGCGGGTTTTACCCGCCTTGTTGTGTCTTGTATAATTGTCCCATGCCGCATTACATCCGCTGGCGCGAGGACGGTGTCGCATACTTCTTCACCGTGACGACCTATCGTCGCCGCGCGGTATTCGCGCGGGTACCTGACCCTGCGCAAGAGGCGTGGGCATGCCGCCCAACCAGTGAACGAAATCGACTACCCCAGGTCCAGAGGACCTGGGCCACCCCGTCCCCCCAAGGCTGCGTAATCGCTTGGTCAGTCCCCCGCCCCGACACGGGACGGGGCACCCGCACGCTATGCTGATCCGACGTGAGGTAAACATGGCCACGCTTTGGTTCGGCTGAGCTCACCATCAAAGCCGCGTGACCATGCCACCCAAGGTTGCGTAATCGCTTGGTCAGTCCCCCGCCCCGGCACGGGACGGGGCACTCGCAAGATGGTGCTCACTCACCGCGACGGAGTTCGGCGACGAAGCCGCCGTCCTGCCAGTCGAGGCATGTCGGCCCGACTTGAGGCAGTCGTTGGACCGAATCGACCAGACGCCAATCCTGGTGCCGCATGCAGAAGTTCTGGATGGCCTGCTCGTTTTCCTCCGGCTCGATCGAGCAGGTGCTGTAGACGATGCGTGTCGTAGCGTCGGCCAACGCGGCTGCACGGTCGAGCAACTGCGCTTGCAGCGCGACAAGCGACCGCAGTCGCTGCGGGCTGAAGCGGTAGCGGGCCTCGGGCCGGCGCGCAAGCACGCCGGTGTTGCTGCACGGTGCGTCGACGAAGATCACGTCAAACCGTCCCAACCGCTCGCGCCAATCGGACACACCCTCAGGCAACGTCGTCTGCACGAGGTCGATGCCGAGGCGGTGCGCGTTCTGTTTGATCAGGTCGAGCTTGCGATCGTCGACGTCGCAGGCCACCACGCAGCCGCGATGCTCCATCACCTCGACCATCTGTGTGGTCTTGGTACCCGGGGCGGCGCACAAGTCGAGCACGTTCATGCCCGGCTGGAGATCGGCGCGGCGAACGACGTCCATCGCCGTCGGGTCCTGCGGCTGACACAACCCGGCGGCAAACGCGCCGATTCCGGGCACGGCCGGTCCGGCCACCACCCACACGGCTTGGCGCGACTGGTCGAACTCGACGGTGTGCCCTTCGCCGGCCAGTTGCCGGACCAGCGCTTCAGGCTGAATGCGTAACGCGTTGGGCCGCAGACACAGCGGCGGTCTGAACTGCCCGGCCCAGCAGATTTGCCTGGTGGGCGGCAATCCGAAATGGCGCCGCCATCGGCCCACCAACGTCGCCGGGTGCGACGTGGCGAGGCTGAGGTGCTCGACCGGCTGCGAGTGCGGGTCGGGCAAAAGGTCGAAGTCAAACAGGCAGCCCCGCTGGTAGTCGACGCGAATGCAGCGGCGAGGGTCGGCCTGATCGAACCGGCAGCGATGCTGCTCCTGCCGGCGGAGCAGCTCGCGCAGGACCGCGTTGACCAGCCCACCGGCCTTGCGGCCGCCGGCCCGCTTGGCCTGTTCGACGGCCTGGTCGACTGCGGCGAAGGGGGGGACGCGGTCCAGCCAGATCAACTGGTAGGCCCCGATCAGCATCACGTCGCGTATGGCCGGCCGAACCAGCCTGGGGTCGCCCTTCAGCAGGGCCGAAAGCACGCGAGAGAGCGTGAGTCGGTGTCGGACCACGCCCAGCGTCAGCTCGTTGGCCAGGGCGGCGTCGGCGGGTGCGAGTTGGGCGAAAGCCGGCTGGTCCTGCAAGGCCTGATCGACGAAGCACCGCCGCTGCCGACTCCCTGCCAGCGCGCCGAGAGCCACGTCGCGCGCGCCGGGTGACGACCTTGTTGGCCGGCTACCATGATAGTGTTCGTAGTCCTGCTGCATTTTTCCGATTTGACTAGCCGCTCGAGAACTCTAAGTGTCTGTCGCACATTCAGTTAGCGATGACCTCGTCGGGCACGTCGGCCTTTTTTGTTGGGCGCGAGGTGAAACCTCATTGGCAAAAACCCGTATAGCAGGTTACACGGCGTGCATCATCGGGGATAACCCTTGCTGCCATGGAACTGCCGATGTATCCTCAACGTAGGGCACAGGTATTCTAGTCTGCTGCGGTCGAAGGCTCTCGTCGGGCAACGCCGCTTGGAGGCCGGCAGAAACTTTGAAACCTGGCAAGCCCTTTCGCGTCTAGTACTTGGGGACCCGTGATGGCGACGGTACTCCGCTGCAACTCGTGCGGCAAGCTCGTTCGTCTGGCCAGTGCCGACGGCGTGGTGTCGATTGCCTGCCCACAGTGCGGCAAGGAAATCGAGCTGACCGGCGAATCCGAGGCGGCAGCCGGGCCGGCACAGACCCCCGCTGCGGCCGGCCAAGCGAGCAAAACGCAGGGCGCCGGCCGCCCGCCGGCAGTGGGAGCGGTCTCGGACAAGATGTTGACCGTCGTCTCCGGCCCGAGCGATGTGGGCAAGCGGGTGCCCCTGCCTCGAAGCGGCGAGGTATCCATCGGCTCGGATGACGGCGCGTGGCTGCACCTGGCGGGTACGGACGTCGAGTCGATCCACTGCCTGCTAAAACGCGACACGACCCAGAAAAGCTGGCGGCTGGTGAACTGTAGCGACCGCAGTGGCACGTGGGTCAACGGGCGGCCGGTGGAGCAGGACAAGCTGCGGACCGGCGACGTGATCACATTGGGTCCGTACGAGCTTCGCATCGATGCCAAAACGGCCGACCCGGCGGGATCGGCGGCGGGCGCATCCGGTTCGTTCGCGGGACGGTCGGGGTCGCACGCCGGCAGGTCGGGCTCGCATGCGGGGCGATCAGGGTCGTATGCGGGTGGGTCAGGACTGCGGCCGGCGCCGACGCTGGGCGGACTCGAGCGGGTAGTCGACCCGGAGTTTCCGGGGCTGATGGCGTCGCGCTACGGGCTGGCGTGCCTGGTGTTGGTCTTCGCGGGGCTGCTGGACGGCGGGTACCACACGCTGGTGTTTTTCCAGAGGCCGGCCCCCTGGGAGCCTGTAATCCGCATCGTGGTGGCGGCGGTGCCGACGCTGCTGATGCTTCAACTGGCCCTGCTCGTGGCCACGCCGGGTCGATGGCGGTTCAACGTGGCCATCGGCGGTCTGGTGCTGCTGGCGATCGCCGACCTGTGCCTTCCGGGACACTGTAGCGTGTCAGCCAGCGCAATCCTGCGCTGCATGCTGGCCGGCGGCGTGGGTCTGATGATTGCCGACCGTTGCTCGCCGCTGGCGGTGGCATCGGGAACGATCATTGCGTGGACGGCCGTCGCCTGCTACCTGATCGGCGTGGTCTGGCGGCTCATCGAACTACTGGGCTAGGGACATATCTGCTGAGGCGTGCGTTGCGCAGATCGCTTGCGCGTGTTCGTTCGGCTCCTACGCTTCGGGCCAGACCAGGCGCGCGGCGGAGCGAGCAAAGGAGCTACTCGACGGGTACGAAGCGGTCGCCGGGGGCAACGCGTCGGCCGTTGACAAAATCCGGCTGGAAAGGCATGAGCCGACTGCCCGCGGGCCGCAGTTGGAGCAGTTGCACCCGCCCGGGCAGGCAGGCAATGGCCAGATCCTCCAGCACCGTGCCGGGCTCGGCGGCTGGGTCGCCGCCGTCTCTATCCGGCAGGGCCCGGGCGAGAGTTACCCGTTCGTCGCGTTCTTGGTCTCGCGAGCTGAAGCGACAGGTCACCCCCGGCCAGGGCCAGAGCCCGCAGATCCGGTTGGCGACCACATCGGCCGGCTGATCGAAGCGGATCCAGCCGTCGGATTTCTCCAGCTTGGGCGCTCGAGTGGCGTGGGCATGATCCTGCTGCCGGCCTGGTGGTTGCTGACCATGAGCGAACATCTCGATGACGGGTAGCGTCACGTTGGGCGCTAGCTCAGCCAGCAGATCGTGCAGGTCGGCTGCGGTCTGGCCCGGCCTGATGGGCAAGGCCTGCTGGGTGAGGATGGCACCGGCATCCATCTGCTCTGCGAGTCTAAAGACGGTGACGCCGGTCTCGCGCTCGCCGTTGATGATGGCCCAGTTGATGGGGGCGGCTCCGCGATACTTCGGCAGCAGAGACGCATGTACGTTGATCAACCGGTGATCCATTCGGGTAAGCAGCTCACGGCCGATCTTCTGGCCGAAGGCCACAACCACCCCCAGATCGGGCTGGAGCCCCAGCAGTCGGGCCACCGAGTCCCACGCGTTTACGTCGGTGGGCTGCACGATGGGCAGGTTGCGCTGGAGGGCCTCCTGTTTGATCGGGGTGGGCATGGCGCGTCGGCCGCGCCCGCCGGGCCGGTCGGGTTGAGTCACCACGGCGCAGAGGTCGTGCCCGTGGCTGCACAGGGCGGTCAGCAGAGGCAGGCCGAACGCTCCCGACCCGAAGAAGGCTATGCGCATCGGGTCACCCGTCGGTGGAGTGAAACTGCTGCTCCAAGTGCTTAAGGGCTCTACGATTGGCGATCTGAGCGGCCGGTGACATGCGGTCGATAATCAGCCGGCCGTCGAGATGATCGGTCTCGTGCTGCCAGATGCGGGCCTTCAGGTCTTCGCCCGATCGCTCGACGGGGTTGCCCTGCAAATCGACCGCCCGGATCACACACTTCCGGGCACGTGTTATCGGTCCGACAACGCCGGGCAGGCAGAGGCAGCCCTCCTCGGCTTCGACGTTGCCCGACAGATCGTCGAGGACGGAATTGACGTAAACCTCGTCGTCCTCGGATTCGCCGGTGGCGTTGCAGACGAACAGACGGACCGATAGGCCCAACTGCGGGGCGGCCAGACCCACGCCTCCCCCCTCGCGCATCAACGTGAGCATGCGGCCAGCCAGGTCGGCCAGGGATGAGTTAAAGTGTTCGATGGTGCGGCACGGCTGGCGGAGTCGCGGGTCGGGGTACTTGATGATGGACAGATCGGCGATTTCGAGCTTTTCCATGGTCGTGGTTGCCCATATTGTAGTGGGGTTGCGCCGGCGTGCCCACGGGGGCGTTGCAGCCTTCGACGGTACATTTTGGCATTGACTTCGGCGCCGGAAACGGTAATCAGTATACATACGTAACTGACGGTCTGGCAAATAGTAGCGCAACCGAACGGACATGGCCAACGACAAACAGTCGGTTAATTCAGCGAGCCAGCAAGCAGGTGTGGCCGGTGCGGCCCCTCGGTTCAGCGAGGCCGACAAGAGCAAGGCCCGCAAGTGGTTCCAGCGGGCGCAGACGGTGGCCGACAGCCGCAACTACGACTACGCCATGGAGTGCTACATCAACGGGCTGAGTATCTGGCCTGAAGCCGTTGAGGAAGGCCACATGCCTTTGATGGGCGTGGGGATGGCTCGACGGTCGGCCGGCATGAAGAAGGCCGGCGTGATGGAGGGCTTGAAGCACTCGGTCAACGCTCGCGATCCGAAACAGGCGATGCTCAACGCGGAGTTTCTTCTGGCCAAGGATCCGGGCAACACGGGGCATATGGAGGCGGTGCTGCGAAACGCCAACCGCGGGACCTTCGACCAGACGATACGATGGCTGGGCTCGACGTTTCTGGACTTTATATCACGGGATAAGAAGCCCAGTGCCAGCCGATTGCGGGCGGCCTGCGAGGTGTTCGAGCAAGGGGGCGAGCGCACGGAGCAGGCGCAGGACTTCAAGGCGGCCATCGACCTGTACCAGTACAGCGTGACGGCGCTGGAGTACCTTCAGCAACTCAAGCCCGGCGACCTGGAGATCACCAACAAGCTGCGCGACGTATCGAGCAAACTGACGATCGTCAAAGGTAACTACGAGAAGGGCGAGGATTTCCGCGGGTCGCTCCAGGATGGCGAGCAGCAGAAGGTTTTGCACGACGAAGACCGGATGGTACAGTCGGCCGACCGGCTGGGGGAGTTGATCGAACGGGCAAGGCAGGAACTGGCGAACGACGCAAGCAATCCTACCAAGGTCGTTCATCTGGCCGAGCTTCTCTGTCGGGGCGAGAACGAGGCGAACGAGAACGAGGCCGTCGAGTTGCTGACCGATGCCTACGCCAAGCTGAAGAACTATCGGTTCAAGATGCGGGCGGACGACATTCGCATGCGGCAGTATCGGCGCAAAGCCCGTCAACTGATTGAGCAAACCAGGGAGGATCCGGAGAACGGTCTTCTGCGTCAGCGGGCCTCGGAGCTGGCCGAGCAAATGAAGCGCTTCGAGATGGAGGTCTTCACGGAGCGCGTGGACAGCTACCCGACGGATCTGCGGATTCGGTTTGAGTATGGCGTGAGGCTGTTCCAGGCGGGCCGCTATGACGAGGCGATACCGGCACTGCAGGACGCCCAGAGCGACCCGCGGCATCGCGAGCGATGCCAGCTCTACATCGGGCGATGCTTTGTGGCCAGGAAGTACTACGACCAGGCGATCAAGGTGCTGACCGACGCGTTGGCGAAGCACGAATCTCAGGACGACGACGTGAGCAAGCAGTTGCACTACTGGCTGGGTCGGTCGTACGAGGAAGACGGCAAAACGGACGACGCCTTGAGGACCTATGGCCAAATCATTCAGTGGGACTATAATTACCAGGACGTCCGGCAGCGGATCGATGTGCTTCGCGGCTCGGGCAGCGAGGAGAAGTAGAACGTGCCGACCCTACCATCAGCCAAGAAGAGGATGCGTCAAAACGTCAAGCGGCAGGCGGCCAACCGCACCCGCAAGAGTCGTGTCAAGACGCAGATGAGGAAGTTCCTGGAGGCCGTCGCGGCGGGCGACCGCGACCAGGCCGAGCAGCACTATCGTGCTACCGTGAAGATGCTGGATCAGACGGCCGCCAAAGGCACGATTCATGCCAACGAGGCCGCCCGCAGGAAGTCGCGGCTGGCCAAGAAGCTGGCGGCTGTGTAGCCGCGGCGGCGTGAATTCTCCGTTCCCTGGGAGGAACGGGGCACGTGTCGTGCGAGAAAACCAAGCGGGTCGGCCCATGGAAGCTGACCCGCTTTTTGCTGCGCTGAGGACATGAGCAAGACCGAGTCGTCATCTGAGGATCGACCCGAACGGGTCGTCGGTCGCGGGCACCACAAGCTGGCGGCGGCGCTGGAGGCGTTCGGGGTAAATCCGGCTGGGTGGGTGTGTGCCGATCTGGGCTGCAACGTGGGCGGGTTTGTGGGTTGCCTGCTGGCGCGCGGGGCCAGCCGGGTGTACGCGGTGGACACGGGCTACGGCGCGTTGGACTACCGACTGCGGCGCGACCCGCGTGTGGTGGTGATGGAGCGGACCAACGCGATGCACGTGCGCCTGCCCGAGCCGGTCGATCTGGTTACGATCGACGTGGGCTGGACGCGGCAGAAGCACATCCTGCCGGCGGCCCGGGCGATGGTGAAGCCGAACGGGCAAATCATCAGCCTGGTCAAGCCGCACTACGAAGCCGAGCCGAGCCTGCTGCGCGACGGTGTGCTGGCGGCTGAGCAGGTGGGGGGTGTCGTCGAGTCGATCGCTTCGACGCTGGGGGATTTCGGCCTGGTGGAACTGGGCCGAACGCTCAGTCCCTTGCCGGGCCATGGGGGCAATCAGGAGGTGTTCCTGTTGCTGCGGCCGGGAGAGAGATAGCCCGGCGGCGGGCGAGCGGCCGGTGACGCAACTCGGGGCGGATGCGACACGATCCTGGCGACGTGTTGGTGGGTTTGTCGCCGCGTCGGCGTCGGATTGCCGTCTGATTGGTGGTCGGGCAGGTGGCAGACGAGAGCCCGGGGCAATCGGCCTGGGCGGGTCGGCGTAGCGGGCTGCCAGTCCGGCCGATTCTGTGCAAAACGAGCGGGCTAAAAAAAGTTTTCTTCATCCCTAAAACCTTGTACGGCAGTCACTTACTCACCTTCCGTAGGGAAAACTTGAAAAAAGTTTGTTACCAATCGGCCCTTAACGTCATTCACCCTACGGACGGACCAGGTTGTGGGCGCCTGTGGATGGCGCCCGGAGAGTTCTTTTTGCGAGAGGAGGCAGTACCATGAAACGTGTTAGTGTTTACCAGGGCTTGATTGGGGTGTTCCTCGTCCTGCTTGTCGCGTCGCCGACGCTTGCAGTCGACTGGACGTGGGGAGTATGCGACTGCGGTTGGTTCGGTGAGGATTGCGACGACGCTGTCGGAACCTGCGAGATGGGTTATTTTTACGACTCCCGAGCGATATTCTCACAGGCGTGTAACGGGCCGTGTGAATCCGCTACACAGAGGTGTTTCGTTAGCGTCACGGCGACCACGACACAGAAGATAACCGTCTCAGGGTCCATCAGCTATGAATTCTTTGGATTGGAGGCGGGCTACGAGAATGAGCAGGCCAACGTTGCTCTCGCTGAATACGAAAAAACATGTGACGACCCGAACTGCTGCGTCGGCCCGGCGGCTGCGTATTGGAGGTACTTCTATGTCCAAAAAGTTCGCCAGACGATAGTAGCAAGTGAGCTTAAGATGTGTCTACCGTGTGCGCCGTCGTTTGGCCGCAGCCTGACGTACGATTTGTCGATGATCCTGTATACCACCGAAGGCGACTACTACTCCCCGGAACTTTACACCCAAGAGAGTTGGTGTGCGTGGTGGGGGCAGTGATGAGGCGCCGTGCGGCTGAGCTCTGATAGCACCGTCCAAACAGGTATATCTGCGGGAAGGCGTATTCCGATGCCGTGTTAGACTGGCGTCTGGAATACGTCTTCCCGCGCGTGTTTGCCGCTTGCGATTTCTTCGGTCCGATGGTATTCTGTAATCGTCGCTAGCACATATGGGAGTAAGGCTATGTTCGACCCCCGACTCATTCGACGGCGCTGGGCGCCGCCATTTCTCGCGAGTGGTGCGTGTATGGCGTGGGTGTCGCTCGTCACGGTTCTTGTGCTCACCAGCGCACTCCATGCTCGGACGTGGACCCGTCCGTTCAAACTCCCGGAACTCAGCGGCGCCGAGCGAGAACAGCTCGCCGAGCTTCGGGCCCGGGTGGAGGCGGTTCCCGAAGACGCACAGGCGAAGCGTGCGGTCGAGCTTATTGAAACGAAGCTTGCGTCGCCGTTGTCGGAGAATCTGCGGGATCATCTCATAGCGACGTTGGGCACCGCATACGCGCGCATGGGAGATACAGAGCGTGCCATCTCGGTCTATGCCGGCGCCATGGCCAATCGCGGCAACTCGCCGACGGGGCTGGTCGCTGCCGATCGGCTGCAGCGCCTGCTGCAGGAGAGCGCGAGATACGCTGACGCCGCTGAGGTCGTCCAGAGTGTTCTGGACGGATCGAAGCTCTCGCCTGCGCAGGAGGTGTATTTCACTGGAAAGGCTGGTTTCTTCCTCGCCGCCAGCGGCGATCCTGACGCGGCTGTCGAGATGGTCAAGCCCCTGTTGTCCGGCTATCCGGATCAGGGCCTGGAAGAGATGGTGGGCGACCATTGCGACGAGGTGACCGTGGCGCTTCAGACGCGGTCCACGGAACATCAATACGACTTGATGAAGGCCATGCACGATTCGCTGCCGAGCTATGGCAGCACGCCGCGATTTCTCGGGAATCTGGCTCACGTGTGTCAACTGTCGAATCGACGGGGAGAGGCGCTGCACTACTACCAGTTGGTCGTTGACGGCTATCCCGACGACCACAGGGTTCCCGCCCATCTGTTTGAGATGGGCAACATCTGCCTCGATCTGGAGGACCCGGTAGGTGCGTACGAGCACTATGGTAGATTGGTCGCTTTGGAGACGGACGATCCGTATACGCAACGGCTTCAAGGCATAGCGCGAGGTCAACTGGCGCGTGTGGATGAAGAACTGGAATTGGAGAAGGGCATAGACGAATTCGGGCAAGTGCCCGCGGAATCGGTCGGCGATCTGGCCGACGTTGCGCTCCACGACGAAGGTCAGGCCCCGCCGACGGCGAGGGTTGCAGGTGCTGACGCCGGCCGACCGGAACTGGCCAACAGCGGGCCGGCCGAGTCGGATTCGACACCTCGTGCCATTCCCGCCTTCGGGCTGACGGGCCTTGCCGTTGCGGGTGTGGTTGTGTTGCTGGGTGGCTCGGGGGTGTTCGCTCTCCTCTGGTTACGCAATCGCGCGGGCGGCCGAGATCCGAAGCGCTGAGGTCGGTCGTTGAGTTATGCGAGCGAGGCGCGGTCCTGGGTCGTTGGGGCAATCAGGAGGTGTTCCTGTTCTGGGACGGGGGTGAGTTAGGACCGGTGGCCCAGGTTTCCCATCTAACGAAACAGTTTACGTAAGGGACGGGTGGCACGGTCGATCCCCAGGTCGGCCGTGTTATGCATTACGGATGAGAAAAGACCATGCCCACGCAACGGTTTGGCTTCGCTCACCGTTAACAGCGGCGTGGGCATGCCACCCGACGAAATTGGCAGATAAAACCTGCCCTACATTTGCTGCGCAAGACATGCCCGCGTCCGCCGCGGCGGACTTGGACATGCCACCCGAAAATCAGACAGACGGCGGGTGGAACCCGCCCTACGTCGTCCGAGAATCCGCATCCAGGCTACAGCTCTGATACTCGAACCCCATCGTGCCAGAACCGCATCACATCGCCAGCAGCAGCGCCGCAAAGCACACCGCGCCGCCGCCCAGGGCCAGGCCGCCCCACAGGCGAAGACGCCGATCTCGCCACCACATGTACACGCCGGTTGCGACCCACAGGATGACGCCCACGCCCACCAGATCGACCACCACCGCCCACGCGTCGGACAGCAGCGACTCCTGAACGAACCCACCGCGGGCGTGTATGCCGGTGAAGGCGTGGTCGAGCCGGAACCGCTTGTCCTCGGCCAGAAGCCTGCCCTCGTCGATAAAGTACGTCAGCCGAGTTGCCTTGAGGAAGGTGAAGGCCCCGATGTTGAGCCTGCGGGGATTCGGGCGGTAGACCCAAAACGGACGGTCCAGACCCACATCATCGAGGATGTCAGCGGCTATCGCGCGCAGATCCGCGTCCTGCGGCACGGGCCGTTGGTACGGACGATCGAAGCGAACCACCCATTCGGGCCCATCCGGTTGGAAGAACCGACCAAAGAAGTGACCATGATTGAAGAATGTCGCTGAAATGGCATACACCAGAAACCATGGAACCAGCAGCAGGCCCAGGTACAGGTGCAGTCGCCTCATTGCACGGCTGAGGGTCATACTCGCGAAGACCTCACTAGATAGACACCAAGAAGAACAGGAACAGCCCGCAACCGATCACCAGGCTCACGCCGCCCCACCGGCGCACACTCGACATCCTCATCCACATCCACACGCCCGACACCACCCAAAAGATGATGCACACGATCAAGACGTCTATAGACAATGCCCAAACGTCGTCAGCGAGATAGTCCTGCTGGTATCCGCGCCGACGATGAAGCTTGAACAAGAAGCTTGGGATGCGGAAAATCTGTCGCTCAATGCGCAGGGTCTCATCCTTCGGCGTCACGACAATGCGTCTGGCCCAGATCGGATCTTCGCGGTGGATCGCAAGTACGTCGTCGCCCCATCTCTGTGCCCAATAGGCGCCGGCCATTCCCAGATCGTCGAGAACCTGCCTGCCCACTTCCTGAGGCTCGGCATCATCGGGCCAATCGGCCTGATACGGCAGTTCCTGTTCCATCTCGTAGTCGAACAAATGCCCGCCGTAATAGCGAGCGAAGAAATCACGATGATTCAGCACGACCGCACTGAGGCCATACATCAGAAGCCAGGGGGTAAAAAACAGCGCAAAACACAGATGTATTCGGCGTGTCGGCCTAATCAAACTCATACGGCCTCCTGGTATCGCACGGCCCAATCGCCCGGTAGTTGGCCTGCCCTGTCAGGCAGAAATCCAAACCGTCGCCCCCATCAGGGCCGGGATTCTAGCAGCCCAGCACGCGAGAGTCATCCCCGACCGAGCCCTGCGCTGGTCGCCGCCTGCCACAGACGGGTCTGTTGATTCGGCACCCCATAGCCTGGCTGAGCCTTGACGGTCGCTCATCGCATACGGTTCGCTTTGACCCCGGTGCGGTCGCCCCCTACACTCCCGACCGGAATCCAGACAGGAGTCCGGCCATGCCAAGATCCACAAGCAAGATCGCACCGGAATGGTGGGACTACACCACCATCGATCGCCAGCTCGCATCCGACGCCGCCCGACTCACGCCCAAGGACATGGCGGGCTTGGCCCGGGACGGCTTCGAGATTGCCTTCTACGACACGATCGAGCAGTTCTACCTGGCCGAGGCCCTCGAATACGTGGAAGCGTGGCGGCAGGCGACGCCCGACAATCCGGCAGGGATCTGCGGGCCTATCGGCCCCGTCGAGCAGTTGCCGCTGGTGGCGCGAATCGTCAACCAGATGGGCCTCAAGCTGCACGACGCTCACTTCTGGGGCATGGACGAATGGGTCGAGAATGGTCAGCCGGTGCCGGTCGAGCATCCGCTGTCGTTTGCCCGCACCGATCGCGAGCTTTGCTTCGACCGCATCGACGCCAGGCTGAGGCCCCCCGACGCCAACCTGCACTTTCCCATCGGCGATCTGGATGCATACAGCCGAAGCTTCGATCAGATCCGTTGCGTGGTCATGCAAGGGGGGCAGGGCTGGGTCAAACATTGGGCGTTCAACGACCCGCCTCGTCGCCAGGGCGCACACACCGATCGTCCGCCCACGCCGCAGGAGTATTGGAGCCTGCCGGCCCGCGTCGTCGAGCTTCATCCGTTGACGGTCTTCCAGACCGCGAGAATGTCCGGCGGTGGCCAGGTGGCCCCGCTGCCCACTCACGCTGCCACGGTCGGCGCCGTCGAGACCGCCAAGGCCGAGCGCGTCTCCATCTGGCACCCGGGTGTGCACGACGATCCGTTCGGGATGCGCCTGACGACGCTGATGATCTCCAAGAAGATCGCCGACAGCGCCGTACCCATGTCGCTGCTGGCGCTGCACCGCAACGTACGCTTCCACTTCCTTCGCAGCGGCATCGGCACGTGCGAGCTTGGAATCTAGCGGCGATGGCAGCGCTCATCCGTCTGGACACAAACGAGCCGCACAACGTCGATCCCATCCGCGCCGCCGATCTGGCGTGCGGGGCCTTGCGTCTACCCCAAGACATGGACGTTACGGCCTCACCCCTCGGTGGAGGCAAGTTCAGCCAGACGTTTCTGATTCAGGCCGACACCACCGAGTACGTGCTGCGGATCGCCCCACCCGACAACCTGCTCCAGCTCTTCTACGAGTATCGCATGATGCGACAGGAACCAGGCCTTCATCGGCTCATCCAGAAGCACACTCAGATGCGGATTCCTTCGATCCGGGCCTACGATTTCACACGCAAACGGATCGCGCGAGACTACCTGGTGATGAATCGGCTGCCCGGAACTCCTCTGAGCGAAGTACGTGGCCGCCTGAGTGCCGAGCAGATCGAGCGCATCCTGTTCGAACTCGGGCGCGAGGTCGCCCAGCTTCATTCGATCCGGCTGCGGCGCTATGGGTATCGCGGGCCACACCGCCCCATGGAACCTCAGGCACGATGGGACGATGCGTTCGCCGTTATGTGGGAGAAGATGCTGGACGACTGTGTCGGCTGCGCGATCTACACCAACGAGGACAAGGCGCTGGGCATGAGGTTGTGGCGCGACTATTGCGGCGCGTTCGATCCGCATTGCCCATGCGTCGCCTGCCACATGGATCTGTGGGTGGCCAACGTGCTGGTCCACCAGGGCCGGCTCAGCGCGTTGTTCGACTTCGATCGCGCATGCTACGGCGATCCGGAGAATGAATTCGCCGTCGCCGAATACTGCGGCCTGACGACGTCGGCGTTTTGGGAGGGATACGGTCGCCGCCCCGAGCCGACCCGCGAGTGGGCCATCCGCCGATGGTTCTACCTGCTCTACGAGCACCAGAAGTACATCGTCATCAGCGTCTCGACCCGCCGCAACAACAAGCCGATGGCCCGCAGCTACGCCGACCAGTGTCGCCAGTCGATGCACAGTTTCCGTCGCACCGGTCAGCCTGAGTTCTGAATCGCGTCCTGCCGGCAATACACGCGTGAACGGCGGGCGTGTCGGCGATTGCGCCCGAGGTTTGCTGCACCCTCGCCAGCTACGCCCCGGGCGATCTATACGGAGGCCCAATCCTCGCGGAGCCGATCGAGCCCCACACCGGCAATCCGGTCGGCGGTCTCCTCGCCGTCGACGTACTCAATGGATGCAAAGCCGTCCCATCCGTCGCGCTTCATGCACGCCAGCCACCTTTTGGTCTGCTCGTTCTTCACCGGGTCGGCCCACCAGCGGTAGTGGAAGTGCGCAACCCTGTCCTTGAGGCGCTGCCAGATCGCCTCAGGCTCCATGTTCGAGAGGGCGACCATGTCGTCGAGTTGAAGGTTCAGGCGCATCCGGCGTGACGGCACCGCGCGCAGGAGCTTCTCGATGCCCTGCACGGAATCAACCAGCGACTCCTTGTGCGTTTCGATCAGAATGTCGACGTCGCCCTGCTCGGCCATGGCCGCGTACTCGAGGAATCCGTTGATCACATACCCCCAATTTGCGTCGTCACATGTAGCGGAGCTGATTTCGCACACGAACCCGGCAAAGCTGCGAAGCTGCCTGACCCGCATCACGCGAGCAACCTCAATGAACCGCGCGCACTGCTCGACCATGTCCTGATAGTTCGACTTGCCCAGATCGAAGAAGCCCATGTAAGGCGAGATCAACGGCACGGCCAGTCCGGCCTGGTCACAGGCCGCACGTATCTGCGTGAGGCGGTCAGCGTCAGCCTTCTCAAGAAAGCCGCCCCATAACTCCACAGCGTCGAACCCCAGCCGGGCCGCCAGATCAATAGCTTGCTCAGCCGTCCACTCGCCGCTCTTGCAGGCGATTGTGCAGCAGCACGTTTTCATTGCGAGGTCTCCATAGAGCCGATACTACGATGGTACGCGACTCCGTCGACGCGGGCAACCGCCATCGTCCGTTTGACCGTAGCATCGCCCTGCCCGGGCAGATCGACCTATCTGCGTATGCAAGTCCGCATATCCCATGCGGTCGAATCCAAGCGTCCGGTATTCACACACTTTGAGTCGGCTTGCAGGACCTGACTTGCGATCTGAAGCGTGCTCCTAAGGATTTCCCATCGTCCAGCCGATGCAACCACCTGTTTAGAACCACGCCCAACTGTCGAGCAGGAGTTCAATCATGTCCAGATTGCACGTGTCGGCAACACTCACCGTGACCGTTTGCCTCGTACTGGCAACCTGCCCCGGATGCGCCCCGCCTTCTCCGGAGGTCACGGGCCTGGCGAAGCTCGCGTCCAGAAACATGTCGGACATGACGGCCGAGGAGATCCAGGCTGTGGCCGAACGGCTCGCCGGCGCGTCGCTCACCGACGAGCAGGCTCAAGCCGTCGCCGAACTCCTGGACGAGTATGACATCAATTCGCCCAGCGACATCGAGACGTTCATCGAGCAGGCCGAGCAAGGCCTGATCCCGATCGACCAGGACGACCTCGACGCACTGCGCGAAATGTTCGAGAACATGGATCCGTCCGAGATCCTTGCCTTGCTCGAATAGCGGTCGTCAAAGCCCTTGCCGACATTCGGCACCGACCAAAGCGTCTGGCCACTCCGGCGCGACGCCCGGTGCCGCTGCGCGCCCATCCGGTTGACAGCACCAGTCCGCAGGGCTAGCATCGGCCTGTGAAAAGACCGATGTGAGAGCCCGTAACTTTCTGGGCGTGCGATGTTTACAGGTATTGTCGAAGCTATTGGCAAAGTCGTTTTCGCCCGGCCTGGCCAGGGTGGAATGAGGCTGGCTGTGGACGTCGCCAAGCTGGGGCGCCAACCCGAAATCGGCGCGAGTCTATCGGTGAACGGCGCGTGTCTGACGGTCGCGGCGATCTCTTCGAAAACCGCCGAGTTTGATGTGGTGGCCGAGACGTGCGGTCGGAGCAATCTCGCCCGACTGCGAGTGGGAGACCCTGTCAATCTCGAAAGTTCCTTAAGGCTGGGTGAGGCGCTCGACGGCCATTTCGTTCAGGGCCACATTGGCGGAACGGCCACGGTCGAGCGAGTCGAAACCGACGCCCGGCAGTGGACGGTGTGGTTTACGCTCGATCAGCCGCAGCAGTTGGCGCGTTGTCTGGTACCCAAGGGCTCGATAGCTCTCGACGGGATTTCGCTGACGTTGGCTGAGGTCCAGTCCGAGCGCTTCAGCGTGGCGGTCATCCCGACGACGTTGCAGCGAACGACCTTTGGCCGCCTTCGGGGCGGCGACAAAGTGAATGTGGAGACGGATATTCTGGTGCGAGCCGTGGTGCACCAGCTATCATTTATGGATGGCCAGGACCAGGGACTATCGATCCAGGCGCTCGAGCAGGCCGGCTTTGCCTGACCGGTGGCGACGTGGAAGAAGACAAGCCTAACAACACTGGGACCGCACAGATCAACGCCGCCGACGTAGCGCGCAAGCCGATCATCGCGGTGACGATGGGCGATCCGGGCGGCATCGGTGCCGAGGTGGTGGTCAAGGCCCTCGCTGATCCGCAGATCCGCGAGAGCGGCCGATTCATTATCTACGGCCTGAACGAACTAATGAGCTACGCCGCCGACTCAGCCGAGATCGCGCCTTACTGGTGGCGGCGGCCTCACGAAGCAGTGCGGAAGATCGAAAGCGGTGCGGTGGTGGCCGACTTCGACGAATTTGGGCTGCCGGGTCCGCGGAACGCCCAGCCCACGGCCCAGGGCGGTCTGGCGTCCATGCGCTTTCTGGAGGAAGCCGTTGCGTCGATCAAGGCGGGTCGAGCCCACGCATTGGTCACTGCACCGATCAGCAAGACCAGTTGGCACATGGCGGGGTACAAACGGTGGCCCGGTCATACCGAGTGGCTGGCCGAGCAGTTTCACACGCGCCGCGTGACGATGATGTTCGACGCGGGTCGGCTGCGCGTCGCCCTGGCCAGCACCCACTTGGGCTTGTTCGAGCTGCGAAATCGGTTCACCATCGGCCTGGTCCATCAGCCGATCGATTTGCTCGATCGCGCGCTGCGGGAATGGTTCGGCATCGAGTTGCCGCGCCTGGCTGTCTGTGCGCTGAACCCCCACGCCGGAGAAGGCGGCCGATTCGGTGACGAGGAAACGCGCATCATCGAGCCGGCCATTACGATGGCCCGCGAGCACGGCTGCCACGTGGAAGGCCCGCTGCCCGCGGACACGGTGTTTGGCGACGCCCTGGCCGGGCGGTACGACGGGGTCGTAGCCATGTACCACGATCAGGGCCTCATTCCGATCAAGCTGCTCGCCTTTCATCGCGCCGTCAATGTGTCGCTGGGCCTGCCCATAGTCCGCACGAGCCCCGATCACGGTACGGCATTTGACATTGTAGGAACCAACACCGCCAATCCGGGCAGCATGAAGGCGGCGATCCTGCTGGCCTGCCGCCTGGCCCGCTTCAGGATGGCCGCCGCCTCAGCGGTGTCTGCTCCATAGCGCACCGGTCTTCGATGCCGATTCTGGCGATATCCCTGGTGCTGCTGTCATGCTTCGGCCACGCCGCATGGAATCTGCTCGCCAAACGGCGGTCCGACCCGGTGGCGGCGCTCTGGCGCTCGCTGTTGCTCTCGGTCGTGCTGCTTGCCCCGTTTTCGCTGACGTTCCTGCTGCACGCACCTGGGCGCTGGCCGGACCAGGTCTGGTACTGCCTTCTGACAAGTAGCGCCAGCCAGGCGCTCTACGCCTACGCCTTGGGCCGAGCCTACCGATGCGGCGATCTGTCGCTGGCCTACCCGATCGCTCGCAGCGCTCCGTTGTTTGTTGCCGTGTGGGCCCTCGTGTGGTTGGGCGAGCCCATCGACGCGGCCGGCGGAGTCGGCATTGTCACGGTCGTCGTCGGCGCCGTTCTGCTCTCACTGCCTGCGGGCCGGCAGCCACGCCACGCCGCCCTGGCACGCACCATCGGTTGGGCCGTTCTGACCGCCCTGTGCACCAGCGTCTACAGCGTCGCCGACCGGGCCGCCATGCTCCAGATCCCAAGCGGGCTGGGCAGGACGGCGTACCTCCACCTGGAGTTTTTCGGCATGTGGGCAGGACTGACGCTGCTGGTCTGCCGGTCGCGACCGTGGAAGGAGTTTGCCGTCCGGTCCGAACGGACGGCAGCCGTCGCGATCGGTGTGCTCCAGCCGCTAACCTATCTGCTCGTGTTGTCTGCGCTGGCCATGCCGGATGCAGGCGTTAGCTACGTCGTTGCGCTTCGCCAATTCAGCGCCGTCATTGGGGTCGTGTTCGGCTGGCGCCTCCTGCGAGAAAGCCACGGCTGGATGCGTCTGCTCAGCGCCGTGATAATGGTCGTCGGGCTCGCACTCGTGGCCGCCCCACGGCGGTAGCAACAGCCATGTTCCAGACCAAGACACAGATTGAAAGCCTTCTTCAAGCAGCCGACCTGAAGCCGCAGAAGCGCTACGGCCAGCACTTCCTGATCGATCGCAACCTCATGAATCGTCTCGTCGACAGTGCATCCATCGGGCCCGAGGACGTCGTGCTCGAGGTCGGGCCGGGCACGGCAAGCCTCACGTCGCTGCTGGCCGCCAGAGCCGGCGCCGTCGTGGCCGTGGAAGCTGACCGGCCACTGCTCGACATAGCCGCCGAGCAACTGCGCGCCCGGGCCGTCCACAATGTGGATTTGATCCATGCCGACATTCTGGCAAGCAAGCACAGAATCCAGCCGGAGGTGCTGGCCGCTCTCACGCGGCAGCAGGCTGCCCTGGCTGGACGTATCGTGCTGGTGGCCAACCTGCCCTTCGACGTGGCCTCTCCGCTGCTGATCAATCTGGTGCTCGACCACCCCACGATCGATCCGCTGTTGTTCACCGTCCAGAAGGAAGTCGGATTGAGGATCCTCGGCCGGCCGGGCCAGCACGCGTACGGAACACTCAGCGTGCTCGTTCAGGCACTCACCGACCCTGTGCGCCTGGCCGACGTGCCTCGCCAGACCTTTTGGCCCCAACCCAACGTCGACGCCGTCATGTTGCAACTGACTCACTCGCCCGCCAAACGTGCCGCTGCCGGTGACGTACCCCATCTGGCCGCAACAGTGAGGAACCTGTTCGGCCACCGGCGCAAAACGCTGCGACACAATCTGCGTATCGATTACCCGCAGGTTGCAGCGGAACCGTTGGCAGAAGCTGCCTCAATTGACCTCGGACGTCGGCCCGAAACGCTCGCCGTCGCGGAATGGGTCCGCCTGGCTGAACAGCTCCCACCGGCGATCGGCCCACGAAGTGGCAGGGATTGAGGGCGAGGCCGCCCTGGCCTTCGGGACCGGACCCGCTTCTGCCCCCGACATCACGTGAGCGGCGATGTAGCGCCGCACGAAGGGTTCGCTCGTGCAATCGGTGTGAGCCCCCGTCCACCCGTACCGCTGGTACTGCGGCCCCCAACCGATGTTGACAATCTTGCCTCGGTCCCCGCCCCGTGGATGCAGCCCGACCAGCCCGGCTGCGTCCACGTCCATCCTTCCGTCGATCGTGCCGAGCACTCGCATCGGCCCGTCGAGAATGGTGTCGTAGCGCGAGTAGTAGACGTATACGTGCCCTTTGATCTTCGTCACCGCCTTGCGCATGTCGTAGTCGCTGGACAGGCTCGAGCCCAGCAGCACGAGATTATTCACTCTGTACGAAGACTCTAATGCCTCAACGGCCCAGACGGCGATGCCCGTGCCGGCCGAAAGGGCAATGATGTTCACGTCGTTTCTCGGGTGGTTTCTCAGGTAGTCCTGAATCTTCTGCGTGAGGATGGCGGCGCGCAGATGGGCCGCCGGGCGATTGACCTGATCGATAGCTGGGTTGAACGATGTCGTCCACAGATAGGCCTCGACGTGCCCGCGATAGCCCGCCGCCTTGAGGCCTTGCGCCACCTCCGCCACCCCGAAGCCCCAGTTGCCGGCACCATCGATGTAATACGTCTTGCCGAAATCCTCGCGCGGATCCACACAGCCCGCGGAGGCGGCCAACCCCACCAGTACAGCCCACCACATCGTCGCGCGTAGCATCCACGCCTCCTTTGAAGCAGCCGCCATCCCGACGCATTAGTCTACTGCCGACGGAACGGCGGTCAACGACATGTTATGCCTAACAGTCTCCCGGGCCAAGTCCACGACCGAGAATCGGACCGCCTGTCACCCCGCCAGAGACGGCTCAGTAAAGGGGGTTAATCACCAGACCTGTCGCCAATTTCGGATAGAAGAACGTGCTCTTCTGCGGCATGAGGTCACCCGTCCGGCAAACCGCCCGCATCTGAGCCATCTGGGTCGGCTGCACCAATAGGGCCACCCCGTCGGACTGGGCCGCGGCCTCGACCGCCTGCTCGGCCAAACTCGTGTAACTGATAGCGGGCTGTCCGCCCGCAGAAGGGGCGATCACCCGATCGATCAGGAACCGATGCAGAATCGCCACCCCGAGCCGCCGCCAAGCCTCGCCGTGCTGCGGCACCAGGCTGTCCAGCACATCGTCTCGCTCCAACACGAGCATGATGCCACGCCCCGTAGACGGCTGGACCACAGCCACTGAGCCGGTCGGATGTCGAGCCACGGCCTCTGCCAATGGCCCAGGCTCTATCGTCGGGGCCTCGCCCGCCCTGAAATACGGCGCCGCCGCCGAGACAAGTTCTCCCAGATCCAGCCCCGGCACGTGTTCGACCACCCGATGGTAGGGCAACATTAACAGGCCGTCGTCCTCCATCGCGCACAGCCCCACCAGAGCGTAACGGGCGGGATGATCCTCGGGCAGCTCACCCTCCCGCGCCGAGAGCCAGTCCCGGTACATCAGCGCGGTCTCATACCGGTGGTGCCCGTCTGCGATGTAGATGGGTTTACCGGCCAACGCCTGGCATGCTCGCGCCACGACGGACCCATCCGGCACATACCACAGCCTGGACTCGACGCCGTTTAGCATGGCGATGGCGTCGGGATCACGCCCCACCGGCGCCAGCGCCGCAAGCACCTCGCCGTTCGGATCACTGTACAAGCCAAACACGGCCGATAGGTTGCATCGCGTCGCCCGCATCAGCCTGAGCCGATCTTCCTTCGGCCCGCCGAAAGTCTGCTCGTGAGGCACAACGCGCCCCTCATCCGGCGGGCTTAGCCGAAGCCGCGCGAACAGGGCCGTGCGCGTATACTCACGCCCTCCATGCTCATATCGCTGCTGGTAAAGGTAGATCCCCGGCTGAGGGTCGCGTATCAGCACGCCGTCGCCAAGCCATGCCTCAAACGTGTCCGCCGCACGCTGATATACAGCGTCCGGCCCGGCTTGCTTGGGCGGCACATGCGGCAGGTCGACCGCTACAATGTTGCGAGGATGCCCTTTCAGCAGGGCGTCCTTGTCCGTCCCATCCAGCACGTCGTACGGCGGCGCAATCAGTTTCGACAGGTCCTTGCCGAACCGCCGCACGTCATACCGAATACCCGCCAGCGGCGCAATTCCGCTTGTGACTTCGTCCATGAGTCACCCGATCCACAGCTCGTACGAGTCAATAGCGGTAGTGATCCGCCTTGAACGGTCCGTTCACCGGCACTCCGATATACTTCGCCTGCTTCTCCGTGAGCCTGGTCAGCTTGGCGTCAAGCCTGTCCAAATGAAGCCTCGCCACCTCCTCGTCCAGCTCCTTGGGCAGCACGTACACTTTCTTGTCGTACTTGCTCGTGTCACGGTTCTCCCAGAAGTCGATCTGAGCCAGCACTTGATTGGTGAAGCTGTTGCTCATCACGAAGCTGGGATGACCGGTCGCGCAGCCAAGGTTCACCAGGCGACCCTTCGCCAGCAGGATAATTCGCTTGCCGTCAGGCCAGATCACGTGATCCACCTGCGGCTTAATCTCCTCCCATTTCAGATTGTCCAGTGCGTCCACCTCAATCTCGCTGTCGAAGTGCCCGATGTTGCAGACGATCGCCTCGTTCTTCATGCGGTCCATGTGCTGGCGCGTGATCACGTCGACGTTTCCGGTGGCCGTCACAAAGATGTCGCCGTATGCACACGCCTCGTCCAGCGAAACCACCTGGTAGCCTTCCATGGCCGCTTGCAGCGCACAGATCGGGTCGATCTCGGTGACGAACACCGTCGCACCCAATCCCCTAAACGCCTGCGCACAGCCCTTGCCGACATCCCCGTAGCCGCACACAACGCATTTCTTACCGGCAATCATGACGTCGGTCGCACGCTTGATCCCGTCCATCAGGCTCTCGCGGCATCCGTACAGGTTGTCGAACTTGCTCTTGGTAACCGAATCGTTGACGTTCATCGCCGGAAACAGCAACTCCCCGCCGCGCTGCATCCGATACAGCCGGTTCACGCCGGTAGTGGTCTCCTCGCTGACACCCAAGACCTGCGGCGCCAAACGGTGCCAGAACTGCCCGTCGCGCTGGAGCTGGGCCCGCAGCAACTGATCGACGATCTGGATTTCCTTGTTATCCGTGCAGGCCGGCGGCACCTTGCCCGTCTTGGCGTACTCGGTCTCCAGTTCGTATCCGCGGTGGATCATGAGGGTCGCGTCGCCTCCGTCGTCCACAATGCCCGTCGGCCCGTCACCTTCTGGAAACGTGAGCGCGCGCAGCGTGCAATCCCAATACTCCTCCAGCGTTTCACCCTTCCACGCGAAGACCGACGTGCCGCTGGCCGCGACCGCCGCCGCCGCATGGTCCTGTGTCGAGAAGATATTGCAGCTCGCCCAGCGCACCTCCGCGCCCAACTCCACCAGCGTTTCGATCAGCATGGCCGTCTGGATCGTCATATGCAGAGAGCCGGTGATCTTCGCGCCGGCCAGCGGTTTGCTGCCTGCATACTTCCGACGGATCGCCATCAGACCGGGCATCTCCGACTGAGCGATCTCCATTTCCTTTCGGCCCCAATCGGCCAGTGCAATATCCTTGATTCTGTAACCTTGCACCGCTGTTGCCATCGGTCGTCACTCCTTCGTTCGCGTCGCAAAACGAGATTCAGCCGTCGAACGACTAGCCTTGGGTGTTAAGCGAACTCATTATCTCACACACATCGCTGATTGCAAGCGGTCCAACGGCGGGCGCACTCGGGCGCAAATACGTCCACGCAGCGCACGCAAGGACCTCGGCACCAACTTCATGCGTCGGGCACACTTCGCGCCTCGGCGACAAAGCGCCTGACCTTTTCCGGATCCTTCCGGCCCGGTTCGGCCTCCACCCCGCTCGAAACATCCACCGCATACGGTCTGACGACTCGGACAGCCTCGGCGACATTTTCCGGGCGCAAACCGCCCGCCAGGATCATCGGCAGTGCGGCGCCGCCCGAGCGGCGCAGGTCGGCCGCCAACGACCAGTCGAAGCTTCGCCCCGTTCCCCCATGCTGGCCCGCCACCCCGGTATCCAGATGTATGGCCGCCAGATTCGCCGGGCGCTCGCCGCGCGCCCAGGATGACGGCGCTTCGAGCGATTCCGGCCCGACGACACGTACGGCCTTGATCACCCGCAACGGCGCCAACGCCGCGACATACTCCAACGGCTCGTCGCCGCTGAGTTGCACCGCGCCCAGGTGCAGCCCCGTGGCCATTTCGCGCACCCACTCAAGCGGGGCGTCGACAAAGACCCCCACCGCAACGACAAAAGGGGGCAGGACCGAGACGATCCGGTCGGCCGCGTTCCGATCGACCTTGCGCGGGCTTGGGGCGAACATTATGCCGATCGCATCGGCCCCGGCCTGGACCGCCAGCGCGGCGTCCTGGCCGCTGGTAATACCACATATCTTGACTCGCATTCCCGCCGACCTCCTACCTGACCGCGTCACCATGCTAGGGCCTCGAGCACGGCGCGGCAATCCGCCCGTATGGCCGTCAGCACGGATAGTACCACCGGCCCTGGACTTCGCCGCCCGAGTCCGCCATACTGTCGGATGACGTTCCGACCGCCGTAAATGCAGGGCATGTATTGCGCAGGACCTGAGCCATGAAATTGAAGTCGGTTAAAGCCCACTGCCTGGTGGAATACCAACGATCGACAGCCACCGTCATAGACGACGCGGCCCGCGCCATCCGCAAGGACCCGGAGTTCCGCGAGAAATACCACGCCTTTACGTGCATGGCCTACGACCCCAGTCGCCGGCTGCTGTTCTGCGGCACGACGAACTTCGCTAACGATCTGCTCCAGGCCTTCGACCCGGCAACCGGCCGTTTCGAGTGCATGCGTTATCAGGACTTCGGTGAAACGTACGAGATCAAGATCCATCGCGCGCTGGAGTTGGGCGACGACGGCATGCTGTACGGGGCCACCAGTTGTCTGCACGACGTCGATGAGAGGCACCGCGCGCCCGGTGGGAAGGTCTTCCGTTTCGATCCAGAGCGGCGCGCATTCGATCTGCTGTGCATCCCCAAGGCGCACGACTACATCCAGACCATCACGCTGGACAGCAAGCGGCGGATGATTTACGGCATGAACTACCCGGTGTTCGAGTTCTTCGCCTACTCGATGGACAAGAACGAGGTGATGTACAGCCAGTACATGGGCAGCATTACCCACATCGGGGCCGTCGACGACGACGGCGGGTACTGGGGAACCTGGGGGTACGGTCACAAGCTGTTTCGTTACGACCCAGCCACCAACGAGGTCGATTTCCTCGCGCACGGCCTACCCACGGGATGCGACAGCCTCATGTACAAAGGCGCCGGACCCATCGATTGCATGATCAACGGGCTGGACGGGTTCATGTACATAGGCGGCGAGAAGGGCGAGCTGTTCAAGCTGCACCCCGGGACGGGAGAGGTAACGTATCTCGGCCGGCCCGTGCCCGCCAACCGCCTGCCGGGATTGGCGCTGGGGCCTGGCGGGGTCATCTACGGCGTAGGCGGCGACGACGATAAGACAACTTTGTTTGCTTACGATCGGAGTACCGGCGCGTTCACCGTTCTCGGACCAGTACACGACCCGCAGCGCGGCGCATGCTTTCGGCCGCACGACCTGAAGCTTGTCGATCATACGCTGTTCGTAGGTGAAACAGACAATCCCCGCCGCACGTGCTACCTCTGGGAGTGCACGCTAGCGGGGTGAGACGGCGGGGCTGGGGCAGATGGCGCGCCAGACGCAGGCGAGATTGAGCTATCCTGCGTCATCCACCGCGTCGATGATCACGTTGGACACCCACCATGCCCTCTGACCGATGTACTGCACCGTGCCGACACACGCCATGACGATCAGCGCGAGTAGAACTCCGTACTCCACCGCGCTGGGCCCGGTTTCATCGCGAAGGAAGCGAGTTGCGCCCTCGGCTACTTGTCGTATTCCACGCATTAACATCTCGCCCTCCCTAGCTGCCTTTCCTTCTGCCACACGCTGACAGCTAAACAGACTGTACAATTCGACGGGTAGCTGGGCAAAGAATTCCGCGGGCGCAGCGCGGCCCTTTACTGGTTACCGGACCGCGCTCGCGAGTTATCCAGCCAATCTCATTTGCCTGCGGCTCTTGCCTATCTTACTTTTCTCTAGTGCCGCGTTGTATCTCGCCATTACTCGGCGATGCGCCGTACTGACGTGTCGATCGCGAAAGGGGAAAAGTCGTGAGCAATCAAGCCACCAGCACACCGGCAGCGCATCAGGCTCGTCGCGTAAGTTTGCCGGAAGGGGCACCCAGGGTCCGGATAACGGCGGGTGTCGGCTCGGCGTCGCAGAAGACGTGGAGCCTCCGCCGCCCGGTGGCCATGGTAGGCAGCCGACGAACCGCACTGGTACACCTGAGCAACCCTGAAATATCCAAAGCTCACTGCCTGATCGTCAATACAGGCACGAACGTTCTACTCCGCGATCTGGCCAGCCGTACCGGAACGTTTTGTGACGAACGTCCAGTGGAGCTCGAGCCCCTTCGAGACGGCGCCGTCATTCGCGTCGGCCCCACCACGATCCAGGTAGCCATTCAGGCCTCAGCCGAGGGCAACGAAGACACCGAGACAGGTTATCAGTACTCGGATCCGACGAAGCTGCCCACGACCCTTGTCCTGGTCGATGCTCAGGGCCGGCAACACCCGATCGAGCGCAGCGTCGCGGTCATCGGTCGGCGAGGCAACTGCGATGTGCCCATTGAGAGCAACGAAGTCTCATTGGCTCATGCAGCCATCTTCCACATCAACGGGAAACCGGTCCTGTACGATCTGGGAAGCCGCAACGGAACCTTCATAAACGGACAGCAGGTATCCGTTGCACACATCGGGCACGGCGACGTGCTGCGAATCGACGACACGGAGTTCACCGTCGAGGGTCCGCCCCTCGCCGAGGAGACCGGACAGGGAACCGACGGGCAAACCCAAGCCGACGCCGGGCAGACGGAGGGCGATGGGGCGCCCCAGGCGCCGGACGCTGCCGGCAAGGACTCGCAAGATAACTCAGCCCCGTCGGACACCCAGGATGTGGCGGCGTCGGCCGACTCTGTCGCCGAGACGCCCCCAGAAACTCACGACCCCGGCGAGAATCAAGCCGGCGTCAACGACCAGCAGGAGACCGACCCGGGTGCTGATGAGCCTGCGCAGGCAACGGAAGGCCAGCCGGCCAATCCATCGCCCGAGGACCAGCCCGAAGCCCCGGCAGAAACAGTGGCCGTCGCAGCGAGCGAGCCGCCACCTCAGCGGCCACCGCGGCCCGACCGCGGCCACGCCGCCGAGTCGCTCTCGGATCTCCAGGGCAAGATCGTCGGCCTGCAGGAAAACATCCTGAACTGGTGGGACCAGCTTACCGATTGGCAGAACCGACTCGAACAGAACACCCACCAGCTTCAGAAACGCACCGCCCACCTGGAGCAGCGCGCTCAGCAAGTCGCTGAGCGCGAGCAGACCCTTCAGACCGAGCAACAGCGTATCGAGCAACAGCAGCAACAGCTTGAAGACACGCAGCAGGAGCTCGACACCCGGCAGCAAAACGTGGATGCACAACAGCAGGAACTGGACGCCACGCAGCAAAAACTCGACGACACAAAGAAAGAGCTCGACGCCCGCGATCAGCGGCTCAAGGAGCACCACAATCAGCTCGAAGCCCAGCAGGCACAATTCGAGCAGCAGAAAGGCGATCTCGAGGACCTGCGCGGGCAGTTGGATGCCAGCCAGAAAGACCTGCAACAGGCCCGCGGCGAACTCGAAGAGGCCCGGGCCAAGATCGAAGACGAACGTCGCCAGCTCCAGGAACGGGGCGAGCAATTAGAGTCGAAACAGAAGCAGATCGAGGATGAACGTCGTCAGCTCCAGGAACGGGTCGAACAGTTCGAGTCGAAACAGCAGGAGATCGAGGCGCGAGCCGCCGAGCTTCAACGGCGAGAATCCGATTTGCAGCAACGGGAGCAGGACGTCCAGGAGCGAGCCGCCGCCATCGAAAACACCGAGAAGGCTGTCCAGGCTGAACAGGCGGTGTTCAGTCAGTTCCAGCAGGCCATCAATCAGGCAAACGACGCGTTCCAGCAGTCGCTCAGCCAGCGTATAACCACGATGCAGTCGTTAATGGAGAACGCCGGGGTTGCCGAGGAAAGTGCAGACAGTTTGCAGGCCGGCGTGGCCGAACCCGTCGTCGAGCCGCCTGTCGATCAGCAGCCGCAGCCTGAGGACGCACCCACCTCCGAGAGTACGCCCGACCAACAGGGCGGCGACCAGCCGCAGGACGCCGGCGAGCCCGAACCGGAAGGATCCGCCGATGCGACCGATGGCCAGAACGTCCCGGACGCCGGGGAAGCGCAAGGCGAGTCTGGCGATGCCAAGCCCGACGAGAAACCCGAAGCCGAGCCATCGGCAGATCAGCCGGAGACGCCACACCCCACCCTGAATCCCACGTTCTCCATGGATCTCGAACCCGAGGTGGCCGACAAACTCCGCACACTTCGGCGGCTGACCAACGGGAAGAAGTCGGACGAAGAGCTGCTCGCCCAGATTCACGCGGAAGCCCAATCGCAGTCGTCCAACCAGTCTAAAAAGCGAAGGTGGTGGGGCAGCGGCGATTAAGGCAAGGCGTCGGATCATCACCATCGCGTTGAGTCCGGGCGGGAGTTCGGTTACTTTCGCTGTCGCTGTGGACACTACGGCGTCAGGCCCGACTGCCTGCGTGGGATCCGCTGTCCGACGAGAGTCGCATGCCCCTGCTGCTGCGCAATCTCGCGCTTGACCTGGATGAGCCTGAAGATGAGCTTCTGGAACGGGCCGCTTCCCGCCTCCGCATCCCGCGCAAGCAGATCCGTGTATATGGGGTCGCTCGACGCGCCATCGACGCGCGCCGAAGCCGCGTCCGCTTCGCCTACAGCGTCGAACTGAGCTTGCACGACGGGCCGGAATACGAGCAGGCTCTTGTCCAGCGGCTGAACCGATCCGACGTAACCCTCCTGCGGCATCAGAGTCCGCCCCCCGTCGAGCCGGGCACCGAACCGTTGCCCCACGCCCCCGTCGTGGTCGGGTTCGGCCCAGCCGGCATGTTTTCGGCGTTGGCGCTAACCGAGGCCGGCTATCGACCCACCGTCCTGGAGCGCGGCCCTGACGTAGCTACCCGCACGCACGATATCGTCAGCGACTACTACCGCCGTGGGCAGTTTCACCCGGAAAGCAATCTGCTCTTTGGTGAGGGCGGCGCGGGCACATACAGCGACGGCAAACTCTATACTCGCGTCGGCGACGTCCGTTGCGAGCAGGTGCTCCAGACTCTCGTGCGACACGGTGCCAAGCCACAAATCCTCATCGACAGTCATCCCCACATCGGCAGCGACCGACTGCCAAGCATCTGCCGTCGCATTCGCAGGCGGATTGAGGGCCTCGGCGGACGTGTGCTCTTCGGTCATCACGTTGTGGGCTTGACGATCCGCGATGGCAGTCTGGTCAGCCTGTCGGTGGCGGGACGTTCGCCCATCGACGTCGGTCCGACCATCCTGGCGATCGGACATAGTGCCCGGGACACGTACCGGGCGTTGCATGACGCGGGCGTGCCGCTGACGGCCAAGCCGTTCCAACTCGGGCTGCGTGTCGAACACGCCCAGGAACAGGTCGACCGTTGGCAGTACGGACGGCATTGCGGACATCCCAGACTCCCATCAGCGTACTACCGGTTGGTCGCCAAAGGCGTGGCAGGCGGCCTTGACGTCTACAGCTTCTGTATGTGTCCGGGCGGCATGGTTCTGCCGGCCCACGAAGCCCCCGAAGCCCTATCCGTAAATGGAGCCAGCAACTCCCGGCGTGACAGCGGTTTTGCCAACAGCGGCCTGGTCGCAACGCTCGACACCGCGCACTTCGGCAACGATCCGCTGCAAGGGGTGGCCCTACAAGAGCGTCTGGAACGCGCCGCCTTCGACCTGGGCGGCGGCCATTACCGCGTTCCGATCCAACGGGCCGCTGACTTTGTCGCAGGCCGTCTGTCCCGAGGTACGATGACGACCAGCTACCCGCTCGGCACCGTCTGGGCCGATGTGCATCGACTCCTGCCGGCCGAGATCGACAAGGCCCTCGTCGCCGCACTAGGCACATTCGATGCGGCCATGCGCGGGTTCGCCGGTCCGGATGCAGTCCTCTTCGGCCCCGAAAGCCGGGCAAGTGGACCGGTTCGCATTCTGCGCGAGCCGCACTCCATGCAGTCGCCCGCCGTTGCCTGCCTCTACCCCGTCGGCGAGGGAGCGGGCTACGCAGGCGGCATCGTTTCGGCGGCCATTGACGGAGTCAGGGCCGCCGAGGCCGTCATCGCGCGCTATCGCCCGCCCGACTGAGACGTTCGGCAAGCCCGTAACCGCCCGCTACCGGGTATGTCCGTCACCGGTCACGACGTACTTGTATGTAGTCAGGTCGGACGCCCCCATGGGCCCCCGGGCATGCAACTTGTCCGTGCTGATGCCGATCTCTGCCCCCAGACCATAGACGCCTCCGTCACTCAATCGGGTCGAACAGTTTACCATCGTATTGGCCGAGTCCACGCCTTCCACGAAGCGCTGGGCCGCCGCGACGCTGTCGGTGAGAATCGCGTCGGTATGTCCCGAGCCGTACTTGTTGATATGCGCGATGGCCTCATCCAACCCGTCGACGATTTTCACGGCCACCACCAGATCGAGATATTCGGTATACCAGTCCTGCTCCGTGGCCTGCTTGACCCCGTCAAGCAACTTGATCGTCCTGGCACAGCCGCGAATCTCGCACCCCGCCTCGCCCAGCTTGCGAGCAATCGAAGGCAGAAAACGTTCCGCGATGGACGCGTCAAACAAAATGGTCTCAGCAGCATTGCATACAGCCGGCCGCTGCAGTTTGGCGTTGAGCACAATCGCCTCCGCGCGGTCATACGGGCACTTCTCATGAACGTAGACGTGGCAGTTGCCGGCATAGTGCTTGATCACTGGAATCGTGGATTGCTCCACGACCGTGCGGATCAGTCCCTCCCCGCCGCGAGGCACGACCAGGTCGATGTATTGGTTCTGCTTAAGCAGCAGAGGCACCAACGCCCGATCGGTCGTACCGACAATCTGCACCGCCTCGCGGACGAGGCCGCTGCGCTCCAGCGAATCGCCAATAACTTGACCAATGGCCGCATTACTGTGGAAGGACTCGCGCCCCCCGCGAAGAATGCACGCGTTGCCGCTCTTGAGGCACAACGCAGCCGCATCGGCCGTCACGTTGGGCCTCGCCTCGTAGATCACCGCCACGACCCCGAGGGGCACCCGTCGCTTCTCGATCCGCAAGCCGTCCGGGCGAACGTGTGCCGATAGAGTCTCGCCGATCGGGTCGGGTTGGCCAGCCACCTCCTCAACGGCTTCGGCCATCTTCTCGATCCGCGAGGCGTCGAGGCGCAGACGGTCCAACAGGGCATCGCCTATGCCCGATTCGCGGGCGTGCCGCATATCTCGTTCGTTCGCTGCCGCGATCGTCGACGACTCGCCCCGCAACCCCGCCGCGATGGCTCGCAGCGCGTCGGTCCGACGCTGTCCGTTCAGCCTCGCCACAACGTACGACGCCTGCCGCGCGCCGAACGCCAGGCGCTCGACATACGCGGGCAGGTCATCAACTGGCTGCTCTGCAACGACCATAACTCACGCTCGTCACCGCATCGCCGCCGGCCATGATCCTATGGCCGCAGCGATACGGACCTCTCTGCAAGCCGGAACTCAATCGCCGGCGGATCCTGGTCCAACTTCACACCGGGCGGGAACGTAAACGCCACGGGATGAGTGACCGACGTTCCATCCGGCCGGTAATCGTCCACCGACACCGTTACCCGCGCGTCGACCTCCTGGGGCGCCAAATCATCGATGACGTGATGGGGACCGACCACCGCCACGTCCACCACGTCGTTCGCCGTTTGGGGCACGTACTTGGCCAGAAGGCTTTGGCTCGCACTGAAGAACACCACTACGCCGGTGAGCTTCTTTCTCTTCAGACTGATTCTCAAGCGAACCGTGACCCGCTCCGGATCCACAGCGACGGCTTTCATCGCGCGGTCCGCCGTCACCGGCACACCGGTCAACTCCACCACCTTATCGGCCGGCTGACTCTGCAGCAGCTCGCGCAGATCGGCCGTTGCCTGAAGTCTCTGCGGCTGCAGCGTCGTCAACACCGACTCCGGCAGCCGCACCCTTACTTGCGGCGGCTGGATCTCCGTCTCGGTCACGCCGTATCGGCCCGTCTCCAACTTCACGGGCGCCTCGCGCCACAGCAGCCGGTCCACCTGTAGGTTGACCCGCGCGGGCGATACGCCTCGCACGATCAGGCCCTTCAGCCGCGGATCCTCCGACAGGGCTTGGCGGAGCCAAACCGTATGCGAGCCGGTCGGAACGTCGTCGCCGATCCAGTACGTGATCGGGCTCATGCCGGCTGTCAGTTCGGCCTCCAGCTCGCGAATCAGGCGATTCGGGCCACCCAATACGGCCGTCACGTCAAGATCCTCCGGCACGCCCGAGATGATCCGATCGCTGCCGGTCCGTGGTGCAATGCGGACCTTCACGGTACGCCGCAGTTCCCCTTGGTTGTACTGATCGGCCGAAAACCAGATCAGACAGGTCAGCACCACCACCGTTGCTGCCGTCTTGATCCTGTCCAGCATGTGCCGTCCTCTGATCCTGCGGGCTCGCCCAGCCGCCCACAGCGTTACCGAACCCGCCTACGTCCCCTCAACCAACGACCCCATCAGCGTGATCCGCAGCTCACCCAGATCCAACCCGTGACGGAGGCGGCCACGCTCAGCCACCGACAGACCGCCCGACTCCTCACTCACCACGATCACCACCGCATCCGAGTCGCTGGACAAACCCACGGCAGCCCGATGCCGCCCGCCCAGCGACCGATCCAGCTCGCCGCTTTCGGCCAACGGAAACTGGCACCCCGCCGCCGCGACACGCCCGCGCCGGATGATCACACCCAGATCGTGCAACGCCGAACCCGGCCAGAAAAGCGTCTTGAGAAGATCGGCCGACAACTCCGCATCCAATTTCGTGCCGGACTCGATGACCGAGCCCAGTCCCACGTCGCGCTCGATGGCAATGATCGCGCCGATCTTGTTCTTCGACAGGTACTCCGCCGCGTCCACAAGGTGATCCACCACGTCGCTCACCTCGCGCGACCAAGGCCGCAACCACCTGGCCTCTCCTAAGCGCATCAATCCGCGACGCAACTCCGGCTGAAAGACCACCAGCGCCACCAGGAACATCCCCGCCACGAACGGCGTGTAGAGCACCTCGATTCGCTCAAGCCTGAACTGCTTGGCCAACACCCTCACCAGGAGCGTCGTCACCACCAATACGATCACCACGCCGGAAAACAGCCGTTCACCGCGCGTCCCGCGAAGGAAGCGAAGGCACACGTACACCACCAACCCGATCAGTATCAGTTCCACAGCCACGTGGATCGGGTTGTATGCGGGACTGGCCAACCGCCCCAGATAGTTCCCTACCGCTTCAAACATCGACCGATCTCTTCGCTCGCCAGGCGATCAGCCTAGCAGTATAATCACCTCGCTTGTCCCTGCAAACTCCGTGGTTCATCGTCGCCGCGAGGGTCCGCCCTCCAACGTCCGATCGGGAATCTCGCCATGCAAGCAGCCGTCTTTGTCGATGATCGCAACATTGAACTGCAAAACCTGCCCAAACCCACGCCGGCACCCCACGAAGTGCTGGTGAAGGTCGCCGCCTGTGGGGTCTGCGGCACCGACGTGCACATCTATCACGGCCACCTCCAACACGAGGTCCAGCCGCCCGTCGTGCCCGGTCACGAGATCGCCGGCGTAATCGACTCGGTCGGTTCCGACGTAACGTACTTCCGGAAGGGCCAGAACGTCTGCGTCGACCCGGTCGTCGCCTGCGGGTGCTGCCGCTACTGCCGCATCGCCCGGCCCAATCTCTGCCCCAATCTGGCGACTATTGGGTACGTCCGCAACGGCGGGTTCGCCCAGTTCACTGCCGCGCCGGCCGCCAACATCTACCCCCTCGACCCCGACACGCCGGCAACCGCCGGCATCCTCGTCGAGACCCTTGCCTGCGTACTTAATGGCTACGAGAAGCTCGCGCTGCGACCCGGGCAGACGGCCATGGTCTTGGGGGCCGGCACGGTCGGGCTGCTCTGGACGCAACTGTTGCGGCAAAGCCCTGTCAGCCTGCTGATCGTCTCCGAGCCGGTAGCCTTCCGCCGCGACCGGGCCGCGAGGCTCGGGCCCGACCTGGTGGTCGACCCGGCCAATGAAGATCTGCGGCAAAGAGCACTCGACCACGCCCCTGAAGGGATCGACTACATCATCGACGCATCCGGCGATCCCGCCGCCGTCGCCCAAGGCATCGACCTGGTGGCCAAGAGCGGAACCTTTGTCGTCTTCGGCATCTGCCCGCCCGACGCCACCGTTGCAATCAACCCCCATCAGATTTATCAGAAAGAGATGCGGATCGTCGGCTCGAAGATGCCCCCCTACAGCCTCCAGCGAGCCTCACAAATGGTCCAGGCCGGCATGATCGACCATGAGAACATCGTCACCGACCTCATGCCGCTATCGGAACTGCCCGCGGCCCTCGACCTGTTCGAATCGGCCCGCGACCGCCACGTCAAGATGGCCATCGACCCATGGGCGTAGCCATCGCCCGGCACGCCGCGTCTCTACGGAGCCGACCAGACCACTTTTCCCTCGCCCTCGGCCGCGTGGAGAGTCGCCTTCCCCCGTGCATCCACACCCACCACCACACGAGGACGGGCCTGCTTGTCTTGTACCATCAGCCCCGAAACTCCTTCGGCCGGGAGACTCAAACTCAGCCGGTTCTTACCGTCCGGCTCGAAGAATCCCAGCCGCGGCGAGCCGTCCGGCAAAATTGCCAGCATCGCCCGCGCCCTGGCGGCTGCGTCGAGCAGTTCCACGCCACAAAGTCCAGTGTCGGACACGCGCAAGGCCAACCGCGTCGTGCCGTCTTTGTCGACGAACGCCAGCGCCGCCCCGCCATCCGGCATCAAGCCCAGACCGGTGCGTACTCGTCCCTCGTGGTCGAAGAGGTTCACCGAGGGATTGCCCGCAGCCGATAGCCCAAATACGCCACGGGTCTTGCCTTCGGCATCCACCACACGGAACTCACTGGCTGTGCGGACCCCGGCAGGACGAACCACCCCCTGGGCCTGGACGTGACGCGGCGCCCACAAAAGGTTCGCCAAGCCGCCGCCCACCAGACCGGCTACCGCCATCACCGCCACCGCAAACCCGTATTGCCTTCTGCTCATGGTCGTCCTTTCTCGCTCGCCCCGCCGCGGTGCGGCGCCGCAAGGCCCTACTCGTACGAACCCAATTCCTTGGCCAACTCGACGAAGCGACGAAAATCCTCCAGGCTAACCGACTGGGGCACCGAATGATCCGAACTGATGCAATAGCCCCCGTTTCGCTTCATCACCGGGATCACGGCACGCATCTGTTCGGCCATCCTATCCATGTCATCGAACAGCACGGCGTTGAGACCGCCGTGAAACGCCATCCTGTCGCCGTACCGCGCCTTGAGCGTCGGAGGATCCATCCCCGCCTTGACCTCCAGCGGGTTCAGCATGTCGATCCCCACCTCCAGCAGGTCGGGTATCAGAGGCTCGACGTGCCCACACGAGTGCAACTGCACCTTGACGCCCTTGGCGTGCGCCCAGTCGGCTGCCCGCTTGTGCACCGGCTTGAGCAGCTCGCAGTACATTTCCCGCGAAAAGAACTGCGAACGCTTGTACCCCATGTCGTCCGGCCAATGGATCTCGTCGAAGTGGTAGCCCTCCTGCCAAACCATCTCGAACAGGGCGATGTCGACGTCCAAAAACGTATTGAACATGTCCACAACCCAGTCCGGGTCGGTCGCCATCGCCATCAGCAGACGCTCGGTGCCCACCGTCCACGAGTGCGTCACGTCGAAGCCGAACCAGAAGTCCGCCGAGATCCACGCCCCCTGCTCACGCCACCTCTTGTAGTTCTGCCTGAGGGCATCCCAGTCGATCCGGTCGCGCGAGGGCTTCATCCGCGCCTTCGCTTGGGCCCACTCGTCCGGCCCGATGATCGCGAAATCGAGAAACTCGGGCACCCCTCCGGCGTGACGCCAGTTCTTCAGCGTCGCCCCCCACTTGGTCGTCCAGACGGTGTACTCCTCCGTCTTCTCGAGCACCTTCTCCGGATATTGCGGGCTGTTATCGGCCTTGATGGAGACGAACCTGTCCAGCCCGAAGTAATCCTGGAACGACATGCCTTCAGGCAGGCCCTCTCGCTGCCACCGCTCGATCGTCGCCCCCCACGGCGTATCGGTGATCGGCACCCGATCGGCCTGCTTGTGCCCGTACATCCGTGTCATACGTTCGTGCGTCGTCAGTTCAGCCATATTCGCACCTTCGCTCGCCGAGACCGCCAGACACGCTGCGGCATCCTGTCACACGCGTGGTCGGCTCAAGCATATCGGTAGCCCCGGCCTTTGCCAGCCTGTTGCGCCGTATGGCCGAGCGGTTGCATCCGGCGGCCAGCCCGCTTAGAGTGGTGACCAACCACAGGGGCCTTTGCCGTCTGCGGGCTACCGTCGTGTAGCAGGAATTCTTTGTCGGTGGGAACCGGAAGTCTCAAAACGAGGAGTTGAGCATGAGAGTCGTCGCTGCTGTGACCACGCTATTTGCCGTTGCCGTCTTCTTGACCGCATGTACCCCCGAGGACAAGACCACTCCGGCCGTGTCGCAGCAGAAGGCCGATTCGACGGCCGCAGCCGGCCACGACCAATGCACGCCGCAGCCCGAGGCCGAAACCGACCTGCCCAAGGCCGAACCTGTCGCCGAGCAGAACCCGGCTGAGGAACCTGCCGAATCTACTGCCGACGCGGAGGCCGACAAGCCCGCCGCCGAGGAACCCTCCGAAGCTTCTGCCGAACAGGAATCTGAGCAGCCCGCCACCGACCCGGCCATGCCGCCCGAACTTCAGACCGAGCTCGCAAAGGTCAGCTACGTGCTGGGGATGGACATCGCCAACCGGCTCAAGAGCCTGGACACCGACATCGACCTGGACCTGTTCTACCGCGGCATGCGCGACAAATACGCCGACAAGGACGTCCTGCTCACCGACGAGCAGGCCAGCAAGATTCAGCAGGATTTCTTTACCCGCCTGCAAGCCGAGCAAGCCCGCAAACGACGCGAGCTGGCCGACAAGAACAAGAAAGAGGGCGACGAGTTTCTCGCCGCCAACAAAGAGAAGGAAGGCGTCAAGACCACTGACAGCGGCCTGCAATACATGGTTCTGACAGAAGGCGACGGTCCCACGCCCACCGTCTCCCACCGCGTCAAGGTCCACTACCGCGGCACGCTCATCGATGGCACCGAGTTCGACAGCTCGTATACGCGGGATGAGCCGAGCACGATCGGCCTCCGTGGCGTGATCAAGGGCTGGACCGAGGGTCTTCAGCTCATGAACGTCGGCAGCAAGTATAGGTTCTTCGTCCCGTCCGACCTGGCCTACGGTCCGCGCGGTTCGAGAAATAACATCGGCCCCAACGCCACACTCATGTTCGAGATTGAACTTCTGGAGATTCTCCCGCCGGCCACGCAGCCGGCCCGACGCCCCGCGCCGCGCCGGCCGACCACCCCACGGGCCGCACAACCCAAGGCCGTTCAGCCTGCCGAGGAATCAGCGGCCGAGCCTGGTGACGAGGCCACCGAATAACGGAGACGCCCATTATCGCATGCACTGGCGGCTTTGGCTTACCCGCCAGTGCATGCTTGCGCGCGCAACAACCACTGCCAGCCATCCTTCACCGTCCGGTATGCCCGTCTAACGGCGACCCGTTAGCAGGTCGCGCTGCGCAGCGGGTGCCGGTGGGTTCGACTGAGCTCAGGGGCGAACTGCGCAGTCGAACCATAACGGGGGGCATGTTTGTCTAATCTCCGCGCTCGGGTGTCACCCTCAAGCAAAGCGGGGCCGTGTCCCGCGCAGCTTGTGGGTGCTCAGTACCGCAGGGCCGAGGCCAAACCCACCCACAACCTCTGCTGCGCTGCGGTTGAGGGTGGCACCCAACGCCGTTAACTATCTTTTGCTCGTAGAGCGTTGAGAGCAATGAGAAACGCTCCATTTTGCCGATTTTGGCTTTGGCAAAAAGACCGTGGCAGAAGGGAGCGTTTCGATGAAGATGGCCAGGGAGGGCCGTCTCCGCAGACTTCATCGTCGAGATGGGCCTGGTCATAGCAGCGAACGATCACATCTTCGGCAGATGATGCCGG
>DATKUK010000134.1:0-4474 GCA_035530655.1 Phycisphaerae bacterium
ACCCGCGGCTGTTGACCGCGTAGTGCCCCAGGTGGTGACGGCACCGCTCGGCGTTCACGTACGCCTGGTCGTGCGTCATCGGCTTGGCCCGAACCGGATGCAGCGTGCACGGCCGGCCGTAGCCGGTCTCCGGATCCACGGTCATGCCCCACGTCGTCGCCGAGCATTTGTCCGCCGACCACCCGCGTGACGGCGGCGCCGTGTAGTTGCCCTCTTCCGCCGGCTCGAACGTCGGCGGTCGGGTGTTAGCGTTCCATCGCGGCACGAACAGCGTCGGCGGATCCGCCCGTTCGACCGGCGGCGCCGGTGTCACCGGCACCCGTTTTACCCACAGCACGGTGCGATACCACGCCCGCTTGTCGTCGGTGTCGCTGATCGTGATGACCGCGTTTTGCATCGTCGGCGTCGCCGGGTTCACGTACCAGGTGTGGTTGTGGCTCCACTGAGTTCGCAGCGCGTAAGTGGTCCCGGTCGTGACGATCACCTTGTTGAGCGACACCGACGTCGAATGATTCGAGTGTGCCGCTTCGGTGTGCCCGTGATCCTCGACCGTGTGGCCGTGTGCGTTGCTGCCTCCCGTGTCCCCGACCTCGCCGCCGGTGATCGTGATCTTGACCTGCCGATCCGTGCAGTCGAGGGTACCGTTCTGCCCGTCGCACAGCACCCACTCCGACGGCAGCTCATCGACGGGTCCCACGAACGGCAGGATCACTCCCTCGGGGATAGGCGCCTTCCCGCTCGCCGCTTTCACTATTCCCAAAAGTCTGATGAATCCCGGATCGTTCGACGCGGCGTTGATCGTCACCGCGGTCGTGTTCACGTCGTCCAGCGCCGGCGACGGCGTGTTCAGCGTAACGTCGTGGTGATACGGTGACGCCGTTTGCTCTCCGACCGTGTTCGCGACCGCCCCGACCTCGGTGCTGGCCGCCCCGCAGGTTTTCGCGGCGTGCGTGTGCGTGCCCGGCGTGTGCTTGTGTGCCGGGCTGGTGTGTTCGTGTGTCTCGTTTCCTCCCGTGGTACCGCCGACGGTCGCCCCCAGCAGATACCGGTCCGCCCAGCCGGAGTCCGCCAGGTCGTATCCCGCCGGCGGCGACTCGCCGTCACTGAAGCACAGCGCTCCTGTCGGGATCCGGGCGTTGATTGTCATCGGCTGGAGCATCAGGGCCGCAAGATACGGCGGTATCGCGGCGGCCGCATTCACCGTGATCGGGTCGGTACTATAGGTGATCGTCGCCGGGTTCGAGGCCGCGGTCGCGTGTGCGTGCTCCGCCCCCGACACGGTCATGGGCACGTCCGGTGGGCTGAGAATCTGCACGCCCAGGCAGCTCGTGCTGCCCGCGTAGAATCCGTGGTAGTGGACGTTGCCCGCGTGCGTATGCCCCGGCCCGCCGCCGGTGGTGTCGGTGTGGCTGTGCGGGCCACCGCCGTTGGCCGGTCCGGTATAGGTGATGCCCGCCCCCTGCAGGAACCGAATGTTGAACGCGGAGTCAAGCGTCCAGTCGGTCGGGATCGGATTCACCACCGGGTTGTACGGCCACGGCAGTCGGATTTTCAGAGTGTCCACAGGCACCGATAATCAGCTCCGCTTTCAGGCTCTCCATTTTTTCGATCAGCGCGTGGGGTCTCGCCGCATGATGCAGGTTCGCCCGCTGCAGCGGCGTCGGCTGTCCCGCCGTCTCCGGGTGCAAGTAGCCGACCAGGGCGAACTCGACCACCCCATCGAACACTTCCGCCTCGCCCGACTCCCACGGCAGATCAGGCGTGATCGTGATCTTCATCCTTACGGCTCCTCTTGCGGGGCCACGTGGGCTTTGATGCTCAATGTCAGGTCCTCTGCTCCGTTCGGCGAGGTCCCCGTGCTCTTGATCTCGACGCGCAGGAGCGACCCCGCGGCGACCGGGTGGTTTTTGGTGGCCGACGTGGCCTGATGGGTGCCGTCGGCGATGTTGATCATCTCCCCTTCGTTGCCAAAGATCGAAGCCCCGTCGTCCTGGATGTCCACGATGCAGCTCCCCCCCGACGGCGCCGTCACCACGTACCCCGTTCCGTTGATGATCGTGATGTCGTACGGCACGTAGACGTAGACCACCTGCACTCCGGCCGCCAGCGCCCCGCTGATATGGATCGTGATCGGATACGGCACCGATTTCGCCGTCTCGATCAGGTCGTTGATTGACAGGGGATTACGGCAGAGTTCGCGAGGCGCGGTCTCCCCATCCGCAAGCAATACCATCCGCGCGTCGACCCCCGCCAGGTCGAAGTCGCGTTCGTTCAGCAGCTTGATGTACGTCCCGTGCTTCACGGTGATGGTGTAGTCCGCGCTCGCGGCCCGGAGAATGATCAAGCGCGAGTCGCCTGCGCCATTCAATTGATCGAGATCGTCCGTGTTCCCCGTCTGCGGAGTAAGGGTGATGTTCGACTTGCCCGTGATTGTCGCGACCCCGCCCGAGATAGTCACCGGCGTGGCGTCCTCGAAGTCCAGCGCCCCGACGTTCTCCAGCGCAAAGCCCGCACAATCGAGCGCTTCGAGGAGCGCCGCCAGCGCCGCGTGGCTCCGCGTGATCTCATGCCAGCCGTCGTAGGGAACGTACAAGAGCAACAACATGTCGCCATAAGTGTTGTTCATGCTGTACTCGCCGTCGCGAAGATAGATGTTGCCCGTACCGTTCTTGACCACCACAACTCGATCCGGCCACTCCGGCCAGATGAGCAGCAGCCGATATTCACCCACCGGCGTGGCGATCGTGTCCAGATCGTCCGACGCCGCGTCACCCTCCGTATCCACCGTGTGCAGAAACTGGGTCCGGGTGATCTCCCCGCCGCTGATCGTCAGTTCGGTCGGCGCGGTGAAGTCGATCCCCAACGCGTTAGTGAGTTCGTTGTCGTCGAGGTCGACGTCACTCACCGCCGCGACGTTTGACCACAGGTTCGTTCCGCCCCGGTCCGCGTTCTCGAATCGGCGATCTTCGAGCGTGGTGATGTCGTCCGCGCTGGTCTCGGCGTAGGCCAGGTGGAACGAGTCCGCGGGGAACGCCGTGTCGGACACCTTCAGCGTCTCGTCGGTGTCGAGATAGATGTAGTGCACGTCCGACGCGTCGAGTCCCGTGCTGGTCTCTCCCGCGAACGCGTACGCCGTGCCTGCGATCTCGTAGTGGATTGCGAACGCCCCGATGTTCAGCCCGCCCAGGTCGATCACCTTTCCCTGGACCATCCCCGCCAGCAGCGTCTTGATCCGATGTTCCCACATCGTGATATGCGTGGCGTGCGTCGGGTCATCGTTCTCATCCACGTCGTGCGGTTTGAACAGGACCCCGGTCATCTCGTGGATCGTGTTCTGTATCGCGCTCGCTTGATCGTTGTCTAACGCCGGCATCGTCGGATTGCCCGCTCCCATGATCATGACTCCTATCAGCAGTGCCTTCATACTCGCTCCCTCGCCTACCCCTCCAGCCTCCGGTCTCCAGCCTCCGGTCTTTCCTCACGTCCCCGCCGTGGTGAAGCTGAACTTCGCCTTGTCGTTCACGTCGTCATACGCAGAGAATGCGAACGCCAGCAGCGGCGGCGGCTCCTCGCCGCTGACCATCGCCTCCATCTCTTCGAGTGCGTCGCCCTGCGGATTGCCCGCCTCGTCCACCGCCTCGGCCGCGAACTTCCAGGTCGCGCACGCGTCGGGCACGTACACCGTCACGATCGCGTACGGCTCCGAGCCGCCCAGCGGCCCTACTCCCAGCGGCGTATGCCCGAGTCCTCCGTGATACGGCGGCGACGGCTTCCCGCTTATCGAGCCCCGGCCCATCGCCCCTGTCCCCATCCCCTCGGGTTTGATTTGCCCGGGGAAGATTTCCATCGCCTGCGGAAGCAGCGGCCGGTCGGTATCGATAGTCCCCGATCCCCAGTCGGTGTAGATCTGCAGCTTGTCGCCCACCCGCCATCCGTCGGCGATCCTCACTCGCACTTTCACCGGCACCCTATTCACAGCCCACCTCCGGTTGATCTCGCAGGTCGGTCAGGTGCAGCACCGTCCGGTAGCCGCCCCCCTGATTCACGTACTCGATCCGTTCGACCGCCGGGAAGGTGAAGAACGGAATCGCCAGCCCGTCGCATCCGCTGAACGAATCCCCCGGCCAGTACGTCTGATCGATCCAGTAGATTTCCGGCGACGCGCTCACCGTGTCGACGGCCAGCTGTTCAACGTCTCGCCCCGCCTGTTGTTTCAGCCGCTCGGTGTCATCCCGTGGCAGGTATGCCGGATCGGTTTCGTCGGGCGACGTCGTGAACGCACTGTTGCCGCTGGCCACGTCGCGTACTCGGAAGCGGTCCTGCCCGTAGTCCACCGTCTTTTTCCGCAGTCGTCCCAGCCGCGGGCATCGCCCGCCCGCCCAGGCCCTCATCCGCTGATCCGCCCGGATGGTGCAGGTGATCCGCACGTAGAACTGTCGCCGCAGGTAGCGGGCGATCGCCGTTTCCTCATCCG
>DATKUK010000135.1:0-31918 GCA_035530655.1 Phycisphaerae bacterium
TAACGACGGCGTGTCGCCCCCGGGTCAGGCGAGTAGTCCGAATCCGGCGAATGGAGCGACGAAGGTGAGCCGCAACGTGACGCTCTCGTGGACGGCCGGCAGCGGGGCCGACAGCCACGACGTGTACTTCGGTACGAACCCGAGCCCGGGCGCCTCGGAGTTCCAGGGCAACCAGACCCAGACGACGTTCGTGCCCGGGTATCTGGGTAAGAACACCTGGTACTACTGGCGGATCGACGAGGTGAACGCCGGCGGGACCACCACGGGCGTGGTCTGGAGTTTCAGGACCGGCAGGTAGTCGATTCGGCGGGTCTGCGGACTCGCCTGTGCAAGCAAGGTAGCCGAAACCGAGGCTGTCGGGTGCGACTCGCCCCCGGCAGCCTCGTTTCTTCCAGGACGGGTGGCACGGTCCTGCGCAGCAGGGCCGTGATCTGCGCGATACGCGAAGCTGTAGCGCGTGCAACTCGCCTGCACGCAGGTCGGCCAATCCACTACCTTCGACGCCGCAGTAGCGCGACGGCACCACACAACACCAGCGCCGCCGACGCCGGCTCGGGCAGATGCGCCTCGTCCAGGCTCGTGCCATACTGCCACCTGACGCCCGAGATCTGCATCGACGGGTCGAACCCGTCGGGCAGCCCGCTCAGCGTGAAGACCACCTCGTTCTGGATCAAGGCGTTCTTGCCCGTGACCGGCGTGTTGCCGGTTGTCGGGTCATCACCTGTCGACGTCAGGCCATACTCCAAGCCGCCCGGCGACTCCGGGCCTTCAAGATTCACGCCCCCAAACCGATCGACAGGCCCGAACAGGCCAAAGCCTCCCGCCCCAATGCCGTAGCCGAAAGGCCAACCGCTCCCTGACAGATCGTCCGCATACACCCACTCTCCGCCGACCGATCCGCCCGGCTCGGACACACCGAACAGCACGCTCGACCCGGGCCCTAAGACGGCGCTGACGGGCGTCAGCATCAGCGGATCGACCGCGTCCACCTCGAAGAAGACAGCCGTCAATACGTCTGCCGGCACCAGAACATCCGACGTCGACGTGTTCGCCAGTGTCACCCAAAGCCGATCGCCCATGGTGTCGAAGGTGACAGCCGCCGCCCGGTCCCCAGCCGACGACTCAAACGTGACCGGCCCGGCCACGGCGTGAACGGACGCACCGAGTACGACACAGGTGGCCAGCACGGCCACTAAAGCGCATGACTTCGCACACATTTCCCTCTCTCTCCTCCGCTGCGAGCGCGATGGCTCGGCAGCGCTGGCCCTTACCCCCACAGACCAACCCCAACACGTTGAAGCTGTCTTCCCAAAAGACGTGCAAGAGGCCCCCGACCCCACCAGCTCGGGACGTGACTCCTCTCTCCTGCCAAGGAATCCTAGGAACGCTCCCAGCCGAGAGTCAACGACTGTTGCAGACCTCGCCGCCTTTCAGCAGACGCTTACGTCCTATAAACGACCAGCGCGGTGTGCCCCGCCGCGGCGAACTCTTGTGCAGTGTTGTAGTGTCGCAGTGTTCCACTGCTCTTTAGCAGTGTCACACTATCGCAAAGAAACCGCCTCGCACGGGCGGGTGGCATCCCGGGCGCCGGGACTTGCGCGCGATCCGAATCGCGCCCCAGGTTTACGGGTGTGAACGAAGTTGCATGCCTCGGAATGAGCAAAGCCGAATCGCTCTCGACCCAGGGCAGCAAAGTTTGTACAATGGCGACATGCGACCACGTCTGCGGTCTGAGGACGGCGGGTGGTGCAGGTCTCGGCGGCGTTGCCGCTGAATCGGCGTGGGGCCGTGCGGATGATTTGGGGACCATAAGATGAGACTGTTAACGGTACTTGGTGTAGCGCCGGCGATAGGAATGATCTTGGGGATCGGTGTTGCTGCAGCCGATGGTCCGGCCGACCCACAGCCGGCAGAGATCGCTAAGGCATTCGTAGAAAGCGTGCGGTCAACGGGCTTGGCCCCACCGTCATGGCAGAACGCTGCTGTCCGTAGTGTCGAGTCGGTCACAAGCGAAGGTGTGTCCCGACACGTGGTCAGGCTGACAGCCGAAGGAAACCCGGCAGGCTACGTCATTATCGCGGGCAGTGACCAACAAGCCGACGTAGTTATGTTCTCAGGATCTGACGTGCCGTCAGACCTACTGGCCGATCTGGCGCTCGTGCCTCATGACAGTACTGCCGGCCCGCCGAGCCGGTGCCGGGGCCCGGATAACATGACGATGGTCGCTACGTTTCACCGCGACACCTCTGCGGTGTCCACCAGCAGCGTTGCGTCAGCGTTCGCCATGGTGGCTGAGTATCTGCAGCAAGGACTCGGACTGCCGCTGTTCTACAGTGTGTCGGCTCAGCGGCTGTTTTGGGCGTTCGACGCCTACTCCAAAGCCCCCGTCCCCGATGTACTCAGCGACGCGGCGGAACTGTCCGCGCGACAGCGCAGGATGGCTTTTCTGCAAGCCAGAGATCGCGCGATCTCTGACGCGGGAATACTCGAAGACGTTCCCGCGCCAGGGGGGCCCGAGGGCGCCCGCGCCAAGCGGGTAATCGATCATGTCAAGGCGTTTGACGTAACGATGCCCGTGCGAAGGCCGCGGCTGATGAATCCAGCCTCTCCGGAAGAGAGACGGTTGATGCTGGGAAACGAGCAGCAGATGGCCGACCTGGTCCTGTACAAAGAGAAATCGAACGGAATGGTGAACGCTTTCCTCCTGCAGCGTGCATACCTGGCTCCGGCGCCGACGTTGGAGAAAGGACTTCAGGACTTCTTCCGGAGTCGCGGATTTGATGTTGCGTGCAAGCGCAAGCCTGCCCGCCAGGTTACCTCAGCCGAACCGCCTTGTGTCATGCTGACGCCGTCGATGCGAGGCGTCGTCCTCGCTGGACTTTCCGGTCCCGCCGACAGTGAGGCGGTGTGGGGCTTGATCTGCGTCCCGGAGACTGTTCGGCCTTTTCGTCAGTCGCTGGCCGACAAGCTTAGGACCACCCGCATTGCGGCGGGAAGGCCCCCTGACGAGGCGCAGGATATAGATCCTTCGCTGCCGGAGGAGGTGCGAGCTGACATTGCCAGGAAGTTGGAGCGACTGAGGCAACTGGACGAAAGTATTGTCGTGGTGGAGGACCCACAAGCGAGTCTGCCCGCCTCGCTCGATCGGGGCGCGCACTTCGTGCGCTTGGCCGCGATGGCGCAGTGGGAAAGCCTTACTCTTTCCAGGCCGGTTGTTGGCAACAACTGGGGGAATGACTGATAGATGTTTGCCGGTGGAGCCATCGCGACAGAACGTTGGCGCCGTCGCTGGCTAACGGGATGCCGCAGGAGCCTGTCTTGCCAATGAGCCCGCAAACGCGTACCCGGATACCACTGCCTGCCCAACTTTTGCTCGGGTGGCGTGTCATTCACGCCGAACGACCGCATCGGCGGCCGGAACCTCGGCCCGATTGGGGGCATTTGTGATGGCTGACGTGGAGCAGAAAACCAGACGCAGGACGGTCCTGGCCCGCATAGTCTCGTTGCTGCTGGCGGCCTTTGCTGTCGTGTTGTACGTGAGCGGGGTCCACGAGCGGCAGAGCATCGAGTGGCCGGGGGGCGAGCTGCTGCTTGCGATTGCCGCCTGCTTCGTGTTGGGCTTCTTCGGTGTTACTTTCTCGCGAAAAACGGTACTGGCCCAAATGGGCTTGGCATTGCTGATATTGGATGCTTGCGTGTTTGCATATGTAAGGTGGGTCTACGATCCGGGTTATGGCGACTGGGCGGGGTTCGAGGTGCTTTTCGTGGTCCTCGTGAGTTTTGCGACCATTCTCTTAGGGTTTGCCCTATCGTTCGCCGGACTTATCCTCGGTAACGTTTGGTGTGGGCTGGCCGGCATCGCGTGCAGCCCGTTGGTCTTCATGCTATGGGTTTGGGGGGTACAAACGAACTTTGGCTGGTAGTCGACGGGATGATGCGATGCGCGGTGAATCAGCGAATTGCGTTGGACTCTTTGGCTTTGTGGCCTTTGATTCCAAAGGCCTGTTGGTCGTAAACGCTGGCCGGACATATGGGAGATCATAGCATGTGGACATACCAGGCATCGATGGCGGCGGCCTGCACAATCGTATTTGGTGCAGCTGCCCCCGTGGCATTTGCGTCGCAGCCTACAACGTCGAGAAGCTGGTCTGACTCGGCGCTTCGCGGAACTCAGCAGTTGGTGTTGAAAGCGCGAGTAAGGGCGCTGAGAGGTGAACTGGAGGTTCGAGAGGGCAGCGAGTCGCCGGCAGACCGACGGATTGCCCGGGCTCTTGGCCGGGGGATGCCGGCCGAGGCATTCGCCCCAGCGGCCCTGGAGGCCGTGGCACTGGAGGACACGGTGTCGAGAATCCTGGACATGGGGGTCGGCGGTGTGCCCAAGTTGGTTATGGAGGCGTGTGGTCGATACGGGTTGGACCCGGAGACGGTGTTCGACCTGGCGCCATCAACCCACGAAGACCTGCCAACGACGTTTCGCCAGTACTGCGAGGCAACGGACGTCGCCACCCGGCCACGCCTCGCCCATACACTGAAGTCTTCGCGTGCCAGCCGCGCACAGCTCGAAGCCGTGATAGAGATAGCGGAGCAGGACGGCTCGGAAGCCTGTCGTTCGGCGCTGCTGGCTGTGCTGGCGAACGACTGGTCGCGACGTGGCCGCGACTACCTGTACAAGATGGCAACTGCTGCAACGGATCATAACAGGCAGATGGAGATTCTCAAGGTGCTGCTGAGCCGCCGTCAGTTTTCCCTGGTTCCGCATCAGGCGATGATGGACCAGACGACAGATCCCGCTGTGCTCGACAGGCTTGCCGAGATTGCGGAAAAGGCGGCCATGATAGGCGGCGATATGGAGGCGCGGCAGTTCCTTCTATCGGAGTTGGGTGCGCCGCAGCCGGTACGGCGTGAACTGGCCGTGGACATCATTGCCAGGCACGACCGCACTGTTCGCCATGCCATGCGCGATCAAATGCTCCAAGCGGTTCGGCAAGAGACCGATGCCCCCACGCGGGCGGCGATGGTGAAAAGTCTGGTACATATTACGATGGACAACGTCAACGAGTTCCTTGTTGATATTCTAGAAAACGACAAGGCTCTCGAGGTGAGGATCGCCGCAGTGGAGGCGATCTCGATGGTTTCCGGTGCGCCTGCGACGGTTCAGATGATTGGCAGGTTGCAGGCGTTAATCGACGAGGATGCACCCGAGGCGCTCAAGACCGCCCTTGCCGACAAGCTCGCCAGAGTTGAACGGGCACGTGAAAAACGCGAGCAACGAAAGGCCGAGCGTCTCAAGCGGATGGAGGACAAGGGCGCGCCACCTGACGACTAATGCGACGGGTGGCATCCCGGCTCGCCGGGACGCAGCAGGGCCGTGATCTGCGCGCTGTGCGACGCCCCCTTGCCCGATGCGCTGCGCCCGTCACGGACTCGCCGGGGCAGGCTCGGCTACCGGCTGTAACGCCGTGGACACCGACGGGAGAAACGTCACCTGTCGATCCTCCCGGTCGTGGCACTCGAACTCGACGTAATCCAACCCCACGTCGGCCTTGGCCTCGATGACGATGCGCTTACCGGCCCCCTGCTCGAGCTTATCGATCGCGTGCCGCTTGCGGTTCTGCAACTGATGCGCCACCGCCTCGGACAGCCGCACGGTGACGGTCTGGATGTTTTCACGATTGATGGCCAATTGGAGCATGCGCAGCACGTCGAGGGTCATCGACTGCGGCGTCTTGGCCAACCCCGAGCCGCTGCAATACGGACAATCCTGGTACACGCTGCGCGACAGCGCGGGCCCGCGTCGCTGACGGGTCAGCTCGATAATGCCGAACCGCGACATGCGAAGCACCTGGGCACGTTCCTTGTGCTTCTTCAGCGCCTCGCGCAGCGACCGTTCGACCGACCGGCGGTGCTTGTCGGCCCGCAGGTCGATAAAGTCGCAGATGATCACACCGCCCAGATCGCGCAGGCGCAATTGCCGCGCGATCTCCTCAGCCGCCTCCAGATTCACCCGCCGGGCCGCCTCCTCCGCGTCGCGGTGCTGACGGCTCTTGCCGCTGTTGACGTCGATGGCCACCAGAGCCTCGGTGCTGTCGATCACCAGCGAGCCCCCGCACGGCAGCGGCACGTGGCGCGAGTAGATTTTCTCGATCTCCGTCTCCACGCCATACTTGTGAAACAGCGGCTCCTTCCCGTCGTAGAACTCCACGCGCTCGCGGCTGCGCGGCATGATCAGCGCAAGGAACTCGCGGGCCCGCTCGGCCGTGTCGGCGTCATCCACGATCGCCCGCGTGATGCTCTGGTCGAAAATGTCGCGGATCGTCCGGATCACCAGGTCCGATTCGCGATAAAGCTCGGTCGGCGCCTTCTCGGTCTTGATGCGTTGGTTGACCGCCTTCCAAAGCCGCAGCAGGTAGTTCAGATCGCGCTGGATGTCCCGCCGGGTGCGATCGAGCCCGGCTGTGCGCAGGATGAACCCCATGTCCTTCGGCAGGTCCAACTGGCCCAGGATGTCGCGCATGCGATTGCGGGATTCGTCGTCCTCAATCTTGCGCGACACGCCCAGGCGGCTCATGCCCGGCATCATCACCAGGTATCGACCGGGCAGCGAGATGTAGGTCGATAGCGTCGGGCCCTTCGTCCCGATCCCCTCCTTGGTAATCTGGCAGATCACCTCGTCACCCCGCCGCAGGCATCGCTGAATGGGCGGCCGATCGCGCCGGGGAATTTTCCGCCCCACGTTTTCGGTCGATTGCCGCTTGTCGCCCGAGAAGTACTGCGGATGCAGGTCCGAAATGTGCAGGAAGCCGTTCTTGCCCATCCCGAAGTCGACGAACGCGGCCTGAATGCTCGGCTCGACGTTGGTGACCCGGCCCTTGTAAATGTTGCCCACGTGCGAGGCCGACGAGGCCCGCTCCATGTACAACTCTTCCAGCTTCTCCTTCTCATCCAGCACCGCAATACGGCATTCCTCGCCGGTCATCACGTTGATGAGCATCACTCGGCCGGGCGGCTGGCTCTTGTCCTTACTGTCCTTGATCTGAGAAGGGGTCTTGGTCTTTTTCTTGCGCGTGGAGCGACGTGCCATGGGTTGGTTCCTGTCTTGTTGGGCTCGCGGCGCCGCTTTAGTCAAGGCGCGGTTGCCATACGATGCGGCGGTGCAGGTCGGCCAGCAGGGCGGCGGACAGCTTCAGCCCCAGCAACACGTCGGCCGGGCGCACGCCCGGACCATCGCCCTGTCGTACCGTAAACGCCAATACGCCTTCGTGGTATCGGATCGTCGACAGAGCCGGACGAATGTCCACCGTCTTGGCCGCACGCTTCCCCGAACGAGGACGCAGAACCGGACAGCTCTCACTGCCCGCCAGCTTCTCGACCGCCTCGCAGGCGTCCACCGCCAACTCAGGCGGGATCGCCAACTGGTAGCTGACCTCGACCACGCGAGGCAGTACGTCCGGCGCAACGGGCTGGCCCCGTCCCAGCGTGATCCCCTCAGGCAACTGCGCCCCGAGCCGGTCTTGCACGTCCTGCGCCGACACGTCTTCGCTCAGCTCGACGATCAGCAATTCCTCGTCCCCCGCTACGCCCACCGGTCGCGCCGCCAGCAACCAGATGCGCGGCAGAGGATTGAACCCCTGCGTATAGCGCACCGGCGCGCCCGCTCGGGCCAGGGCCCGCCCGAACAGACGTATGCTGTCGTTGTGCGATAGAAACCGCACATCACCGTCAATGGCAAAGCGAATTGCCATCCGGTACCGCAACGCCCAACACTTTCCGTATCAGTTCCGTTTGTCTTACCTGTGGCGGCCCGGTTGCCCTCAGCCACGCCGCCTGCCTCAAATCCGTTCTCGGCGGGCACATGCCCATGCGCACCCGCCGCCTTTCGTCTACAACGCCTCGGGCAGCACTTTCCTCGCCTCGTCTCGCAGGTAGTTGACCACTTCCCGGTCCGACTCAAAGCTCAACACCTTCCGGGCCGCCCAGCGGGCGTGGCGGATCGTCACGCTGCGAATCATCTTCTTGATCTCGGGCACGTTCGACGGCGTCATGCTGAACCGGCGCAGGCCCAGACCCAACAACAGCAGCGTGAACATCGGATCGCCCGCCATCTCCCCGCACAGGCTGACCGAGATGTTGGCCCGGCCGGCAGTCCTTATGATATCGCGCACCTTCCGGATCACCGCCGGATTGGCCGGCGAATAGAGCGAGGCAATCCGCTCGTTGGTTCGATCCACCGCCAGCATGTACTGCACCAGGTCGTTCGTCCCGATGCTGACAAAGTCCACCTCGCGAGCAAACGCCCGGCAGGTGTCAGCCGCCGCCGGCGTCTCGATCATCATCCCCACCGGCAGATCGCGCCGGAACGCGATGCCCTGCTCCTCCAAATCCTCCATGGCGTCGCGAAGAACCGCTTTGGCCTGCCGCAGCTCCAACAGCGTGGTGATCAGCGGAAACATGATACGCACGTCGCCCAGCGTGGAAACCCGAAGGATCGCCCGCAGTTGCGGCTTGAACAGATCGAGGTTCCGCAGGCACAGTCGGATGGATCGGCAGCCCAGAAACGGATTGCGCTCGGGTTCGGCCTGGCGCGACTGGGTGTATTTGTCGGCCCCCAAATCGAGCGTGCGGATGACCACCGGCCGGCCCTCCATAGCCTCGACCACCTGCCGGTAAGCCTGATAGTGCTCTTCCTCGCTCGGCTCACTGTTGCCCCGCAGGTAGAGAAACTCGGTGCGGTACAGGCCGATACCAGCCGCCCCACGATCCAGGCTCATGGCCGCCTCATGCGGAAACTCGATGTTCGCCAGCAGCCTGACCGTCTCGCCGTCGACCGTCTCGGCCGGCAGCCTCCTCAACTCACGAAGCGACTGGCCCAAAGCGACCAGCCGTTGTCGTTGCTGGCGGTACTGCTCGATCGTCGCCTGATCCGGATTGCAGATCACCACGCCGTGCGTTCCGTCGATGATGACCGTATCGCCGCCGTTGACCCGCGCGGTCATGTCACCCAACCCGACCACCGCCGGCACGCCCCACGACCGCGCAACGATCGCCGTGTGCGACGTCCGGCCGCCCAGATCCGTGGCAATCGCCAGCACCTTGCCCGACTTCTCCAGCTCGGCCGTCTGCGATGGCGTCAGATCGTGCGCAACCACCGCCACCCGGGCCTCCAGGTTGGCGATGTGCTCCCGCCTGCGTCCAAGCAGGTGTTGAAGAAGCCTCCGCTCCATGTCGTACACGTCCTGCACACGCTCGGAGATGTATCGATCCTTCAACTGCAGGAATTTCTGTTTATACTCCCGCATCGTCAGGCTGACCGCGTAGGCCGCCCCAAGCTGCTTCTGCTCGACGCGATCGATGAAGCGCTGCTTCCACTTCTCGTCACTGAGCACACGGATGGGCCATCCCAGAACCGCGGAAGCCTCCTCGCCCAGGCTCCGGGCGACGTTCGTCTGAAGGTCCACATAATTCTGACGCGTGGAATCGAACGCTGCATGGAGCGACGCTACCTCCGCCGGCACTTCACTGGCGGTCACCGTGCGACGCGGAATGCGCACGTCTTCCGTATCCAGCAGGAAGGCGTGAGAAATCTCCACGCCCGGCGAAACCGCTATGCCTCGGAGTATTTCCATCGCATGTAACGTCGCGCCGCAGACCGTCGGTGTCGGACACGCCGCGCCGATCAGTCCTCGTCAAAGCCCCGTCCGATCAGATCCGTCAGCGCCTCCACCGCCTCGGCAGCGTCGCGTCCCTGGGCTTCCAGGCGTAACGACGTGCCCTGAGTCGCCTCCAGCAGCATCATCTCCATGGGGCTCTTGCCGTCCACAGCCTGCTCGCCCTTGCGGACGCTGATGGCCGCCTCGTATTCGTTGGCGATGTCGACGAACTGCATCACAGGTCGGGCGTGCAGTCCCTGACGGTTCTTGATCACCACGTCTCGACAACATACGTGCAACTGCCTGTCCATAAACGAATCGAACGCTCGCGGAGGCCCGCGCCTCCAGCGCCCCGCCGGCGGGTCTGGCAGAGGTCACGCCGCGGGCATCTCGTCGGCCTCTTCAATCAGCTCGACGATCTGCTCGACGGTCTCGGACTGTCTGAGAAACCTCCGGAAGTTGTCGCGCTGGAGATGGCGAAAGACGTTCTCCATCGCTTCCAGGTGACGGTCCGGATCCTCCGAAGGCGACAGAAGCAGCACAACCGTGTACACCGGCGCCCGATCCAAAGCCGCAAAGTCCACGCCCCTCGACGAGCGACCGATCGTGCCCACCATGGTCTTCACTCGATCCTGCTTCACATGCGGAACCGCCACCCCCTTGCCGAACCCCGTGCTGCCCTGGTTCTCGCGCTGAATCACAGCCCGCGCCAGCGCGTCGGCGTCGCCCGGATCGACGGCGCCCGCCCGGGCCAGGGAATCGATCAATTCCCGGATCACTCCGTTGCGGTCTGAAGCCTGAAGCTCCGCAATAATCGCTTCCTTGATCATAAAATCAGACAGTTTCATCCCTACCTCCGCCGGCAAGCCGCCGGAGCACCCGTCCCAGCCGCGCCGACCGTCCCCGGTCAGTCTTCCGTCGTCTTCTTAACGCCCTTGGCAAGGTGCTTGCGGTTGCGATAGCGCTCTTTGTGCTTGGTGAGTTGACGCTCAAGCTTGTCAATCACCAAATCGATGGCAGCGTACATGTCCTCGCTCGATTCATGGGCCACGAACGTGTTGCGGTGCTCGGCCTCGACAATGACCTCCACCTTGTGCTGCGTCGCCTCGTGATCGAGCACGATTTCAATCGACTGGATCCGGTCATAGTACTTCAGCAGCTTCGACGCCTTCTGCTCCGCATAGCTCCTGATTGCATCGGTTACCTCCACACGTCGTCCCGTCACCGAGATTTGCACCGCTGAACCTCCTTGCGTTCGTGCTTCAGTCGGCCTCGCCCAGTAACTCGGGGCCCGATTCGTTCCCGTCCGCCTTCGCGCCGGGCGCCCCGCCGGCAAATTCGCCGTGCGCCCACGTCTCGCTTCGGGGCCGGATCACACCTCCGGTCACGACGAACCGAAAGGCTTCGTCGATCGTGATGGGTACTTCGATCACGTCCTTGGCCGGCACGGTGATGACATACCCGGTTACCGGCGTCGGACTGGAAGGTATGAAAATCGAAACCATTGCTGTCCCGGACCGCTCACGGATCGCACGCAGACTCTCACCGGTCTGCAGCCCGAGCGACCAAATCCCTTTGCTCGGATACTGTACCGCCACCACGCCGCGAAAGCGAACCGTCCGCTCCTGCTGATTCAGAATCAAATCCGTCACCTGCTTGATGTGCGGGTAAATGGCCTTGATCAGCGGCACCCGGGCCAGCCCCGATTCCACCACCCGCCAAGTCGTGCGACCCATCAAGCTCGCCAGGTAGAACCCCACGAAATACACCGCCAGCATGGCCAGCAAAAACCCCATCAGGCCCAGGTGGTACTTGCGAAACGTCACCTCCCACAGCGCCCGCCGCCGATCCCTGATCGGGGCGTGCGGGTTGGCCGCGATCTTGTACTCCAAAGTCATTTGCCGATGCAGTTGCGGGTGGTATTCGCCGGGTATGGGCGTGCCGTACTTCAGCAGGTCGTCCTGCCATTTCGCCAAGTCGACCGGCTCATCCGGGCCCTTCGAAGCCGCCAGTGCGATCCAGCCGCGGGTAATGTGCCGGCTGATATTTCGCTCCACGAAGTTGTACGCCCACACCAGAATCGCAATGGTCAAAAGTGTAGGCAGCAGCGCAGCCAGCCCCCGCAGAAAAAACCGTCTGAAACTCGTCCAGACCCCGACCGAGTCGGCGTTTGCCTTACCCTTCACGGATTTCCCTCGGATGCCCAGAGCGTCGTATATGGATCATAACGCCCTTTCTTATAAGCGCTTACGGCAAACCCGTCCCCACAGGCGTCCAATGAGTCTAGTTCCCCGCCCCCCCTCACGTCAATACCGTGGCCCTTTCAGCCCCCATCACACTAACGAAGGGCGGTCTCCCGGAATCGTCGCTTTGGCCACTACCGCCGCGGCGATCCGATCCACTCCGGCACGAGCCAGCGTGGCTGCTGCTTCGTGCAGGGTCGCGCCCGTGGTGGTCACGTCGTCGACAAGACACACGCTGCCCTCCCAAGCGCGGACCCAGCCAGCCGCACGAAAGGCGCCGCGGACGTTGTCGAACCGTGCTTCACGTCCGAGCCCCACCTGCGGACGAACACGCTTGGCAGCTTTCAGAGCCCGTCCCAGTGGCTTGCCCGACAGGGCAGCAAGCTGCCCCGCCAGTAGGTCCACGTGATCGTAGCCGCGCACCACTCGCCGACTCCAATGCGACGGCACCGGGACGATCAGATCGACCTGCTCAAAGCAATTCCGCCCCTGCAACGCCGCCCACAGCAGCTCTGCCAGAATACGATCTAACTTTTTGTTGCGCCGATACTTGAAGCTAATGACGGTGGCTCGCAAAGGGCCTGCGTACGGCCCGACGCGGACCAGTTCGGCGTGCCGAAGACGAAGCTTCCGGCAGCCTGGGCACCGGCCGTCGCGAATCAGTAGGCTGCTGGCATCAGCGCCACAAGCGGGGCAATAGCTTCGCCCCGCCAGCGCCGCAAGCTCAGCAGCACATGACTGGCACCAATCTGCACCCGGCGAAGCTACCGGCCCGCCACAGGCCGGGCAGTGGCGCGGCCAAAGCGTCTCAAAAACCCAGTGCGCCGCCAGCGGCCATGCCATCTATCGCTCAACCCCCCGTGCGCGGCGGCCGCATACGCTCGCCGGCCAAGCTGAAGTACACGCCCTCGATCCGGTCGACCATCATGCGGTAGTCAAACTGCTGGAGGCACAACTGCCGACCGGCCCGGCCCATCGCTGTTCGCTGACGGGCGTCGGCCGCAAGATCACAAATAGCTTTGGCTAAAATAGTTACGTCACCCATGGGCACCAGTCGGCCTGTATGCTGATCGACGACCACCTCGCGCGACCCATCCGTGTCGAAGCAGGCGACCGGCCGACCCATCAGCAGCGCCTGAACCGCCACACGCGGCAGGCCTTCCCACAGAGACGCGTGTGCCAGCATGTCCGCCGCGCCGAGCAGTTCAGGGATCTGCTCGGGTCGGACCAGCCCCGCCATGTGTACCCGGTCGGCCAGACCAAGCTCGTCAAGGCGGCGCTGGTAGTACGGGCGGCTCGGACCATCGCCTATCCACAGGAATCGCAACCTCGGGTCGGTCGCGGCCGCCAGGCGAACGGCGTCGATCAACTGCTCATATCCCTTGTTTGGCGCCAGCCGGGCAACGGTAGCCACGACCACGGCGTCGGCGGGTATGCCGAGGCGGCCACGTACCGTTTGTCCGTCGTAAAGCTCTGGATCGAAGCGAGTTAACTCGATGCCGGAGCGTATCGTGACGAAGCGATCGGCTGGCGCGACCCCGGCGGCGACGGCCTGCTCGGTCATGGCGTCGGCCACGCAGATGAAGCGGTGAGTGAAGTCGGCGCAGTAGCGCTCGAGGCACGTGTACAACCAGCGGACGGGCAGCGGTTGCGTACGATTGAAGCTCATTCCGTGGATGGTGTGGACGACGATGGGCACGCCCACATCGCGTGCGGCCAAGCGGGCGAGGATGCCGGCCTTGCTGCTGTGGGTGTGGACGATATCGGGATTGAGCTGCCCGAGGATCTCGCGCAACTTGCCCAGGGCGATCCAGTCGCGCCATGGGTTTACCTCGCGGCGGAGCGAATCGACGATTCTGACGTCATAGCCGCCCACCTGGGCGTCGAGGTGCATGCTGCCCTCGGGCCCCGTCTGCGGGCCGGCAAGCAGCGTGACGTGGTGCCCTCTTGCCTGGAGTTCGCGGCAGGTCAGGAGGGTGTTTTCCTGCGCCCCGCCGACGATCAGTCGCGTTATGGCGTGACAGATTCGCATGGTCCGGTTCCGGCGGCGCCGGGCTGATCTGAGCGGCATTCAGCCGGGCGCAACGGCCGCGGGCTTTGGTCGCGACAGGCGGGGAAATTATAGCGAACCCACTGAAGGCACAGGCCGTGGGCAGGGGCGGTCGGGCCCGCGGCTGAGCGGTCTTTGCCGGCGAGGATCTGCCCGACGCGTTCGGGCGGCCAGTGCCCGCGGGCGACCTCCAGGATGGTGCCGACCATGTTGCGGACCTGATTGTACAGAAATCCGCTGCCTTCCACGTCGATGCGGACCTCGTTGTAGTGCCGGTACACCTCGCAGCGGCACACAGTGCGGACGGTGGTTTCGCGCTGGTTGCCCGCCGAGGCCATGGCCGCGAAGTCGTGCGTGCCGACGAAGTGGCGGGCGGCCGCGCGGGCGGCGTCGAGATCGACCCCCAGCCAGAAGTGATAGGTGTAGCGCTGGAGGCGATGTTCCACCGGGCGGCTCGACGCGGCGTAGACGCGGTAGCGGTAGAGCTTGCTGACGGCCGACTGCGTGGCGTGAAACGCCGGCGGCGCCTCGAACAGGCGCACCAGGGTGACGTCTTTGGGCAGGCGCGAGCCGACGGCGCGAAACAGGGCGTTGGTCGGCAGATCACGGTCGGTGAAAAAGTTGGCGACTTGGCCCGCGGCGTGGACGCCGGCGTCGGTGCGGCCGCTGCCGATGATCTGCACATTGTGGCGGGCGACGCGGCGGGTGACCGTCTCGAGCGTTTCCTGAACGGTCCGCATATCCCGCTGGCGCTGCCAGCCGTGAAAGTCGGTCCCGTCGTAGGCGACGACCATGGCAATGTTTCGCTGCATGCCCACGCATTCTATGGGGCGGCGGCGCGACGACCAATAGGCGCGACCGGCCGGAACGGGCATCATCGAAATGACATGTCAGGGGCAGACAGGCCGCAGCCGGTGCGATTCTGCGGCAACTGGCCCACTACGGTCAGCACATGGGACAGGTCCTGCTGATCGCCCGGATCCTGGCGGGCGATAACTGGGCGGTGCTGACGATCCCTCGCGGTACGGGCGAGTCGGACAAGTACGACCGGCGGACGTGGAAGGCGTGATCCCTGGCGCGTGTCGGTGGGCAAGCGAATTCCACTTGCGGCAGGCAGGCCGGGGATGAGAAGCCAATCACCTTTCGCCGTTTGCGCCGGCGAACAGATCAGGTGCAATGTCAGGTAAATCCTTGGGGTCCATCAGCCCCTCAGCGAGCTTCCTGCACTTCGCGTCCCCCGAGTAGAACTCTCTCGCGCCGTGTACGCATGCTGTTGCAATGATGAGGGTGTCTGCCCGAAGGCACTTCCTCTCGCCTGGGTTTCGTCCTGCTCGGGTCTTTCGTCCCTTTTGCCAAAGCCGAGCCGACAACGGTGGGCACTTTGCGTCAAACGGCGCGACAAAGAAACGCCTTGTAAACTTGGTTAGGACACCCATTCTCAAGTGCTCTGGCACAGTCGTCAAATACTCGGCGACGACCACTGCCGGGACGATGATGCGCGCATCGTCTCGATCCAACTCCTCGAAAAGCCAGCGGGCACGGAGCAAATATTCCCTGTGTCCGACCTGCTTAATGCCCCATACAAGGGTCATTGTGTCCACGGCTACGGTGCGGCTGGGTCTGGAATCGCTCACTAACCCCGCATCTCCGCAATTTCGGCGCCAGGATCATCCACGTCGTCCCACGCCGAACCCCCGGCCGCATGGATTTCCCTGAGGGCCGTCATGACTGAGCCAGTCTTAGGTGGCTCAAAGGCATGAATCACCAGGCTGCGCAGTCGCCAATCATGACGGACCCAGGTGGCCATCCCTGAGACAACTACATCTTGATACAGGTAATTACCGAGGGCTCTCACGAGATCAGGTGTAGATACCCTACATACGACCATCTTCCTCGGCTGACTGGATATGCGAAGCCCACAGTGCATCGCGGTGGCGCCACCCACCCTTTCGACCCTACCAAGTATCGACGTAGGCCCCGAAGCAAATGCCGATTCCGAGACCTGTCTATAGGTATCAGGCTGCACCAGTGCTAAGACCGGTCCGTGCTGACGTCCATGACCGGGTTGGCGGAACTCGATATGACAGGACATGGCCCTTGCTATGTCACTCAGGTCCCGAAGTGAAGATAGAACTCGGGATGGCCATTCCGCCTCCTGAGGAGCACCAATAGCTTTCCCTGTTTGGGCAAGCGTCTCAATGGCGTATGTCGGATCGCTACTCGCAACTTGGTACGCTGCGGATGAGCTTTTCACGTCAATCAGGCGAAGTGACACAGCCGGCTCTTTCTCCGGCTCTAGTTCCTCGCCAGTGAGAAAAGCCAGATCGTCCAGATCATCACTCGTCTCATCGCCTTGCTCCATAAGGCGCTGAACAGCCTCCAGGGCTTTAGTCAGTCTCCGCATGGGGACTGCCCATGGCCTTAGCTGAGGCCCGACGAGCCGGACGACGAAGTCCGCCTTTGGTTTCTTGCTGGCAGACGTCACACTGCTACCCCTTTTGCCTGCCACAAATTCTATCGACCGATCAGCGTGGCGTCAATATAACTTATTGCTGGCAAGAGGTTTAAGCAAGTTCAACCAGGCACGAGACTTGCCGGCCCGGATACGGCTTCAGCCGTAGATCGATCCGGGGCAATCGCCCGTCTGTGGGCGGCAGTCACCGGCGCAGGCGCCCTGGGTGCCCTCAAGCGATCCGTGCTGACGATCCCTCGCGGCCCGGGCGAGTCGGACAAGTACGACCGGCGGTCGTGGCGATCCATGGGCGATACCGACTAACGCGGCACCAGCATTCAGAACTCGAAGATGGCCGCAGTCTGCTCCACATGGTGCACCTTCGCTTCGGCCGCAATCAATTCCCCGTGGAGTTGCTCCAGAATTGGGCGGGCCGCCTGGGTAAGTTCTGGAAGCAACAGGCCCGAAGCGATTATGTCTTCCAACTTCACATGGTACTCTGTTGAGGATCTAGGAAGTCCGTATTTCTTACGCTCAAAGGCAAATGGCCACCGCCCGTTGCGGATGCGCGCTACGACTTGCCCGTAGTTTATCCCTAGTATAGGTCGTATATACTTTTCCACCCACGCGTCGAACCCGGGGGCGCCCCGTTGAGAAACCCAATAGGGGTACGCCAGCAAAAGGGAAAAGGAGCGTGCGGAAAAGGGAGGCATGTTGTCCAGGACAATCACGAATGTCCCGAGCGCGCATTTGACGGCATTCTCTGTGGTGCGCTACTCTTGGGGGACAGGGGTCTGCCCGATCCCAAGTATCTCCCGCAGGTGTGGGATCAGGAATGACTTGGCGAAACGATATTCGTCTATCATCGACAGGAAGGCAAGCTCATTGCTCCAGAAGTTCCAAGTTTCTATTGCTGCCGACCCGGTCGTGCCGGACATCCCTTTATAGAACCTTATCGCGAGATCGTCAGGCTGTCCCTGAACGAAATGAGCCGCGTGGTACTCCTGCACGCTCTTGTGTAGAAACTTGCACTCGCCGCCCTCCTCAAGTATGAGGCAAGTTATCTCTATAATATCGTCAAGTGCTCTGCTGGGGTCCGCGTCGTGGCCCACGAGAGATATGGCCTTACCCGCATAGGTGCGAATCTGGGCTAAGGTGAGGGTACCGACGCTTGCCTTCCGCGTTAGAAAGCAAATCGCGCTAAAGATATCTTGCAGAGCCGTGTCCCCCAGGCCGGATTTTCGCGGGCGCACGTACCCAGCCTTCGATCTGTCATGACGATGGAGAAGAAGATCGAACAAGTGATCATAGAAGGCGATGACGTTCTCCGGGACGGCCTGCTCAGCCTTGTAACGGAAAACCAAGAGCGCAACCATCAAAGGCGTTGTCAGCAACTCGCGCACTCGCGTCTTCGCTTGTTTCACCCCTTCAATAATGCGCGAAGCCGTTGTCTGATCGTCAGTAACCCTTCGAATCACGTCCTCATATTCATCTTCCTCCAGAGGGCAGAGCTGCACCACGTGGAAGAACACCGAATTGGCTATCCCGCTGTTCGGGCGCGAGCTAATGAAAATGCGCAAGGACTCGAAGCGCTTGCCCAATCGCTCGATTTCGGTGATGAGACCCGCGCGGCGCTGTTCTGGGACTTCGTCAAACCCGTCCAGAAAGAGGATGAGTTTTCCATTAGATGCGAGGAATTCGAACGTCTGAGTGTCGACATCCAGTCCAAGAGTCTGCAACTCCGTGATGAGATGGTCCACAAGTTGCTCGTCGGCCCGGATTCGGCGAAGCTCCACGAACAGCGGTACGGCGGCACCCTTAACCATTTCCCGCGAAGTCAGGTAACGAAAGAAGATGGACTTGCCTTGTCCCACTGTGCCTTCGACCAAGATGTTGCCTGCATAGTCGATATCGGATAGGTCGTTGATCGTCCGGCGCTCGTCGCCCACCTTGATTTTCGACGGGTAATAGAATTTCAGCAGGTCGACCTGCTTTTCAACCTGCCAGATTGTTTTGACGAAACGTACCTGCTTGATTTTTCTGTAAAGCGTGTCGATCTGCTTCCTGGCTTTCCATCTGCGCAGGCGCCCGCCGAACTTGGACTTCCCGAGTTCATAGATATCGTCGACTACTCTCTCAATTCCACGCTTGGCGGCAACTGCGCTAATGGTTAAAGAAGCAGACATCCGCATAGCGTCCTTGCGAACGAGCGGCGACCCCAAAGTGTCACGTCTGGGATGATATATCGGGAGCTGGGCAATCGCAAGACCCTCCGGCAAGACGGAGCTGCTGTCGGAAGCTCTTGCACCGGCGTAAGTTGGGGTATAATCCACGCCATGCCTGCGAATCTGACACCAGAGTATCAGCGGGCCGAACGGCGGTATCGCGCAGCCACCGAGCATCACGAGAAGCTCGCGGCGCTGGAAGAGATGCTGCGCGTGATGCCCAAGCACAAGGGCACCGACAAGCTCCAGGCCGACCTCAAGCGCAAGATCTCGCAGATGCGCAAGAGCGGGCCCGTCAAGGCCGCCGGGCACAAGGACATCTTTCATGTGCCGCGGCAGGGGGCCGGACAGGTGGCGCTGCTGGGCGTGCCCAACAGCGGCAAGAGTGCGCTGGTGGCAGCCTTGACGCGGGCGCCGGTGAAGGTGGCCGAGTTCCCGTTCGCCACGCACGCGCCGGTGCCGGGCATGGCACACTTCGAGGACGTGCCGATCCAGCTTGTCGATCTGCCGCCGGTGACGGCTGAGCACGTGCCGCCGGGTATGTACGGCGCCCTTCGCAGCGCCGACGCGATCCTGATCGTGGTCGATGCAGGCGGCGACTCGATCCTGGAGGATCTGGAGGTGGCGGTCGAGACGATGGCCCGGCGCGACGTGCTGTTGACCAGCGACCCGCAAGAGGCCGATCAGATCGACGACGAGGGCCGGCAGACCAAACGAGCCATTCTGGCAGCCACCAAGGGCGACCTGCCGCAGGCGGCGGACAACTTTGAAACCCTCAAGGAGCTCTACGACCAGAAGCTGAAGCTGTTGCTGGTGTCGGCGACGACGGGCAGCAACCTGGATAGTATCCCCAAGGCGCTGTTCGAGCTTTTGCACGTCCACCGCATCTATGCCAAGCCGCCGCACAAGCCGCCGGACATGAATCAGCCGTTCATCGTGCCGCGGGGCAGCACGGTGCTCGATCTGGCGCAAGAGATTCATCGAGGGCTGGCCGATCAGCTCCGCGGCGCGCGGGTGTGGGGGGCGGAGGTGTTCGACGGCCAGCAGGTACCCCGTGACTACGTGCTGCACGACAAGGACGTGGTCGAGCTGCACATGCAGTAGTTTTGCAGGGGGCGTCTGTCACTGCGGCAGGTGACAGAGCAGGCCGGCGGCGGCGTCTTCGACGAGTCGGCTCGGCAGATGCCAGTCGGTGGCTGCCACCTCGTACATCTGTTCGGACTGGGGGCACGACCAGGACAACGCCAGCAGGTGCCGTCTGGGCCATTGGCCGGGCCAGCGGTAAACAGGCATGCGCCCGACGGTCACGGTCACCTGGTGGTCGCCGAGGGTCCGCCGGCTGGTGTCGAAGCCGTACCAGCGGCGTTCCTTGCGACCAACGGCGCGGGCAAAGTACGTGTCGGGCTTATCCTGGGGGCCGCCGCAGGCGCGCAGCGAGACGCGCCAGAAGGACAGGCTCTTGCGGCCTGAGGCAAAACCGAGACGCGTACTGCCGGTCAAGACATTTTTGAGCGTGAGTTCGAACTTCGGCGGCTGCCAGAAGGCCAGCCCGTAGACCGCCCAGGGGGCGGGTTGGTCGCGGGGATAGTCGTCGAGGCTGGCCACGATGCTGCGAGCGGCGGCCACAGGCTGATCCACGCCCTTGAGCGACAGTCGCAGCACAGCCGCACGTTGCGTAGCGGGGCTGGCCAGGGTCAAGAGGGCGGCACGGTTATCGCGGTCGTAAACCAGTTCGGAGGTTTCGAAGTCGCCGCTCTCATATTCAGCCAACTCATGCCGCTCGATCCTGCCGGTCAGACGGGCGGTTTGCTGCTGGAGGGTGCGTGCCAGGTCGGCCCGCTTGTGTCGGGGTCGCGTTTGCCAGGTAAGCTCCAGACGTGGACCGTCCAGGTCAGCCAGTACGGTCGAACCCTCGCGGCGCGATTCGCCCAGCACGACGGGGTTCCAGTGACGTGGGCAGTAGAAGCCCCAGCCCTGCCAGCCGAGGTAGGTCCAATCGGGTCCGGGGTCGGTATGCACGCATGCAGCCGGGTGCTCGCGCTGGTTCATGGTGCGTCCAAGGTACCCAAGCCTGTTCGGCCCCGCCACGGATAGCCGACTGGCCGTTCTATGACTGCGGGCGTTACGGTCTCGCATGGAACCGCCGGTCCGGCCGGCGCGTCCCGATTGACCTGTCCGATAGAGGTACCGATAATCGGGTCTCTCACACTGCAAGGGGCGCAACGGGGGTGCAGGAGTCAGTGATGGCTAAGCGGGTGATCGGTCTGATGGCGGTCGTTGCGGTCGCGGTGATTTGCTTGCCGGCGTTGGGACAGACGACGACGTCGGCGGCGGTGCAGCGTATTGCGCAAATGCGGTTGGCCGGGCCTATCGAGGAGCGACCGAGCGAGCTGCAACTGTTCCCCGGCGCCGAGCGCGCGCGTTGCTTACGCGACCTGCTGGGGCGGATCGACCTGGCGCGAAAGGACGCAAGCGTTGTCGCGCTGGTGATCGAGTTGGACGGCCCGGAACTGGGCTGGGCCCAGGTAGCCGAGCTGCGCCAGGCGCTCGGGCAGTTTCGCGAGGCGGGCAAGAAGGTGTACTGCTTCGTGGAACACGCGGGTCCGACGACCTACATGCTGGCTGCGTCGGCCGACCATATTGCTATGCCACTCTCGGGGATGGTGATGTTTCCGGGGGTGTACGGCGAGGCGTGGTACTTCGCCGGCTTGCTGGCCAAGCTGGGCTTGGAGGCCGACATGGAGCATGTCGGTCCGTACAAGGGCGCGGCCGAGCCCTGGACGCGAACCGAGCCGAGCGACCAGGCCAAAGAGCAGTTCGACTGGCTTGCCGACGACATCTACGACCAGATGGTCAGCGTGCTGGCCGAGTCGCGCCATCTGGGGCGGGACCGCGCGGTGGCGGCGGTTGACCGCGGATGGATGATGGCCGATCAGGCCGAGCAGCTCGGGTTGATCGATGAACTGGCGTATCAGCAGGCCTTTTACGAGCGGGTCAGCGAGACGTACGGTCCGGGCGCCGAGCTGGTGCGCGGATATGGCGAGAAAGAAGGGGGCGAGCTGGACCTTTCCAGCCCATTTGCGTTTTTCAAGCTGCTGAGCGAGGTGGTTAAGACCGCTCGGGCACCCACTAAGCCGGTCGTTGCCGTGGTCTATATCGACGGCATGCTCGTTTCCGGCAAGAGCCGAGACGGCCTGTTGGGGGTCTCGGTGGTCGGCAGCACCACGATCCGGAAGTTGCTGGAGCAGGTGCGGGAGGATGAGTCGGTCAAGGCGGTGGTGCTGCGGATTGACTCGCCGGGCGGCTCGGCGCTGGCCAGCGATATCATGTTCAACGCGGCCGTGCGATGCGGACAGACCAAGCCGCTGATCGCATCGATGGGCAACATCGCGGCCAGCGGAGGCTACTATGTGGCCGTGTCGGGTCGCGAGATTGTGGCTCAGCCGAACACGATCACCGGGTCGATCGGCGTGGTGGGGGGCAAGTTGGTGCTTGGCGGGCTGCTGGAGAAGATCGGCATCACCACATACAGCCTGCAACGTGGCCGCCACGCGGGTCTGTTCTCGACGACCCAACGTTTTACCGATTCGGAACGGTCGGTGATTCGTGATCTGATGGAGCGTGTCTACAGGCAGTTCGTCGATCGGGTCGTCCGGGGGCGGGGCGATCGGCTGAAGGGGGACATCGAGGATCTGGCCGGGGGTCGGCTCTACACGGGTCGGCAGGCGTTGGCGAGAGGATTGGTCGACCGGGCAGGCGGGCTGGCCGACGCGGTGGCGCTTGCGGCGGAGCGGGCGGGGGTGAGCGAGTACGAGCTGCGGGTGTTGCCGCCGCCGAAGACCCTGGTGAACTTGATCTGCGAGATGTTGGGGATGGAGCCTGCCGGCGGAGGCGCGGGGGTCGACGTGGGTCGGTCCTGGCTGCCGGCGGACTGGGTGCAGGCGACGGCGCGGCGACTCGACAACAGCCGGGCCGCGTGTCTGGGCCGGCTTTTACAGCGTGTCGAGTTGCTGGGCCAGGAGAACGTCCTGACGGTGATGCCTTATGAGGTGTACTGGCCTTGAGGCGCCGCGTGGTAGGTACCGGCCGGTGTTGGCAGGGGCGTGGTACAGGCGAGGTTGCCGTGGCTCTTTGGGGGCGATATAGTCATAGTCGGTTGCAGCATCGGGAGTTGTGAACGATGGAGCGAGAAGAACTCGAAACGAGTGTGCCTGGTCTCACCGCGCGGATCGTCGCCCTTCGGGACTCTCTTTGACCTGCCTGCCAAGCAGTCGCGACTAGCCGAACTGGAAAAGCAGATGGGGCGGTCGGGCTTCTGGGACGACGCCGAGCGTGCCCGGAAGGTGGTGTCTGAGCTGCGCGGGCTCAAGGCCCTGGTCGACCCGGTCGAGCAGTTGCTTGCTCGTGCCGACGATTTGCGGGTGTTGTACGAGCTGGCGGTGGAGGAGTCGGACGAGCCAACGCTTGACGAGGCGGTTGCCGAGGCTGAGCGGGTGGCCAAGGCGCTGGATCACCTGGAGCTGATGACCTTTCTTTCCGGGCCGAACGACGCGAAGAACTGCTATTTCAGCATCCAGGCCGGTGCTGGGGGCACGGAGAGCTGCGATTGGGCCGAGATGCTTCTGCGGATGTACCTGCGTTACTTCGAGCGGAACGACTACGGGGTGCAGGAGCTTTCGCGCAAGGACGGGGAGGAGGCTGGCGTCCAGTCGGTGAGCCTGCTGGTGAGCGGGGGGTATGCGTACGGCTACCTGTCCTGCGAAACGGGGGTGCATCGGCTGGTGCGGATCAGTCCGTTCGACGCGCAGTCACGTCGACACACGAGCTTTGCGTCGGTGGACGTGCTGCCGGAGGCGGAAGACATCGAGATCGAGATCGACTGGGCAACCGACGTACGGGAGGAGCAGTTTCGCGCCGGCGGGGCCGGAGGGCAGCACGTCAACAAGACGTCGTCGGCCATCCGCCTGACGCACGAGTCGACGGGCATCGTCGTGCAGTGTCAGAACGAGCGGTCGCAGCACCAGAACCGAGCGACGGCTCGCAAGATGCTGCAATCGCGGCTGCATCGACTGGAGGAGCAGAAGCGGGACGCCGAGCTGGCGAAGCTCTACGGCGAGAAAGGCGAGATTGCGTGGGGGAATCAGATTCGCAGCTACGTGCTGCAGCCGTATCAGATGGTCAAGGACCATCGGACGGCGCACGAGACGGGCAACACGCAGGCCGTCCTGGACGGCGACCTCCAGCCGTTCATCGAGGCCGAGTTGCGGCGACGGGCCTCGGCTCGTGCGGCCAAACAAAGCTGAAGCGTGGTCGCGGTTGGCGTTTCGCGGCCGTTGCCGTCCGGGGGGGAGGAAAAGTTGGCGGCGCGCCCTTGCGGGCGGCTGGGCGGTAAGGCATAATTGCAGGGTTGGCAATTGCATACGCCGCGCCGGGGGCGAGAGGGGCTATTGTGGGCGTCTCGGCCGGTTGGAGGACGGAATGGCAACGACGTTAGAGGCCCTGCATCGCTTACAGGATATCGAACTGCAACTGAGTGCCATCAAGCAGAAGTTCTCCTCCAAGCAACGCAGCGTTAAGGCGCACACCCACCGCCTGAATTCTCTGGGCGAGGATATCGCGACACAACACAACAGCGTGCAGCGGCAGCAGGTCGAAGCAGACCGGTTAGATCTGGATGTCAAGAGTCGTGAGGTAGAGATCAGCAAGCTTCGCACCGCCCTGAACACGGCCAAGACGAACAGGGAGTACGCGGCAATCCTGACGCAGATCAACACCGACAAGGCAGACAATGCCAAGCTGGAGGATAGAATCCTGCAGATCCTCGCCAAAGTGGACGAGATGCGTACGGACGTCAAGAAGCTCGAGCAGCAGCGCGAGCAGGAGATGCGGCGCCTGGCGCAGTTGCAGAATGAGCACGACGAGCTGCAGCGCGAGACGGGGAGCAAGGTTCAGCAGCTCCAGGCGGAGCGAGAGGAAGCGGCCGAAGGCGTGCCGCCAACCGTCTTGCAGATCTTCGAGCGGGTAGCCGAGCGCTACGATGGCGAGGCCATGGCCATGGTGGTGCGCACGAATCCGAGACGAGAGGAATTCATCTGCCAGGGCTGCAACATGACCGTGACGCTGGAGAAGGTCAACGCGCTGATCACGCGAGACGAGGTACAACAGTGTCAGACCTGCGGCAGGATTCTGTTCCTTGAAGAGGCGGCGACGCGACAGCGGACGTGAGCGGCTTGCCGCATCGACTCAACCATGGGATTGAAGATTCACATCGACGGAGCCGCCCGAGGCAACCCGGGTCCGGCGGCGGCTGGGGTGGTTATCCGCGACGAGCAGGGGCGTCAGATTCTTGAGGCGGGCTACCTGCTGGAGCCCATGACCAACAACCAGGCCGAATACCACGCGCTAAGGCTGGCCTTGCAGGCGGCGCGGCGATGGGGCGAGCAGCACGTCAAGATATTCTCCGACAGTGAGTTGGTCGTGCGGCAGATCACGGGGCGCTACCGCGTGCGGAACGCCGGACTGCGCGAGATTTTCGAGCAGGTTCAGAAGCTGTTGCTGGGCTTTGACGGATGGCAGATCACGCACGTACCTCGCGAGCAGAACACTCGAGCTGACGAACTGGCCAATCTCGCCCTCGATGCCGAGGATGACGTCGTGGAGGTGCAACTGGGTGACGTGGTGTTGCCCAGGGATGAGGCGAAGGGTTCGGGACGGTCGGTAGGGTGTGGCGCGATCCGCATCGTGGCCGAGTGCACGGCCGATCCGCAGAGCGGGGTATGCCCAGCCGCCTGCCGCGCAGGGCAGACGTTTGAGTTCGGCGATCGGGTGCCGGCGGGCCTGTGCCTGCATGCGGCCCAGGCCATGATCGGAGCCGTGTTGTCTCTGCGCCACAGCGTGGCGCAGGGTGAGCAGGATATTCCTGCGCTGACGGTTCGCTGCAGTCGCCGGGACTGCGGGGCGGTGTTCGTGATTCGCTGTCAGGAGCGTTCGGGGCGGTCTGGAGTGACCGACTAGGGTTCGCCTGCCTGTGTGGCGGGCGTGCGGGTAACTCGCGCACGGATGGCCTGTAGGATTTGCCGCTCCGTCGAGCGATCGCGACGCAGGTCGGTCCACGTGGCGGTCTGGTCGGTGGTCATCCCTTCGCCGCGATCGATGGGGGTCTCGGAAGGCACGTCGGCGAACTCGCGCTGGCGTGCGAAGACATCTCGCTGGGTGGTATCGAGACGCTGGAGTTGCACCTGGCAGAGAGCCTGGCATCCCGAGCGGGATTTCTGGATATACACAGTGGCGATACGTCGGACGCGCGAGGGCAGTCTGACGACGGCCTCGTGCAGCCTATCGGCGCCGCCGTGCGACATCGATTCAAGCGGGTGGGTCTGGATCTGCCACAGGTCGGCGTCGGCCTGGGCGATGCGGAAGCCGTGGCCGCGCAGAGCGCCGGCGGCGGCTTCGAAGACTCCTTCGCGGTCGACCCCAGGCAGGGCGACCGAGGCATACCCGCCGCTGATCGGTCCCTGGCAACCGGCCAGCAAGACCAGCCCGATCAGCCAACCCAGTCGGCACGTCCAGCTTGCGCGCGCCATGAATCGACCTCCCGTCTGAAAGGGTCTGTCATTATCGATCGGATTCCGGCAGGGTCAAGCCGTCGGCGGCGGGGCGTTGAAGTCCCGTTGACCGGCAGGTTGCTCGTGGGGTCTGTGGCGTCTAGCATGAAGAGGTGTTTATGCTTCGTGGAATTGCCGGCGTTCTGATTGTGGCCTGCGTACCGGCTGCGTGCGGGGCTGCCCGGGGACATGGGGCGGACGCTCGATCACCGGCGGAGCAGGCTGCCCGCACGGGGCTGTTGGGGGAGTTCGGCGAGGGGTTCTCGGTGCATGAGACCGAGCACTTCCTGCTGGTTCACAACGTCAAGGGGGTCATGGCCAAGTGGTTGGCCGGGCAGATGGAGGGTACCTACAAGCGAAACGTGGCGCTGGCTAGGTCGCTTCGGGTACCGATTGAGGAGTCGCCGCAACGGCTGGAGGTGGTGCTGCTCGATCGATTTGAGCAGTTTGCCGAATACGCCGAGAGCGTGGGGTTCGTGCCGGAGAACACACGGGGCTTCTATGATGAGCGAAAGAACCGCAGCACGTTTTACAATGCGTTCAACGATCCGCAGGTCGAGGAGTTCAACCTGAAGGTCGATCAGCTCGAAGCCCGCGAGGGAAGCCGCTCCAGCCAGGTGCGCGAGCTTCGGCAGTATGTGGACCGTCATGCCCGGTCCTATCTTCGGGCGGCGATGCGGCATGAGTTGAGTCACCAGGTGCAGTTCAACTGCGGCCTGCTGCCCCGGGGTGCCGATACGCCGGTGTGGCTGGCCGAGGGACTGGCATGTCTGTTCGAGCCGGCCGGCAGCACGGGACCCCACAGCCAAACGATCAATCAGGTGAGACTGAGGCGCTTTCACGAGACGGCCGAGAAGAATGAGTTGATGGGGATTCGTGAGCTGCTGAACGCCCGTCCGCAGGCAGGAGACGATCTGGAGCGGGCCGATCGCTTCTACGCCCAGGCGTGGGCGCTGGTGTACTACCTTGTGCGGTACCGGGCGCGACTGATGGCTACCTATCTCGAGACGATCCGATCGCGCGTACCGGGCCAGGAGACGCCCGACGAAGAAGAGATTGCGGTGTTCGAGCGGGTTTTCGGGGAGATCGACGAGCGTATGGACGGTCAGTGGCACAAGGCCATCCTGCGGATAAAGCCTGCCTCGGCTCGGTGAGCCAGCCTGGGGCTGTAGGCGCACAGTCTTGATACAAACTGGATGCGGAGCTAGAAATACCCTATTGCCACCCCAGTAGGGCTTATGAACCGCGGAGGACGAGCATGGACCGGGTCGGCGTGGGCGTAGTGGGCTTCGGCACCGTGGGGGAGGGCGTCGTGCGGTTGCTGCTGGAGGACGGGGATCTGCTGGCGGCGCGGACGGGCCTTCGATTTGAGTTGCGGCACGTGATCGACGTGGATTTGGATCGTCCCCGGCAGGTGAGTGTTCCGAGCGAACTGCTGGGCAGCGACGTGACGCGGTTGCTGGAAGACGATCAGACCCGGATTGCTGTCGAGTTGGTCGGTGGTACGACGGTGGCGCGGCAGATCGTGTCGAGGTGCCTGGCGGCGGGCAAGGACGTGGTGACGGCCAACAAGGCGCTGCTGGCCACGCACGGGCAGAGTCTCTATGCCGAGGCCCGCCGGTTGGGGCGGTGCATCGCGTTTGAAGCGAGTTGCGGCGGGGGCATTCCCCTGGTGGAGAGCATTCGTCGAGGGCTGGTGGCCAATCGGATAAAGGCGCTATACGGAATCGTGAATGGGACGTGCAACTACGTGCTGACCGAGATGCTGAACGAGGGCAAGCGCTACGTCGAGGCCTTGGGTGAGGCCCAGGAGCACGGGTATGCCGAGGCCGATCCGACGTTGGACGTGAGCGGGGGCGACTCGGCCCACAAGTTGGCGATTCTGGCGTCGCTGGCGTTCGGCGTGGATATCGATCTGGACCGAATCGCTGTGGAAGGGATCGACAAGCTGGAGTTGACGGACCTCCAGGCGGGGGCAGAGCTGGGGTATGTGTGCAAGCTGCTGGCCATCGGGCAGCGCCGTGAGGACGGGATATGCTTGCGTGTTCGGCCGACGTTTATCCACCACGATCATCCATTGGCCAGTGTGTCCGGTCCGTTCAACGCGATCAGTGTCTACGGGCATGCCACCGGGCATACGCTGTATTACGGGCGTGGGGCCGGGCAGATGCCCACCGCCAGCGCCGTGGTGGCGGACGTAGTGGATACGGCCCTGGGTAACGCGGGTCGAACGTTCTCGCAAATGCGATTGCTGGGTAACAATACGGGCGAGCCGACCTACATGCCGGTGCAGGACAACGTCTCGCGGCATTACGTTCGTTTGATGGTGCGCGACGAGCCGGGCGTGATGGCCGCTGTGAGCAGGATCTTCGGCGAGCACAAGATCTCGCTCAGCGCCATCGTGCAGCACGAGGTGCCGGAAGAACTGGCCGATAAGGGCATCGTGCCGGTGGTGATCATGACCCACCGGGCGAGGGAGGGCAGTGTGGACGATGCTCTCCGGCAGATTGCCGAGCTTGAGGTTGTGCTTCAGCCGCCGGCGTGCATTCGCGTGTTGGAAGAGCACGAGGAGTTCTAGGTGAGTGAGTCGGATCGTGCGTGCGTTGGATCGAAGCGGCAGTAAAGCGTGCGGCGGGTTGTGCCGACGAGTGCAGTCATGAAATACGTTGTGATTCTTCCCGATGGGGCGGCCGACGAGCCACTTGCTGAGCTTGACGGCAAGACGCCCTTGGGGGTGGCCGACATCCCGAATATGGATTGGGTGGCCCGTCATGGCCGGCTGGGCACGGTCCAGACGGTTCCCGATGGATTCGATCCCGGCAGTGATGTGGCCACGTTGAGCGTGCTGGGGTACTCGCCGGCGAAGTACTATACCGGTCGATCGCCGATCGAAGCGGCTGCCCGAAAGATCAAGGTCGGGCCGGACGACGTCGTGTTCCGGTGCAATCTGGTGACGATCGTCGACGGTCGGATGGCGGATTACTCGGCCGGCAAGATCAGCACGGAGGAGGCCCGCAAGCTGATCGATGAGCTCAACGCCCAACTCGGCGGCGACGATATTGAGTTCTTTGCGGGGGTGTCGTACCGCAACCTGATGGTGTATCGCTCGGCCAAGGGGCTGGACCCTCGACTGACTCCGCCGCACCAGATTCCGGGTCAGCCGGTCAGGTCGTGTTTGCCGTCGGGTCGCGGGGGCAAGACGGTGCGCGAACTGATGGAGCGGTCGCAGCCGATTCTGGGCGAGCACGAGGTCAATCAGGTCCGACGCGACTTGGGGGAGAACCCCGCCACCTCGATCTGGCTGTGGGGACACGGCCACATGCCGACGCTGCCGCGGTTCGGCGAGCGGTTTGGCCTGTCGGGCGCGGTGGTGGCGGCGGTGGATCTGGTTCGGGGGGTGGGCAGGCTGATTGGTTGGCAGCTCATCGACGTGGAAGGCGCCACGGGCTATCTGGACACCAACTATGCCGGCAAGGGCGCAGCTGTCGTCGAGGCATTGGACCGGTACGATCTGGTTACGGTGCACGTCGAGGCCCCGGACGAGGCCGGTCACGACGGCAATGCCCAGGAGAAGATCAAGGCGCTGGAGCGGATCGACGCGCACGTAGTCGGACCGGTGCTGGAGAAGCTGCGGAGCTTCGGCGAGGAGTGGCGGGTGCTGATCGCCCCGGACCATCCCACACCCGTGTCGAGCAAGGTGCACACGTCCGATCCGCCGCCGTTTTGCATGGCGGGTAAGGGCATCAAGACGGTGACGGGCCGACCGTTTACCGAAGCCGACGCCGCCGAAAGCGGCATGCGCATCGAACGCGGTCATGAGCTAATGGAGTTCTTCCTCAAACCGTAGGCCGCCTGGTCGGACAAGCTCGGCGCTGCCGATATGGACCTGCCTTTCCTGACTCGCGATTTGCCGCCCGTGCCTGGCGCGATCAAGCAGCGGGCCGAAGACTTCTGCGTGGAGGAAATCCCGCTGTACGAACCGTGCGGAGCGGGTACGCACGTCTACTTTCGCATCGAGAAGCGCAACGTGACGACCATCAAGGCTGTGCGTGACATCGCACGTGCCTTCAACGTCAAGGCACGCGACATCGGCTACGCGGGTCTGAAGGACGCCAGGGCGGTGACGCGTCAGATGCTTAGCGTCGAGCACGTCGATCAGGAGCGTGTCGAGGCGCTGGCCTTGCCGCACGTGCGCGTGTTGGATGTGTCGCGGCACGGCAATAAGCTGCGGCTGGGGCATCTGCGCGGCAACAGGTTTGCGATCAAGCTGCGCGAGTCACCGACGGAGATGCTCGACCGCGTACGCGAGGTGCTGTCGATCATTGCGCGGCGCGGCGTGCCGAACTATTTCGGGCCGCAGCGATTCGGTGTTCGCGGCGACACGTGGCGGATCGGCCGGGCGATGATCCGGCAGGATTGGCGTGAATGCATCGACGTGATGCTCGGTGGGCCGGGCGAAGCCGACGGGGACGACGTGCGGCAAGCGCGAGAGTTATATGAGGAAGGGCGCTACGCCGAGGCGGCTGAGGCGTGGCCGTGGTCGTTTCGCGACGAGAAGCGTGCGTGTCGGGCTATGGCCAGGAGCAACTCGCATCGGCGGGCGTTCTTCTCGGTCGACAAGACTCTGAAGAGGCTTTACGTGTCGGCGTATCAGGGGTGGTTGTTCAATCAGGTGACGACGACGCGGATTGACGGGATCGACCGCGTGATGGCGGGCGATCTGGCGTGGCTGCACGGTAAGGGGGCGGTGTTCCACGTGGAGGACGTCGCGGCCGAGCAGGTTCGTTGCGATGCACAGGAGATCTCCCCGACCGGGCCGTTGTTCGGCTACCGGATGACCGAGCCCGACGGCGAGCCAGGGCGGATCGAGCAGCAAGTGCTGGCCGCACAGGGACATGGGCCGGAGGCGTTCCGCGCCGAGGGGGCGCACAAGGTCAAGGGAGGGCGCCGGCCACTGCGATTTGTGCCGACGGAGTGTTCGGCCGAATGCGGGCAGGACGAGCTGGGGGAATTCTTCGAGCTGCGCTTCGCGCTGCCGAGCGGGTGCTACGCGACGGCGCTGCTGCGTGAGATCTGTAAGACGGACTTTACCTAAGCACGCACCGGCGGGGCTATCTATTCTCTTCGTTGCGGTTGAGGCTGGCCCGGATATTTCACGACGCGGTTGAAATTCTCTGACAAAAAAGGCCTCTCGGCCCTGTATGATAGGTTTTAGCAAAGAATTCATCATACAAGGCAGAGAGGCTTACTGGTGACAGAGGGTACATCATCCAAGCTGGTCTTTCCCAGGCTCAAACGGCAAAAAGTGGAAGGGTATTTCGACGGGGGTCGGCTGACCTCCGACGCCGGGGCGATGCTGCTTCGGGAGGTGGACCGGCGTCTGGGACTGACGTCGGCGCTGGCCGGATGCATCAGCGATCCGCGTTGCTTGAGGCGCATCCGACACGATCGGCATCGTATGCTCGCTCAGCGTGTTTTCGGGATTGGGCTGGGCTACGAAGACCTCAACGATCATCAGAGCCTGCGGGACGAACCGCTCTTTCAGGTGCTGGCGGAACAGCGTCCCGATCCGGACAGGCCGCTGGCCTCACCGGCCACGCTGTGCCGTTTCGAGAACCGCATCAAGGAACAGCAACTGGGGCTCTTCGCCGACCGAACCCGTTGTCACAAGTTCCTGGCCAACCCGTTTCGGCTGCT
>DATKUK010000136.1:0-8494 GCA_035530655.1 Phycisphaerae bacterium
ACCGCCGCCGACTGGGGCGCTTGGGGCGTTTTGCTCACCACCATGCAGCCGCTCTAGCACGCGATTCTAGGGGCACATAGCCCGGACGTATCAAAGGACCAACCGACCCCTCGAAACGCACAGGACGCGATCCTACGAGGTCGGTTTCCAGGAAAACGAGGCACAACCGATGGATCGGACCGACGCAGAGCAAGAAGGCCACACACTCCCCCCCTATGATGCTACCCGGATGATTGCCACAGACGAAGCCCGCAAGATAATCCTTCAACACCTCGACCTATGCCCCTTCGCGGGGCTGAAGATCGAAGCCCGGGTCCGCCAGATCGAAACGAGCTACGCCCGCCTTACCGGCTTCATGGCCGGCGCCGGTGTGCTTGGCGGCGCATCGGGTGCCATCGTCACGAAGCTCTTGAACCTGTAGAGCCCAAGCCGTGGATGGCCCGTCGAAGTCCCGTCCGCTCCCTCCAAACGACCGACGAGCGAGCGGCGGAAGGAGCGGGGGGCATTTCTCGCAGCGGCAAAGCGATCCGAGCGGCCCCGCGTTCCTGCGAGCGATACGGCGGTCGGGTTTCCGCTCCATCCGCAGCACGCTCTCTGGTCTGAGGGATCGGACGGGACTTCGACGGGCCATCCACTCGCGTATCGAGCGGCTCTTCTTCGGGGTTTATTCGACGGGCTTCCACCAATCACGGCGCGTTTTATTGATCGACTTCTACTTCGCCGAAAGGTAACGAACGCCGCTCATCTCGCGGCCGAAATACTTGGCGAGCGCCTCACGAATGACCGAGGAGCGGGACGCCGCACCATACCACGCCCGACGGCCTGTCGGCCGTCGGGCGACCTCAGCGTCGAGAAGCTCAAGCAGCACGATCGGGAGCCGCACGGCAACCAAAGGATCACGATTGCTCATGGCACATCCTTTCAAGGTCCGGACCTGGGGTATAACTAACGGCCGCTGGTTATACCACCCGCCGGCCTGCTCGACAACCGCGGCGTTGCCCCATCGCACCCGTGTGCGCTCGCCCCACATCGCATGCGTGGCGCAGCGATGTGAGCGGCAACGGTGAGCGGCGCAGCGGCAGCCGGCAGCTTCGCCAAAATCGCGGCGATCTTGTCGCGTGCCGACGCCGGGAAGGCCGAGAGCAGTAGATCCTCGCGTTCGGACAGCAGCGGGCCGCATTGTGTCGCTGGGTCAGGCGCAGCGGCAGCAGCGGCCATCGCGGCCAGGGCCAGGCTGTGGCAGCGGGCGAGCGTATCGACGCGCGTCGCAGCAGCGGCAGAGCGTGTCATCATGTCGGACCTCCAAGGAATGAATGGGAAAACAGAATCCCTCCGACCCTTCGGACAACCGCCATCCGGACTTGTCGCTCCGGGTGGTGCGCGACGTAGGGCTTGCGGCATGTGATGTGCGCTCGGAACCCTTTAGGGTTCCATCGTTTCCCATTGGCGGGGGTTGCGGGACGGACCTCCAACGAGAGGTCCTTGGGTGAGGAGTCCCGGGTCGGTTGGTCGATCATGTCAAGGCTGGGAGCGGTTCCGACCTGTGAGGGATGCGCGGTTGTATGCTAAACGATGGGGGGGGGCGCAAACTAGGTTTCGTCTCCCCTCGTCGTTTCGCACAACCCGCATCCCTCACAGGTCGTGACCGCGACCGCCGACATGATCGACCAACCGATCCCGGGCGACGAACCCAACTCCCGCAACTCCCGGCAATGGGAAACGATCCGCACATCACATGCCGCAAGCCCGAAGTCCGCACCACCCGGAGCGACTTGTCCGGATGGCGGTTGTCCGATCGGAGGGATTCTGTTTTCCCATTCATTCCTTGGAGGTCCGACATGATGACACGCTCTGCCGCTTCTGCCACGCGCGTCGATACGCTCGCTCGCTGTCACAACCTGGCCCTGGCCGCGATGGCCGCTGCTGCCGCTGCGCCTGACCCAGCGACACAATGCGGCCCGCTGCTGTCGGCACGCGAGGATCACCTGCTGGCTGCCTTCCCGGCGTCGGCACGCGCCAAGATCGCCGCGATACTGGCGAAGCTCCCCGCTGCCGCTGCGCCGCTCACCGTTGCCGCTCGCATCGCTGCGCCCGGCAGGCGATGTGGGGCGAGCGCACGCGGGCCAGTCCGGGGCGGTCCGCTGGTATAACCGACGATCGTCGGTTATACCATTTGTCGACGAGGCGCCGGAAGTTCGGCGTTGCCAGGCCTGGGCCCAGGGGAAACTTGCCATGAGAACTAGAGATCCGCTGCTTGCTGTGCGGCTGCCGCAGGCACTGCTCGACCTGCTCGACGAGGAGGTCCGCCAGCGGCCGAGTGACAAGCAGGCGTACCGCGATGCCGCATCGCGGTCGGCCGTCGTCCGCGATGCGCTTGCCGCATACCTCGGCCGCAAGATGGACGGAATGCACCGTCTGGCGCCGCCGCGGTCCTGACGGGGAAGTCGATCAATAAAACGCGCCGTGATCGGTGGAAGCGTTGCAAAAGCCGTGACTGATCCGCTTGCCGTTTACGGGAGTGGATGGCCCGTCGAAGTCCCGTCCGCTCCCTCAGATCCGCGAGAGAGCCGCGGATGGAGCGGAAACCCGACCGCCGTATCGCTCGCAGGAACGCCGGGCCGCTCTGGTCGCTTTGCCGCGAAGAGAAACGCAACCCGCTCCTGCCGCCGCTCGCTCGTCGGTCGTTTGTCGGTCGCTTGTTGCTTTGTTGGAATCCAGACACCAAGCTAGAACGCCACCAGAGCGATTGACCCGTCCAGAGTCTGTTGAGTTTTCCGGTTCCCTCCGCGGTTCGCCCGATAGAGCACTGCGCCCATACCTGCGCCGTGTCAGCACCGTTGAACCTACAGCAGTTGACTCAATGAACGGGGAACGCTTTCACAGCTTCGCCCCGAGACTCATGCGCCTTCGACCCGTGTCGTGCTGCGCCGAATGACCTATAGAGCGCGGGAAAATCCAGCTCCGCGGTCGCTCTGGGGGACAGCGGCCCGGGGGACTCTCGGACCCGCCGCGGGATCGCATCCATGCTCCCCGCAAAAAAAGAGCGGGTCCGTTCGCCCCCCGGTCCGCTGTCCCCCGTCGCTCCCTTGGAATATATCAGCGGTCCGCGTCCGCCGGGGGATCGGCCCGCCGTCGCGGTCCCCGCGGCTACTTTCGCGTTTTCACCGCGCGTCCTGCTTGCTTTGACGTCAATCGTGCGCCGCGGGTCCCCACGCCGTCGGTCCGCTCCCCCGCGCGGCCACTCGCGTATCGGCCCGTCCACCTTCTCGACGTTAGGGCGGTTAGAACGTTCTTTGGCCGCTCATCTCGACGCTCCGGCTGCGCCTGCGCTTTGAGGCGATCCGCTTGCGCCGGATCGCAAGGCGGCATCCATGCCGCGATGCTTGCGGCTCCATCCGCCGCCGCCTCAGAAGATGCAGCGGGTGAGAAGGGCCGCCGCCGCCGGACAAAACGGGGGGACTTGTCCCTCCACTTTTCGTCGGCAGTAATTTCATTTGTAAGGAAAAGTGGGAGACTGCGCCCCCCCGTTTTGCCCAGCGGCTAAACCCCCCCAAAAAGGTCGGTTTTTTCAAGGGTCGGAAAAGACCCCTGAAAAAACAAGGCCTCGAAAATGCCCTACGTGACACTTTGTACACTATCGGCCCTTCCGGAGCCTATCGCCGCCACGTGCCAGCACCGGCCGGATTCCACTTGACAGCCGTGCACCTTCCAGGATACAATCCCTTGCGTGTTGGTGGTTTACGACTACGACAGCCGGGCTGTAGGCGTCCGGTTGTCGTGTCGTTTCTTGAGGGCGGTATTGACACGCTCCACCGTTGCCCATTACAGTATGCCTTGATGCCGACACCTTTACGTCGTCATTCGGATGTCGAAAGCCTAATGCCGTGTCCTGTAGGACTAGGCCCCCGTATCCGTACACGAGGACGTCAGCGGTGACTTACAAGCGGAGGGTTTCAGTCTTTCAGACGTAACCCGTTTCGGATGAAAACCACCACCACGAAAAGGAGTACGCCATGCCTACCTGGCGAACCAAATTGCCAGCCGAGGAAAAAAACCGAGGCTTTGATCTACGCCGCACACCCACCAACGGGAATCTTGTAGGGATTATCACCTGTAAGGAGCTCCTAATCTGTGACACGCACTACTGGCACGGCAGGACGATGCCGTGCGAGCGCGAATGTAACGAAGAAGGTCGAACAGTTGACGATTCACATTGCCCAGCTTGTCAAGAAAAAGCCGCTTGGCGATCACACGTGTACGTGTCGGCCTTCGACGGCAAACGCCGAGAGCATTTCATCTTCGAATGCACCACCAACGCCGCCAAAACCTTACAGGAATACTACGAGGCGGCAGGAACACTTCGAGGATGTATCCTCAATGCCTGCCGACCGAAAGGAACGCCGAACGGCAAAGTGTCCATCCTGACCCATGCTGCGGACCTGAGCAAGAACAACTTACCAGAGCCGCCCGATATCGCGTTGACCCTCTGCATGATTTGGCGAGTGCCACGCACCGGCCTGGCCTTCCAGCTTGAACATGATCGGGACCTGCAGCCTCACAGGAGCAAGAGAACGAAAGCCACCCATGCAAGAGCTTCAAGAGAACCGATGGATCGGATGAGAAACCAACCCGACAACGCCGCTGATCCACAGACAATAGGGGATTTTGTCAAAGGAAATGGCCAAGCCTTGCACATTCCGAGCCACACATGAGCCCCGCGAAACGTTTCTTCCTCCCGGTTCTGCTGTTGCTGGCGGTTCTCCGTACCGCCAGCAACAGCGCCGAGATCGACGTTTACTTTTCGCCCAACGGCGGCGCCGCCACCGCGATTGCCCGAGAGATCTACGCCGCAAAGGTTTCCGTTCACGTGCTGGCCTATTCCATCAGCGAAAGCCAGGTCACCAGAGCAATCATCGGCGCCAAGGACCGAGGACTGAGCGTATTCTTGATCGTGGACAAGCACCAGCAGGGAGGAAGCTTCACGACCGCCCGGAAGATCAAGGACAGCGGCGTACCGGTCCGCGTGGACCGCAATCACGCCCTAATGCACAACAAGACCGTCATCATCGACGCCGCAATCGTAATCACCGGCTCGATGAACTTCAGCGCATCGGGGGACAAGAAGAACGCCGAGAACACGATCATCTTACGCGACGTCGACGTCGCCCGGAAATACGAGAGTGACTTCCAGATCCACCTGAGCCACTCGACAACCTACTCGCCGCCAACGCTCCCCCTTTCTTCCCCCGATCCGCCTACGCACAAGGAGCCGTAACAATGGCACGAGTATCCGGTCCCCTCCACTCCGACGCCGCCAGCGGAAAGCTGGCGGACGCTCTGGTGTATTCCAAATGGAAAGGACGCCCTTACGTCCGCCAACTGGTCACACCAGCAAACCCGAAATCGGCCAAGCAGGTCGGCGTTCGGTCGATGATGAAGTTTCTTGCTCAGGCCTGGGCCGCAATCGGCTCAGTAGGCTGGGCGACGTGGGACGCCCTCGCCCTGTCGCAACAGGTGAGCGCGTTCAACGCCTACGTCGGGCACAACCTGGGCCGTTGGCAAGTGGGCGATCCGCCCACCCAAGAGTATCCGGCGGCCGAGGCCACCACCCCGGCCGCGATCACGAGCGCACCTTTGACCGGCCACGCCGACTACGTGACGGCCGTTGTGACACCCGCCGCCAACGACGACATCTGGGGCGTGGCCGTGTTCCGAGACACCGCCGAAATCACAGCGCCCACGTGGGCCAACTGTGTGGCCATCGTGGCACGTGAAGACGTGACCGCCTTCACGTTCACGGATTCCCCGCTTGCCGCAGGAACCTACCACTACCGTTTCGCCGCGATCAACACGGACGGTATCATGGGAACGGTTCTCGCGGATGCGTCCGTCGTCGTACCGCCCGTGTAATAACCGGGTGACGGCCCGGGCCGGCCAGGACGGCCGGCCCGGGCACCTTTAGACCGATGCCCATAACCACCCCATACATCGACGACGAGGCGGGCGGAAGACAAAAGCAACGCAAGACGGTCATTCGCCAGCCACGGACCAAAACAAACACCATCCGCCAAGCCCGAAGCGATTGGTCGATCAATGCCCGCAGCCGCCAACGCCGACACGACCCGAAGACACCGGCTCAGATGATCGTGCGGAACGCCATGAAGAGTATCAAAGCCGTGTACGACAGCTTGACGTATCAAGAACACCTTGCCTGGGGCGAGACTTCGCCCCAGCTTATGCCCCTGCTTTTTTTCCGCGTTAACCTTGCCCGCGTGCTGGACGATCTGCCGATCATCCGCACGCCCCTTTGACCGAGAGGACACCCGACGATGAACAGATTGACCGCGATTCTCAACGCCATGACCAAAGCCTTGCCAACGCCGGAAACCCTGGCGTCGGCAACCCCGAGCGTAGCCGCCCGAGACTGGGCGGGATTCTTCAGAGCTCTGGCCGACTTCGCCACCAAGTTGCTCCCTCTCTTACTTCCGTTGTTCGCCAAGAAGAACGACCAAGACGGTTGATTCCGTCGTCGCACCGGGGGACGGCGGCGAGAAGGACCGCCGTCCCCTGGCCTTCAAGCTTCAGGAGATTGCTTGCCATGGCCATCGTCAAGGGACCGCTTCACTCCGAGTCCGCCCAGGGTCAGATCGGCAAGACGCTGATCTATCAAGAGTCAATGGGCCGCTCGATTGTCAAATCCTACGCCGTGCCCGGCAACACGCCCGGCTTCGACAAGATGAACCAGACAGCGGGCCAGCTTGCCGTCCAGGCGCAGACGAAAGCCTTGATGCAGCACTGGCTCTCGATCTCGCCGACCGACCAGGCCACCTGGGACGCTCTCGCCGATCCAGAGAGGATCACCCGGATCAATGCCTACCTGAAGGAAAACTACCGCCGCCTTCGCGGCGGTGAGCCTCTTCTCGACGGCTGGCCCGACATCTATTCGACCATCACGGCCTTGATCGTCACCGCCGGTACCCCAGCCCCAAACCCCGATTGCACAGGAAACTACCAGCGGATCGCCGACTATCAGGGCAAGCCAGCCTACAGACGCACGTCAGATCAGGCCTTTTTCGTTTACTACATCGCCGCCGAAGTATCGTGGTTCATCGACGACGCTCTCGGCACAATCTACGAAGATGCCGGTTGGTACAATAACGCCCCAAACATCACCACTGCCTATGACTTCCAGACGGCCGAAGGCCAAGCTATCGCCGCCTTCCCTTAACCCTTCACGCCTACAGAAAGAACCATGAGCCGAAAACATGCCGACCTACCCAACCAAATCATTCTTCCTTTCATGCGCCCTTTTGATCCTGTTGGTCGCATCCGCCTCTGCGCAGACACCCGCCCCAGCGATCAAAACGCAATTCGCCTTGCCGCTTGCGGACAAGACGACGGCCCAAGCCGTCCTCTTGCCAATGCCAACGCCGGGCGCATGGCTGGTTTACGCGACACCAACCGGGAAGCTTGGTTTGTGGACGATGACGCCGACGAGCCCGACCCCGCCACCTAACCCGGCGCCGCCGCCCACACCGCCGCCGCCCAACGTGTTGCCACCGTTGCCCGACTGGATCATCCCTGGCAACTCGGCAACCGACCGCAACTGCAAAGGACGCTGCCGATGGAGATAGTCACCCGCGCAGATTGGAACAACGAGTCTCGGGAAATGGCCCGCCTGGCCGGAATCGCCGAGTCGAGGTATTACTGTGGATGCACAGAACGGATCACCGCCTACGGCCAGATGCCGGACGTGCCCGAAGGCCGCCTGTACGTCAAGAAGATCGATCGTGCCGAGTGGCCTGAACGCATACGCGATCGCGTGGCCCGCCGCCTCTTCGAACGGACTCGACCGATCCTGCCGAACCACGATCAGAACGGCCACAACTCTTGCTGGGTGCAGGCGCCCGTCCGAGCCGTCGAGATCGTGAACTATTTGCAGGGTCGAACCCCGCACTTGCTGTCCGTCGAAAGCGTTCTCATCCCGATCGACGGCCGCCGCGATCGCGGCGGCAACCCCGAGGAAGCGATCATCCAACTTCAAGACTTCGGCGCATGTCACCAGGACCTGTGGCCAGCCAACGAGTTCAACTCGACGAAGGCCGACCCGCGATGGAAAGAAGAACGTCGCGAGCATTGCATCATCCGCTTCGTCGACCTGCGCGACTACGACGAGCAGATTTCCTATGCCCTGCACGACCTGCCCCACGTCGTGGCCCTCGAGTGGATGCGCCATGCAATGTGCGGCCTCGACCCGGAACTGATCGGCAAGAACGAAGTCGGCCTCCGGATGGACAACTCGTACGGCGTTTGGGGTGATCGAGGAACCAAAGTCTACGACGAGGAGAGCGCCACCGCCGCCGACTGGGGCGCTTGGGGCGTTTTGCTCACCACCATGCAGCCGCTCTAGCACGCGATTCTAGGGGCACATAGCCCGGACGTATCAAAGGACCAACCGACCCCTCGAAACGCACAGGACGCGATCCTACGAGGT
>DATKUK010000137.1:0-32336 GCA_035530655.1 Phycisphaerae bacterium
GTCCTGCATCTGAAAGGCCGGGTGAAAGGCCAGCAGAGCGTACGGAATCGTCGGGTTGAGCCCGGCGACAAACTCTGCGATTCGGCCTACCTGCGTTTCGTCGACGTAGCCGGGCACCAGCAATGTCGAAGCGATCAGGAAGGGCGGATCCGGTCGGCGGTCGATCCAGGCAGCCAGATACTCGAAGTTGTCCAATGTTCTACGGTTCGATACGCCGCACAACGCTCGATGAACGGAATCGTCCCAGGCCTTCAGGTCGAACTTGATGCAGCCGCCGCTTTCGAGCGAGAGTTCAGCCGCTTCGGTCAGCGCGCCGCGCGACACAGATCCGTTGGTCTCCCAGCAGATGCGGAGAATGTCCTTGGCTCGCTTCTGCCGTGCCGACCGGGCCGCGGCCAGCGCGTGTTCTATCTGGCAGGACGGGTCGCCGCCGAAGAAGCAGATGCATCGTGTGTGCGGCGTGACGGCGCCGGCCAACTCGGCGGTGCTGTGCCGTGGCCCGTCGATGCTGTGGGTTCTGAAATGCCAATTCTGGCAGAAGAGGCAGTCGAACGAGCAGGCTTCGTAAAACACCGCGAGATTGACGAATCCGCGCTCGGGCCCGGTGATGTCGGTGAAGGTTGGGTACCCAGCCGGCCCCGACGCCGGGCAGACCCAGTCGGCCACGCAGTTGGTCGGTAGCGGATCGTAGTACCACTGAACCGCGGCGGATTCGGCGTCGCCGCCCGCCAGTCGCCCCTGCCTGTTCGACCGCACGCCGCAGTAGCCGACCTGGTTGGGACCGATCCGGCAGGCGTTGACGCAGCGATCGCAACGAATGCCGTCCTTTGCTCGGGGCGGCTGTGGCGGAAGGTTATAGCGCGCACGACAGCGTGCGTGGGCTTGTGCGGCCTGACGTCGGGCGGCTGGCGTGTCGGCCAGAATGCATGCGGTGCAAAGGCCGAGAGCCCCGCTTATGTGATCCGACTGGCGATGGCAGAGACAGCATTGGCCCATCTTTTACTGTTCCGACAGCGTGGTCACCACGCCAGCCACCCATTCTAGCGTCTGCAACCAGCCATGTTGCCTGGGCCGGACGATATCGACAGATCGACGAACGTGGGCGTGTCGGGCGGGCGCGCCATGACCTGATTGGCTGTTCCGAGTATGCTTGCCGGGCAGACGCAACAGGCAGATCGGTTCTTCGGGCGGTTGAGCTGTGCAGGGCCGCAAGATGGCACAAGCAGATATGCTCGGAAGGATCGTGAGCCGACCCCGTGGACGCAGGCTGCGTCTTGCGGCTGGAGCGTTTGGGCGGGTTGTGATCGAATAGTCAACTGCACTGGGTCGGATGACGCGCGCGACGAATATTCTGTTGGTCGGGCCGCCGGGCGTGGGCAAGACGACGGTGGTCATGCGCCTGGCGACGCATCTGAAAGGCCGAGCGGTTGCCGGGTTCTACACGCAGGAGATAAGAGAAGCCGGCCAGCGCCGGGGCTTTCAAGCCGCCACGTTTGCGGGCGAGACAGTCGTCATGGCCCACGTGGATTTCCGTAGCAAGCATCGCGTCGGCCGCTACGGTGTGGACGTTGCGTCCTTCGAGCAACTCGTGTTGCCCGAGCTTGCCCGTGGGCACGAGATCATGTTGATCGACGAGATCGGCAAGATGGAGTGGTTCTCGTCGCGGTTTGTGGAAGCTGTTGGGCGGCTTCTCGACGGTGCCACGCTGGTGGTTGCGACGGTGGCCATCCGCGGCGGCGGATTCATCGCGCAGGTCAAGGCGAGGCCCGACGCCGAGATATGGCAGGTGACTCGGCAGGATCGAGACGAACTGCCGCAGCGGCTCGCGCGTCGTCTCGTCTCGACAGGCAGCGACTGAACCAGCCGCACAACGAGGCCAAGGGCGCGTGCTCCATGGCGTTCATCGGTGAGATCATCGAGGTAGAGACCGAGGGCGAGCCGAAGCGTCCCACGCGCTTTGCGTGGCGAGGCCGTTCGTATGGGATCGAGCGGATCCTCGCGAGCTGGCACGACGCCTCGATGCCCAACCAGCTTCGTCGACCGCGATGGACCATGCGTCGGCACCGCAACTACTACCACGTTCAAACCGATTGCGGCGAGCGGTTCGAGATCTACCTGGATCGCGGCGGGAAGCGGCCCGAGTGGGTGCTCCTGCAGTCTCTGCCACCAGCGCCCGATCACCTACCTGAGCCGCACTGACGTGTCTAGATCAGCTGATTGCTGGGCAGGTGGTGCCCACGGGCCTCAGCCGAAGGCGTTCTCCAGCGCGATGTCGGGGATACAGTCATAACTGTGACGGAACGGCCTGCCCTCGGCTTTCCTTGAGAATTCCACGCACTCGTGCCCACTGGGCCACCGGATTCACCCGGAACGATCCTCGGGCGGACGGTCAATCGAAAACCATCGTCACGGTGCCCTTCGAATCGCTGTAGCGGACCGCGGCGAGCGAGCCGTTGACGATCGTCATCTGAGGTGGACGATGGCCGATGTCAACGTCGTAGATGACGGGGAGTGTCAGGTCGTCAAGGGCGTCGTGCAGTGCGTCCACGTATGTGAATCGCTTCGTGTCCTTGCCACCCGACCGTCCGAGCAGCAGGCCGTTAATACCGTCGAACCATCCAGCCAGTTTCATGTGCCATAGCATGCGACACACGGACGCGGGGGACGATCCAGCATTTTCCAAGTACAACAGCACACCGTCTTTGGCGCATCGCTGCTTGAAATCATCCAGATCCCCATAGGGCGTGCCCACGAGCGAGCAGAGCGTTTCCAGGCAGCCGCCGATGATTCGTCCCTCCAACTCGATCGCCTTTACGGGCGACCCGTTCTGCATGCAGCACCACCGCGTCTCGTCGGTGAGATTGAAGGTCGCAGAGGGCTGGTCGAACCAGTTGGCGCCGTTTGACTGGAACTGCGCGGACGAGTGCAGGGTAATACCTCCGGGTGATTCGACCGACAGCACGTCCTGCCATTTCTGACTCAACGTGCCCGTCTGATTCGGCACCATCTCCATGAGAGTCGTGCCGTGGGCTGTGGCAATTCCGGTGCGAAGGGTTGTCGCAAACAGGAGTGTGCTGGTATCCGAGTAGCCCAGGATCCACTTGGGGCGGCCGCGCGCCAGGCGTTCGAAATCGACCAGCGGCAGCAAGTGCAGCAGGATTTCTCCGCCCCACGGCGGGAGTATGGCCTTCACCTCAGCCATGTCCCAGAGGCCCATCAGATCTTCAACCCGAGCTTGGCGAGAGCCGCTGACCTCCTTGTCACTGCTCCGCAGGCACTTACCTTCGATGACTCTGAATCCCAAGGCTTTGAGGTGTCCGACGCAGAGGTCAAGGCGTGGATGTAGCTTGTCCGCGACGCCGTCAGACGGCGCGGTGACCCCGATGAGGTCACCCGCCCTCAACGGCGCCGGATACGTTATGTTCTGCCAGTCAGGCATTGCCCTGCCAGCTCCTTTCTGCACGCGCCGCCGACGCGATCGTCCGTCGGTCCGGGGCCATGCCTGCAAAGGCCTGCTCCCGGACTACCTACTTCCCACCAGCTTGGCGAGCCCACTCTCCCTTAATCTACCTCGCTTTCTCGTCAACGCAACCGCGACACCGAGACCGACTTGCGGAAAGGACAGCAGCTAGAGGCCAAGGACGCGAGGGAAGTACTGCCCTCGACGCTCGGGCCGTACGCAAGACTTGGACCCACTCGCCCGCCTGGTCAAAGGCGACCGCCCGTGCCGCACGGACCAGCCGACGGCGATCAGAAATCGACCTGAAAACCCCCGGCGGCGGTCTTCATGACGTCCTCCAGGTCGCGGCGTTGATCGTCCGAGAGGACCTGCGGCGGCTGGTAACTGCTCAGATGGCGTTCGACCTCTGCGTGGCTGCGTTGGCGCAGGTCGGGATAGTCGGTGGCGGGGTCCTGCACCTGCGTCCTGTCGATGACGGGACCGGGAATGTGGTGCTCGTGCCTGAAGTACTTCAGCGTGTGCTCGGCCGTCAGGAGATTTTCCTGGCGAATCAACTCTTCGAACAGCGCGTCGGCGGGGAAGTCCTTGCGGACCTCCATACCCGCGACCAATCTACGCGCCATGGCGCAGATCTGGGCATCGAAGACGAGTTTCTCGAGCGACTGACAACTCTCGAAATAAAGCATGCCCGGCCCGGAGACGCTGTTGATCCCCGCCAGAGCGGCCAGGTAGGTTCCCGTGCCCGACTCGAAGCCGGCCTGGCCGTCGAGGAACTTGCTGTCGCTCATGCCAATGTAGGCCTGGGTGGGCAGTCCCAGATGCTTGCCGACCTCGACGTAGGCGCAGTCGATCATCTGCGCCTCGACGGAGCAGATCGTGGCAGCCATCGTTCGCATGTCGAAGACGCCGGGCGAGCCGCCGTAGACGATCGGCGCACCGGGACAGGACGCCTGCGAGATGACGATCCCGCTGAGGGTTTCCGCCGTATGCTGGATGACGCAGCCGACTAGCGAAATCGGCGCCACCAGGCCGCATAGCGGCATGGCGATGAATTCGACGGGTATGCCCAGTCGGGCGCACTTCATGGTGTTGTCGGCCGTCACGTCACTCCACTTCAGCGGCGAGGTAGGGCAGCAGGAGAACATCGCAAAGGGCTTTTCCCTCAACGCCTGGCGCGTACCGCGAATCACCAACTGCAAGTCGGCCATGACGTCGAAGCCGTCGATGCTGAACGCACCGGTGACAATAGGCTTGGTGGTGGTCTTCAGCAAGGCATAGAGGCGGATGCTGTCGCCGATGCGCTCGGGCACGTCGCTCGGCACGACGGCGGTGGATGCAGAGTCGATGTGATCCAGTTGCTCGACTAGTCGGCTGTATTGCAGCATGTCCGGGGTGGTGGCCGGCCTCATCCGATTAGTGTCGTAGTCCAGCATCTTGATGGCGGCCGAGCCCGGAGTGAAGTGCACGTTGTCGCCCGACAGGTCGCAATGGTTAGTTCCTTCAATGTCCCACAGCTTCACCTGCCTCGGCGCCGACCCAAGGGCCCAATCTATGACGTCACGGGGAAACCACACTCTGCGTCGATCGAGGTCAACCTTACACTTCAGGTCGGCCAGGATCCGCAGCAGCTCAACGTGATTGAGGGTGACGCCCTTCGTTTCAAGCAGCTTGCAGGCTTCCTGTACGATCTTCTCGATGAGGTCTTCACTCAAGAGCCTCAGTCTGGGTCTCATGGGCAACTGCCTCCAATTGGTGTCGTCACTCCCGTGACCACCCCACGGCCGTACTGCACATGGTATACTGTAGACGAACGCTCGTCGTGAATGTGAGTACTGGGGCGGAACCCGAGCCGGTGGCTGGCCCATTCCAGGGGTGGACATGGCACAAGGCGTCCTCTGGCGACCAAACGTCGCAGTTGGTATCCTGGGCGCCAGCGCGGGCCAAGTTTTCGGGCGGCTAGTTGGGGGCGGGCCGATCTAATCAGGACAGGAGAGAACCATGCACAGGCTGCTGCTGTGTCTCATGACAATGGCATGCTCGGTGGCACAGGGGTGTGGTGGGTGGGTCGTGTTCACTTCGGACCGCGACGGCGATAACGAGATTTACATGATGACCACAGGAGGGACGATCACCGCCAAGCTGACCGACAACAATGCCGGCGATTCCAGCCCCGCCGTCACCGCCGACGGGGCGCAGGTGGTGTTTGAGTCGGACCGCGACGGTAATCCCGAGATATACATCATGAACATCGATGGGACTGGCCAGACACGGCTTACGAACGACCCGGCACAGGACCTGAGCCCCAGGCCCAGCCCCGACGGCAAGTACGTGGTCTTCTGGTCCAACCGGGACACGCCACTCGGTGAGTTTGAGATCTACCTGTTGGAGATAGAAACCGGGGCAGTAACGCGCCTGACCGACAATGACGCAGACGACCGCGAGCCGGTCTTCAGCCCGGACGGGACGCAGATTGCGTTCACCTCGAACCGCGACGGTAACTACGAGATCTACGTGATGAATGTCGACGGCAGCGGCGCAACCCGGCTGACGAACAACCCGGCCACAGATCAACTGCCATCATATAGCCCCGACGGCTCGACAATCGCCTTCGCCTCATCACGCGATGGCGACCTCGAGATCTACGTCATGAAGAACGATGGCAGCGCCCAGACACGGCTAGTCAGGCGGCCGGAACAGCAGGACGCCAGGCCGGTCTACAGCCCAGACGGGACACAGATCGCGTTCATTTCCCTGATCGATCTGGCGAACTACGAGATCTTCCTCATGAACGCCGACGGCACGGGGGTCACGAACCTGACAGGACATCCGGCGTGGGATGATTTCCCGTGGTTCGCCGGGTCGCGGTAGAGCTAGCCTCCCCGTCTGCGCGCCTGGACAGCTGGCGAGTCGTGACGCCCGACCTACTCAGCCGATGCAAGCTCAATCACCAGCTTCGGTCGCAACGACACGTCGGCATACTCGCTGGAGCGGAAGCGGTTGGCTGCCGTGAGGTACTCCGGCTCACCCATCAGCAGCAGGCCCCGGTTGCTCGCCGGCTGGTCGATCCACTTGCGGACTACGTCGGTGACATCCCATACCATCCACTCGTCCACGCCGGCCGCACTCTTGACGCTTCGAGCGACGACGGCCGAGGCATAGGTGCTGCCGGGCGTCCAGCTCTGTGCAGCGCCGTTGCCGTTCCACGTCACGCCGTCTTCCGTCCAGGGCTCGCCCAACTCGTGAGCTTCGTACGTGATCGATCGTCCGTGTTCGTCGAAGTTGTGCAACTTGAGTTTGGCGCTGCCAATCGCCGTACCAGGCGCAATGGCGGACAGGTCGAAGCGGATCAACGTTCGCTGACGCTCCGAGCCGTCCCAGTAGCCGTAGTATGCCGACATCCACAGGTGCTCCACCTGGCCGAAGTTGACGTCGGGGTGGGCGTCGTCGATGTGCGTGTCGACACAACCGGTGTAGCCGTCGGTCCCGTTTTGTAGAACCATTGCCCCCTGTGGATCGGCCGCGTCAACCACCGCAGCAGGCGGTCGGGCCGCGACGGGTCTGGTCTCGGCCGTGCTGAGGTCGACCTCACGAACGAGTTGCTCAGCCTTGCGGACCATGCCCTCGACGATCAGGTTACAGGCCTCACGTCCCAAGGCCAGCGAGGCTTCCGTGCGAGGGTCCTCACCCATGACTCCGATCAGCGGCTCGGCCTGGCGACCCCGGTACACGCTAAGATCCACGCACCCCGGCCAGAGGTACCACATATACGACGTCTCCCACTTGCCGGCATGGTCGCCGCCGGCGTTCTGACCGCCCCCGGCATAGTGATACTCGCGGCCGACAAAGGCCTTGGTCTCCTTGAAGCGCTTGTTGAAATCTTCGACAACGTCGCTGACGCGCGCCTCCAGCGGGTAATGGCCGCTCACCAGACAGACAGCCTTGATGCCCATCGTGTTCAGTTCGACGAGCCTGCGATAGACCATCTGCCTGTACACCTCGATCTGCTGCTGATTGGTCGTGCCGTACGGACCGTCCGCCAGTCTTTCCAGGTTGCGCGTCAGTCGTTCGGCCAGGCGCCGTCCCTGCTCCCCGCCCGGGCTGACTTTACCAAACCGTCTGAGCTGCGGCTCGCCGGCCCAGATCGTCGGGAAGGCGAACCCGCCCAATCTTGCGGCAGCCAGTTCACAAAGCCGCTGGGCCTTCAGTCCGTCGGTCCCGAAGGCGAGATGCTCGCCGTGCCATTCCAGTGTGCCCAGTGCGACGAAGGCGACGGGAGCTTTGCCGAGCCGAGTGATGATCTCTTGTGGAAGCATCTCCGCAATGCAGGCTGGCTCCATCACTCCCGCGCCCTGCGTTCGGTCCGTTGCCGATTGTGGCTGTGCCGACGCCGGCAGCGAGACAACCAGCAGCGCAACAGTGGGTGACCACAGTCTTGGGTTCGCCATCGCTGTTCTCCTGATACGTCGTCCAGGTCGCCACTTTAGGAATGGCCGAACCGACGATCAACCGATCAGAGAGTTCGGTCTCTGGCACGAGCGGCACGATCAAGCCAAGTTGGTCCAGTTGGAGACCCCAAAGACAGCACAGACACAACTGTCTGCTGTTACAAGGCTTATGTCTTTGGCCGGCCCCGAGACGCGAGCCCGCCGTGTCAGTCCCACGGGGGATTCCGTGGCGGAAGCACTTTTTACCGCGACACATCTCCGTCCCGCGCGCAAAGTAGATTATGAAGCATCGATGCTGACGAGTGTTGGCTCACAGGCGGTCTGATGGACGACCAGACGCAACGCCAAGTAGTGGAAGGCCTCCGGCAAGGCAGCCGGTCGGCGTGGTTGGCTGTCTACGACGCGTACGCCGAGCGCGTCTGGCAAACCGTCGCCAGACTCATGGAGCCTGGGTCCGCCCATGTGGCCGACGTAGTTCAGGAGACCTTCCTGGCCGCCGCGCAGTCGGCACGCGGGTTCGACTCACGGCGAGGCTCGTTGTGGGGTTGGCTGTGGGGCATCGCTCGCAAACAGGTAGCGCTTCACCGTCGCCGAGAGGCCCAAGCAGCCCGGCTGCATCAGGCGGTGCATTGGTGGAACAGCTTGGACAACCATCGAGACGGATGGCTGACGGGCCAAACGGCGACGCCGCCGGAGGTGCTTGCCTCACGCGAATTGGCCACGCTGGTACGGGCGGCGCTGGCGGCGATGTCGGCCGAGGACCAGCTCGTCCTTTCTGCCAAGTACATGGACGGGGCGACCGCAGAACAGATAGCCAGCCAACTTGGCAGGTCGCTCCCCTCTGTGCGATCGAGACTCGCGCGGGCCCGGCTGGGTTTCCGCCGGGCGTTTGTCAGACTGGTGGATTCCTCCTGGCCAACGGAGAGATGAAACATGGGTCTGGAAGGTGACAATAAGAGCGACAAGCACTTCGGGGCGCTGGTCTCATCCGCTCAGTCCGAAACCAAAGCCCCTGACCGAGCGTTCCTAGCCGCGCTGCGCGAAAGGTCGGCTCAAGCGTTCCAGGACGCCGCTGCGCAGCCGCATGGATTGCGGAGGTACCTACGAATGGCCAGATCAGCACGATGGATAGTCCCTGTAGCTGTCGCAGCCGGCGTGGCGTTGGTGATCGGTCTCTGGCCGAGCAGCGGCAACGGCGGGCGGGCCTACGCTATGAGCGACGTGTCCGGCCTGTTGCGGCGCGCCCGGACGGTTCACCTTAAAGGCGTCTGCTACGAGTACGTTGACATGGCAGACTCAACGCAGTTCAAGCGCCAGGTGGTCGAGTCGTGGTTTGATGTGGAGGCCGGCCGAACATGGCAGCGGTCGACCCGGTTTGACGGCGACTCGGCAAACGCACCATGCGAGGATGTCGAGACGATCCGTGACGGCGAGTACACGATGCTCATTAACCATACAGCCAGATCCGTCCAGTTCGATCGTATCAACCCGTATCTTCGCCGGATTCAGACTCGACAGGGCTTGGAGGGGATGCTGAAGCAAATGCTGGGAGATCCGAAGCAGGTGGACACTTTTAGGCTGACGGGCCAGGATCAGGTCGACGGCATGGTGTTCGACGTCTGGGAACGCAAGGTCATCGTCGATCCCGACGTCCTAAACCTGAAGGTGCGATGGTGGCTGGCACCATCGTCGGGCGAGGTGGGACGGGTCGAGACGTGGCTGCAAGTCCTACCTGTCGGCGAAGACTGGCGCCTGCAATTGCGGATTGAGCTCCTGGAGCGCGACGCCACGCCGCCTGCCAGTCTGTTCACAAGCGAGCCGCCGGCGGATTACGCGGTGGCGAAAGCCAAAGAAGACACCAGCATCCCGGAGCTGGACGTGGAGGCCGGCGTACGAACCAACAATCTCGAGTTCGACGCTCGGATCGCGTTCGTGATGCCGGACGGGAGCGTCGTGCTTGCCTGGCAGGGGTTCGATCACAAGGCAACTGCGTCACAGGCAGAGCTGTTTGCCGGCCTGGCGATCGGCGGTCCGCTGCCCAAGCTGCCCGTTGAGGCCTACGCCCTGGGCCAAGCCGGCGGTGACGGAGGCGCCACCCACATCGGGAGGCACCTAGCCGTCACCCAGAAGGACGGCAAGTTCGTCGAATGGAGCCTCTACGTTGCCACCGATCCCGCAACATCGTCCAGAGCGGACATGCAGATGTACCGCGTTCTGATCAGGTACAACCCACTCGAACGAAAGGTATCGGGCCGGATGCTGCCCGGTCTGCACGCTCTGCTTGCGGTAGACTCGGCTGACGACTTCGACGAACTGGTGCTTGGGGCGATGGGCGAACTTTCGGATGGTGGCGCCGCACCGGCCCATGTGGACTACGAGCAGGTACTGGCGCTGGCCGAACGAATCCGCGCGTCACAAACGAGCCAGGCCCACGATCCGGCAGGGCACTGACCGCGGCGCGGCTGCCCGCTCACGCTGTGGGGACGTCAGCAGGTCAGGTGCAGGGCGGCCGCTACTTTCCGGCTACCTTTGCATCGTTCGTCGTACGCTTCGACGGCCTGCGGCGTCTTCCCGCAGACCACCTCGATCCCAGCCTCTCGCAGCCACGCGACGGTCGCGGGCGGAACCCTCATACATCCGTAGGCCCCCTGCCCGACGACAAGGACCTGCGGCGATGCCTCCAGCACCGCTGACAGGTCGACAGGTTTGAGCGCGTGACCTTCCTCGCGCCACCAGTCGGCTTGCACCTGTCCGGGCAGGATGATCACATCAGCCGTGTAGGTCCGTCCGTCTATGTCGATGCAGCCAAAGCTGTACGCGTTGATGTGGGGTTGGGTATTCATCGGACATTACCTGGTGATGGTGGAGATCGTCGCGGCCATGCCTTAACTGTTATCCTTCAAGTGGATATTTACTCGCAGTAACGCAACATCTCAGGCGCGGACTTCCGTGTTGCTTGCTGTCGAAGCGTTGCTTCCATACAGAAGCTGCAGGGCATCGGCCTAACAGGAGACCCCGGCCACCGAGGCCATTCGTGTCCATTCAGTCGCCGCCGATCACCCAAGGCTCTCGAACGCCTCGCCCATTACATGCAAGGCTGGTTCCAACTCGACCTCGCGTCGTAGAGTCAGCGCAATCTCGTCGTGTTCGTCCTTCCAGGGTGCTCGCCGGACTCGCCAGAAGTTGGCGCGGAACCGTCGGTCGAACGCCCGCTTCTCCTGCTCATCTTCCAGGGGCATGCCCAGCTGTTCGGCCAGGGCCCCTGTATCGAAGAGTCCCCGCCTGGCCAGGAAGAACAGTCGGCATACCGGATAAGCCTGCGGGTAGTGAATGTACGGGACCCATTTCGCCTCAGCCGCGCACCACTCGCGGCACCACTTCGGCCCGAGGACAAGTCCCCGGTGCCAGCCTGCCTGTAATCCATGCTCAACGGCAAATCGGAGGAGCCTTTCCAGCATCGGCAGCAGTCGGGCAGCCGCCCACTTCGCCCTCACGTGCTGTTCGTCTTCAGCATCACATGGGAAGGGGTACGCCGCATACTCGCGCCTTGTTGGCGCGCTGCTGGCTTTCGGTTTAGGCATGGACTTGCCTGGCGTCTTGCTCGCTGCCGACCTTGCAGCCGTCTTCATCGTGCGCAGCAGCTTCTCGCATCGCTTCAGCTGCGTTATCGCTGCCAGGGTCACCCACTTGCTCGGCTGACCCTCCTGCTCCGACTCCCACAGCGGCTTGCGCGCCCGCGCACGGTCCTTGTGCCGTGCCTCCAATACCCACCGGCCGTCCAGGCCTTGCTTGTCCAGCACGAACTGGACCGCATCGCGAGCAGCTGGGTCATTCGCCAGGCCCACCTGCGTCGCCACCTCCAGTAGCTGTAGCACATCCACCCGCCATCCGAGCGACATGGGGGACTGCAGCTTCAGCCACGCCGACCGCACCGGTTTCATGGCGTGATGGTTCATCCGGTATATGTGGTGGGCTCGCAGGAAGTCCGCCCCGCGGTGCAGGAAGTCCTTCACACCGGCTGTCCGCAACCGTGGCGGTATTGCCGACAGCGCCCACAGTGACCATCCCGCCGCCGAGAAGCAGGTGTGACTGCCTGCGCAGAGGGTGTTCGGCGGGCCGTATCGCAGATGGGTGCCTGGTCGGTTGCCATCGTAGAACCGTTGTTCCCGCACGATCGCCTGGATCATGGGCTTAATCCGCTTGTCCTTGCCGAAGCCCATGCGGATCAATCCGCCGACCGCCTGACCGATGTAGCACCCCCAGCCACCCTGGGACCGTATGCGCGACTGCTGGCCATCCAGCACGCTCTGGCAGAGCCGCTCGATGGTCGGCTCCTCGCGTGTCAGGCCGGCTGTCGCCAGGATTGCCATATCCACGGGCTCGACCCGCAGGACCTCTTCCAGCCGACGCAGCGTCTGCTGCACCGGCGCATAGGTGACGATTGCCTGCCGTGCTGCCCGCACCTGGGCATCGGTCTCGGGCAACCCCGCGATCTGCCGCAGCGTGCGGTACCGCACAGGCGGGTTGTCCTCGCCCACCAGCCAGTCCGTCGGATCCGCTTTCAGCCACTTTCGCCACTCCGCTTGCCCAGTGCGTCTCTTCATTTCTGCTCCCTCGTTTCTGCATTCACCAGGAGAGCGACAGCCGCCGCTACGGAACCGTCAGATAGCCGTTGAACGATGTCTTGTCTGCCTATCGTTGGTGATGCTCTATCAGTAGAGGCTGTCCAGGTCGAATGCCTGGATGTCCTGCGACTCCACAGCATCCTCGATCTGCTTGCGGATCTGGCTGCGCCCGGCGTCTCACCCGCCTCGCCTGCCGTGATCCACTTCAGACGATTCGCGACCCATTGCGCTTCATCCTGCATTCCCGTCCTCTGATAGAAGTCGCCAAGAGCTTTGTAGCGCTCTGCAGGATCAAAGCCGATGCTGTAGTGGAGCTTGCGGAGGCAGACGGGACACACGTGCAGGGGCCGCGAGTCGCTCTCCTGGAGGTGGTTCGAGCCGTTCATCACACACCTGAAGAAGACGCAGTGCTCCAGGCCGAACAGATGTCCCACTTCATGCACGAGCACTCTGCAACTGCGTCGCAGCAGGACTTTTTGATAGTCGCCGCCGCGTTGGCCGCCATAGAAGGCCGGATCGTAACGAGCGAAGCTGTAGACGCCGACTCCGTTCTGCGGCGAGGCCTGGCCGAAGACGAAATTCCACGAGGGATGCGGGTAAAGGTCCTCCATCGTCACGGCGCACAGGCAAAACCCATCGGCAGGCAGCCTGCCTGTGAGCATCCTCAGTACGTCTGCCGCCAGGATCTGCCGTTTGTGGGTATAGCGATTCGTGCGGGTCGTCAGCTCCCACTCGGTAAGCTTCACAGAAGCAAGGGTCTGCACCTCCAGACCGAAGTACGCCGCTGCATAGGCGGCCAGCTTGCCGATCGCCGGGCTGCGATCCTCGGGAAACTCGCCAAGGGGGAGCAGATAGATCTTGTTGCGGCTCTTGTCCGGGCGCCTTGGCCTCGCCTTCGCAAAGTCGCGGAACGACTGCCCCGCTTGCGAGTGTTCCGCCAACCAATCATGCGGTCCGGGAGCCGGCACGATCTGGAAATCGTCGTCGGGTTGAAAGGCTCTGCGGAGAACGGGTGGCAGGTCACCGGTGGCCCCGATGGCCCGCAGGCACTCAGCCGGTGTAGGAGGCACAAAGGCCGCCGAACTCGAACCGACGGTCAGAAACGTCCAGACACCAAGTATCAGCCACCCCCAATCCATATCAGGCTCCCTCAGACACCGAGCATCCGCGAGCAACACCGTCCAGCGGTACCTGCCACCACTGTATCGTGCAAGCGATAAGTGTACAGACATTTCCACGCAGACTGAGCGGGAATTCATGCCGCCTACCGGGTTTGGGCACAGCAAAAGAGGTGATAGACTTGTGTCGCCGTCGCGGTTACCAATTGCTGATTCGTTTAGCGAGGGCTGCCTATGAGAATCGCTCTGGCTCAGATGTACTGCCGGTGGGGCGACGTGGCGGGAAACCTGCGGCGAATGGCCGCCCACGTCCGCGACGCCGCCGCCAGGCACGCAGAACTGGTCGTCTTTCCCGAATGCTCGGCACACGGCATGTGGAAGGACCACATGGTGCGCCTCGCGGCCGAATCGCCCGACGGGCCGATTGCCCGGCGGATGGGGCGCTGCGCTCGCAGGCATCGCATCGCGGTGGGCTTCGGCTTGGCCGAGAAGACCGCGTCGAAGCCGTTCAATAGTTACGTTTTGATCGGTCCCGATGGCCGTACGCTCGGCGTCTACAGGAAAAACTTCGTGACCCCACTGGAACGCGATTTCTTCCGCCGCGACTCCCGCAGACCCGTCTTCAGGCTTGGCCGCCTGCGCGTCGGCATTGCCATCTGCGCCGACTGCTGTCACCGCGAGCTGCTGGCCGGCTACGCCCGGCGGGGCGTTGACCTGGTGTTGATGCCGCACGCGTGGGATGCCGATCCGATTCTCAAAGGCGGCAGGATCGCGTCCTTCCGCAGCACGGCGCACATGGTCGACGTCCACGCCCGGGGCCTGGTGATGCGCTATCGCACACATAAGGAAATGCTGGACGCATTTGTCGGCCGTCTTGCCCCCATCTGTCGCCGACAGGGCCTCTATGGCGCTTTCGTGAACCAGGTCGGTCAGCCGCATCCGCTGATTCCCTTCGTCGGGCCCTCGTTCGTGCTGGCCCCGTCCGGCGAAACCGTCGTGCGCTCGACGAGTAAGAAAGAGGCCCTCATCCTGGCCGACATCCCGGATCTGTCACGTTAACTCAGGCGGCAGATATGCCCCTGTCGACTGGCCGCCGTTGACACGAGACGTACAATACCAGGCTGACCGCTGGCGGTGTGGGCCGGAGCCCGGCGCGAGCGTTTTAGGATTGCCCATGCCCCGCATCCGTTGCGGGGCCGGACAAGGAGTTCGTGGATGAGTACCGATAGTGCCCTGTCGCGTCGTGATTTCTTGCAGTCTGCCGCAGCGATTGCCGCTGCGCTGTCAACGGGTCGGGGCACTCAGGCCCAGCAGACGCAGCCCGCCTCGGCCCTCATGCCCACACGCGAACTCGGCAAGACCGGCCTGAAGGTACCGATCCTCCAAATGGGCGGCAGCTTCAGGCAGAGTCCGGTGCTGATCAAGCGGGCCCTGGAGCTGGGAGTCAACTTCTTCGACACGTCGGCCTACTACATGCGAGGCCGGGCCGAAGGCATCGTTGGCGAAGCGCTCGGTTCGCTGGCCAAACGCGAAGACTTCATGATCGTCACCAAGGGGCGTGCCAAGGAAAGTCCCGCCGAGGTGCTCGACGAGTTGGTGCGGGCCTCGCTCGAGCGGCTGAAGATGGACTATGTCGACGTGTGGTTCATCCACGGACTGGACGATCCGTCACTACTAACACAACCTGAGTGGAAAGAGACGGCCGAGAAACTCAAGAAGTCGGGCAAAGCACGCTTTTTCGGCTTCTCCTGTCACGGCAAAAATGTGGTGGACCTGCTCACCACAGCCGCCAAGGTGGGCTACGTCGACGTGATCATGTTCAGGCACAACTTCCGCACGTATGGCGACGCGGAGCTAAGCCAGGCCATCGATGCAGCGTACAAGGCCAAAATCGGTCTGATCGCCATGAAGGCCCAGGGCGCGGTGGCCGACTACCCCGAGCGGCTGAACCCGTTTGAGAAGGCGGGCCTGAGCAAACACCAGGCGGCCCTGAGGTTCGTGTGGCAGGACGAGCGCATCGCCTCGATCTGCTCGGAGATGACGTCGCTGCGCATCCTCGAAGAGAATGCGGCCGCAACTTTTTGGGCGCTCACCAAGGCCGAGACGCGGTTGCTTCAGGACTGGGCCGACCGGACGGCTGCGATGTATTGCCCGGGCGGATCGGGCCTGTGCCGCCGCCAGTGCGAAGCGGCCTGTGCGTCACCTGTCGCCATCGCCGACACGCTGCGGTTCCTGACCTACCACGACAGCTACGGCTGGCCGGCCGACGCCCGCCGCTTATTCGCCGAACTGCCGGCCTCGCAGCGCCCCAGACCGACCGTGGACCTGACTGCCGCGCAGCAGGCATGTCCCTATGGTCTGCCCGTTGCCGCGTTGGTCCACACGGCCCTTAACCGGCTTGCCTGACAATCGGCAACAGGTGATCGGCTGCACCAGCCCGGGCGCTTCGGGTAGGGGTTTTCGCTCGGTTAGCCCACGCCTCTCTTGCTACACACGAACCAGAACACCACGCCCATCCCCGCTCCACCCAGATGGGCAAGAGCCGACACACTGGAGATGCCGTGAATCTGCATGTACGCCCCCAAAAGCTGGGATAGCACCCACAGTATCAACGCCGCGTAAGCTGGCATGTACATCCACCGGAAGTAATAGATGAAATACCTGAATAGGAATCCCAGTCTGGCACGTGGAAAAGCCAGGGCATAACACGCAAGCACCCCGGAGATGCCGCCGCTGGCGCCGATGCACGGAATCTCCGATCGCGGGTCCGCAGCAACGTGCAGCAGGTCGCCGGCTACCGTGGCCGCCAGGAGTAACAGCAAGAAGCGCCATCGGCCCAGATACTCCTCAACGTTGTCGCCGAAAATCAGCAGGAAGTACATGTTACTTACCAGATGGAAGATGCCGGCATGAAGGAAGAAGGACGTGATCAGCGTCAGGCCCCCGTAGCGCTCGATCTGGGCGGGTATCAGTCCGTAACGATGCACCACTTTTTCCAGATCAAAGAAGGCCAGCACGCTGACGAGGGTGATCAAGCCAATCAGGCTCCACGTCATCCATGGAAGCCGCTTGAGCGGTTCGACGTCGTATTCGATGGGCATGCCCAGCCAAGCGGCCAGCACCTTCCACCACTCCTCGGGAGGGTCGGTGCCCCAAACGGTCTCCCGGGCCTGCTTGGCCAACTGCTCCACCTTGAAAATCGCCAACTGTTCCCGGGACTTGGGTGAAAGCCCTTCGTACTCGCTGGGGGGTGCAGGCGACAAGGGCAGTTGCTCATACTCAGTCGCGTCGAACCAGACAAACTGGCACGCTCGGCACACGTCCAGTGTTACGTCGGGCGTCTGCGTCGAGACGACCACCTCCGTCATCGGCTTACTACAGCATGGACATGATCGGGCGGATATGCCCTGACCCTCTCGCGCGAGACGCCAGAGTTGATTGGCGGCGTCGCGCTGAACGGTGCGCCGCAGCACCGAGACATTCACCGCCCGGCCGTTGCACGTGCTGCATGCCCAGAAAAAAGCCTTGTCATGCCGCGCACGGACGAGGCGGACGTTGCACTGAGGACATGTGAACACAGCCGTACCCTCGTGTCGCAACTCAGGTAAGCACCATGTGGCCTCCCTGCCTGCCGCAGAACTTACGCCGATATCATACGTGTGAATACACCCCCCAACAAGGCAGTCAGGATCAACGCGCCGGTCGCACCGCTAATCGATCAGGACGAGGCCGAAATAATGCTGCGGATCCCGGCGCGTGCGAACCACGTCAATGGTAAATCCGTGCTTCCTGACCGTGGCGAATACGTCGATGCCGCACGCCTCCATGGCCGGCCGGGCCTTGTTGGGGTATCGACACCCTTCGTCAAACGTGCACACGTCACAAAGCCTGCACGGCCCGGACGCCAACCCGAACGCCTTGTAATGCCCGGCCAGAAATATCTGTCGCTCCAACGCGGCGGCGATCTGCCTGGCCTTGCCGCGTGGTGATTCGAACAGAACCGCGCGTTTGTACTGATCCAACATGGCCCGCGTGTCAGACGGTGTGGGCGTATGCGGCGGACAGCACAGAGACGAGCCGTAACCACCGCAGCCGTATTGGCATTTCCACCGTACCCAGTGGCCCGTCTCCACGGCCGCCGGCGAAACGACCTTGGCCCCAAGCGCTCCCGTCTCCAACGCCATCTGCACCGCTGCCTTGTCAGAGACAGCATTGGATTTCTTCTTGCTGGTCTGCGTCTTGCCCATCGTGTTGACTCCTGCGCGGCACGGTCGCCGCGGCACCACCGTTATGATATCATGGCCCACGTTCGGTGTCGCCGGTGCAGTCACAACCGGTCCGCCGCGTTCGTGCTCGGCAGTAAGGTCTCGATCGCGTGCAATGCCGTCGAAGACGCGACCGTCTCTCGTCAGGAACGGCAACGGGGTGGTCCGGGGCAGCAAAGGCGTACCGAGGCAAAGCCACAAGGAGGCAACACAGATGGGTCGAAGAACGTTCCTACTGGGCTGTGGTCTGACAATTCTTCTTTCCTGCCAGACAGCCACGCGTGCCCAGCCGGGGGATGAGCAATCGTCGGAACCGCCCAAGGGAGTCCGTGCTATGGTTCGGCAGATCAAAGTGATTGCCGACAAGGCGCCGGACTGCTCGTCGCTCAAATCGATCGTCGAGAGTGTGACCCGTGGCTGCAAGACCAACGACGAGCGGGCCATCGCCATTTACAACTTCGTGCGCATGACCCACTACCACCGCGATTACCCGCGCGAGGAAGGGGGGATCGCCGCGATCAAGCTGATCAACTCGTACGGCTGGAGTCTGTGCGGCGGGCTGCACACGGTCCAGGCGGCGCTGTGGCGAGAACTCGGCTGGCCGTGGCGGTACATCGGCTGGAGCAGCCCCGCGCACACCACCGTCGAAGCCCGGTATGACGGTCGCTGGCACTATCTCGACGTTTTCCTGAAGTTCTACGTGTGGAAGGCAGCCGCCGACGCGCCTGGCGGACATACGATCGCCAGTCAGGCCGACATCCGGGCCGAGCCCGCCCTGGTAACCGAAGGACTGATGTACGACGACACCAGAAAAGTCTGCTATCACACAGACTGCCCGCTGGTTTCGACGGACGGTACGACTAACTGGCAGGCGCCGGCATTTCTGGTCTGCGGCGACGACATCGAGGGGGTCCTCAAGGGCGTCAACAACAGCCGCGATGCGGGATCACCCACCGCGTGGAACGCCATCAAGTTCGATGAGGACGGCTACTCCACCGACGTCAATCTCGCACCCGGCTACTCCCTGACGCTCACCTGGGATGCGATCGAAGGCGCCCACTGGTGGAGCGGACGAACCGAAGCGCCCTACCACGGCTGCACCGACAAGGACTACCGCAACTGCCCCGCGCTCGGCCCGGTCCTCGAGCCCTACGCTCCCAGCGGCGGTCGAAGGCGAAGCTTCGCCAACGGCAAGCTGGTCTTCGCCCCGGAGCTGAAAAGCGACGCCGTCCTGACGGCCCTGGCATCAAAGCAGAACGTCAAGCTGCAAGACGGTAAGATCGTCCCCGCCGATTCGACCAAGCCGGCGTCAATCACCGTTGCCCTAAGCTCGCCTTACGTCATGACGCAAGCCCGCGGCCGGGCAGACGGGGCCGACAAGGTCGAGGTCTCGGTGGACGGCGGCAAGACGTTCAAACCGGTCGCTCTACGTGATTTCTCGCAGGCCGTCGCCGGCAAGTATGCATGCCTGGTCCGGCTCACCTTCGCTTCTGCGCTACAGTCGTTGGAGATCCAGGCCGTCGTTCAGTGCAATCGATGTGCGCTGCCCTACCTCTCGCCCGGCAGCAACACGATTACCGTGTCCGCCCTGGCCCCGCGCGAGTTGGGCGACAATCGCCTGGTCGTCACCTATGCGTACCGGCCGGGTTGGCGCGACTGCTCGTACGATCAGTTGTGCAAAGAGGGATCGACAATCGGCTCGGCCCAGAAGGCCCAGTGGGCGCCCACGCCTACTGTCGTGCAGAAGGTGTTTGCCGCCAAAGACTTGCCAGCCACGTTCCAAGTAGACGTGCCGACGCCCAAGGACAAGTACCCCGTCTATCCGCGGATGCTGTTTCTGCGTCGCGAAATCGTCGCACCGGGCGGTCAGCCGCTGCCCTTGCCGACCGACGCAACCAGCCCGAAGGTCGGGCCCGACGATGTGCTCAAAACGCTGCCCAATCCGTTCCTTATGGGCGCCCGGCAGTAGGGATAACTTGTTCGGCCAGTCTGCGCGGGCACGGTTGATTGCGGCTGAGGGCATGCCATATGGCCCGGCAGCCATGCCCTGCTAATACGTGGCCATCGACTCGTATCGGCAGCCTGGACAGACGTGGTTCTCCTCGTCGTATACGGTCGGATCGCCCTTAAACGCCTCCCAGTCCGCCATGAATCGCGACACTTGCTGCTGATACTGCTGTGCTAGATTCGGGTCGAAGAAGGTGAAGGGACAATACGACAGGTCGGTCTCGGTGTTATTGATCATGATTTCGAACCGACCGAGTTGTTCGCTCCATGTGCCCGGGTTACCGAGAACATCCCCGGCCTCGACGCTATCGCCCAGCGCCACCGTCGGGTTCAGCACGTGATCGTAGCCCACCTCAAACGCCGGGTCGCGATTTGATCGCACGGCAAACTCGTAATCCTCGGTGTCTTCCTGAAACACAAACCGCGTGACCGTTCCCTCGGCTATGGCGAAGACCACAGCCTCCGGCCGAATCCTGTATTCAAACGTGGGCAACTCCTTGGTGCCGCCCTCGCCACCAGAGACGATCGCCCCGAACTCCAGAAACACCTTCTGCTCCCGCTCGAGAAACACAAAGTCGCCGGCTGTGTTCGAGGCGGGATCCCACGCGCCGAACGTGACCCCCAGATTGCTTATCACGAAGTCATCGGTCCGCGCATCGGTCCCGTCATCCAGACAAGCCGTGAGAATGGCCCCCACTACAAGCACCATCCCGCCCAGAAGAGCGAAAGACCTGTTTCGCATCATGGCCCCTCGTCCACCGTTGCGCGGTCGCATAGCCAGACTTGGGCCCGTGCACACGCGATTGCACCTGGCCCGGCAAGTTCCATTGTAACGTCGTCCCGGTGGATTGCCTTGTGCCACCTGGCTGGTAGCTGCTGACGTAGGCGTCGCCGCGCGAGCCCGCCCATCGCTAAGCAGCACGCGCTGCCAGCCCTGGGGACACGCTATAAACTTCTTTTGTATAATGAGTTACATGCATGCGCAAGAGTGGTGTCGGGGATGGCGCTAAGGCGCAAAAAGTATATCGGGCTCCGCTATCCGCGCGGCTTGGCGTTTGCCTGGGCCACAGCCAACCTGTCGCGCCGCCGAAAACGAGGTCGATCAAGTCGCCTTGCCGCCGGCCTCGGATAGCAGCTTGTCGACGGCCTTATTGGGCTTGGCGATCTCGCTGGCCGACCGAACGGTCAGCGTCCGAATCGCCCCCAGGTCGACGTGCAACTGCATGCGCAGGCATTGCTCAGGCGTGTTCCCCGCCAGATGGGAATAGCCGAACGAGCGGCACCGCCGCCCGAACAAGAACTCGCATAGCGGGCACCGGCCGGTACGCTGGAGTCCCTCGATGTTCTGCGACCCGCTGCTCTTGAACAGATGTACCTGCGCGAACGCCTCGTCCTGCATCACAATCTCATTTCGCCCCTCGCCGCCGACCGCCGCCACGCCGTCGATCAACCCGATGTGGGCGATCAAACGCTTTATCCCCTCCGTGGATGTGACGTTCTCGACCACGCAGCGCCGCAGATTCCACGTGTTCATCGTCACGTCCAGAAACACGCAGTCCAGCGATAGCGCAGCTACCGCCGCCCGAACATTCTCCCCCAAAATCGAACGCCACATCGACAGACCGGCATGGACCTTGACCATGGTCTTCTTGTCGCGACTCCGCATTCGCGCCGCGTTCGATTCGGGCACCGGCCTTGCCGCTCCTTCGTACCACGACCATCCCTGCACGCGTTGGCTAACCGCGTCGCGATACTGAAAGTCACGTATGTAGTGGTAGGCCGGATGCGTCGGGTCCATGTCGATCGCGTTGAAATGCGGCATCACCCGGAAGCCCATCGCCTGCGCCTTGCGAATGAATAACTCGGCTTCGGCACTGGCCGTGTATCGAGGGTACCCCTCGTCATAGCCATCGGTTCGCCAGTTCGGCACGTGCAGCAGCACGCACTTGGGCTCGACCCTCGCCGCCAACGCGTCCAGAATCGCCGTCTCGCACGGACACCAACTCAGCGCCAGCCGCAACTGGTCCACCCAGTCGGGTCGACTCACCCCGTCCAGCCCATACGCCTCCGCAAGCCAGTCGCGGTAGACAGACGCGGGCACCTGCCAGTCGCCTTCGTACACGTTGATGCGCCACGGCAGCCCCCCAGCCGCCAGATTGTCATCGAGCGGACCGTAGGCTTCCGTCTCAAAGCCCAGGCGGTGCGGGTCGTCCGACGTACCGACCTGCATGTTCTTGAAGCGGTATCGATCGTCTCGGCAATGGATCCACACGCCGCCCTCGGCGCCCTGAAGGATCGCCAGACCCGCCTCCCACGATTGCGGCCAATTCCAGAACGTGTTGTGCACGAGCGGATCGTGCAGCGACACCCGAACGCCCTGCCAGAACGGGGCGATCAACTCCATGCCGTCGTCGATCCCCGCGACAGTCCAGCGACACGCCCGCAGCCCCGGCCGGGATGCATACCCGGCCGGCTCGACGATCAGATCACCCGTCTGGCGATCCTCGCTTACGGTGATCACCCCGTCGCCATACCACGATTCGACGCGAACCTCCGCCTGGTGATCGTTGTGCCGCAAACAGGTGATACGGTCGCCGTCCGCACAGCCCAGATCGACCACCTCGCCGGTTGTGTACACCAGTTGCAGCGGCGGCGACTGCCCCGCCCGTGCTGCGATGAGCTGCCGACCGTCCGACTTGCGGACGAGGGACGTGATCAGCCCACCGTCCATGACGGCCTTGAGTGTACGCGTGTCAATCTCGATCTGGCGGCCGGTAACGGTCAGCATCGTAGGTCTCCCTGATAGATGCCCTCAGTATAACGTCGGAGCCAAAGCACGTGGCACCGCTCTGCCATCGCGCGACCACTTTGGGGATGACAGTCTGCCGGCTCAGGCGATGCAATCCGGTTTCGAGGCCCGAACGTACAGCAGCAACGCCGCATGGTCGCGGAATCGTTGCAGCCATGGCCGATCCCTACACACCTCCGCCGAAGGACGAGGCTCAGCCACCTCCGTAAGCACGAACCCCGCGCCCATGAACGTGTTGACATATTCTGAGAGAGTCCGAGGGAAGCGCGGGACCGCAAAGGGCGGCGCGTCGTCCGGTACGGCCCCCTTCGAGAACGTCCAACGCTCGATTCGCGGCTCGTTGTCGAAGTAGTTCGAGACGGTCATCTTCACGCACGTACCGCCCTCGTCGCGGATCCAGCCGTATCCGTGCGTGGCGAAGCAAGGGTGCAGGATGCTGAACACCAGTTCGCCACCGGGCCGCAACACTCGCAACAGCTCGCGGGCCGCGCCGCCGAGGTCGGGCCCATCCATGATGGCCATTGTGGAAACCACCAGATCGAAACTGGCCTCGTCGAACATCGACATGCAGGAGAATGAGCCCACCTCATACCGAATGCCGAGTGGCTCGCTCTGCTCCTGACCCACCGCCAGCTCGATCATCTTCGGCGAGATATCGATGCCGGTAACCCGGGCGCCTCGCCGCGCCAGCATCCGGGTGTTGTGGCCCTCCCCACACCCGGCGTCGAGCACGGTCCTGCCACGCACCTCACCTATGAATGCCAGCATCGCAGGGCTGTTGAACAACTCCCTGTACGCGTCACACCCCTGTCGGACCAGCTCGGTCCACGTGGGAGCGTTCCGGTCCCAGCAAGTTATTACCTGCTCCTGCCAACCAGCCAGATCATGGGCCGCTTTGGGTTGGTCCTGCGCTTCCGCGTCACTCATGGCGCCTCCCCGGCAAAACCCAATCCGTGCTTGCAGATGCACCGCCGACGGCGCGGGCTGCCCCTGGAGTCTCCCGCATATGCTATCAGAACCAGGCGGCTGCCGGAAACGGCAACCCAGCCACGCAAGCGGGATCGCCGCCCGCCGTTTACCGACTACCAGGCCAGCAAGCCGTCTGCTTTATCCGCCTCATCGCCCGTGGATCAGCAAAGTAATACGTATCGCGAGGGCGCCAGACGTCGTACCATGATTACGGGCAGAGGCGTGGCATGCGCTACAGGGCTTGCGCGATGCAGCAATCGCACCCATCACCGACACCGTCGGTCGCCACCGTCGTCAAGACCCTTCGCGACGGCTACTGGGACCGCACGGAACTGATCCGGCTTGAAGACGGCTCTTTGCGCGTTCGCAAAATCTCCAAGGGCACCGCCGCCCCCGGCCCGTGGGGCGTAAGCACGCTGCGTCGCGAGATCGAATACCTCAAGGCCTTGCAGGGCAAGGCGGCCGACCTTTTCCCCGCCCTGTTGGCTGCGTGGGACGACACAGCGCAACTCGGCTATGAAATGGCCTGCGTCGAAAACAGTATCGACGTCGCCGTGCTCGCCCAATCAGCCGCCATGACGCAGCAGCAGGCCGACATGTTCCAGGACTCCCTCGGACAAGCAGTGTTCAAGCATCTGCACCAACCGATCGCGCCACACGAGTCGCTCGCCTCGCACGTACAGCAGACGATCACCGAAGCGCTCACCCGGCTCAGGCTGCACAATGAATTCGCCCCGCTGATCGACGCCGACGTCGTCCACATCAACGACACGCGCCTGCCCGGTCTGCAATCAGCCATGCAGCGGCTGCTCCGGCGGCCTACCACACTGGAAACGCTCGACGCAGCCCCGTGCGTCCGACTGCACGGCGACCTGTTCCTCGAGAATGTCCTGGTGCCACGACAGGACGACGCAACCGCTACGCCAACTCGTTTCAAGCTGATCGATCCGGTCTCCGTCGCCGGCGTTTACCACGGCCATCCCCTGTTCGATCTGGTCAAGTACGAGTCGTACGCCACTGGCGAGCTGCTGGCGATGCGCGCCGAAAAAGTGTACGTCGACGGCTTCGCCGACCCGTCGGCCGGCGGCTACGCGTACCGCGTCTGTACGGACAACCCCGTCGTCAAGCCGTTCCACGCGATCGACTGGCACAGCCGGTTCCGCGCCGCCTACGTCAGGCGATACGGCCAAGTCGACCACCGCGCATATTGCCTGCTCGAAGCCTACTTCGCCCTGGTCATGGCCCTGTGCACTTCGGGCCTTCACCAGCAGGCCCGCGTCCTCAAGGCCACGCTCGCCCTCAACGAAGCCGTCCCAACTGATTGCCCCCAGGAATAGCCGAGGTGAAGCGATTCTGCCTGGATCATCGCTCAGGGGCGTTGCACGCGCCGGCTCGCGACCCGCGCATTAGAGGTTGCACAGGATCACCACCCCCACCGCCAGGCACAGACCCGCCACTTGCCTGGCCGTCACGCGCTCGCCCCAGAGTAGCCACGACACGACCACCGAGCAGCCGATCATCAGGCTGCTGCTGGTGGGATACAAAATGACAGCACGCATCGAGCCCAAAGCCAGCAGAATAAAGAGGGTTGCCAGCACATTGCTCACCCCAAGGACAGACCCCAGCGCCACCGAGTTTCTGTCGTACTCCAGCCGACGAGCCCACACATACCCGACCGAAACGACCGCCGCCGCCGCAAACAGCGCCGACTGATACAACACCGACTGATACAGCGGATGCGCCGCCTGCGGGATATAAACGCTGACCGACTTGTGAATCGTGCCGACCGTCCCCGGCAGCAGAAACGCCAACAGCAGTACGACATCGCCCTTCAGCGATAGCGGGCGACGTGCCTTGGCGTGGGGCCGCATCAGCACCACCGCCGGCGGCAACATCGCAACCGCCACCCATCGTGCGACGGTCATCGGCTCGGCCCACGCATACCACGACACCAGCACCGGTATCACAACGCCCATCCCCGCCAGTGCCGACGTGATGCCCACCCCCACCTGCCGATACGCCACCAGCATCACCAGAAGATTCAAAAAGTACAGCACGCCCGTGGTCGTCCCCAGCGCGGCACCCAGCCACCGACCCGACGCCGGCACCTCCCCCCACAGGCCAACCAGCAGCCCCGCCGCCAGCAGAGCAGCGGCCACATAGTTCACCGCCGACACCGCGAACACGCCGCTGCCCCGTATCAGCGCATAACGCAGCAGTTGCGTGAAAACGATTAGGAACAACACGTAAAGAAGGCAGTACTGCATGAGGCCTCACGAATCGAGTCGCACCCGACGCCCTTCCATCGCCCGCAAGGCCGCAGAGTATCCTCCTGCACGATCGGAAACGCAATCACAGCCGTGTGCCCCGCCGCAGCGGGCTCTTGAGCGACGTAGGGCGGGTTTTACCCGCCTTTCTTTATCAGCTTTAGGTCGGGCAGTGTGCCACTGCTCTTGAGCAGTGTTATAGTGTCGTAAATACGACGGCTCGCACGGTCCTGCGCAGCAGGGCCGTGATCTGCGCGATACGCGAAGCTGTAGCGCGTGCAACTCGCCTCTGCACGCGGGCCGGCCGATCCGCTACCTTCGACGCCGCAGTAGCGCGACAGCACCACACAACACCAGCGCCGCCGACGCCGGCTCGGGCAGATGCGGCTCGTCCAGGCTCGTGCCATACTGCCACCTCACGCCCGAGATCCGCAGGGAAGGGTCGAAACCATCGGGCAGCCCGCTCAGCGTGAAGATCACCTCGTTCTGGATCAAGGCGTTCTTGCCTGTAACCGGGGCGTTGCCCGTCGTCGGGTCGTCACCCACCGACGTCAAGCCATACTCCAAGCCGGCCACCGACCGCGGGCCTTCAAGATTGACGCCCCCAAACCGATCGGCCGGCCCGAACAGGCCAAAGCCTCCCGCCCCAATGCCGTAGCCGAAAGGTCAACCGCTGCCTGACAGATCGTCCGCATACGCCCACTCGCCCCCGACCCATCCACCAGGCTCGGACACACCGAACAGCACGCTCGACCCGGGCCCCAGCACGGCGCTGACGGGTGTCAGCATCAGCGGATCGACCGCGTTCACCTCGAAGAAGACAGCCGTCAACACGTCTGTCGGCACGAGGACATCCGACGTCGGCGTGTTCGCCAGCGTCACCAAAAGCCGATCGCCCACATTGTCGAACGTGACAGCCGCGCCGATCCGGACCAGCGGTACGACACGCTGAACCATCTGCAGAAGTACAGTGCGCACCACAACTGGGAGATCGCGTTGTCCAACGGCGACTACGACGTGTTCGTGGCGGCGGGCGATCCGAGCTACATTGACCAGACCAACAACTTCGACATCGAAGGTTGGATCGTGAACGATCCGGACGGGGAGGATAACTTTGATGAGTACAGCCTGACGGTGACGGTGAGCGACGGCCGGTTGACGTTCCAGCCGGCGGCAGGAGCGTCGAATTCGAAGATCTGCTTCATCGAGATCACGTCGGCGCCGTAGCTGGGAAACATCGCAGGACCCGTGAGGCCAGAGCTGTCGGGGCGAGTCGCTCCCGACAGCTCTGGTTTCTTCTGCCGCGGGTGCGCCACGGCGTCCGGAGACGGGTTGGACTATACGCCGGGAGCCGGTATGTTGGCGTTCGATCCCAACGACGGGAGTAAGACCATCGACATCACGATCGTCGACGACGGCAACGGCGAGTCGGACGAGACCATTGAGGTTAGGCAATCCGACCAACGCGACGCTCGGCGTCAACACGGTTCACACGTACACAATTCTGGATAACGACGGCGTCTCGCCGCCCGGTCAGGCGGGCAATCCGAGTCCTGCCGATGGCGCGATGAAGGTGAGCCGCAACGTGGACCTTTCGTGGACGGCCGGTGCCGGCGCCACCAGCCATGACGTGTACTTCGGCACGAACCCGGACTCCGGTGCGTCGGCGTTCCAGGGCAACCAGACGGAGACGACGTTTGGCCCTGGCTATCTGCCCAAGAACACGTGGCACTACTGGCGGATCGACGAGGTTAATTCCTACAGGACGACCACCGGGGTGGTGTGGCGCTTCAAGAGCAACAACAAGTAAGGACGCGCGAGCGAGTCTCGATCGTCGCTAATTGATTATACATGCGCCAGCCCAAGCCGTTTGTCGAGCGGCTTGGGCTGGCTCTTGTTGGCCAGGGGTGGAAGTGCCGGGGCGCGAGTTGCCTGGCGCCCTCCGGCTTTGTCGTGCGCACGAAGCCGGGCCTCCTCATCAGGCACACCCGCCGCCGCCCTCATTTTCACCGTTCGAGCGGCTGAGCACCCCGCAAGTGCTTGGGGGGACCGGAGGTGTTGTGGCTCTATCCGCAGCCATGTGGTGCCCGTTCTCACTATCGGCGCCCGCGGCGGCCGTTTGGCCATGTAACGGCCGGGCCGCGACGGGTAGAATGCAGGTGGAGGTGTGCAAGGAAGGGAAACCCGTCGGGACGCATGATGATCATAAGCAGCGTGCAACGCTTTTCGGTTCATGATGGTCCGGGAATTCGGACCACGGTATTCTTCAAGGGCTGCAACTTGCGCTGTGGGTGGTGCCACAACCCTGAAGCGCTCGTGCCCGATCGGCAGATGCAGTTCTTCGCGGATCGGTGCATCGGCTGCGGAGCGTGCCTGGCCGTCTGCTCGCGACAGGCTGGTCGGCTCACCGCCGGCAAGCGGCAGTTTGACCGGGCATCGTGCATGGCCTGCGGATCGTGTGCGAACGTCTGCTATCCGAGGGCGATGTTGCCGGCAGGCAGAGAGATGACCGTCGACCAGGTCATGAAGGAGATCGCAGCCGACAAGGAGTTCTATGAAAGCTCGGGCGGCGGGGCCACGCTGTCGGGAGGCGAGCCGTTGGTTCAGTTGGAGTCGGCGTTGGCGATCCTCACAGCGTGTAAGGCTGAGGGGATTCATACGGCTATCGAGACAAACCTGGCCTGGCCGTGGTCGCGCGTGGCGGCGACCGTGCCTCTGACCGATCTTTTCATGGTGGACGTCAAGATGATGGATGCGTCAGCCCACGAGCGCTGGACCGGCGCATCAAACGAGCAGATCCTGGCCAACGCGCGGCGGCTTTCGGCCGAGGGGGTACCGATGATCGTCCGCACGCCGGTGGTTACGGGCGTCAACGCAACGACCGATGAGATCGGCCGCATCGCCGATTTCGTCGCCTCGCTTGGCAATGTGCTGTACTACGAGTTGGTGCCGTATCACCCTCTCGGAACCGGCAAGTATGCGGCGCTGGGGATGGACCGTCCGGCTAAGGAACTCGACAGACCGGGCAATGGTGCGATGGGCCATCTGATTGCCGAAGCCCGCATGCGAGGGATCGAGGTTCGTTGCGCAGGCGTGCGCATGGACGGAGGGGAAGAAGGATGAGTGATGTTCACGTTGCACCGTTGACCTACCAGGACAGGTTGCGGCATCTGGTCGAGCGGAAACTGAAACAGACGCGCGAGAAGATCGCTCGTTTCGGATCCATGGATGAGGACGATCTGGGGCTTGTAGCCCCGCCCGAGGATTTCCAGTGGGAGCCGATCGCGAACCATCCGAACGGGTCGTTCTACGGGGCCCGCGGCTGGGCCGAGAACTTCGCCTCGCTGATGCAGGCGCACCCCACGTATGTCGATCCGATGGATGCCCTGGCGGGCCGATGGATGGTCTTCATGTCGCGTCGTCGGCCGGTCCATTGGCCGCCCGAGTTTGCCTATCCGCACTTGGTCGGCGACCAGCAGACCTATGGGATTACCTGTGGAATCGGGGGCGACTCGCATTTCGGGCCCGATTACACGATCGGACTCGAACGCGGCTGGGGAGGGCTTCTCGAGAAGGTCCGTCACGGGCGACGAAACCACGGGCCCGACAAGGCGGAGTTCTACCAGGCAGAGGAAGATGTGATCCTTGCCGTGCAGACTTGGATCCGCCGCACCATTGAGCACATTCACAAGGCGCTGCTGGAGGAGAGCGCCCCCGAACTGAAAGCCAACCTGACGGAGATGGCCGAGGTCAACGAGTGGATCGTCGAGCACCCGCCGCGGACGCTTCGCGAGGCGTGTCAGTGGATTGCCTGGTTCAATATGGGCTCGCGGGTCTACAATCGCGACGGCGCGGGCGGCCGGTTGGACGAGTTGCTCAGACCGTACTACGAGCGCGACATCGCGTCGGGGCGGATCGACGACGAGGATGCCCTGTTCCTTATCGCCTGCCTGTTGCTCAACGAGACGCACTACTACCAGGTCGGCGGGCCGGGGCCCGACGGAAAGGACCTGACCAGTAAGGTCTCGTTCCTGATCCTTGAGGCTGCACATCGGTTGGGGATCGCAAACAACCTCACCGTTCGAGTCCATGACAACATGGACGAGGAGTTGTTTCTGACGGCCGTGGGCCATCTGCTCCGCGACCGCAAGGGCTGGCCGAGGTTTGCCGGCGACAAGGGGTTGGTGGAGGGATTCATGCGGAACGGCTATCCGGCTGAGCTGGCTCGGCAGCGCATCGCCGTCGGCTGCCACTGGATGGCCATTCCCGGCCGCGAGTACACGCTGAACGACATTGTAAAGATCAACGTGGCCAAGGTGTTCGAAGTCGCCTTTTACGACATGATCGAGGACCCCACGGTCGAGCCTGGCGTGGCCGAGTTGTGGCGGCGTTTCGAGGAACATCTCCAACGTGCCGTGCTCTGTACGGCCAAAGGCATCGATTTCCACCTGGCGCATCAAAAGGACAACGAGCCGGAACTGATGCTCAATCTTCTCTGTCACGGTCCGATTGAGAAAGGCGTCGACATCACGGACGGCGGGGTGGAATTCTATAACATGTGCGTCGACGGATCGGGGTTGGCGACGGTGGCCGATTCGTTCGCCGCCCTGGAGCAGCGAATTCAGCGCGAGCGGGTGCTGACGTGGGCCGAGGTCGCCGCGCACTTGCGCAACAACTATGTCGACCGTGAGGGACTGCGCGTGCGGGCGATGCTGAGGGGCTCGGCGCGGTATGGTCAGGGCGGATCGCTCGGCGACGAGTGGGCCGTCCGGGTGAGTAAGCTGTTTGCAGAGCTGGTGAAGGAAAAACGCACGCCGGGCGGGCGCATCATGATCCCCGGATGGTTCTCATGGTCGGCGACGATAAAGCTGGGTAAAGAAGTAGGCGCCACGCCGGACGGGCGCGGCCGCGGCGAACCGATCTCGCACGGGGCCAACCCGAACAATGGTTTCCGCGCCGACGGGGCGGCCACCGCGATGGCCAAGGCCATCGCATCCGTCCAGACCGGCTACGGCAATACCTGTCCCATGCAGTTGGAGTTCTCGGGCGGCTTGGAGGACGAGGAGGGGATCGCCAAGATGGCTGCCCTGATCAAGACGCATTTTGATCTGGGCGGCACGCTGTTCAACGTGAACGTCATCGACAGGGACAAGCTCCTGGCTGCACACAAGGACCCTTGGGCATACCCGGACTTGATCGTGCGGGTGACCGGGTTCACGGCCTACTTTGCGGCCCTGTCGCCTGAGTTCCGGCAACTCGTGGTGGATCGGATCGTCGGCGAATGACCGGTCGGCGCTGTGAGCGCCTCGAATCGCGCCTAGTCACCGAGACGAAAGTCGAGATAGGACGGCGGCGGGATCTCACGCCGAACGCGCTTTTCGAGCTGCTCGTCCACGGGTATCCCCTCGATAGCGGCGAGCCGTTTGGCTTGGTACCTATACCAAAGATGCGCCGGACCGTCCTCGCCCTCACGGGCGTCGGTTACCACCAGATCATCCTCCAGAATCGATCCGGCGCGCTCGATATCGTCCAGGGACAGCGCCGCTTGCGCCTCGAGCAACCGCACCCGCCCGATGCATCGCGTTTTCTGGATGTGGGTCACGGGCCAGTCCTCAATGATCTCAACGCGCCCAAGCCTGACGCATGGGACCCTTGACTATCTGCACCGAGAACCCACACGATCACATCTGACGCTACGTCAGCAGTTGCTCATGTGCCCGGCATGCGGTTTTTTTCTCGAGATTCGCTTGACAGGTGTCGTAGAGTCCGATATACTGTGGGTATAAAAAGGGGAGTACGTTTTTGATAGTATGAGGTGTCTGTCGTTTGTGCGAGCGGCACGAGCGACGGATACCGCGCGTCACGACTCTGATCGGACGTTGCGTCTACTGTACACACGGAGCGTGCGCGCAGCCTGCCGCGGGTCGTGAGCATGGTCAGGTGGCAAACCTGAGCGAACAGCGCGAGCGGCGGCTGCGGTGCGTGGCTGCAACGCTTGCGAAGAAGGTTTGAGCGGTCGGTGGGAGGGGTCATTGGGGTCCTGACGACCACAGCAGTGAGGGTGTATCCATATGAAATCGCTAGTGGTTTGCGCCGTTGTCGCGGCTATCGCATGGACCACGGCCGGACTGGTTGCCGGTCGGAAGTCGGCAACGGACGCCGGGCCGGGCACACAGGCGCTTTGGGCAGGCGGCGCGTCTGGCCACGCTCAGGCGCAGAGCGACGATCCTGGTCTGGCGGTCGTGGTGGGCGAGCCCCCGCAACCGTTGACACTGAGCGTGCCGGCTCTGTCGGCCTGCAAGCTGACCTATGACGCCGGACGGATCTCGGTCTGGGACTCGGTGAGCAAGGACAATCTGCTGGCACCGGAT
>DATKUK010000138.1:0-41342 GCA_035530655.1 Phycisphaerae bacterium
ACCCGAACCCGAGACGGCCGTCCGGGCAAGACGGTCCGGCTCCGGTGTGTGACCACGCCGGACAACGCCCAGAAGGTGTTGCTCGCCCGTCTGGGTCTGACGCTCCCCCAGAGGTTGCGATACCTCGAAGGGGCCACACAAGTGTAGTGAAGACTTTCGACGAAAACCGGCCCTGGCGCTATGATCAGGGCCATTCTTGCCACTCAACTGCGTAACTTGGGCTAGTTGCGCGATGGCCGGCTCCTGTTTAACCTCGATGGTGCCGCAGACATCGAAGTGCTGAATGACCTCGGCCAGCTTCGGCAAGTCGCCTTACGACCGTCAGCCGGGTAAGATAACGGCGGCGACGAACCACGATCGCAGGAACGGACGATGCGTACGTTTTCGCTTCAATCCGGCTCCAACGGCAACTGCATCTACGTCGAATCCGACGGTGTGGCGCTGCTGTTCGACGCGGGCATCAGCGGGCTCCAGGCCCAGCGCCGTCTGGCCGACCGCAATCGCGATATCCGCCGTGTCGCCGCCGTGATCCTTTCTCACGATCACGTCGACCACGTTCGCTGCGCGGGCATCTACCAGCGCAAGTTCGGGCTGCCGATCTATACCACCAGGCCCACCTTCCGAAGGATCGGACGAGGTCTGGGTCGCGTCGACGACGTCCGGCATTTCGCGCCGGGTGATCGCTTGGACTTCGGCTCACTTACGGTGGAGACCCTTCGTACCTCCCACGATGCCGTCGACGGTGCCGCCTTCGTCGTCGAGGACGACGGCAAACGCCTCGGCATCCTCACCGACCTTGGCCACCCTTTTGCCGGCCTGCCCGAGTTGATCGGCCGACTCGATGCCGCCTACCTGGAAAGCAACTACGACCCCAAAATGCTCGAGAACGGACCCTACCCCGCCTCTCTCAAGGCCCGCATCCGCGGGCGAGGCGGTCACCTGTCCAACATCGAATCGGCCCACCTCGCCAGGACCGGCGCCGGCAAGCGCCTTCAGTGGGTCGCCGTGGCCCACCTCAGCGAACAGAACAACACGCCCGAGTTAGCCATCCAGACCCACCGACACGAACTTGGCCGACAGTTCACCATTCATTGGGCCTCGCGCTACGGGCCCTCCGAGTGGCTTTGCGTGGAGTGACGGCGCTGCTGACTGAGCGGCGGTGCCCCCTCTCGCGGCGGCGTGGACAGTCATGTCCGGCGCAGAAGCTTGCCCGGGTACACCCCGGCGTGTTCGCCCTGCCTAGCTGCGATTTGGCCGTTGACCACCACGTACTCGATGCCCGCCGGCGGCAGAGCCGGACAGTCATAGCGGGCGCGGTCGGCAATCGTCTCGGGGTCGAAGATCACCAGGTCAGCCGCCAGTCCGTCGGCGATGCGCCCACGATCGGCCAGCCCCAGCGCCTGCGCCGGCAAGCCCGTAAGCTTGTGCACAGCTTCCGGCCAGCTCAGCACGCCCCGCTCGCGCACGTACGTGCCCAGCGCCCTGGCCGGCGTGCCATACGATCGTGGATGGCAGCGGGGCCCGTGCTCGGCGCCGATGCCGTCATGAATCGACCCGTCCGAGCCGATCATCACAAACGGCCACTTGAGCGTCTGTTCCAGGTGCTCCTCGCTCATCGTGAAGCACACGCACGTGGTGCGCATCTGGTCGCCCAGCAGCAGATCGAAGGCGGCCTGCACCACCGACGTCCCGCGCGCCGCCGCCACCTCGGACAGCCGTTTGCCCATCGTGTCTCGGCGATCCGGCTCTTGAACGTCACAGATCATGATGCGCTCTGCGAAGTCCGGTGCCTTCTCCGCAGCGATCGCCCGCTCGATCCGGCGGCGGGCGTCTGCATCGCTCAGCCTGGCCAGCCGTTCATCGAGCGTGCCGGCCACAGCCCACTGCGGCAGCACCATGCTGCCCAGATCCGTGCTCGACGCCGTATACGGATACCGGTCAGCAAGAAAGTCGACACCTTCCTGGCGCGCGCGGTGCAGCCGTTCCTTCAGCGGTTCGAACAGGTGCCAATTCTGCTGCCCCGCCACCTTGACGTGGCTGAGTTGACCGAACCCGCCGCTCTCGCTCACGATCGTCAGAAATTCGTCCACCGCCTCCAGTACCGTCGCGCCTTCGCCGCGAATGTGCGAGGCGTAATAGCCGCCGTGCTCGACGGCCACCCTCGCCAGCGCGATCAACTCGCGGCAGTCGGCAAAGCAGCCGGGCGAGTAGATCAATCCGGTGCTGAAGCCCCAGGCGCCGGCCTTCATCCCCTCCGCCACGAGTTCGGCCATTTGCCTGATCTGCCCGTCATCGGCCCGCGAGTCGGCGTAGCCCATTACCGCCGCCCGAACGTTCTCGTGACCGACCAGGACGATGCGGTTGACGCTGCTCGGCGACGCTTCGGCCCGCGCGAAGTATTCGTCGGGGCGTTGCCAGTCGATCTTCAATCCGCGATGCTCGTACTCACTCTTCCTCCGATCCAGAACGTCGCCCAGCAGCGGAAACGCCCCGTATCCACAGTTCCCGCTTACCTCGGTGGTCACGCCCGACAACAGCTTGCTGTCGGCCCGGGGGTACATCAACGCGTTGAAGTCGCTGTGTCCGTGAATGTCGATAAAGCCCGGCGCCACCATCAGCCCGGCTGCGTCGATGACCTGCCCAGCCGTCAGTTTCCCCACGCCCGGCCGCACGACAAGCCGACCGTCGCGCACCCCCACGTCACGCTGGGTCGCTTTGTACGCCGTGCCGTCCACCACCCAGCCGCCTCGGATGAGTAAGTCGAGCGGCGCGTCCGACGCTCTGTCATTCGAGTTCATAGCCTGCCTCGGAAAAAATGGTCGCCACGTTGCCGTAGTACACCTTCCGCTGAATCTCTACCGGCACCTCCAGCCAGTTCAGCAGGTTCACGTAGAACTCCAGCAACTCCTCGAGAGGCGGATTGTCCGTCGCGAACACCAGCTTGCCGATCAGCGAATGGTCCACGACTTCCTCGAGGCTGCGAAGGTTCTTGGTCCGCTGTCGAAGGAACAGGCGCCGCAGCCAACTCGGTGCCTGCATGCGAATGAACCCGCCCGACATGTCGAAGAACACGTTGGCGTGCTGCTCCATGACGCCCACCGCGTCCTCCGCCCAGAAGTCCCCCCAGATGGGCGGCGACGATCTTCCAGTCCTCAAATGTCTTGGCAATCGCCTCCAGCTCCGACGGCATCATGTTCAAGCTGCGCCTAATCTTCGCACCGGCCGCCCAACCCGTATGGAATACCGCCGGCATTCTCAGTTCCGCCGCGCGCTCGTATATGCCGAAGTACCGCTCGTGCGAATAGGGCTGCGGCGCAAACAAAAACTTCAGCCCCACGAAACCCTGCTCGCGAAGCCGGTCGACCACCTCACTCCCACCGCCGGCCTCCATATCCACGTAGCCGAACGGTACGACCAGGCTGCCGAACTGCCTGCGACACGCCAGAACCGCGGCGTTGCTCTTTTCGCTCGTGCCGCATAGGCACGTCGCCTTCAGCCCCGCCGCCTGCCATCGCTCGGCCACCTGTTCTAACTCGCCGGGGTGATAGTGGCCGTGGGCATTGATAATTTCAGTAGGAACAAATTTGTCCAAGGTATTTCCTTCCATTGGTCAAAACGGGCACATTCGTTGTGTGCAAACCATAAAAGCGCGCTGCCGCTACGGTCAAGCTTCCGCCCTGCGGCGGCACAGCCCGCCTACCGGGTGAACCAGCTTCCCCCGATGACACCTTGTGGCTGACCATTCGTCGCGACGAGCGAAGATCGCCAGCAATCCGCTGATTTCGCGTACAGCCGTCAGGACCTCGAGGAGCGGCCCCGACCAGCCACCAGCCCAATCAGGGTTCCAGATGGATGGTCTCACACGCGCGTCGCAGCCGTTGGCGTACCGGTTTCCACTACGGCGGGTTGACAGTAGAATACCCAGGCACCGCAATCTGTTGCCTTTCGCGCACCATGGGCTGTCCGCCGTCGCTCGGTCGTCGGGTTCGTGCTTTGGAGTCACCGGCCGTGAAGCCCGCTCGTTTCTTCCGCAAACTGCGTGCCTACATCGATGAAACAGGCATGCTCGAACAGGGCGAGCGCGTTGTGGTCGGCGTCTCCGGCGGGCCGGATTCGATGGCCCTGCTGCATGGCCTCGTCGCCGTCAACCGGGCCGACGGACGCGACTGGCACTTGCACGTGGCGCATCTGAACCACGGACTGCGCGGCGCCGAAGCCGACGCCGACGCCCAGTTCGTCGCCGACCAGGCCCGCGCCCTATCGCTGCCGGCTACCATCGAACGGGTCGATGTCCGCGCCGCCGCCCAGCCGCGGCAAAGCCTCGAGGAAGCCGCCCGGCAACACCGCTACCACTTCTGCGAGCGCCTGGCCCTGACCACCGACAGCTCGTGTGTCGCGGTCGGGCATCACGCCGACGACAATGCCGAGACCATCCTCCACCGCATCATCCGCGGCACAGGTATGCGGGGTCTGGCCGGCATCGCTCCCAGCCGTCCGCTTCGACAAGGCAGCGACATCCGACTGATCCGTCCGCTGCTGACCTTTCGGCGCGACGAAATCGAGCAGTTCCTCGCCGACGCCGGCATCGAACACCGTGAGGACTCCACGAACCTCCTGCCGGACCACACACGAAATCGCCTCCGGCACGAACTCATGCCGTTGATCCGTCGGCAATTCAACGTCGGCCTGACCGATGCCCTGCTGCGGCTCGGACAGCAGGCTGTCTGGATCGACGCCTACCTCCGCGAAACCGCCGAGCGCGCCCTGCAAACCCTCATTGTCAGCCAGCATCAGCGCCGCCTCGTCCTCAACGTCCCCGGACTCCTGCGCAAGAGCACCATCGTGCAGACCGAGCTGATTCGCCAGGCGATGCTTCGCTTCAATATCGGAGAACAGGACGTTGGGTTTGCCCAGCTTGTGGCCGTTGTCGAGTTGTGTCGTCAGTCGGCAGGCAGCAAGATCGTGCACCTGCCCGGCGGGTTGATCGCACGCCGCCAATACGACCGCCTCATCCTCTCAGTGGAAGCCGATGTCCCCGCCCCACCGGTCAGCCCGGTCTCGCTGTCCGTGCCCGGCCAGACCCACGTGTCGGCCGTCGATCTGGTCGTCGAAGCCGAGCTGGTCGACTTCCGTTTCGCCGAACTCGACTGCATGTTGGCCGCTAAGAGCCGCAACGTCGAATGGCTCGACTACGACCGGCTCGAACTGCCCCTCGTGCTGCGCTCACGCCAGCGGGGCGACCGCTTTCGCCCACTCGGCGCCCCCGGCTCCAAGCGCCTGGCTGAGTTCCTGATCGACGCCAAGGTCGAGCCCGCCGACCGCAATCGTGTGCCCATCATCTGCGACGGCGACGGGCCCGTCTGGGTCGTGCCCTACCGCATCCACCACCGCGTCAGGCTCCGCCCCGACTCCCGCCGCGCCCTGCGCCTCACCGTCCGGCCCGACAAATAGTCAGCGGGCCCCAAAACCGGCACCGCGCCACCGTGGTGCCTCCATCGATCCGGCACGGCCAACCTGCCGGTCAAATCTGCCCACCCGAAATGCGCAATCCGCTTAAGGCCTACTTGATCGCCGACAGCTTCTGCGTGCCCTTGGTCCTCGCCTTGCCGCGACTGATGCGGTATGTGCCCTTCTTCTTGTCCACCTCGACTTCCAGACCGCGATCGTACACGCACTTCTGCACGCTGCCGTCGTCGCTGAGCAGCTCGTGATCGGTCATCTCGGCAAACGCCGCGTCCTGGTGCAGTGACAGCAGCACCTTCTTCTGCTTCAGCTCCGCTGCCGCGATCGGTTTGTCCGTCGGCCAGAAGTACGGCGCCTGCGCGTACAGCAAACCCTCCAGCAAGTCCCTCCCCGACGAGGGCAGGCACAACGCATCGTGAAACACCAAGTGCCACAGCGGCACGGGTGTGCCGATCGCCTGCGTCTGTATCTCGCCCTTGGTGTTCGGCACGTCGGCCGAGAAGTGCCCGTTGCCCCACGCGAAGTCCAGGTACGGAATCGAGTAGTCCCGCGGATGCTCCACCGACAGCACCACCATCTGCCCGTCCGCCCCGTTGCGCACGAGCTGGAAGACCTCGTTATGGATCTGCCGACCCTCCGTCCGCGTCATCGGATGCTCGCTCGACCAGCACTCCACCGCGCCCCGGCAGAAACAGTCCAGGTAGTACGCCGTCGGCGCCGCCATCTCCCACACCGACGGCGAGTTGTGGTTGATCGGATAGCTCCGCCGCACGCCCTCGAAGATGTTGCGTCGCACGTACCGCGGAATCTGCGTGTAGCACAAGTGCCCGCAAGGCCCGCCGCACCAGCGGTTGATCCGCACCGGCTTACCGTTCTCCAACTGAATGCTGTTCCGCTGGTCGTAGCTGGGCGCGTGGAAAAAGTAGTCGATGTACTGATCGTGCAGCCCGAACAGATACCCCGCCGCCTTCACCCGCCTCGCCAACTCCGACAGCCCCGCCACGCCTCCGCACTCGCGATTGGGCGGAATCGTGTCCGGGTGCATCGCGTCGTAGCCCCAAATCCCCCACCCGTCCACGTGTACCACCGCGTTCTTGATGTCCGTGCTCTTGCGAAACTGCTCCACCCAGCCCGCCACGTCGGTGAACTGGTTCGCACGATACTCCAGACTCGCCTCGCGCCGATTGCAGATCGGCACGCACACGATCGGCGCGCCGATCAGCTTCTTCACGTTGGGGTTCTCCGCCGCCTTGTCGGCCAGGCTGCGGAACCAACCGATGTCCTTGCAGTGCTGACGGTAGTGCTTGGCCTGCCTGACGTAGTCGAAGCCCTCGGCGAACCGATAGCGCGCCACCCGCGTGTAGCGCAGCTCGCCCAGGCTGCCCAGCCAATGGAAGAACACGCTGGCCGGCTGGTTGGTCCGGTGGTCGACCGCCTGGTACAGATCGTGCGGCGTCTCGGCGATGCCGCAGTAGCCCGTCTTGCCCGTGTAGCCGCCCAGCCAGTGGGCCACCGCCTCGGCGTAGCCCTCGCGGTGATGGAAGATCGAGTCGAACTCGGCCGGGATGATGCTGCCCGCCCCGAACGGAAACGTCGCATACGCCTCCTTCTTTCGCGGCAGCAGAAAGTGGCGCGGATATAGCACGTCGCGCGGGCGCTTGCGCCCCCTGATGCCCTCCGGCGACACCTCGAACACCACGTCCGACTCCTCCAGCCGAATCGTCACGCCCAGCCCCAGCTCCGGTAGCAGGGCTTTGATCGCCAGGCCGTTGACCTTGCGGACCGATTCGACCTGCCGTGCAAAGCTCCGCCACTCGCCCCCGCCCGGCGCGTTCAGCAGCACGTCGTCGCGCTGGGCGCCGGCCATTCGCAGCGTCTCGCCCGTGCTCTTGACCGTCACGCGCACGGCCAGATCTCGCTCGTTCACCTCGACCTTCAGATCGCCGTTCTCCAGAACCACCGCCGCCTGCCTGGCCATACCGATATCCTCCTCGCATATGTCCCGCCCCCTCGTCCGGCCATCCTGACGTGCAAACCGCGCGCGTCAAGGCTGCCACGTCCGAACCGCAAAGAATCCGCCCGCCAAGAACATCTTTTGCCTATGCCGGCCGAATCGTCCGCGACCGTCACGCCGGTCTCCCGTCTCGGCGAGCGATCGCAACCTGCGGTATAATCAAACCGCTGACGTGTGACCTTATGAGCATGGCTGATACCGCACCTGCTGCCCCGCCTCGCGCCCGCCTGCTGCCGCTGGTGGGTGTTTTCCTGCTCGCGTTGCTGCTTCGCGCCGGCTGGGCGATCCACCGCACCGGCGATCGGCCAGGTGCAGCCGCACAGCTTCAATTCCCCGACGAGCGAGAGTACTGGTCGCTGGCGGTCTCGCTGCGCGACGCGGGCGAGCTGGCCTTGCCCAACGGCGACCGGGCCAAGCGCATGGGTCTCTATCCCGCCCTGCTGGCCCGCCTTGTCCACCTGGCCCATCCCGTGCTGACGGCCCGCCTGGCCCAGTCCATCCTGGGCGCGCTCGCTGCCGTGGGCGTCGCCGCGCTGGCCATGCGCCTGGCAGGTGTCGGCGCGGGCCTGCTGGCCGGCGCGCTGGTCGCCGTCGATCCGTTCGCCCTCTTCTTCTCGTCGCTGCTGCTCACCGAGACGCCGTTTGCGGCTGCCCTGGTCGGTTTTGTGCTGTGTACCTGGCCGCTGATAGAGAGGGCTCAGTCGCTGTCGACGCCGCGGCTGCTCATCGCCGCCGCACTGGCGATGGCCTGCGTCTACCTGCGTCCCGAGGCGATCGGCTTCATCGCGCTGTGGTCCGTCCTCGCGCTGGCTCGCCGCCACTCGCCCGCACGTGCCCGCGTTCAGGTTGCTCTGATCCCCATACTCGTCATCGCGGCGCTGTTTCCCTGGGCGTGGCGCAACCGTGTCGTGTTGGGCCAATGGGTCTGGCTCACAACCAACGGCGGGGCCTCGCTCTATGACGGGCAAGGCCCCCAGGCCGACGGCAGCAGCAACCTGGCCGATGTCTTCGCCTCGCCCGCAGTGGTCCAAATGTCGGAGTTGCAGCGAGATGCCTTCCTGCAAGGCCAGGCCCTTCAGACCATGCGACGCGACCCGGCCCGCGTGCTGCGACTGGCCGGCGTGAAGTTCGTTCGAACGTGGAACATCTGGCCCAATTTCGGCGATTACCGAAGCGTAAAGCTGCGAGCGGTCAGTGCGGCCTACATGGTGCCCGTGCTGATCTTCGCAGCCGTCGGGTTGTGGGCGCTGCGCGATCGCCTGCGGGTCGCGCTGGTGCTGCTGTTGCCTGCCGTCTATTGGACGGCGTTGCACTGCGTCTTTGTCGGCAGCCTGCGGTATCGCCAGCCCGCGATGCCGTTCGTGGGAATCCTGGCCGCCTTAGGCCTTGCGTTGCTGGTCAGTTCGGCGAAACGGCCGAGGCCGACCCCGATGTCGCGCGCATCTGAGGATGGGCCATGAGCAAATCCGTGCTTCGCGGATGGCTGCATGGGCACAAGTCCGGCGCTGCTCCGGTGGGCGTCGGACGCCGCGTGGTCGGCATGGTGGTGCTGGTCGCGTTGGCGGGCGGCTATCTGGGCTATCTCTACCTGACGCGAGACGAGCGCGTACGGCGGCAGGCCGAGCAGTTTCTCCAGGAGTTCACCGGTGGCGAGGTAGCCATCCATTCGGCAAGCTTCAGGCTTTTCTCCGGTATCGAGGTAGCCGGCGTGGAGGTTCGGGTCCCCGCGTCGCAGCAGTTCTTTGCCGGCCTGGCGTCGCCCGACGAACGGACGATCTTCGCCGCCCGGCGCGTCCACCTGGTTCACACGCCGTGGAGCCTGCTAAAAGGTCGCCTGAAGGTCGAGCAGATCGAGGCCGACAGCCCCGTGCTGACCATGGTCCGCCGCGTTTCAGGCGAGCGTTACAGCTACAACTGGCAGCACCTGCTCGCACGGCAGCGGACGACCGACCAGCAAGAGTGGCAAGCCCTGCCGCTGGTGCGGATCGCCAACGCAGAGGTTCGAACCATCACCGTCGGCGACGACCCCGCTAAACGGCCCGAGCCTATCCTGCTCGATGCCATGGCCCGCCCCCGCCAAGCCGACGGCTATGTGATCGAAATAAGGATCAGGCAGCCCACCCCCGGGTCAGCCCGGGCGAGCATCGATCTGGCTACGGGGACATTCTCGCTGGAATCCATGCCGCTGGGCGTCCAGGAGATCGCCCCCGCTCTGCCACCGAAATACGAACAATGGTGTCACAATTTAGAGCTTACCGGGCAGGCGCGCGAGATCCGCCGTCGTCATTTACCTCCCGATCGGGACGAGTACGAGGTCGTCGTGTCGGACGTCAACTTGTCCGTGCCGCTCGACGAGTCGGAGTTGCACGGCGAGCAGGCCGTTGCAGGACGGCTAATCAGGTTGTCGCAGGTAGCCGGTTCGTTGACCTTTACCGAACAGCGGTTGGGCTTCGACTTGCGCGGGCGTCTGAACGAGGCGCCCTGCCATGTCAAAGGCTCGGTGACCGACTACCGCGGCCCCTTCTCGGCGATCGGGTTGGATATCGACGTGAAATGCGACGGGCTGGTCCTGCCCCGGCTGGCGACGGCCGACGCACGGGAACGGATTTCCCAACTTGGTCATCGGATTGTATCGTTCTTCCACGATTTCGATCCAGCCGGTTCGGTCCTGACCGACCTGCACGTCTTCAGGCAAGCCGGCGAAAACACACCGACGCGCGTGACCGGCATGATCGAGGCGCTCGGGTGCAGCGCTTCGTTTCGCGGATTCCCATATCGCTGTCGCGATGTGCGAGGCGTGGTGCGGTTCCTCGACGAAAAGGACGGGGGAGGCATTGTCGTGGAGGACCTGACCGCGCGGCACGGTCCGGCATCGATCCACATCGAGGGCAGGCTCGAAGAGCCACGCTGGTTTACCAAGGCCGAGCTGAACATCCGCGGCTATAGCGTGCCGCTCGACCGGGAGTTGTTCGCCGCCCTAAAGCCCTCCTACCGAAAGATCTGGGCGCGGTTCGCGCCCTTCGGGCTCGTCAACGTCATCGCAAGCCTCCGCCGCGACGCCGGCAGCCAGGACAAAGGCCCGGCGCCCTGGCAGACGGACGTCGATATCGAGCTGACCGATGTGACGGGGTGGTTTGAGACCTTCCCCTACCGCCTCGACCATACCACCGGCCTCATTCGTATCCGTCAAGGCGCAATTATCCTGGAGAGGTTGGCGGGCATGCGAGGCCGCGCCAGCGTGGGCATCAGCGGCCAGGCCAGGCTGGGCGGGCTCGAACAACACCTCCATGTACGTCTGGCGGCCGCCAACGTCGCGGTGGACGGTTCGCTCCTGGCGGCGCTGCCCACAAGCGCTCGGCGTGTGCTGGACAAGTACGGCGTCCGCGGCCGGGCCGACGTTCTGGGGCGCGTCTGGCAGGTCGCCGGCGACGCTGAACTGGAGTACGACCTTCACGCCAGCCTGCGAGACGGCACGGTCCGTCACGACCAGTTCGCCTATCCGTTGGAGCGCGTGCACGGGCGGTTGCGCGTCAGACCCGGTCGAATCGACCTGGCGCATCTCGATGGCTACTGTGACGATGCAGCCGTGCGAATCAGCGGGGTGCTCGACTTGGCGCCCGGCGCCAGCGGAACCGAGTTGTCGATCGAGGCATCGAACCTGATGCTCGATACGCGTCTGCGGGGTGCCCTGCCGTCGGCGATGCAAACAGCGTGGGATCAACTCCAGCCTGCGGGTGAGGTGAACGCCGCGGTGACCCTCAGGCACGGGCCCGACGGCGCCGAATGGCAGGCGATGATCGAGCCGTTGGGCAGCAGCTTTTGCTACGAGAAGTTCCCTCTGCCGTTGACGAACGCGCGGGGCAAGATCTTCGCCGGACCGGACGACGTCCGCTTCCAGGACTTCGTCGCCCGCTATGGACAGGCCACCGTCGCGCTGGACGGCGAAGTTGGGTGGACCGCACAGCCGCAGGGCCAACTCGCCATCGACGCCGACGACCTGCCGCTCGACGAAACACTGTTGCGGGCCTTGCCCCAGTCCTTCCAGCGCGTCCTTCGCACCATCCAGGCGACCGGACGATTCGACCTGAACCTCACCGACCTGCGATACGAGAGCGACCAAGCCGGTCGCAGACAGTGGGCCTACTCCGGCACGCTGACGCTCGACGATTGCAGCATGCATGTCGGCCTGCCGCTCAGTGAGCTGACCGGCACGGTCGCAGCCAGCGGACAGACCGGCACCCGTGGCGAGGGGTTCTCCGTGGACGGGCAGCTTCGGCTGAAGAGGGCGTCCATCAGTCAGCGCATCGTCAACGATCTGACGGGGCATCTGGTCAAGCCACCCGACAGCGATCGGCTGACGATTACGGATGCCTCGGGACAATTGTATGGCGGCAGCGTGGCCGGCCTGGTGCAGGCCGACTTCGGCGGCGACGGCACGCGATACGGGGTCTCCATGGTCATCCGCGATGCGCAAATGGGTCCGTTGCTGCGCCCCGGCGACGCCCCGTCCGTCCGGTCGGCGTTTGGCGGGTCGGTCACGGGTAACCTGTTCCTGTCGGGTCGGGCCGGCTCATCGGTCGATCGACGCGGCGGCGGTGAAGTGCGCCTCCACCGCGCCCAGGTCCGGCGGCTTCCGTTGATCGAATCGCTCCTGGACGCCGCCAACATCGCCAAGCCGCCCACCGAGACGCTGGACGACGCGTTCGCCAGGTTCTTCCTTCAGGGACGGACTCTGTCGTTCGAACAGATCGACCTGCGCGGCCGGGGGTTGCTCTTATACGGTACGGGCTCGATGCTGTTGCCCGAGCAATACCTGGACCTGACAGTGGTGGCCGCTACTTTGGAGGGCATGCAGCGGGTGCCCGTGCTCAGTGAGTTGCTGGAAGGGGCGGTGCGCGAGTTAGTGGAGGTCAAGATAGGTGGCACGGTCAGCCAGCCGAGGTTCGAGGTGAGTCCCCTGCGGAGTCTGGGCGCAGCCCTGCGAACGCTCTTCGGTTCATCCGCCGGCCAGCGGGACGGTGTTGGGAGGTAAGTGGGCAAGATGACTGATTCATGGAGTCTTACGCGGCCGATCTCGGTGTGCATTCTCTTGACGCTGCTGGGTTCGCCTGCAAGTCAGGCGGTGGAATTTGGCCCGCCCTTGGTGCGACTGACGGCTGCCGATGCGGTCGTCGAGCCGACCGAGCGATGGACCGCGCCGGCAACCGATGGTCAGAAGCGGTACCGCGCGGCCAGGAAAGATGAGAACTGCTACTTGTACCTGCCGCGTTTCTGGCAGGGCAGCAGCCCCAGCGGGCTCTATGTGGTGAGTGTCGAGTATCGCGACACGGTCGGCTCGCCCGCGGTGGCGATGATCTACGATGCCGGCGCCGAGTCGTGGGGCTACCATCCGATCGGCAACGTCGGGGGACAGGCCGACGATAAGTGGAAGACGGCCGACTTTGTCGTGTCAGGCCGGCACATTGCCCTTGCCGACCACGACAGCGCCAAGCTTCGTTTCCTGATAGCCGATCAGGACATGCCGATCGGCGAGATCAAGGCGTTCCAACCACCCGCCGGGCAGGACGACGACCTGCGCAGGCTGCACCACCAGAAGTTGGACAACCAAGTATGGCAGGCGACCGAGCGAATGGGCACGCGTCTGCCGTTTGAGGAGACTGTCCAGCTCGAGCCGGTGGCCGCCGCGCATCGCAAACTGGGGTTTATCCCGTTTGTGCGCAGTTGGCTCAGACCGGTGTACCCCAACTCGGTGCCTACACAGCAGGAGCGCAGCGCCGCGATCGAAGCGGTGACCACCCTCGGCGAAGCCGAGCCGATCATCGTAGGGCTGCGAAGCCTCGAAGAGGAACTCACCGGCGTCCGCATAAGTTGCGGCACGCTGACAGCCAAGGACGGCGCGACGATATCATCGGATGCGCTCGATGTGGGTGTGATCGAATTCGCCCCCATACGCTGGGGCAACGGCTCATCGTCGCGCGACTGGCGCGTCCATCCGGTGCGCATCTGGCCGCAAAACCGATTCTGCGGCAATCGCTACGCCGGTCGGGCCGAGGCGGGACTCGTCGTGCCCGCCCATACGACACTGGCGTACTGGCTCACCATCCGCACACCCGCCGATGCCCGCCCCGGGCTCTATACGGGCAAGGTGACGTTGACCACCGGCGGGCACCGTCACGACTTCGACCTCCGCTTGCAGGTCTTGCCGTTCCGATTGATCGAGAATCGCACGTGGTGGATCGGCCAGTACATCAACTCGCAACTCGATGACGTCCAATGCGCCGACCTCGCCTCACACGGCGTGAACGCCACCAGTCAGTGGCCCGGCGGCTACGAAATGCGCCGCGTCAACGACCGCTGGACGTTCGACTTCGCCGCGCAAGACGCATACATGAAACGACTCCAGGCGCACGGCATCACCGGGCCTCATGTGTGGTTTCAGGGCAACGACCGCAACCACAGCTTCGACACGGAGATCTGCCGCCTCGCCGATGTCGAAATCGATTCGCCCGAGTATTTCAAACTCTACACCGAGGCGGTAAGCGCCATGCATCGCCACGCCATACAGGCCGGCTGGAACCGGCTGATCTGGTGCATCTTCGACGAGCCGGGCAAGGGCGGCCGAGCGCAAGAGCGATGGCTGGGCGACGCCAAGGCGCTCAAGGCGGCTATGGACGACCAGGTCACGCTGTTCTGCGTGGTCCTCAACCGTGGCGCCGAACGGGCCAAACAGTTCCTGCCCTATGCCGACATATTCAGTTGTAATGGGAAGGTCGACGAACTGGTCGAGTTAGCACGCAAGGATGGCAAGCAGGTCTGGTCGTACGGCGGGGTCAACCAGCGCAGCGACACGGCGACCGCACGCTGGGCCTATGGGTTCAATGTCTGGAAATCGGGCGTGCAGGGACATTACTGCTGGGCCTACAACTGGTCGGCCGACGTGCCCGCCAACGACTTCGACGGCTCGCACATGGACTGGATGGTCAGCTACGCCGACCTGGACGGCACGCTGATCCCCACGCTGGGATGGGAAGCGTTTCGCGAGGGCACCGAGGATCTGCGTTACCTGCTGACACTCATGTCGGCTCTGAAGGCCAAGGTCGACTCGCCCCAGGCCGCCAAGATCACCGCCGAACTGGAGAAACTCCGCACCCGTCTGTCCGGCGCCGAGGCCGCACCCGACGCCACGGGCATCGACGTTCTGGGCCTCGAGTTCGTGCCGGCCGACGACAATGCCATGTCGTGGGCCCGCATGCAGATCGCCGGCTGGATCATGGCCTTGCAGGATTGATCCTCGCCGCGCGGCGCTAAAGCCAACTGCGGGCGCACACATGCGAAGCGACGGCGCGCCCGGCACAGTCAATCAGCCGCCCGAGCAAAACGTGCCGGATGTGCCCGCACGGATCGGCTGTCGCTGCCGACTCACTTGCCGATGCGTTCGAGCCGGGCCTTCAGATCGTCGTGCTCGACCGTCAGCGACTTGTTAAACATGTTGTGGGTCGACCGGTAGGCCTGCTCTGTCTCCTGGGTGTTGAGCTTGAGTTTGAAGCCGTCGAAGCTGTAGGTGCCCGCCAGCGACTCCTTCTCGCCGTCGAGCGTGGCAACCCCCTTGAACGTGCCGTCCTCGTTGAACTCCATGATGCCGAAGCCGAACTTGCTCTTGTCGCCGCCGGCTACATCCACGCCTCGCCACTGACCGACGAGCATTTTGCCGCAGCCGGCTAACGCCAGCAGACACACCCCGACCAGGGTCATACGCAACGTTGCCCTCATGGCTCGCGCTCCTTTCGTTGCATCAAAATGGACAAGACGATCCAGCGACCGGCGTCCGAACCGCTTCTTCGGCACCGGCCCGCGCCGCACGCAAGGCTATCCATCCGTCCCGACCCCGTCAATCGGGCGGCGGCCAACGCCTTTCGTACCGCCGACCCGATCCGCCGGCGCCGCCCCAAAGAAACGGCAGGTCGCACCGTAACGGCTTTTGCATTTGTCCAGGCCGGCCGCTTGCGGTACCCTGACTCGTTCCGAGTCCGGCGGCGTGGCCGGGCACGGCGGACAAGCAGTTGATTGGGTTCATAGGAGCAAGCACATGCCACTCATGCCCATGCGGGCCTTGCTGGACCACGCAGCCGAGAACGACTACGGTCTGGCAGCCTTCAACGTCAACAATATGGAGCAGATTCAGGCGATCATGGCGGCCGCCGAGCAAACGGACTCGCCCGTGATCGTCCAGGCCTCGAAGGGGGCCCGCAGCTACACCAACGACGCCTACCTGCGTCACCTGATGCTGGCTGCGGTCGAGTTGCATCCGAATATCCCCATCGCCATGCACCAGGACCACGGCGACTCGCCCGAGACCTGCTTCAGCGCGATCGAGCAGGGATTCACCTCGGTGATGATGGACGGCTCGCTCGAGGCCGACGGCAAAACGCCCGCCAGCTACGAGTACAACGCCAAGGTCACCAGAAAAGTTGTCGACGCCGCTCATGCCAAGGGCATCACCGTTGAAGGCGAGCTGGGCACGCTGGGCGGCATCGAGGACGGCCACGGCGCCGGGCTCACCGCCGAGCAGGCGAAAGAGCATCTGACCGATCCCGAGCAGGCCGAGCAGTTCGTCGCCGATACCAAAGTCGACGCCCTGGCGGTCGCCATCGGCACCAGCCACGGCGCCTACAAGTTCACCAAGAAGCCCACCGGCGACGTGCTGGTCATGAGCGTCATCGAGGAGATCCACAAGCGGCTGCCCAACACGCACATGGTCATGCACGGCTCGTCCAGCGTGCCGCAGGAGCTGCTGGAAATCATCCGCCAGTACGGCGGCGAAATGAAGGAGACCTACGGCGTGCCGGTCGAGGAAATCCAGCGCGGCATCAAGCACGGCGTCCGCAAGGTCAACGTCGACACCGACAACCGACTGGCTATAACCGGCGCGATCCGCAAAGTGTTCGCCACCAAGAAGGGCGAGTTCGATCCGCGCAAATACCTCAGTCCCGCCCGCGAGGCGATGGAGAAGGTGTGCGTCGCGCGAATGACCGCCTTCGGCCAGGCCGGCAACGCCGGCAAGATCAAGCCGGTCACCTGCAAGCAGATGGTCAGCTTCTACCAGAAGTAGACTGTGTCTGATAATTAACGTCTGGTATTCTCGGGTGCCACTGGTCCCGGCGCGCCGGGATCCGCCAGTGCCCCAAGACTTGGCCGCACTGCGGTGCCGCTACACGGCCCCCAGCGCGTCGGATGCGGCGTCGACCAGCCGACGGTCGGCACCCTTCGCCAGGACACAGCTCGTATCTTCGTAGCCGCCCGTGCCGTACTCCTCGGTCGGGCTGAGATAGCCGATGTAGCCGTCCGCCAACTCGGCAACCACCAGCCTGTCGCCGCCCGCCTGCTCGACGAGGCGCTGGCCCGTGGCGCCGAAGATCTCACCGGGTAGACCGGCCAAACGGATGTCGTTGAACCGCCAGGCCGACACCATTGCCGGAAACGCCCGGTCGGCCACCATCTTCGGGGTGACCATGATTTCCTTCTTCACCAGAAAGAATTCCACCCAGTCGAGCACTTCCGCCTGTCGCAGCAGCTTGAGCCGTTCGGCCGGAGACTTCGTCCCGTCGGCCTGACGCAGCACATTGTCCCTCTGGTTTCTCCTCTGCGACGCGGTGATGAAGTACTCCGGCCGAAGCGGCAGCGGCACTCGCTGCATGGCCAGTGCAGCCGCCTCCAACGGGGCGAATTCGAGCGTTTCGGCCAGCGCCACGGCTTCGCGCCCGAGACGCTGGCCGTATTCCGTCGCCGATTCGAACCCGTACTCCTGCTGCAAGGGCTTGACGTCGCCCATCGGTCCCTGGAGGAAAAGCACCTTGCCGCCAACCTCTCGGCCCAACACCTGCCGCACCTCGCCAATAAAATCCGGGTACAGCGTGTTTCCAATCCATACGTGGCTGGTGATCACCGCGTGGGCGGCGAAACGTACGATCGTCGCAATCGGATCGCCCTGGCGGCTCGCAAAGCTGATCAGTTCGAGCCGGCTCTCGACCGCCGGGTCGCAGTACTGTTTGCTCCCGTGGCCCGACCAGATAGACGGATCCACCCCCTTGCCCGCCAAGTGCTTGGCAGCCTGCCCGCTGATCTCCAGCCGGTCGCCCTCCGCGTGGCAGTCGTCGTTGAACATGACGCAGAACGTTTCGAGCGAGTCGATCTCAAATCGCCGGCGCAGCGTCCATCGGGACCCCAGGTCGCGCCGGGCGAAGGCCACCTTCGCTGCGGCGAGTTGCTTGCGGGCCTGCTCGACGGCCGGCGCCAGCCGCCACGCCAACGCCACCTCCGGCACGCCTTCGGAGTTGGCGGCTGAGTGTATGTGATTGCACAGCACGACTTGGCGATCTTCCGCGATGCCCGTGCTCCTGCGAATCGCCGCCTTGAAACGCCGCATCCACGGCTCCCACAACTCCAGCAGATCCAGAACGATCAGCAGCAATTCGCTCTCACCGTCCGCCAGCAAGAGCACGTATCCGAGCAAGTCGGCCTCGATGCGGGGCGGGCCCTGATACTTGCCGCGGAACTCGAGGCTCTGAAGATCGGATAGGACCGCCTCACCCGCCCCAACCCGGACCGCTCTGCCCAAGGCATGGACCGTCATCTTGTTTCACCTCCGTCGGCCGGTGTCCGCCGCCAATCGGCACTGTCGGGGGGAATATAAGCCGGCTCAGCAGGCACTTACACAGCGATTGTCCCGCCGGACGAGTCCCGGACGATTTGGATGCGATTGTAGCGCCGGCCCGCAAAATGCGTCAAACATTATGGGGCCACGCCCCCCTCCGGAGCGAAATGTGCCAACGATGCCCCGGTCGAGCGGTGTTTTATCGGCGTTGGACGGGGTTCTTGAAAGCATTGGCCGGCCCAAGTAGAATTTCTATGACGTGCCCGCTGTGCAGCAACGAGGGGTTTCAAAGAGGGGTGTTGTTACTCTGACCTTCTATCGGAGCCTGCTGTCATGCCTGGTCGATCGGTCCCGGCTTTAAGCGTGGTCCTGGCTGCCTTGCTTCTCGGTCCTGTTATCGCCAGGGCGGCATTTCTCGATCCCAATAATCCCAATGTCCTGACCTTCACCGCCGCGGAGGACGACGGATTCAGCCACGCGGTTGAAGAGGAAACGCTCGTCAACCGCGGCAAGAGCGGCTCGGTCCGCTGCAAATCCAGCCAGGAAATGGTCATCATGAAGTTCGACCTCTCGTCGCTGGCCGGCTGGACCATCAGCGAAGCCGAACTCCATGTCGGGGCATCTAGCGCGTCCCTGCTGTACGCCGCCGACGTGTGCACCATTAACGTGCCCTGGCAGGAGGGGGAAACGTCGGGCGGATTCAACAACGGCTCGCCCGGCGATCCGTGCTGGGACTGGCGGCACATCCCCGAAGATATGGACAACCCCGAGCCCGACGACTGGTGGACGTATCCGGGCAGTGATTTCACCTCCGGCACCTACGGTAACAACGGCTCGCTCGCGAGCTACGCGCACCCGCGGGATGAAGGCTTCACAACCTATACGCGCCAGACCCCAGGCGGCGACACGACCTTCTATCGCATCAAGCTTGATCCGGATGTGGTGCATGCCCTCATCATCGGCGACCAGTACGGCTTGACGCTATCCGACACGCGGGGCTACCGCCTTCAGAACAACACCGTGTATCTGCGCGATCAGTGGGGCGGGGCGGCCGGCCCGTGGCTCTACCTCAAAGGCGGCGCGACCGATACCACGCCGCCAGAGAACATCAGCAACTTCGTCGCCACGCCGGGCGAATGGAACGGTCAAGCGATGTTGAGCTGGACAGCCCCCAGTAACTTCAGCAGCACCGGTCGAGCCTTCGGCTACGACGTGCGTATTTCGGCCAGCCCCATCGACGAGGCGAACTTCGCATCGGCCACGCAGGTCGACCGCTGGCGCATCCCCCGGCCCATGACCCCGGGTCGGACCCAGAAAATGCTGTTGGACGGGCTCGACCCCGGCGGGACGTACTACTTTGGCATCCGCGCATACGACAATGCCGGCAACAACTGCGCCGTTGCAGCCACCTCACTGACGCTGCCGGCGCCTCAGTCGGTGACCTCATTCGCCGACGCCGGTTTCACCCAGCCCTATGAGGCGGCGGCGGTGGCCGAGATCCCCGGTGTCTTGCGATACTGGGCGTGCGGTGACTTAAGCAAGGTCAACCCGGTCACCGGCGACCGCATCCCCGGCCCGGCGGGCGACGCGTACAAGAAAGCCAACGCCGTATGGGCCGGCTCCTTGAACAGAGTCTCGTTGCGGGCGGCAGCCAACGAAGTGGTCGCTTTCCAGTTGATCCTCGAAAAGCTCGTCGACGGGCTCAGTAACGTGACTGTCTCGGTGAGCAATCTGATCGGCCCGGGCGGGGCTACAATCGCCGCCTCGCCCAATATCGAGCTGTTCCGCTGCTGGTATGTCCGCAGTGGCGGTCAGTACTACGCCGACGCCTGCATACCTCTGTTCAGTCCGTTCCCCGCGGAGTTCCGGATACCCAACCCTACCAACAACGTCCTCGGGCAAACCAACCAATCGGTCTGGGCTGACATCTACGTGCCCAAGGGTGCCCGCGCCGGCACCTATACCGGTCAGATTACCGTCAACTGCGATCAGCTTGCCTCGCCGCTAACCGTCAGCCTGGAGTTGTTCGTCCGGACGTTCGAACTGCCCGACGAGCAGAACTTCATTCTCGATCTGAACGGCTACCACGAGCCGTGGGACTGGGCCGGCACCGGCAACTGGCCTCGCTATCTGGATATCTCCCTGCGATATCATCAGCTCGGCCATAAGCACCGCGCCAACGTCAACACCGTGCCGTACAGCCACCAGCTCGACTTGGATAAGAGCCCGCGGGTCGACTCCACTCGGACGCCTGCCCTCAAAGGCGCCGGCGAATCCATTCACATCGACCCGAGCGGGTGGACCCAGTTCGAAAGCCAGTACGCTCGGTACCTGGACGGCTCGGCGTTCACTGCGGCCATGGGCTATCACGGCCCGGGCGAGAATACGCCAATCCCCGAGTTCTACCTGCCAGTCTTCGAATCCTGGCCGCTCAGCTCCTATTTCTGGTTCGACGAGATCCCCGGCGGCCTTGGTGGCGCGTACTGGTACACCCTCTGGCCCTGGGGCAGGGATCCCAACACAAATGACGAGAGGCCGCCCATCGAGTTTCTCGAGACGGCGCCCGCCCCGAATTCATATCCGGTGGACTACGAGATGGGCGTCCGCAACGTGGTGGCCGACTTCGCCGAGCGCGCCCAGGCCATGGGATGGACCGACACCTACTTCCAGATCTACCTGAACAACAAGTACACTTTTGGTAACCTAACGGGTCCGCACTCCCAATTCTGGAACCTCGATGAGCCCAGTGAAGGCGAGTGCATGTTTGCCCTCGGCTACTACTACAAGATTTTCCGCAAGGGCGCCGCCGACGCAGCCGCCACCGCCCCGGCCGCCAAATTCCACTTCCGCGTCGATATCTCCGACAAGACCGGGATGAATCGCGGGAAGCTCGACGGTCTGCTGAACCTCTGGTGCTGTAGCAACGTGAACGACTATCACGGCGAGATCCCCATCCGCCAGTTGAAGTATCCCGATGAGGTATGGTGGTACTACGGCGGCGGCAAGGACCCGTCCGGCAGCAACCTGACCAACTCAAAGCGATTCCTTCAGGTTTGGGCGTGGGGCATCGACGGGGCCCTGCCCTACTGGGACAACTACAGCACGAACTGGTGGTGGGCTGAGTCGCTGTCGATCGTTTATTCCGGCCGGGACGTGCCGGGTTACGGAACCTATGACGGGGCGATCGCCAGCGTGCGCCTCAAAGCCATGCGCCGCGGGCAGCAGGACGTTGAGTACCTCACGTACCTCGGCGATCACCGCGTGGACTGGAATCGGGCCTCGGTCACCCGCGCCCTGCGGCAGCGATACGCCAACACCTCCGATCCCGACAGCTACACCGGCATGGGCGTGCTCGACTTCCATCGCCTGCGCGAGGACGTGGCTCTTACCATCGTCCACGGCGACAGTGACGGGGACGGCCGACCCGATAACGTGGACAACTGCCCGTTTCATCCCAACGCGTCGCAGGGCGATCAGGACGGCGATGGCGTGGGCGACCTATGCGACCAATGTCCCGGCTCCGACGACAACTCTGACATGGACAACGACGGCGTGCCCGACGGCTGCGACGACAGCGACAACGATGGCGTGCTCGACGACGAGGACGCCTTCCCCAACGACCCCACCGAGTGGAGCGACTGCGACGGCGACGGCGACGGCGACAACGAGGATCTGGACGACGACAACGACGGCTACCCGGACGTGATCGATCCGTTCCCGTGCGATCCGGACGAGTGGATGGATACCGACGGCGATGGGATCGGCAACAACGCCGATCCGGACGATGACAACGACGGGGTGCCCGACGTCAACGACCCCGCTCCGCTGAACCCCTTGGTGCCAGGCGGCGATCGGGCTCGGCCGGTGCCCCAGGAAGAGCCGCCCTGCTGTGGATCGGTTCCGCCCCCGCTGCTGGCGGTGATGATCGGCGCATTCTGGCTGGTCAAGCGCCGCAGAAACGGATGGCTGTAGACGACTCGGGGCGAGTCGGTGCCCCGGTCGCGAGGAATCCCTACTACTCGGCCTGCCAGGTCGGGCGCACGGCGGCCTGCACCGTGCTGAAAAGGTCCAGGCAGTCCGGGTGGTGGCGCCGTAGGTAGGCCTCGGCTCCGCCGCTGTTGGCCCAATCGTCGCTGGCCTGCACCCACACTCGATAGGGGCGACCCGTGGAGTGCAGCGGCGGGCGATAGTCAGCCAGTTCCGCCTGCCGGGCGGCTACCGTGTAGATCCTGCCGATATAGGTCACGCTGTCGGGCGGCACATCCAGGCGGGCGGTGAAGTAGCCGCGCACCCGCAGCTCGTGGCGGCGCTCGGAGTCGACGCCCAGATCGATCTGGTCGACACGGGCCCGCAACTCCACCTCGCCCGGCTTGACGGCGGCGGAGAAACGCCGGCCGCCGTCTGCACCCTCTTCAATCGCGATCGTCGCCACCGCCATGCCCTTCTGTCGCACCTGGATGTGGGTAATGTGGCAGTTCTGATCCAACTCGCCTACGACCAAGCTCTGGTCATTTCTCCTGGCCTCGGCGACGTCGGCAAACTGGCTCACGGGCCCGCTACAGCCGACCACCATGCCCACAATTACCCCCAGCGTCCCTGCAACCGCTGCTCTCATCAGTCGTGTCCTCCCGCTCGCTCTGTCCGTACCCATCCCTTTCTTCGTCAATTCATCGGACCGTGCAACAGAAATCCATCTGGTAGCAAGGCTTACAGGCGATCCGCCGGTGCCGTTGCCCCGCCCTCGCCAGCCCGCTATGATGCGTCCTGCCGTCAGGGAGGCCCGCGGTCATGAGTCAGTCACTTGATCCCGAATTGTTGAAGATCCTGGCCTGTCCCGAGTCCAAGGCCCCGCTGGTCCTCGTGGGCAACTGGCTGTACTCGACCGATCCGAACACGCGCCGCCGATACCCCATTCGCGACGGCATCCCGATCATGCTCATCGACGAGTCGGAGGTCGTCGACCAGGCCGAGTTCGACCGGATCATGGCCGAGCACCGCCGCGGATAGCCTTCGCCTCAGTTCCAGCCAAACGGCCGACCCGGGTCGTCACACCGCCGCACGCCTGCTCAATCATTCCGCGGCATGATGGTGATGATGTGCCCGACCCTCCAAATGGGCCTTGGCGTGTTCGAACACCGAGCGCAAGGCCGCATGCCGCCGCTCGTCGTACCGTACCGACAGCGTGTCCACCCACGTCAGCCCGCCGTCGATCAGGGTGAGCATGTACGTTGCATCGGACTCACTGAACAGCTCCTGGCCGTCGGCAATGACGTAGATCGGCGAAGTGTGGGCAGCCAGGTGGATCGGCCAGCAGTGCCACACCATATGACGACTGATGGCGCGGGCGGCGATCCATGCACTGCCCGGCAGCGCAAGGTCTTTGTGCAGCGACAGTTCCAGCTTGCCGGCCTTGTCGGTCGCACGGGCAGCCACCTGCCCGTTGACCACCAGTTCGAGGCTGTGCACCGGATAGGCGGAGCGCACCGTCGCCACGCACTCGACCGTGCCGCCGCCGCGGCCGAAATGGACCTCCGAACCGATCGGATGCCCATCGACCGTCAGATCCAGCAGCGGCCCGCTCGTGGTGAAGGTTCGCCCGGCCCGGACCGCCCGCGCCCAACTGTCGAAGCTGAACAACTCGTCTGAATCCAGCCGGGCGTAGGTCCGCACCCCGCCGACGGGCATGCCGTTCTGCATCTTGTCGGTCCCGCCGACCGCGGCGATTCGATAGCCACAGTTGAGGTACCGGTACCACTCACGCATCGCGAAAGTGTCGATCCCGCCGCCGCGCGAGGGATTCTGGAAGTCGCGGACCTCGACCGCGTCGATCTTGCCCAGCACCAAGTCCGCAGCATTCTCCATCAGCGGATAGGGGAAATGGGGATGCACCACCACGCCTTCGCGAGCCCGGCAGGTGTCGGCCCACTCTGCGATCGAGCAGAAATCGGGTTCGCCAATGTCGGCTTCGTCGGGTCCGCCGTTGCACAGCGGAAACACCGGATCGCCACGCGTGCCGAGCAGGCTGATATGTCCCAGGATGTGATGGCGGTTCTCCGTGCCGACCCAGATCATCGTCTCGCCTTCGCTGACCCCCGACAGCCCGCCCGAGATATCCGACACGTTCGTGAACAGCTTGCCCCACTTCGACGCCAGCAGGTTCACCAGATTCAGACCCTCGCACTGCGCCTCGAGCATGGCTGTCTGGCTGGACAAGAAGTGCACGTGCGTGTCAGCCGTCCGCCAGCCCTGCTGGCGCATGTCGGTCCAGCGGTCAATAGTCAGATGCAGCTCGCGCTGCCCGGGCTTGATCTCGAGCCGTTGACGCACCGGCCGATGCTCGAAGCCCTTGGCTACCTCCACATATACCTCGCCGACGGGCATCTCCATCTGGAAGCGGCCCGGAACGTAGGCGTACGGCGTCTCGCCCAGCAAAACATCGCCCCCGACGTCCTCGAACCAGTTCGAGTTGATGTCAGCCGGATGCCCGTAGGGTGGCAGATACTGCCCCTGCTTGCCCCGGAAATGCACCCGCGCCGGCGTGGGCCCACCCGTGCTCGAGTCGGTCACGGTGACGTACATCCATGTCTTGTGCGGATAAACGACCTCCAGTCGGGCCTTCTTGTCGGCCGACCGCGCCCTGCCCTTTGCCACCGCGTCGCCAAACGGAAGCTCGTAGCGTTTCCTGCCTGCCTTGACCGATAGCGTCGCCCCCACCGCCCCGGCCGCATCGACCAGAAACTGATTGCCGGCCTTGGGTTCGGTCTTGGCGGCGCCCAGACCGGCTTCGACAGAGGCCAGCCACCGCTTCGCCGAGAACGCCGGTACGGCCGACACCTCGGTCACCTCACCCATATCCAGTGAAACGGCCAATTGGTCGGCCGAGAGCTTCTCGCCGGACGGCAGCACGAGCCGGTACACGTTGCGCGGCACCTGGCGAAGGGGATGGCCCGGACCGTTGTACAGCGTCAGCCCCGCCACCGCGAACGTGGCCCGCCCGGTCGGACGAATCGTCAGGCTGTCGACTTGCTTGTCGCGTTGCGGGTTTTCTATCGCGTAGATCCAAGGCAAGCCACCCGGTGAGGTCACCCCGGTCTGCGCCTGCCCCCAGGCGGTGCGCTCGAGTTGCTCGCCCCGTAGCCGCCGCGGCATCCGGGCGGCGACGGCGGCCATCGCCCCAGCCGCCCACGGCCACGCCATGCCGTTGATCTCAATGCGATGTCGGATCGGCACGACGTGCTGCGAGCCGTCGGCGTAGTGCAGTACGTAATCCGCCAGATGTTCACCGACGCGGCGAGCGATGTCGTTGCCGGTAACTTCATCGACGTGGCCGACACACAGGTAGCGCGCGGTCTTGCGCAGAGGAATGTCGACCCCGTCGCGCCGGCCTCGCGGCAGCAGAATCAGGCATCGACCCCGCGCCCCCGGCTTGCCCAACCGAAACGGTATGCCCCAGAACACCTGCCGGTCCGCGGGCAATCCGGCCAGCGGCACCTCGGCAGCTTGCGGCCACGCCTTTGCGCGGGCCTTGCCCGTAGCCTTGTTCTGACGCGTCGCGTTGAAGAGCTTCGCAAGATCGACTGTGACGAACTTGGACATGGCTTGCCTCCCGGGTCGCCTACCCCCAAACCGATCACAGGCGCACTTTATGTTCGCCCGCCACACCGGTCAAACACACCCACGGCGCGCGCCGGCAGATCGTCGGCCCCGGGCCACTGAACCACCCTTGTCGATGGGTAAGACCGATCGTAGAATTTGCGCGCTCGTCGTTGGGCGGTGCCAACCATGAAGATCGCGTGCAATCGTTGTGGACAGAAGTTGACCGTGCCCGAGGCGTGGGCCGGCAAGGCGATTCGCTGCAACGGGTGCAACAAGGTGCTGCGCGTTCCGAAGATCGAGGAGGTCGACGAGGACGCGATGGATATCGAGGCCCTGACCGAGGGCGACGCCAGCCCCGAGCCCGATCGTCCGGACGAAAGGGACTGGCCTGATTTCGGCGCCTTGGCCGCCGATCAGGTCGAGACGGCCAAGACCGTGACCCGCGTCTGTCCCTACTGTGGCAAGAGCATCAAGGTCGACGATCCGAACCTCGAAGTCCTTTGCAGCCATTGCTGGCAGACGGTGCCTCCAGCGTCGGAATCGCCCGACGCCCACCCAGCCACCGGCGAGTTGATGCCCGGCATGCCGGGTGCGCCGGCACGTTCGGCCATGGGCTTCTACACGGGAGTCTTTCGGGCCGTGACCTTTCCGCTCGGGGCGGCTGGTTCGCTGCTGTTGGCCGTCGGGGTGGCCATAGGGGCTATCCTTCTACCTGTCGGGTCTCTGCTGGCCATCGCCCTGGTCATGAAGCAAGAGCCCGTCTACGGCGCCACGTATAGCACCGACTGGGCACGCCCGATCCTATTCGTTCTGTTCACGGCTGAGCTGTTCTACTTCGTGGGTGTAGCCTATTACGCCTTTGTCGATACGGTCCGAAGTACGCTGGTCGGCAGCGAGCATCCGCCCGATCTGACCTGGAACCTCATAACGGTAGGCCAGGCCTTCCTAGGCTACATGGCGATGGTGCTCTACTACGCCGTAGTCCTTATGGTGTTGATCATGCTGGGCAACCGGGGCGAGCTGATCATCCCCGCCAGCCGCGCCGAGCTTGCATCGGTTTTCTCCGCGGCCAATGTGGTCTTGCTGGCGATCCTGACGCTCATTACGCCCATGAGCCTGATCGGCATGGCGTCGGGCAAGTTCCTGGAGGGCATCAATCCGATCAAGGCGCTGATATCCATCTCGCGCACGGCCGGCCACTACACCTTCCTGTTCATTCTGGACTGTCTCTACATCGGCCTGTACGGCACCGCTGTCGTGGCCTTGATCGGGTGGACCGGGCAGACCATCCTCTCGCTGTTGCGCACCGGCGCGGAGTACTCCTTCGCGTCGCTGACCCTAGGCTTGGTTCTCTGGTCTCTGCTGATCGGGGTGGGCATTTATTTCGCGTACGTGATGGGGCGCGTACACGGGCTGTTTGCCCGGGCGTTTCGCCCCAACCTCTCCTACGACTTCTGAGCGGCGGGACCTGCGTGTGTGGCTACCTTGTGGGTGCAGGCGTGTCGTCCGCAGGTCGGCTTGCCGCGTAGCGCTGGCGGATCTCGCGCGGGGCCGGAGCCATGACCCATTCACCGGCCTCCTGAAAGACCAGGATGTTTACGTTGCGGACGCGCGGGCCGGCTACAACATGGGCGTCCGACGCTTCCGGCTCGCGCATCTCGACCTCGGCCCCCACCAGATACACCGGCGCCGGGTACCGCTGCACACCCTCCGTCAGCACGATCGAGTTCACCTCGACGCGCTCGACGGCGTGCCATGCCGTCTCGAACGCCTCTCGTCCGATCGGCTCGACCAGTCGCGTAACCATCTCTCGATACCCGGCGTAGTCGCCGTTCAAACAGGTCTGCACGAACCGCTTGACGAATCCGTTGACCGCTGTGTCTTCGCAGGTTGCCTCGGGAGCGAAGCTGAACGTGGGCGGCTCGCCCTTGGTGCGGATGCGGTCTTCGGTGTCGATCGACTCTGCCTTGCGAGCCTCGACGTCCTCCCCTGGCTTGCAGGCCGGCATAGCCATCAGAGCAAACAGCAAGGGCCACAGGTTCCTGCCCGTTTTCATGGCTCGACCTCCCGAGTGCGTGTGGATCACATCAAGACCCCTGGTTCGCCCGCGATCTGCTCGATGAGTTTTCCGGCGGCCGTCACCTGCTCCGCCGCGCCCTCCACCAACAGGCGGATGCAGCCTTCCGCCCCGCCGAGGCCCCCCGCGCCGATGGGCGTGGCGCGCACCTGGCACAATGTCTCCAACGCCTCGATCTCCGTGAAAACCTGCCCCCACGACACCCACAGCGTCGAGCTGCGCTTGCCGAAGCCGTCCGTCGCCGACGCGATGCTCGCCGCGGCTTCTTGCAAGTCGCCGGGGACGGACTTCTCCAGGCCCACCGGATGAATCAACTGCACTCGCCGGGCTACCGCGATGCCAACAATGCTTCCCACCGTGCCGCCCTCGGGATGACCGATCAGCACCGCAGCCTGGCGGCGCTCGTAATTGAGCGCGTTGGCTCCTTTCAGGATCACGTCGCCCGGGCCCAGGTCGGCCAGCGCAGCCAGCCAGTCGGCCGACCGATCGGGCTTGCCCCGTCGGATCACCAGGTTGGCGATCTCGGCCGAAGGGCTCTTGCTGCCGCGGATGCCACGCGACGGGACCATGTGCCCCGTGATGAATCGCCATTTCTCGATCGGCTGACCGGTCAACTCCTCATATACGTAGGCGTTCGTCGATCCGGTGCAGATGATGACCGTACCTTCGCCCAGTGCCTGCTTGACCGGCGGGTAGCTGCCGACCGCTCGCGCGATCAAACGCTTGCCTTCCGGCACCGTCAGAACAAACTGCTCTTGCATCGCAGAACCTCCCTCTCGCCGCGCGCTACGCGTCGAACGCGATCAACGAGTGAATCGAGTGCTTGGTAAGTTTCTTGCGGCCGGCCAGAAACGCCAATTCCACCAGAAAGGCCACGCCTACAATCTGCCCGCCCAGCGATTCGACCAGCTCACAGCTTGCGGCCATCGTCCCCCCGGTGGCCAGCAGATCATCCACCATCAGCACCCGCTCGCCGGGCGTAACCGCGTCCTCATGGATCTCCACCGTGTCGGTGCCGTACTCGAGTTGGTATTCAGCCGATCGTCTCTTCCACGGCAACTTGCCGGGCTTGCGAATGGGTACGAAGCCGGCCGACAAGGCCCGGGCCACGGCTGCTCCCAGAATGAAACCTCGCGATTCCACGCCCGCAACAAGGTCCACGTGCTCGCCGCGCCAGGGCTGCGCCAAGAACTCCACCGCCAGGGCTAACGCCGACGCGTCTCGCAGCACGGGCGTGATGTCCTTGAAGACGATGCCCTTCTTAGGGAAATCCCGAACATCCCGTATGAGTTGGGCCAGGCTCTGCACCCCGGCCAGCCGCAACCGGTCCGTCGTGGTCATCGTGCCTCATCCTTTCTTCATTGCAGCACAACAGCCTTTGCACCCAACAGATGATAGAGGATCGGGCGGTCGGACTCAAAGACCGTACGCGTCCGCCCCGCTATGCCGAAAATCCGACTGATAATTCCTTTGTCATCCTTGCTGGAATGTGCTACACTCGAAGTCGCTGGGGTGCAGGAGGGGTAAGATGGGCATGTCGACTCGGATGCCAGGCGCAGGCCCAAGGGGTGCGGCGCCGGCGTTCAAGATCATCCATATCATTGCTGAAGGGAATTCCATGATGACCGCCGCTCGCATTTTTGCGGCCATCTTGGTGGTCTTGGCTTCGACGGCAGCGGGGACTGCAACAGATTACTACGTTTCGCCCGACGGCAGCGACGGCAACAACGGATTGTCGACCGAGACACCGTTCAAGGAAATCCAGACGGGGCTGAACCTGCTGGGCCCCGGCGACACGTTGTACCTGATGCCCGGGCTGCACATCCCTGCGGTCTTCGACAGCGTATACAAACGCCTACGATTCAAAAACAGCGGCACCGCTGTCGCGCCGATTCGACTGACAACGACCGGACCGGGCGTCGTGATCGATCTGCGAAACGTCACGCCCGGATATTGGGGCTTCACGACCGACGGGCACAGTTACATCATCGTCGACGGCGGCGGCGACCCCAGCATCTGGGATACGTCTACCTTTCACCTGAAAATCACCAACGTGCCGGGCTTCGGCAACACCACGTTCTGCTTCGACTTTCGCCTCTGTCACGACGTGACGCTGCGCAACGTGTGGTGCGACGAGGCCGAGCAGAGCGCGCTGTTCAGCTCCAGCGCCTACGACTGTCTCATCGAAAACGTCGTGGCCAGCAACGACGGTGTCAACGTCAACTCCCACGGCATCTACGTGGCCGGCGACAGCCACAATCTCACGTTCCGACGCTTCCGCTGCTACGGCTGGGGCAAGCACTGCATCCAGTTCAACGGTGGCGGGCAATACGGCCACGTGCTCGAGGAGTGCGTCCTGCACGACAGCCTGGGCAACGCCATCAAGAATTTCTCTGCCGTAGACGTGAGCGTGACCAATAGTTTCCTCTATAGCGCCAACGGCTTCAGCGAAAACACGGAGATCATCCGCATCGAGCCCAACGCCGGCTACGACATCGACATGACGTTTACCAACTGCACGTTCTACTCCAACCATCCGGACGGCGGCAGGCCTCTGGCATTCATCGATCTCGGTAGCGGGAATGGAGCAGCCACCTTCAACAACTGCATCATGCACACCGGTCGCGGCGTTCTGGACAGCGGCGGCATCGGTACGGTGACGGCCGACTGCAATCTCTTCTTCGGCGGGATCACGCCCTTCGGCACCAACACGGTTACGGGCGATCCGGCCCTGCTCGACGCGGACAACGGCGACCTGCACATCGGACCCGCCTCGGCGGCGCTCGGTCTGGCCGGCGCCGTCTACCTGCCGGCTATCGACATCGACGGCGACCCGCGCCCCATCGCAGGCGGCGACCTGGGCGCCGATGAGCTTCTGCCGGCCCTGACGTCCGGCGAGCCCCCCGCCGATGGCACGCTGCCCAAGACCGAGAACAATGTTGTGCTGCTGACGTTCGACAGCGAAGTCTCTCTGCCCGGCGGCGCGCCGGCCCTACGTGTCGTCCCGGTTGCGGGCGGTCCGGATGAGGGAGTCGCGTTCGCCTATTCGATCGAGCCCGACGCGGTGACGCTCAGGGCCGTCGAGCAAGGCCCGGTCCTGGCCAATGAGACGTGGTATCGCGTCATGCCTGCCCCCGACTTTGCGGTGGCCGGCTTTGCGATTGACCTGTGCGCGTTGCGCGGCGACGCTGATGGCAGCGGACGTGTCACCACGGCCGACTATGTCACCGTCAAAACCAACTTGGGACAATACACCGACGCTCGCGCCGATCTGAACGGCAGCGGCCGGGTCACCACCGCGGACTATAGCGTGGTAAAGAATTACGTGGGCGCGCGCATACCCATCAAGCCTTAGACCGCTCCGCAGCCACGCCGCGAGGCCGCCACACGTCAGCCGCAGCGAGACCCGCGTCTGCGAGCGGCTGCTGGCCGGTCCAGTGCCGCCTATGTTATCCTGCCGGGTGGGGCCGCGGCTGCCCCCCGAATGACTGAAGCCCGCGAGGGTAGCATGGCGCCACGCCTTGAGTCGTCCACACCCGCTACGGTGGTCTCGTTTTCTGCAATCGATCGCGTACATTTCGCGCTCGGGCTGCTGGGCCTGGCAGCGTTTCTGCTGGCGATCGCGGCGATCGATGCGAGTCAGTTCAACGTCGTTACGTATGACACCGAACAGTGGAACGCTGGTCGCTACGTGCCCTCTCTGATATTCGTTGAGGCGGTCCTCTCGTGGATCGTCATTCTGGCCTTACTGGCCGGCAAGGCGAGTCGCGCAGCGGCCCGATGGGCGACTGTGGGTGCGTGTCTATGCCCGCTTCTGCTTGCCGCGCCGGTGTCCATTTACATTTTTACCGGATCTGCTCCCCCCTTCGCTCTGGGGTTCCTGGTCATCCTTGCCGGCGGCTGGGCCGCATTCCGCGCCGGCGCGAGGCTCCCCGCTCCGGCGCCAAGGCCCTGGGGGCACCCGGTGGCCCTCACATCGGTCTGCCTGCTGATCGGCGTGCTCGTCTTCATACATACCCGACTGCAGATCAACTTCTTCGAGCATTTCATGCTCGGCCACGCCGACATCGGGCACCGCACCGAGGAGTTGAAGAATGCTCTCGCCGGTCGGGGCCTCTGCTCCGACAGCTTCGACAACGTGCCGATGGCCTGGCACTTCACGCCACTGATGTACGTGCTGGTGCCCGGCTACGCCCTGTGGCCCTCGCCGACGTTTCTGATGTTCTGCGGCGCGATGCTGGTTCATCTACCGGCCATTCCCGCCTACTGGCTGGCACGCAGGCTGTCACGTTCGACCGCCGTGGGTTGGGCGTTTGCGGCGGCCTGGTTGCTGTTGCCCTCGCAAAGCCGATTGATCTACGCATCGACCTACGGTTTCCAATGGGTGTACTTCACCATGCCTCTGCTGGGGGGCATGGTGGCCACCGGTGTGCTCGGGCGTTGGCGAACGTCCCTCGTACTGGCGGGACTTGTGCTGTTGTGCAGGGAAACTGCCGCAGCCGCCACTTTCGGTTGGGCGATCTATCTGGTTCTGTTCACACCTCGACGAAAGACCGGAATCGCGATCGGCTTGGTGTCCCTGGTCTATGCCGCCATCTGTATAACCGTGCTGATTCCTCAGATTGCCGACGGCCGCTACGAACGGCTCGACCTGTTCGGCGAGCTCGGTCGATCGCCCATCGAGTTGCTGGCCGCACCGCTGGCCAAGCCGGCTCTATTCTTCGGTCGCTTGGCCAGGCCGCAGACGATCTACTTCCTCCTGATGTTGCTTGTGCCCATGGCGCTGCTGCCACTGGCGGGATGGCGGCTAGCCATCGCGGCGCTGCCGACGCTGCTGTTGGTTTGCCAGATGCAGAACCCCGATTGGCTGACCATCAAATTCTGGCACCAGGTGACGGTCTTGACGGTCCTGTTCTTCGCAGGCGTCGCTTCCATGGCAAACCGCCCCCGGACAGGCTTACTTGCCCGATGGGTTGCGGCGCGCGCGCATCTCCCACCCGATGCGTGGTGTCGAGGAGCGGCCGCGGCGGTGCTGACCTGTGCGGCACTGGCACACTACCTGTTTGCCTTCTCGCCTCTGAGCAACAGCTATCGCCCGTACGCCTTCACCTCGCAGCTTCACGAACCCGACCCGCGGCTCGCTATCGTCCGCGCGCTGCGCGAGCAGATCCCCAAAAAACGTACGATCCTGGCGACCGAGCGGATAGCCGCCCACTTCACGGATTACCGGCACATCTACACCGGCCGCCGCATTCAGCCGGCAGACGTGGTTGTCATCGACCGAAGCGACCGCTGGGATCGCTCGGGACTGCCGCAGCAGGTTTCGCGTTTCGCCGAGGACACCAACTATCGCCTCCACGGCGAGTACGGCAGCATCGTCGTGTTCACCAGGCAAGCCGCCGCACCCGTTGAAGTGAACCGCGACCGTCAGCGCCCGGCGCGGTGACGTGCCAGGAACCGTTGCGCCTGCCGAAGGCTCGGCAGGCCCGCGCGACCCGAAAGCTGCGTGCAGCACAGCGCCCCCACCGCAGAGGCCAGACGCATCGCACGCGCGAGCGACCATCCACGGATGGCCGCATAGGCGATCGCGCCGTGATAGGCGTCGCCCGCACCGACCGAATCGGCCACGGGTACGCGAAACGCCGGCTGTCGAAGCCGACGTCCCCGGCCATCCACCGCCAGCGACCCGTCTGGCCCCATCGTGACACCTACCCAGCGGGCACGCGGGGCTGCGGCTTTGATCGCCCGCAAATGTTGGTCGTATGACGCTCGCCCACAGAACTGGCGAACGAAACTCGCCGACGCGAAAACGATGTCGCTGCAACCGAGGATCGATTCGGTGGCCGATCGAACGGAAGTCGCGTCAAAACTCACCAGCACACCGGCGCTGCGGGCCCGGTCGGCGGCCTCCAAGGCCAACTGCTCGTGCCACCCGTCCAGGTGAAGCAACGAACAGCGCTGAAGCATCTGCCAGAAACTCTTGTCCACGTCCGCCTCGCCCAGCGGACGCAGGTCGGTGGGACAACCCATGATCATCTTCTGCCCGGAAGAGGCTTCGGCAAGGCAGAAAGACGTGAACGTCTGTCCTTGGCGGCGCGCTCGCACGTAGCGCACGTCCACGCCCTCCTGCCGCAACTCGCGGCGGACAAAACGGCCGGGCTCGTCACAGCCGAGCACCGACGCCAAGGCGCAGCGAGCGCCCAGCCGCTGAGCAGCCACCATCGCCGTCGCCGCCATGCCGCCTCCCGCGCGGCGGTATTCCAGTACGTGTGTGCGATCATCACGTGGAAAGCGATCTACACGGATCGCATGATCCAGACAAGCAATCCCGATGCCCACAATCTCAATGCGCGCTCGAGCCATGCCGTACGATTGCAGCACGAAGCCGACGGCTCTGCAACCGTAGCGACGCGAACCCTATACGTATTTACCGCACACCGCGCGAATCACGCACGAAACAACCGGAGCAGCTTGCCTATAAAGGGAAGAGGGCGTGACGAGCACACTCATCGCCACGCCCTATCCATCATGCGTTTGGCCTGGGGGGGAGCCAAACGCGGGGGGGTGATGGACACGTTAAAGTCGGCCTTGAACGCCCCGCTGCTTAGCAAGATAGCGCTAAATGCGCCTGGGCCAACTGCTTGTATTGTAGTCTATCGCCACAGCCCGTCAAGCCCCGACAGCAAAAATTCAACTGTAGGTACAATCCCGGAAGCCCATTGATGATAATCACCTGCCGAAACACACGTCGGTGTCTCGACCTGTTCCTACTAGGTAAAAACCCTAATGGCTTTGCCGGTAACCCCCGTAGGCAGCGGGCCCACTCTCTGTCAGGCGGGGACTTTTTTTTTGCGCCCAGAGTCCTGCCGGATGCGGGGCCCGCTGGCAGCCTGGGGTCAGACCCTCCTTGACGCTCGCGCGGACCGGCGGCGCCTGGAAAGCCGATGCAGCACATTCACCCGCCGCCTTGCATCGACTACCTCGGCCAATAACTGCTCGGTGGCCACAAATCGGGCCCCCTTGGCGGCCATCTGACGAAACGCCAATTCGGCGTCAGCGGGGTCCCACCATCCGCATGCGTCGTGTACCACCGACACCGCTCGTCGACGCGCCAGCAGTCCTAGTACGAAAGGACGCACGGAATGCTCAACGGTGATCCCAAACACGTATAACTCGGCCGAGCCCAGATCCGAGAACAAGCGGTCAGCCTTCGGGTTGCCCATGACGTCGCGTGTACGCTTCCGGAAGATCACCTGGCTGTAATGTGCAAGAAGCTGGCGGTCCAACCCGTGCGTGTTGTCGGCCTCGACCAGCACGCGGTTGGGCAACAGCGTGAAGGCCAACTTCTCCTGGCCGTTCGTACCGTCGATGCAGTGGCGGGGAAGGCCGTTGCCCGGCTCACCCGGCCGGTGGGCATCGACCGTCGACACCACAGGCACTCGCTGGCGGCGAGCCCATCGCATCAGGGCGCGGATACGCGGCAAAATCATCGCACAGTTGACGACCCGAACCGCTCCTTCAGGACATAGAAAGTCCCTTTGCGTGTTCAGATCTACCAAAAGTCGCCTGCAATGCATGTGCCACGCCCCGCCCTGTTGGGGGGTCATGTCGCCCTGTCGGTCGCTGGCGTGCCCTGCGTGAGTCTTTGGAGCTATCGACGGCAGGCGGGGGGCAGTTAAGTACAAACAGGTCGGTAATTCGCGCCGGTCCGCAGCCTCGTGCTGCCCGGTCGACCTACCACAGACGGCCGTCCCCTTCACGAAATGCTAGGCCCCCAGCCGGCAGAAGGCGAACCTCGGGCGACCTGGGAAAAGGTCCGAGAAGATCCGCACAGCAACGTTGTTCGAACCCGTCGCTGCCTCAGGCGTGGCTTGACGTGGCACCGGCCGAATCGACCAGTACGCCGTCCATGTCGAAGATGACCCCGATGGGTTCTGCGTCGCGCATTGTCCGGGGATTGGGCAACCCACGCGCTCGACGCGCAGCTTAACACCGCCCGTCGCCGCCATGGGCACGATAAGCGGGGCTGTGGGGTCCCGCCTTGACTAGAGCCAGATCAGCTCGGCCAGCAGCGCCAACGTAACAATCGTGTAGGCACCCAGGACGAGCCACAGCTTGCGCCGCTGTTGAGAACTCATCGCACGGACCGGAGGCATCCGCGGTACTCCATTGCGGTTGCGACCGCCTCAGCGATCGAACCGGACAAACGCTCCCCGGCCTTGCTGGTGTCACCCCGCAAAACAGGTGCCGTCTGGCGTGCCTTCTTAATGCCTCCAATCAAACCGCGCCTAAGAGCCTGTTAACTGGGCACATACAGCGACCGACCCGTCGATGACGACCGGCCTGACGCCGATCCGACAGTTGTCGAAGGGCAACGCTTCCGATTTTCTCGGGTGGGACTTTGCACTGTAACCGTTTGTAAAAAAGGTAGTTATCGCGGATTCGGTGGGATGGTGAAAAACCAGCACGCCGTTGCCATCGCCCGGTCGGTCAGCGTGCCTCGGTGGCGGCCGATCGATTCTGGCGGAACGGACGCCCTGCAAAAAAAGTTTTTCGCTCCTAAGTCGTTTGGAAACAACTACTTAGCCAGGATGCGCAAAAAAAGTCCAAAAAAGCATGTTCACTATCGGGCCTGAATGTCACTCATTCTGCGGACAAGCCTGCGTTCGTCGTGGGCGCGCGATCGGGCGGTCCGGTCGGCACGCTCCTCAATGCGGGAGCGCGGCGGAAGCGTCTGCACACGAAAGGCCGGTCATAGAGACAGGAGACACGACGATGAGACTGGTTTTGGTAATGCTGGGTGGTGCTGTCATCGTAATGGCTGCGTGTCCGTCCGCACTTGCCGTGGCAGGAACGGGTACAAGCCCATTGTCCGACTGCTACGGCACGGGCAAATGCGGCCCGGCGGGCACTTATTGCGACTGCGGAACATGTATTCCGCCCAACGGTGAAATGACCGTCGATGAGCGCTGTTACTACGTCATCTATGAAGTGTCACCGAACTTCGATGTATGGGAGTACAGGGGCAGTAAGACCTGCGAAGCGTCGGCGTGCAACAGCACCGGAACGGGCAACTCGTGCGATGTAGCCGAGGCACAGTCGGAAGAGAACACTGCGACGTCGAGTTACGGATGGTCCATCAGCAACAGCGTGACGGCGCAAGTGAACCTGGACTTGTTGATAGGGGGAAGCATCGAGTGGGAAACCGGGTCAGGATACGAGCAGGGGACGTCGCATTCATCTTCGAAGACGGTGTCTTACAGCCAATCGTGCACGAGCAATGCCCCGCCCTGCGGCAAGGTGAAGGGCTATCGATCCGTCTTCCGACGCGACGCACCCGCGAGCACTTCTATCGGCTGGACCTTGCAGCAGCGTTGCAACCAGTCGGGTGAGCTATGCTGCGACTGGCATGCCGTGAGCTGGAGTAACGGCAACTGCTCCATGACGGCTCAACTGACAGAGGGCACAGGTTCAACGTTCAGGTGCGTTCAGTGCGATCTGACCTGTGGGGGCGGCGAACTGCACTCAAACTGCGAAGGCAGCTCGACGCACTCAGACCCCGAACACTGCGCCTATATGACACCTCCGTCCTAGGCGCCGCCGCGCAGGATGCGTCCGACGTCATTGGGCGCGACTCAGGCTGCCCCCGGGGCGCGCGGTCGGTATGCAGTCCAGCAGGCAAGTAAACGGACATAGAGTCTCGTGGACGATGCGCGTTGACGGGGCTGCAGGCTCGCCTGCTGGCTGGGTCTCTCAGGACACGTGTCAAGGAAACGCAATGTCGCCTTGGCGACGGCGCTGCGGGGTGGGGCTGCGCGGGCCGAATCGTGCCCGAAGTGCGGTGATCCACAGATGCCGTCAGAAAGAGGATGATCCCCCTGGAAAACGCTTTACGGGCGCAAGACACCCAAGAATGGCCCGATCACGCCCAAGAATGAGCAAAAAACGACGAGAATCGTTGCCAAGAACCCGACGTGAATCGATAATGGACGTACGGGGCCGGCGGAAGATGTGGGTGGGCTTTCCTTGGGATACGTCAGCCAGAGGAGGTGTGCGGTGTCAAGTGATTACGTGCCGATTCGTTCGACGTGGCGATGTCGCATGCTGGTCTGCTGCGTCGTGTTGGCCTGGCCGGCAGCGCTTTCGTACGCGGCGGCGGCTGATCTTGAGGACACCTATCGCTCGTACGTGGCCTCGGTCAAGCGCGGCGACACCGTCGATGCCGAGGTGTGGACCCGCCAATTCGAGACGGCGCTTCGCGACGACCCAGCCGCGCGGGCGCTGCTGCGGACGCGAGTGCTGGACGAGTTGGGCGCGCTTTACGGAAGTATCGGCCGCCGGGAACAGGCCATCGCCTCATACGAGAGGCTGTTGCAGGAGTCGGCGGCCTGCGGTGATGCCGACGGAAAGGTTGTCGCCCTGCAAAATATGCTGGCGATTCGGCGGACCGGGGAACCTTCGACCGAGGTGGTTGCCCTCTTTGACGAGTACCAGGAGGTGCTCCGCGATCCCCCTCCGCAGTACCTGGAGCGATTCACGCGGCACTTGGTTGATTCTCATTACCAAGAGGGGCAGTACTACCAGCAATTGGCGAAAAGGGCCGAGTCGCCCGAAGCCAGGACAGCGTTTCTGGAGAGAGCGGACGAAAATATCCAGTTCTTCCTGGCCAACTCGCAAGACCGCTCGGCCCGGGAGCGGGACGGCGCACTTTTCCACGCCGCGGAGGTGGTCGCCGATCTAGGTCGCAACGAGGAGGCCGCGGCTATTTACATGCAGCTCGCCGAGAGTTCGGAGACGTTTGCACGATCCTGGATGTTCCACGAGGCCATCAAGCAGCGCTACGATACGAAGTCCGAGGCGTATCAGAACGCGCTGAAGGGTTATCTCGACGAGCACGAACCCGACGGCTACTACCGACCGGCCAACCAGGCCTTGGCGGGAAGCTATCTGTCCAGCGGTAAAGGGGCTCTGGCCATTCCCATCCTGGAGGAGCTGATCGAGGAAGAGACGGACGAGGGTGTACTGGCCTACCACACGTACTTGCTAGGTGCTTCGTACATCGATGCCGGCATGACAGCCGAGGGGATGGCGATCCTGCTGGCCCTGATCCAGGAGTGGCCCGACAGCCCCAGCGCGGAGATCGCGCGTAAGTTGGCCAATCGCACGGCAGCGGGCCGCGAGGACCTGATCGAGTTGCTCGACGGCGAGTTCCAGCCGGCGGGCATGATGCTGGACGAGCAGGTAGACGCCATCGCCGCCACGGACGCGCCCGACGAGGCAGACGCGGTCGAAGCTCAGCTTGCCTTGGTCGGTGCGGGCGGGTCCGCCCTCGCCGCCGTTGTACCTGATTCGCCTGAAAGTACCGTCGTCCCCTCGGATCGCTCAGCAAACCGGCACGTGTACCAAGCTGCTATGGCGATAAAACTGGTCTTGGTGGTGAGCCTCATCGGTGTCGTTGTTGTGCGCAGGCGGCAAGCGAGAACGGCAAACAGCGGTTGAGCGGAAAGGGTCACTCTTGAAACGGGAATTGCCTTGCTGGGTTGGGCTGCTTGCGGGATGTCTGGTCTGGGTGTCGGCAACTCAGGGCGAACCCCGTGCGGTGCTGGATCCCGGTACGTACGACGCAGGCGAGGTCTTCGACAGCGAACTGGTTGTCGTGCCATGTACCGTGCGCAATACGGGGACCTCGACACTGGAGCTGACGCCTCGACGGGCCAGTTGCCAGTGCGTTGAAGTTGAATGGAAAACCATTTCGGTGCCGCCTTCCGACGACGTAATGCTGCCCATTACCGTAGACACAACCGGGCGAACGGGGAACCACGAGTACACGGTTACCTTTACTACGGACGACCCCAACGCCCCGGAGCTGGAGCTGAGCATACGCCTAACCGTTAGGCCCATGCTGGTCTTCGAGCCGCGTAGGGTGCACGTCGACCTGCAACAAGGAGACACGAAGGATCGCAGCCTGGAGGTCGATGTACGATCTGACGTCGTGGACTTGTCCACGGTTCAGGCGAGCTTGCCTGAAGACCTCACGAGTTCCGTTGACGTTTCGGCTGCCGTGCAGCCGGTCGACCCAGCGAAGAAGGGGCAATGCCGTCTGGTTGTTCGCGCCAAGCCGGCCGGCAATCTGGGGCGGTTTGACAGCCGAATCGAGTTGGCCTTCGACCATCAGGGAGAAGCGAAACGTCGTGTCATCCCTCTTGTCGTGACCGTCGGCAGTCCTTATCTGGACACGAACCAGGCCTACCTGGGAATCGTTTCGTCCAAAGACACCACCGGGAAGAAGAAAGCGGTGCTGCGCTGCACCGCGGAAGCCACCGTTTGTAGCGTGCAATGCACACTTGGCGCAATCAGGCCGAGCGTCGCCGAAAGCGGGCGCCAAATCGTTTTTGCCTATGACCCAAGCCGAATAGAGGACTCATTGAAGCTACAACGAGGGCTGGTGCGCGGATGGGCAACGGTGGAGTTTGAGGACGGCCAGCGCCTCAGGCTTCCGGTCATCTACTACCTCATAATCGAGAGCAGCTAGCGAACGCTGCTCGGGCCTTCGCCATCGGCGTGTACCCCAGGCGAACGCAGCGTTTCCGTCTGGTCTTGGTCGCCCAATCGTTGTGCTGGGTAAGAGCAGCCGCTTCGTGATTTCAATCTCTCTGCTATCGGTGCTCCGGATGCCGCCATGGCCGGCCCGATCGGTACCCTACGCAACGAGGCGCCCCTCTGCTGGAATGCCGATTGTTACCCCACGTCGTGTCGGGCGGTCGGGCCAAGTATTCGCGCTCGCGACCGGTCAGGTCGGTTCGGTGGCCGCCGTTACTCGGCGGACGATGACGAACGCCTCGGCCGCTCCCAGCCCCACGTTGGCCCCCCGCCAGCGGGCCAGGCTGGCCACCGCCTCCGGTAAGCGGGCAGGCGGCGCCGAGCCGTCGCTCACCTGAGATTCGTAGCATTGCAGCCCAGCGAGCTTCGCCTCCAGATGGTCCGTAATATCGACGAACCAAGTCGGGTCGAACGGTGGCTCGACCCCCGGCGCATGCCAGTGGGTCTCCGAAGGAGTTTCGTAGCAGGCTACGGTGCCCGGCCGCGTGGTGCCCGCTGTCGGTCTGGCCGCTACCGAGGCTGCCAGAAAGACCTGCCGGTGGTCCTCGTGCCGATCGGCCGGAAAGGGCAACAGCAGCAGATCCGGCCGGCAACCCTCCAGCAGGTCCGCAAAGACCTTGTTGATCTTATGGGCCGGCAAGTCCTTCAACTGCGTCACCGGCAGGTCGAGGAACCGCAGTTCGGCCACGCCCAGATGGTCACTCGCCCGGCGTGCCTCGTCGCGGACCTGTTCGACGCTCTCGGGGCTGTACAGCGGACTCCAACCTCGGGTGGCGATGGCCACGGTCACCCGATGGCCTTGCCCGGCCAGGCGATGGATCGTCCCGCCGCAACCCAGTACCTCGTCGTCCGGATGAGGGGCAATGACCAGGACGTTCACGGTTGGTCCTCCAGAAGTTCCCGATGCCGTCTCGCTGACCGCCCCACTCAGGGCCCCAGCA
>DATKUK010000139.1:0-22021 GCA_035530655.1 Phycisphaerae bacterium
TCGCAACCGGCAGGCCCGCAAGTCGCATACGAAAAGGACCCGCCGACGCCTTCGCACGCTCGGCATCAGAGTGGATCGATTACGCTGCTGCGTACCGGATGAACCGTGAAATCCATGACTAAGCGGCGCTGTAGTGCTAAGCGACGGCTTTACGCCGTCGGGGATAGTACATCCCGTCAATGCTGCGAGAGCGAGAGCCAAAACGAGCATGCGACTGAGGGCTAGCGATCGCGTTCCTCCGAAGGCGCCATGGAGGAATTGATTACGGACGCGCGATAGCTTCGATGCCGTGCGCTCGCATTGGGACGCCTTTTGGCCGACATCTCCCATTTGCCGTCTCTTTGCCGTCTTCGAGAACACCATTGTACTGAAAGTCTGGCCGGATTTCGACGCTAGGTCAACATCCTGACGAGGCTGCCTGCGTTTGAGCGCCGAATCCGACTTATCCTTGTTTGAGAAGTAGTGCGACGGGCGTTCACGCGTCATGCGGCGCAGCAGCAACCGTTCGCTGACCGGGATCATCATGCCCGTCGCCTTGTCGCGACACTCAGCCACGCTGCACCAAGGGCGATGGACATACACCCAAATAGGATTTCCTCCTGAAGGGTGATACCGGTTCGCCACTGGTCCCCGGTCATCGTCCCGCTGAAGAATGCCAAGACGATGGTGAAGATAGTCACGACGATGCCGGATGCAGTGAGCGTGCCGGCGAGGCCGACTCGCTCATACACAATCGACACCTCCTTGATCGCGCCGCTGGTCTCCTTGATGATCGTAGCTGCCGTCTTGAACTTCGGCGCAGGCAGGTTGCTGTTACTGTCAGGATGTTCGTGGCTCTCTTCGCCATTGCTCATACTGTTATCTCATTTGCCTCAGCGAACGACCAAGCAGAGCGGCATGAGCCTCGTCAATACAGATCGTTAATGCCTCTGCAACGCTTGGGATGGGGTGATATATGGGTTCTGCAAGAGACACCTAACCGTCCCCTTTAAGAATCGTCTGCGGCCGGGCCGTGTTCCGGTATTCTAGAGTGCCCGCCTCGGTCGCGCCTAGCCCTTTTCGGAGTCTTTTTTGTGCGGCTGGTGGGGACGGACCGAGGCCGCTGAGGGCTTTTTTGCAGGTCCGATGGGCGCCCGACAGGGGAAAGGTGGGTCAGACGACCCACCTTACGTGTCTACGCCTCCGACAGCAGACATGCCCACGCAACAGCCGCGTGAGCATGCCACCCGCGAACGGTGGGTCAGACAAGCCACCCTACATCTCTGGGCGCATAGCACCCGCTGGGATCGTCGTAGAGGGGGCGAAATTGAACGTCTTGCCGGGTCGTCCACAAGGTACCATCCCATCTGCCGCAGGCGCGGATGGCAGGGAAGGTGATCCCCCACCTCGCCGCGGCGAGACGGGATACCCCCAAAGAACATGCCCGCGTCCGCCGCGGCGGACTTGAGCACGCCACCCGAGAATCGATCCGGCGCCCTTCGCGTCGCGAAGGACGGGGCACCCGAGCACATCCCTGGAAATCCCCTGGGAGACGCTTGCTTCGTGACGATAACAAGTGTACACTTGGAGTGTACACTAAGGAGTGAGCGGGTATGAAGGCGTCGTTTGTAGATCTGCGGAAGAAATCGGCCGAGATCATCCGGGCGCTGGAGCGCAACGAGCCGGTAACCGTCCTGTATCGCGGCCGGGCGAGGGCGATCATGCAGCCCGTCGGCGGTGAGGCCAAGCGGGCGGGCAAAGCCAAGGACCACCCCGCGTTTGGCCTGTGGGCCGACCGCAAGGACCTGGGGGACGTCGGCAGGCACGTCCGCAAGCTGCGGAAGGGGCGCTTCGGTGATCTTTGATACCGACGTGCTCATCTGGCTGTTTCGGGGAAACGCCAAAGCCGCCCGGGCCGTCGACAGCGCCGACGCGCGAGCGGTGGCCATCATCACCTATATGGAACTGCTGCAAGGCGCGCGAGACAAGGGCGACGTGAAGGCGATCAAGAGTTTCCTGGCCGACCTGGGGTTTGCGACGCTTCCGCTGACGGAGAACATCGGGCATCGCGCATCGATCTATATGGAAGAGTATGGCCTGTCGGTCGGCATGAGCATGGCCGACGCCCTTATCGCCGCGACGGCTGTCGAAAACCACGACGTGCTGCTGACCGGCAATCAGAGGCATTACCGCACAGTGAAAGAGTTGGAGTCCAAGACGTTCAGGCCGGGGACGAGAGGCGGATAGGAGCGGGGCGCGTGCAATCCCGCGCGACTTGTGGGGGTAAGCCGCGGATGGTGGGTCAGACGACGCACCCTACATGTCTCAAGCGAACGCGCCCGGCGCACTGGGGGGCAAGCCGCCAGTGGCACCCAAGTGAGCATGCCACCCGAAAACCCGTCACCCGCAGAAGACTTCTGTTCCGCGCGGACGACGAAGCCCCGGGGGCCACGTTGTGTGTCATGGCATCTCGGTCCACAACGTTTGGGCAGTATCGCACTGGCTGGCGACCGTAAAGACGCGGTGGTTTCGGCCCCGGCCAAGCCGTTCAGGCAGCGACGAAGAAAAGGCATACGGCGGAGCACATCACCGTCAGGCTGCGAGGGCGAGTTCGAGCTGACCCGGGGGCCCGATTGTTTGGGCGGTCCGCAGGGCAAACATTACCCTCCGCAACCCGGCGGAACCCACCCAGCCGCAGCCCGTAGACGGCATGCAGCGCACGCGATAGAATCTTGACCATACAGGTATGGACTGTTCCCTGCCTGGTGAAAAGGAGATGGATCCATGAACCGTCTGAGCATGTTGGTGTTGATGGGAGTGGGCCTTGTGACGGCGACGGCGTTGGCGCAAGAGGAGGGTGCGGCCCGGGCCCGGCGAGGCCTGCGCGGCGTGGGCGATGTGGAGCAGGCCGTCACCCTGACGCAGGAGCAGAAGCAGAAGGTCGGCGAGCTTCAGGAGAAGCTGCGCACGGAAATGCGCGAACAATGGAGTGGGCGTCAACGTGACGAGGCCGCGATCGAGAAATGGCGGCAACTCCGCCAGCAGGTGCTGGAGGCTGCCAAGGCCGGCGACGATGCGAAGGTTGAGGCCCTGCAAAAGGAACTCAACGAGACGGACAGGATGGCGCAGCGCCGCAAACTGGCCTCGAACTACTACGACGAGGTGGCCAAGATCCTCACCCCGGATCAGAAGAAGCCGTTCGAGGTATGGCGCAAGTTGCAGGATTCGGGCGTACCGGCCAACCTGCTGGCCGACCCCGAGGCGATGAAGGCCGCCCTCAAGACGGTGGACCTGTCGGACGCTCAGAAGAAAGAAATCGATGCCGCCTTCGCCCAGCACGAGGCGCAGACCAAGGCTTTGAAGGCGGAAGATGCCCCGGCCAAGCAGGCGGCCGACCAGGCATTGGCGATGGCGGTCGCGGGCCAGCTCAAGCCCAGTCAGAAGGTGCTGCTGACCGAGGCCGAGAGGGAAAAACGCAGGCACAGCCAAGGCAGTCAGGGCCCACCAAGCAGTGGCCAGGCCCATTGATCGTATTACGGGAATACGTGCAGCCTCTCGACAACTGTCGGTATCGCGCGAGCGTGGCCTGGTCAACGTTGCTGGCTGGTGCGAGCACGTAGGACACGCATGGTTGGGGAGTGCCTGTTTGCTGTGCGCGTGGGCTGGGCCTGTCCGACGCGCGAGCGGTGGGCATCGTCACCTATATGGAGCTGCTGCAGGGCGCGCGAGACAAGGGCGACATGAAGGCCATCAAAAGTTTTCTGGCAGACCTGGGCTTCAGAACGCTGCCGCTGACCGAGAACATCGGGCAGCGGGCGTCGATCTATATGGAAGAGTATGGTCTGTCGGTCGGCATGAGCATGGCTGACGCCCTTATCGCCGCGACGGCTGTTGAGAACCACGACGTGCTGCTGGCCGGCAACCAGAAGCATTACCGTACAGTCAAAGAGCTGGAGTCCAAGACGTTCAGGCCGGCGGCAAGAAGCGGATAGGGTGCACGGCGCCCGGCACCCTTTGGGGCGATCTACAGTGACAAATGGTGGGTCGGCAACCCACCCTACATCTCGGCACAAGCGAATGGTGGCTCGACGAAACGCCCGACGTCGAAGCGGGCCGCGTGCAATCCCGGCGACTTCGGCGTGAGCTCAGTCGAACGCGCCGGGACACGTCCTACGACATCTACACCGGCAAGTCAGAGATCCATTCGCACCCTAGGCGTGGACACGCCACCCGCCAGGCGAATGGTGGCTCGACGAAACGCCCTGCGGCGGTTTCGGAGCAGACATGGCCACGCAGAGAACCCGAACATGTGGTCCGGCGCGTGCGTGTATGGATCGAGAAGGTGGATAACCACATCCGCGCGCGGCGCTTCGACTCGCCGTGCTCGCTCAGCACAGGACGTGAGCATGCCACCCGTGGCGCGCGCTTGTGCCCGACGCGGAAGCGCCGTACCATTCAGCTCCTAGCTCGTGGGAGGAGCGGACCGATGGCCAAACGCAAATCCGCAGAAGGACGACGGGTTCGGAAGGATGACAGGCTCTTCACGCTGGAGGTTTTCATCTTCAGCGGGCCGATGACCGAAGAATTCACCAAGAAAAACAAGGTCATCTCCCGGACCATCCAGATTCGCGGCGACCAGACGCTGGAAGAGTTGCACGACGTCATCTTCGACGCCTTCGGTCGCTTCGACGGGCACATGTACGAGTACCAGATCGGCGGCAAGCGTCCCATGGACCCGAAGGCCCGAAGATACGGCCTCGGCGATGGGTACGAGGGGTCGGGTCTGGACAGTCCCGACCTGGCGGGCGACGTGACGCGCACCACGATCGGCTCGCTCGATCTGAAAGTGGATGATGCGTTCGGCTATTGGTTCGACTTCGGCGACGACTGGTGGCACCAGATCAACGTGGTGTCGATTGAGGACAAAGCGCCCCGTGGGAAGTACCCCAAGGTCACCAAGCGTGTGGGCAAGAGCCCACCACAGTATGTGGATTGGGGCGAGGAAGATGATGATTAGCGACAACGCCCCCGCCGACGACGCTTTGCGCAAGTTGATGGCCGGCGTGCCGAAGGATTACACCGCTCGTTTCGCCGAATTGGTGGGGCTGACCGACGCCTTTTGCGACGCGCACCTGGATGCCGAGTACAGGGATTTCTGCCGCCAGATAGCCGCTACCCTCTGCCAGGAGGGATTGCCCGTACTCAAAGGGAAAGGCGTCGGTTGGGCCTGCGGAATTGTCTACGCGTTGGGACAGGTCAACTTCCTGACCGACCCCGGCCAGACGCCCCACGTGACGGCCACCGCCATAGCCGAGGGTTTCGGGGTGTCGGCGACGACGATGCACGCCAGGGCGAAGGTCATACGCGAGGCGCTGGAGCTGATGCCCTTCCATCCGAGCTGGTGCCTGCCAAGCAACCTGGCCGAAAACCCACTGGTGTGGATGCTCGAGGTGGACGGTTTGCTGGTGGACATCCGCGGGGCCCCGCGCGAGGTGCAGGTGGCAGCCTATGAACAAGGGCTGATCCCATACATCCCGGCGACTTCGGCGTGAGCTCAGTCGAACGCGCCGGGACACGCCCAAGGATCTGCCTGCAATTGAGGCTATGCACCGACGTGTGATCAGCAAGCTGCTGGCGCTGCAAACCAAACTCCCATCGCGTGCCAAATGAAGACAAAACATAGGCCGCAGTCAACGCCGGTTAACCTGTCCTGCCGGCTGGCGCGCACGCGAAACGTAAGAACACAGGGGCCCGCATGTGATGCCTTTCAGGACTGCCCGACGATCCCTGCTTTCGACACGGCGCACACCAAGCGCCGGACGTGAGGAGTGCCGTCGCGGCGATGTTTACTTGAAGTGCGCCCGCGGCTGGCCGTGCATCCAATCGCCGTGCCCATCAAGATACAGCACGTTCAGACCACTCTTGTGTTTGCGGGTGTGGGGGAAGGGAGCTTTTTTTCGAAAGAAGTCGCTCAGCACCCAGTAGTCGCCCGGACGATCGCTCTGGAGCGCCGTCGGCGTGAGCGGGTCGCTCGGCTGCAGCGGGAGTGGATCGCCCGCGTTGCGCAGCCGCCGCGGTCGGAACGAGTCCATCGACTCGTCATACTTGCGGTGGTTCGTCGAGCGCCACACGCTACGGTCGCGGAAGCTCCAGTAGAAGTAGCTGATATTGCCCGCCTGGCGGTTCTCCGCCGTGTCGATGACCGACGTGCTCTCACCAGTCGGTGGGTAATCGGTAACGTTCCCAGCCACCTCCTCGACGTAACGGGCCTGCGGGCAATACATGGCATCGATCAGCCCGGTGGCCTCGGCGTCCAACGCCTCGATCAGCACGCGGTGCGGGTTGATCTCCGTTGGGGCCAGCGGGTACCAGCCGTTGCTCTCGTTGGCATAGACCTCCAGGCCCAGGTGAATCTGATGCAGGTTGCTCCGGCAGCTCACCTCGTACGCCTGGGCCCGCGCCAGCTTCAGCGAAGGCAGCATGATGGCCACCAGCAGCGAAATGATCGCCACGACGACCAGTAACTCGATGAGTGTGAATCCTACTCGCTTCATCGGTGATACAACGTGCCGCCCGGCGGCTCTGCTTTCAGCACCTCGGCCCCTCGACAGCACACCAGGTACCTGCAACTATCGTAGTTGATTCGCGCTGTTTCGCCAACATACCCGAAAACCACGCAAGATCGCTATCAGAACTCCCGAGAAGAGGTGGCGTCTGTTTCGCCGGTCGTGCCCGGACGGCCTCGCGCGCCGCGCCGGCAAGGCATCGGCAAGCCAACGGTGCCTGTGGTATAGTACCTGCTTGAGGATGTGACGTGGCTGACGTACTGCCGGGCACTTCGAAGGACTTGCACAGTGGGCAATTCGTGCCGACTCGTCGCGTTGGCCGCCGCTGGCGGAACGCCGTGGTTCTTGGCTGCATCGGCGGATGCCTGCTGGCGGCCCACAGACCAGCTTCTGCCTGTTCCGTACCGGTATTCCGCTACGCACTCGACCGTTGGCCAGCCGACAACTTCGAGCTTGCCGTACTCCATCGCGGGCCGCTGACGCTCGACGAGAGCGCACTGGTCGACCGGCTCCGACAGTCCGCAGCCGGCCCGGCTGCCCGCGCCAATCTCACGGTGCGCACCGTCGACGTCGTGCTGTCGCCCTCGGGCCGATCCGCTGCAAATGATGTGCAGCCCGCCGAGCCGGGCGACCTGCCCCGCATCGTACTTGGCTATCCGGAAAAAACGCGAATAGACGGCGAGGCCTGGTCGGGCCCACTCAACGCCGCATCGGTTGGGGCCTTGCTGGACTCGCCCGCACGGCGTCAGATCGTCAACCGTCTTGCTGACGCCGAATCGGCCGTCTGGGTGCTCCTGGAATCCGGTCACACCCAGAAGGATCGAGCGGCTGCCGAACTCTTAAAGACAGAACTGGCAAGGTTGCAACGAACACTCAAGCTGCCCGACCCCAATCAGGGAATTGGCTACGACGCTACGTCAGCCGAGACCGCCGAGTCGCTGAGAATCGCCTTTTCCACCGTTCGACTGGCTCGCACCGACGAGGCCGAACGCGTGCTGATCAGCATGCTGCTCGGCACCGAGCCGGATCTGCACACCTACCGCGAGCCGATCGTCTTCCCTGTTTTCGGACGCGGTCGCGTTCTCTATGCCCTGGTCGGTGAGGGCATCACCCGTGAAAACATCAGCCAGGCCGCCGGCTATCTGGTCGGCGCCTGTTCCTGCCTGGTCAAGGCCGAGAATCCCGGCCTCGATTTGCTGGTCATAGCCGATTGGGACGCCGTCCCCGACGTGCCGTTCGATACGGCGCAACCGCCGGAAGTGGTGGGCCTGCCGGATCTGTCCGCGCCGATCGTCGCCCGCACAGATACACCGGAGCAGAATCAGGTTCCGTCTCATGTGCGCCCCGCCGTTCTGCTGGGCAACGCGGCTCTGGCTGCGGTCGGTATGGCGCTGCTAAGCGGCGTTCTGTTTTTCTGGCTGCGGAAACGACGGGTGGACTAGGCCGTGAGGATTCGGCGTCTGAGCTTCAGAGAAATCGCCTATCGCAAGCTGAATTTCAGCTTGGCGGTGCTTGGTGTGTTGATGGCCGTGGGGTGTCTGGTGGCGGCGACGACGTTGCTGCGCAGTCATGACCTGTGTACCGACCGGATCATGAGCGTCAGGCAAGCAGCCACGGCCGAAGCCATGCGCGCCCTGGAAGACGATTACCGCAAGATCACGAAGAAGCTGGGGTTCAATCTCCTGATCCTGCCGCGTGGCCAGAACCTGGCGGATCTCTACGCCGAGGACTACGCCTCCTGCACGATGCCCGATAGCTACGTGGACAAACTGGCCAATGCGTCGATCATGTCGATCAACCATCTTCTGCCGACGCTGCAACAGAAGATCGTCTGGCCCGAGCACAAGCGAACGGTCCTGCTGACAGGCACGCGCGGTGAGGTTCCCATCCTGCACCGCGACGCGAAGATGCCGATCCTCCAGGCCGTCGCGCCGGGCCAGGCGGTGCTGGGCTACGAACTGCACACAAGCCTTGGTTTGGCTGTCGGCGATGCGATCACGCTGATGGGCGAAGCATTCATCGTCAGCAAGTGCCTGCAACAGCGCGGCAGCAAGGACGACATTACGATCTGGATCGATCTGGCCCAGGCGCAGAAACTGCTGGACAAGCCCGGTCTGATCAATGGGATCCTTGCGTTGAGCTGCCACTGTTTCGGTCCACGGATGCCGAGAATTCGCACGGAGGTGGCCAATATCCTGTCGGACACACAGGTAATCGAGTTTCTGTCGCAGGCCGTCACACGGGCCGAGGCACGCACGCGAGCCGCGGAAACGGCCAAGCAGACAGAGGAGGCGGCGCGGGTCACGCGGGCTGACCTGAGGCGTCAGCGCGAGGCGTTTGCCGGCGTGCTGATCCCCGCCGTAACGGTCGGGAGCATGGTGTGGGTGGGATTGCTGGCACTGGCCAATGTCCGATCCCGCCGCAACGAGATCGGGATTCTGCGCGCGGTAGGCGTCGGGTCGCGGCGCCTGTTCTCGCTGTTCCTGACCAAGGCCATCCTGGTTGGTCTCGCGGGAGGCTGCCTGGGCTATCCGATCGGCTTCCTCGTTGGGGCCATGCTGGGCGGAGGTCCGGTCAACACCCGAGCCCTGTTCGACCCTGCTGTGCTCGTGGCCGTGCTCGTGGGCGCGCCACTGCTTGCGGCCCTGGCCACTTGGTTGCCGGCTGCCATCGCGGCCCAGCAGGACCCTGCCGTAATCTTGCGAGAGGACTAGTCGCCGTGGCCGCAATCGAACTCCGCAGTGTGGGCAAACGATACCGCGGGCCCGATGGATTGGTTGTGGCGCTCGATGACGTGTCCCTGACGGTCTCCGGCGGTCAACTCGTCGCCGTCAAAGGTCCCAGCGGTTGTGGCAAGACGACGCTGCTGCTGGCTGCCGGCGGCCTGCTCCGGCCGGATGACGGACAAGTGCTGCTCGATGGCACGGATCTTTACGCACTGTCACCCGAAGCGCGTGCGGCTGTGAGAGCGACGACCGTTGGCTTTGTGTTCCAGCAGTTTCACCTGATTCCTTATCTGTCGGTCCTGGACAATGTCCGGACGGCCACGCTGGGCGCGCCGGCGGGTCGCAAAAGTGGTAAAGCTATGGCGATGCTCGACCGTTTTGGCCTGGCCGACCGCGCCCGACACGTACCGGCGGAGCTAAGTACGGGAGAGCGTCAACGTGTCGCGCTGGTCCGGGCCATGCTCAATGATCCGATGCTGGTGTTGGCTGACGAGCCGACGGGCAATCTCGACGAAGAGAACGCCCACATCGTGCTTCGCCATCTTGCCGAGTACGCCGAAGCCGGCGGCGCGGTGTTGCTGGTTACGCATGACAGGGAGGCCGCGGAGCGCGCCCACCGGATCATCCCACTAAGTAAAGGTCGTGTAGTCTCCGCCTCAGCGGAGCGCGACGCGCGCCAACTGTAAACGAGGGCTCCTTCATGGCCGGCCGAAGTGTGTTGCTCGCGTTTGTCCTGCCGTTGACTGTGCTCGGTATGGCACCCGCTGCCTCCGGCGCCGACTGGCCCATGTGGCGGTACGATGCCAACCGCAGCGCGACGTCGCCGGACGCCTTGCCGACACGGCTAGGCCTGCATTGGGTTCGCGAATACCCCGCGCTGGAGCCGGCGTGGGAGGATCCGGTTAACCGCGACCGCATGCCGTTCGACAAGGTCTACGAACCCGTCGTCATCGGCACGACGCTTCTGATCGGCTCGAACCGAAACGACACCGTCACCGCCCTGGACACTCGCACCGGACAAATGAAATGGCGCTTCTACGCCGACGGGCCGGTCCGATTCGCTCCGGTGGCGTGGCAGGGCAAAGCGTACTTCGTCAGCGACGACGGCTACCTGTACTGTGTCAGCGCCGATTCCGGCGACTTGCTCTGGAAGGCCCGCGGCGGACCCGACGCCCGCAAGGTTCTCGGCAACAGCCGCATGATCTCCGCCTGGCCGGCTCGGGGCGGACCGGTGCTGGCCGACGGAGTCGTCTACTTCGGCGCAAGCATCTGGCCGTTTATGGGCATCTTTGTCCACGCTGTCGACGCCGAGACCGGCAAGGCCATCTGGACCAACGACGGACTCGGGGCCACGTACATGGACCAGCCACACGGCGGTTCGGTGTCGTTCGGCAGCGTGGCGCCCCAGGGCGCGATCGCCGCCATCGCCGACCGGTTGATTGTGCCCGGCGGACGATCCGTGCCGGCCTGCCTGAACCGTCACAGCGGCGAAATGCTTTACTACCATCTGAGCGGGAGCAAGTACCACACGATCGACGAAGGCGCCAACCCGAAGCGCGAGGGCGGCTCCCACGTGTCGGCCATCGGCAACTTCCTGCTCAACCATCGCGGCCTCAACACAAGCCTCTACGACCTGGAGACCGGCGAGATGTACCTCATGTGGGAAAGGACGACGTATCCCGTGCTTACGCGCGACGTCTGTTATCTCTCCGGCAACCCGGTCCTCGCATACGATCTGAAGTCCATACGCAAGGTCGCCTACCAGGCCAAAGTCAAGGATAAGAAGACCGGGCAGATCAAGGAGGTTACCAAGTACCACTGGCAGCTCGACAGACTCTGGGAATGCCCCGTCGACGGAAGCGGCGCCTTGATCAAGGCCGGCCATCGCCTCTACGCGGGCGGCCGCAACGTCGTCTCGGCCTTGGAAGCTGGCGAAGGCGGCGCGCCTGCCATCACCTGGACCGCCGACATCGACGGGACTGTCGGGCGAATCATCGCGGCGGACGATCGACTCTTCGTGGTCACCCTCGAAGGCAGGCTCTACGCCTTCGGAGCCGACCATCGCACGCCGGAAACATTCACGACGAAGCCCAGCGTCGTGCCGTTGCCCCAGCCCGTTGCGACGCAGGCCCAAGAGATGATCAGCAGCGCCGCGGTCGACCAGGGCTACTGCTTGGTTTTCGGCATTGACGATGGCCGACTGATCGAGGCCATCGCCAAGCTTTCGGATTTCCACGTCATTGCCGTCGATCCCGACGCCGCAAAGGTCGCCGCGCTACGCCGACGGTTGGATGCAGCAGGCCTGTACGGTACCCGCGTCAGCGCTCACGTCGGCGACGCAACCACATTCAGGGCGCCCTCGTATGTCGCCGCCCTGACCGTCTGCCAGAGCCTCGAGGCCGCCTGCATGCGCACCGACGGAGCCTTTCCGCAGGAGGTGTACCGCTCAATGCGCCCCTACGGCGGCGTGGCCTATCTGCTACCCAGCACGCAGAGCGAAGCCGACATCCTGCTCGATCGGATCCGCACGGCCCACCTGCCGGGAGCGAAGCTCACGAACACCAACGGGCGATGGATGCTCACCCGTGAAGGGGCGCTGACCGGATCCGCTCCGTGGACCCATCAGTACGGCGACGTGGCCAACACCGCCAAGTCCGACGACCAACGGGTGCGAGCGCCTCTGGGCTTGTTGTGGTTCGGGGGCAACACCCACCACGACGTCCTGCCCCGTCACGGTCACGGTCCGCCCGAACAGGTTGTCGGCGGGCGGCTCTTCATCGAGGGCATCGACTGCCTCAGTGCCCGCGACGTCTATACCGGAAAGGTGCTGTGGAAGAGGTCGTTCCCCGATCTGGGCACATTCGGAATCTACTACGATAGATCGTACAGAGACGATCCGCTCGACACGACCTACAACCAAGGCCATATCGCCGGCGCCAACGTGCGTGGCGCCAATTTCGTCGCTACGGCCGACAGAGTCTACCTGGTGATCGGCGGCGACTGTCTGGTCCTCGACCCGACCACCGGCCGGACCATTGCGACCTTCTCATTGCCGCCGGAAGCCGATACCGATCAGCCCCCGACGTGGGGATACCTCGGGGTATACCAGGACACGTTGATCGCCGGCGCTCAATTCGTCCGCTTCTCCGAGACCTACAAGGTTAAGCCGACGCGGTGGCACGACTTCGACACGAGTTCCAGCCGCAAGCTCGTGGCGATGGACCGTTATACCGGACAGGTACGCTGGACACGCCAAGCCACATACGCGTTCCGACACAATGCCATCGTGGCGGGCGCCGGCAAACTGTTCTGCATCGACAACCTGCCTCAGCCGATCGTCGACGCGATGAAACGTCGCGGCAAGACGCCCGACGTTCAACCTGTGCTGATGGCTCTCAACGTGCGAACGGGCGAGCCCGTCTGGAGCGCTTCCGACGACGTGTTCGGCACCTGGTTGGGGTATTCGGCCGAGCACGACATCCTGCTTCAAAGCGGCCGCAGATCGCGAGACATGAACGCTGGCGAGCCCCCCGATCGGATGATCGCGCATCGAGGCGCCGACGGCAGCATCGTGTGGGACAGTCCCGTAAATCACAGCGGGCCATGCATGCTGCACGGCGACACGATCTACCTGAATGCTGAGAGTAGTCACGGCTCGGCCGTAAGCCTTCTGACCGGCCAGCAAAAAGTGCGAATGCACCCTCTAACGGGCCAGACGCTGCCCTGGCGCTACCACCGGGCCTACGGCTGCAACTCGGTCGTCGCCAGCGAGTACCTGCTGACGTTCCGCTCGGGCGCCGCAGGCTACTACGATCTGGTCAGCGACGTCGGTACGGGGAACCTGGGCGGGTTTAAATCCGGCTGCACCTCCAACCTGATCGTGGCCGACGGCGTCCTCAACGCGCCCGACTACACCCGAACCTGCACGTGCAGCTACCCCAACCAGACGTCGCTGGCCCTCGTCCACATGCCCGACGTGGAAACCTGGAGTTGCAGCATGTTGCCCAAGCCCGAAAGCCCGGTCCGCCGCGTGGGCCTGAACTTCGGCGCACCGGGCGACCGGCTGGCCGACGACGGCACGCTGTGGCTGGACTACCCCAGCGTGGGTGGTCCTTCGCCGGATATCGCCGTAAAAACAACGCCAGAACAGCCGCAGTGGTTTCGCCGTCACTCGTCGCGGATCGAAGGCGAGGGTCTGCGCTGGGTGGCTGCCTCGGGCGCCAGAAACCTGTCCGCCATAGAGATCACGCTTGCCGACAACGCCGCGGAGCCGCGGCCCTATACGGTTCGACTGCATTTCGCCGAGCCGGACCCCCTACAGCCCGGCCAGCGAATCTTTGACGTGTCGCTACAGGGCGATACCGTCCTCAGCCGGTTCGACATCGCCGCCCAGGCCGGCGGCCTGAACCGCCCCGTCGTCGCCGAGTTCAGACGCATCGCCATCGCAGACACTCTCGTCGTTGACCTTAGGCCCTCCGCAGCAGAGTCGGCAGCGCCACCTGTGATCTGCGGTATCGAGATCGTGGCTGACAAATGGTGACCGTTCGGGCCGGTTACGCATGATGGCCCTGGACGGCCGTGAATAGGGGAGATGTCGGACAAGGGCTTGGAGGCGCGTGCCATGCACTATGAGGAGTCGTCGAGGCAACTGCCTGTTCGCAAATTCGATGTTGTTGTCGCAGGCGGCGGTACCGCGGGTGTCGTGACGGCGCTGGCGGCGGCTCGCCAAGCGGCGAAGGTCGCCCTGGTAGAGGCCAAAGGGTATCCCGGTGGCCTCGTCGTCGAGGGCGGCACGGCGCTGCACAGCTTCTACAACCTCTGGAAGGCCTTTCCCGGTGTCGAAAAGAGACGGGTGGTCAGAGGTATTCCCCAACAGATCGTGGATCGTCTGGCCGAACGGGATGCTACCTCCGGCCACGCCGAGATGCAGAAAGGCTACGATTACGACTCGGTCTGTACCGCGATCGACACGGAGCTGTACAAACTCGTTGCCTTCGAGATGCTCGAATCAGCGGGCGTGTGCGTCTTCGTCAATACGCTGCTGACGGGCGCCATTGTCGAGGGTTCCCGCATCAAGGGAGTGACGGTCGAAAGCCGCTCCGGCCGGGAAGCATTCCTCGCACATGCCTTCGTGGACTGCACCGGGTACGGCGACCTGGCCGCCTACGCCGGCGCTGACTACACCGAACCCAACGACTACCCGGTGGCCAACAGCATCGGCGTCGGGGGTGTGAGTGTGGAGAGGTATCACGAATTTCTTGAAGCTCACGGTGCCCTTACCGAGTACAGCGAAGGGCGACGCAGCGGCTGCGCTGGCCGGATTGTGCGTCTCCATGGCCGCATGAAGGACCTGCCGCCCGACTTCGCGCGCCAGGCCAGTGCCATCGGTATGTCGACGGTGACGACCACGGTGCATGATGATTACTTCATGTTCATCAAGCTGAACTACAAAATGTCGCGCAGCCCCACACACCGGGATGAAGCAGCCAAGGCGGAACTCGAGTTGCGCCGCCGCCAGGCGATGGCGGTGGATCTGTTCCGCAGGTACGTCCCAGGCTGCGAGAAGGCCTTCATCGCCCGAACGAGCCCGTCACTGTGTATTCGGCGCGGCAGGCTCATCGTCTGCGACTACGACATCAGCCTTGATGATGTGTTGGAGGCACGCCACTTCGACGACGACGTCATGGTCTATGGCTTCCACGACTCTGCGCCCCGTCTCCAGGTCAAAAACGGGGGCACCTACGGAATCCCCTACCGCGCCCTCCGCGTGGCGGGCATGGGTAACCTACTGGCCGCCGGCATGCTGATTACCTCCGACCACGAAGCCCATATGTCCACCCGGAACACCGTATGTTGTATGGGCCAGGGGCAGGCCGCCGGTACGGCCGCGGCGCTTTGCGCGAGGATCCGCTGCGGCACGCGCGAACTGCCCTACCCACAACTGCGAAAGGCTCTTGAGCGCGACGGCGTATACTTCGAAGACTAGCGGTCCGCCGGAATGCAGCTACACCCGCCCGGCTTCAGCACGCCGTCCGTGTTAGGTCAACAAGCCCTGAATGATCAGCTCGACGGCTTCTTCCTCGGTCAGCCCCCGAGACATGAGGGTTTCGAGCTGCTTGGTGTCGACGCTGCCGATGGCCGCCTCGTGCGTCACGTGGGCCTTGGAGTGTTGGACGTCCACCACGGGAACCGCCTTCGCGCTGGCGTTGTCCTGGACGATCTCCTTGCAGTCCACGTGTCCCCGAGCGTATGGCGCGCAGGCTACCAATGTGTTGCGGACCTCGCACCGCGCTTCGTCTCGCACCGCGATGTAGCTCGTCAGGACGCCACGGGCATGCTCGCCGCAGAGGTGAGCGGCCTCGGAAATCTTGATCTGATCGGTTCCGCGCCCACTGATGCGTGCGACCATCTCCAGGACGCTCCGCTGCCCGACGGCCGCTTCATAATCGACTTCGATCGTGCCGACGCGGCCCTGGACGAGCTGAAACTCCGTCTTGAAACGCGCGTCATCGCCGACGCGTATGCGTGCCTTCGGCAGCACCAGGACACCCCCCGCCGGCCCGTGTACGTGCCGTTCCAGATAGGAGTACTCGGCCCCATCTTCCACCACGATCTCGGCATCCATCGCGTGCGTCACGTCGACCGCATTGGGGAACGTGCAGTGGGCCAGCAGCGTCGCCGCAGAGCGCTGCTCCATCCGGATCCGCAACTCGATTCGCTGCAAGCCCTTCTCCGGCAGCATCCCGAAGCACATATGGACGGGCTGTGCGATGCGCACGCCTTCCTTCACGGTCACCACGGCTGAAATTCCGTCGGGCTTCTCCTCGACCTGAACCTCGAAGCCCGGCACAAGCTGAGTCCCCAGTACCCGGTTGTGATGGACGATCACGCGAGCCGCCTGAGGCGGCGCGTCGCCCATGCCGATGGATTCGTAAAGCGTTCGAACGATCGATTGATCGGTCATGGCCTACCCGCCCCGGCCGGCGCGACTTCTCGTGCATTGTGGTGGTCGCATGGGATGCACTTGTTCTCAAAGTATCCTGCCACCCGATCGATCGAGCCCTTGTCCACCAGGCTGCCGCAACAGAGCAAAAACGCATGTTCGGCGTGCCGAAGGACCGTCAGGCTGTGCGTGATCAGAATCACCGTGGCGCCGCGCTGCTTCAATCCCTTGACCGCGTCGAAGATCCTCTCGAGCGCCTCCACGTCGATGCCCGAATCCGGCTCGTCCATCAACACGATTCGCGGCTCCATGGCCAGGATGGCCGCAAGTTCGATCCGCTTTCGCTCGCCGCCGCTGAGCGTCTTGTCCACCTTGCGAGTAAGGTACCTGTCGGGGTCAAGCCCTACCTCATGCAGAACCCGCGCCACGGTCTCCGGCGACTTGTCGGCCGCACCCGCCAGGACGAAGGCAGGAACCGTCAACCCCTCGTAGCGGGCCGGCTCCTGCCAGCCCAGCGTCATGCCCCGTCGCGCCCGTTCGTCGACCGACTGGCTCTTGAGCGACTGCCCGTCGAGCAGAATGTCGCCCTCGAAGTCGCGGTAGCCCGCCAGTCCCATAATCGCACTGGCCAGCGTCGACTTGCCCGCCCCGTTCGGCCCGATCAGGGCATGCACCCGCCCCGCCCAGAAGTCGATGCTCACGTCCCGCAAAATCTTCCTGCCGTCCAGGCACAACGACAGGTTCCGAATCTCCAGGTGCCCGTTCTCCGACACGCAGACCTCCTTGCACGCCTCTACACCGACGGCGGCGGGGCCATTATAGCCTCACTCTGGCTTTACGACATGACCCTCGCCCAACGGCGCGACACCTCCTTCGGCGCGACCAGTGTCCTGACGGGCCCTGCCGCGGTCACCGTCGGGGGGCGGGCAAGCCGACAGGGATGATCCAGAGAACGTTTCGTTGCGTCGATGGCGCGGGTATACTCACGCCGCAAGCAGTCCCCAAAAGGAGGATCGGCTCATGGGGGATACGTACTTCGTCGGGCGAGCCGACGAGTTGAAGGCCTTCACTGAGTTCCTGCGCGACCCGAACGGGCAGGCGGCTTTGGTCATCGGGCACGAGGGCCTGGGCAAGACCGCTCTGCTGGGGCGCGTGGCCCAGATGGCTGTGGGCCTTCCCGACTTGCGATGCGGCGCCGTGCGGTACAGGATCACGCCGGAGACCCCCTTTGAGACGACGGCGACCTTGATGTTGGATGATGCCATGACGGCGGGACAGTGCGTGGCCGGATCGTTCGCCGCGACGCCGCGGCGGGCCGCCCAGTGGCGGGCGCTGATCGATGCGTTGGTGCCCAAGGGCGAGAAGCTGCGCAAGCTCTTCGAGTCGCTACGATACGTGCGGCGCCGCCACAAGCGCGAGGAGCTGACCGAGCACCTGGAGCTGGTCTCCCGCCTGCTGGACGACGAGGCACGGGTCCTTTTCGTCATCGATCCGGAAAAGTACATGAGGCCGGGCAGCGAGGACGAATGGCGCCTGGTAGTCGAGGAACTACCCTCCAAGATCAAGTTTGTGTTCGCCCAGCGGCCCGACGACCGTCTGGCCGTTAGCTCTGCCTTTCTTGCGTTGGACAACGCGGTGAAGATTCCGCCCGAGCCGCTCTCCCCGCTCGATCAGCAGTCGGTCGACGAGCTGATCGATTACTACGGGGCGCAGGTGACAGCGTCGCCCCCGCAGTTGCGGGCGGCGCTGGAGCGCTATCACGGTCATCCCTATGCGGTCGAGGGGGCGCTAAAGCTGCTGCGCGCAGGCGAAACGATCGAGGGCTTGCCCGCAGACCCGACACCTACGCGCATCGCAGCCGAGCAGTGGCGCAGAGTCCGCCAAGCGGGCCCGGCGGCCATCCGCCTCTTTCGGGCCTATGCAATCCTCGAGGTGCCCGTCCCGAGCGACCTGGCCGAGACCGTGGCCGACGTCGGCGCCGAGACGCGGCTGTCGGTGCTGGCGGATTGCTTTCTGGACGGCCTGCTGGCTCGTGAGCCCGACGGTGAGTCGATCTATCATGCCCTCCTGGCCGATCACGTCCGCGAAGACATCGCCGACGACCAGGCGACCCAATACCACGAGCGGGCGCAGGAGGCCTATCGGCACCGATTGAACGCCGACACAAGACCCGACGCGCTGGCGGCTGCGAGGCTGCCGCTTCACGTCCTGGCGACCGGCGATGTGACGTCGTTCGCCAAGGCGCTCACGAGCGAGTGTATGCAGCCCCTCGTTACGCTGGGGCTGTACGATGAGGCCGAGGTCCTTTCCCGACAGGCGCTGAAGCTTGTTTCGCCGGGCTCGGCGGCAGAGGCAGCCGTAGCGGGCAACCTCGGGAATGTCTATCAGACCCGCGGCGACCTGGATCAGGCCGAAGCGATGCACCGCAAGTCGCTGGCGATCGAGGAGAAGCTCGGCCGCCTGAAGGGCATGGCCATCGCCTACGGCAACCTCGGGATTGTCTATCAGACCCGCGGCGACCTGGATCAGGCCGAACCCATGTACCGCAAGTCGCTGGCGATCGAGGAGAAGCTCGGCCGCCTGGAGGGCATGGCCAACCAGTATGGCAACCTCGGGAATGTCTATGGGACCCGCGGCGACCTGGATCAGGCCGAACCCATGTACCGCAAGTCGCTGGCGATCAACGAGAAGCTCGGCCACCTGGAGGGCATGGCCGCCAACTACAGCAACCTCGGGGTCATCTATCAGACCCGCGGCGACCTGGATCAGGCCGAAGCCATGTACCGCAAGTCGCTGGCGATCAACGAGAAGCTCGGCCGCCTGGCGGGCATGGCCAGCACCTACGGCAACCTCGGGGTCATCTATCAGACCCGCGGCGACCTGGATCAGGCCGAAGCGATGTACCGCAAGTCGCTGGCGATCAACGAGAAGCTCAGCCGCCTGGAGGGCATGGCCTACGACTACGGCAACCTCGGGAGTCTCTATCAGAGCTGCGGCGACCTGGATCAGGCTCGCAACTTGTGGGTGCGGGCCGGCGACATCTTCCAGCAAATCGGGATGCCGCACATGGCCGCCGAGATCGAGGGGTGGCTCGATGGGCTGGACGGCAAGGGCAGCGGGGCGAGTCGAGCCTAAACGAATCCAAAAGGCTACCCGCCACGCTACCGACCCCGCAGGGCTCAGCTCGCCCGACCGACATCATGCCTGCGTGCCCGACTTCCAGAGCGGGGCGCGGCGCCTCGGCTGGCCGGATCTCCTGCAATAAACTGCACTTAGCCGCCTCGTAGACACCCCTTCACGCTTGTCCGGGATCTTTGCCGATATTTTTAAGGTGGCCCGAACCCGGGTTGCCAAAGGTGCGCTGCCGGCTCGGAAGCTGGCAGAACTGAAATCCGTCAATGTCATCTGTTGGCATGGCGAGGCATCCGGCAACGAGGAACGCACCCACCGCCTGGGTGACGGGCCTGCTTGGGAGAAACCAATCATGGCAAACGCGAGAAGCCAGGGGCGCACGTCCGTTGCCGAAGCGCCCACATCGGCCAAGCCAAGGGCTGGACGTGGTCGCACTGTCGAGGAACGTATCCGTGCCCGCGCCTATCAGATCTTCGAAGCGCGTATTACGGGCGGGGCTCCCGGCGACCCGGCGGCCGACTGGCTCCAGGCCGAGAGCGAACTGCGACGCCCTCGCAAAACGCGCCGGTGATAGGCCGGTTGTCTGTCGTCGGCATCTGCTCAGGCCTCGGCGACTCAGCGCGCCGTCTCCATCGCCCTGCATTAAACACCAAAAAAAACGGCAAAACCCGGCGGAACGCGGGAACGGTGTAAGTGGCGACGGGGGTAGGAGTTAGGTCGCGACGGGGGAGGGGGGGTCCTACTTGGCAAAAACGGCGGGTTCGGGCGGCGAGTGGTGTTGAGACGGGAATCTTGCCGACCGGGAGGCGAGGGGCGCAACTGTCGTTTAATAGAGGCGATTACGGGCGTTTTAAGGGCCGTTGTGGCGCGGTCGGCGGCGCGGCAATCGGCAATGGCGCGGCAACACAGACTACCCATTCTGACTTTCCTGAGTATCAGCATCGGCAGAGCGGGTTCTCGGGATCGCGACAATCATTGGCGGTAGTGGGCTACGCGCGGGGCCGACGATCTTAAGCTGTTTCAGGCCAGGCTGTAGCACCGGCGGCACTTCCTGCGTTATGAACTGATCCAGGAACGTCGCTTCAGTCTGATCGACCGGCACCTGCTTGTGGCCGCCGTTGACCAGCTTGGACATCGCACTCGCCACGCCGTCAAGGAACATGAACGTCCGCTCTATTGATGTTGCGCCGCTCAGTAGAGCCAGATTGACATACCGGAGAGTAAGGGCAGCGGTTTGCATGGGTGTCTCCGCCAGGATGCCAGCCCAGCGGCCGATGTCCTCCTGAGTGAGTCGTGGAGAGCCCTTAGCCTGTCCCCAAGCCTGGAAGGCGGCGAAGAGAGACATCTTCACGACGGCGCTGTAGTACGCTCGCTCAACGGTGATCAAGGCGTGTGCTTTGGAGAGCTTGTCCGTCTCTCCCCAAGCCGCTGCCAGCTCCTCGGCCATGGCTGCCAACTGGCTGTTGGTGCGTTCCTCCAAAGCTTGCAGATCATTGTGTATGGCGGCGTACTGACCGGGCTCAGGCTCTTTGGGCTCTGACGGCAGGGCCGGCGTCGGTCTTTCGGCACGGCGCCCGATGCTGTGGCCCAGGGTGACGGATGCAACAACAAGACCGAGGCCCACCGCAAGAGCCCAGGCCAGCTCACCGACCAGAGACCAATCCATAGCGTGCCCTCCAGGCGAAGATGCGGCGTGGCATAGATTGGTAGTGTGGAGGATCGGTGGGGGGAATTCAAGGGTGCGGGTGAGCGGTCAGGGGCGGAGGTCTTCGCTGGCGGGGTGGGCGGGGGCAAGTGTTCTGCAGGCCAAGGGGTCCGCCGTTTCTGATACAATAGGCGGAGGCCAAGCGGGACCTGCGGCGCGTATGAAGGAGACCCTATGAGCAAGATGTATTTCCCTGAAACCGAGGGGGTCATGCGGTGCCCTCACTGCGGCGCTAACACAGCATTTTCGGCTCGTAAACACGGGGATATTGTAGAGAGCGTTGACTGGTCGCACGATGGGAGAGCGATCAAGGCGCCACAGAAAAACCATCAGGTGGAGGTGCGGTTCTGTCGCACGTGCGGATACCCAATCATCAGGCACACCGCTACCTGGAGGAATGAGCGGCAGGTGCTCAGAACGGAAGCGGAGTTGTATCCGCAGGCGCCACGGCGCGATGAGGCGCCGGCGGAGGTGACTAAAGAGGATGGGGGGCTCGCGAAGGACTACAAGGAGGCGGTGGACTGCGAGCCGCACAGCCTGCAGGCGGCGGCGTTTCTGTTGGGGCGGTGCATGGAGCGGATACTGATTGCCAAGGCGGGCGTCGAACGTGGGTTGACGCTGGGGCCGATGATCGAGGCGGCTATCGCGGGCGGGCGCGTCCCGCAAGCACTGTGCGAGCCACTGGAGAAAGGGTTTCTGGTCGTGCGCAACCAGGCGGGCCACGTGTGGGTGAACTCGAAGGGAGAAGACCTGCGTGTCGACGAGGATAGTGTGGACGGAAGCTTTGCGATCGTAGATGCGCTGTTTGATGAGCTCTACCTGGGGCCAGCTAACACTACAGCGCCGCTTAGTCATGGATTTCACGGTTCATCCGGTACGCAGCAGCGTAATCGATCCACTCTGATGCCGAGCGTGCGAAGGCGTCGGCGGGTCCTTTTCGTATGCGACTTGCGGGCCTGCCGGTTGCGAC
>DATKUK010000140.1:0-14592 GCA_035530655.1 Phycisphaerae bacterium
ACCGGCGACCTTGAGAACAGGCCGCCAACCCTGGCGAATGTGCGGCTTATGCAAGATGTTTTCTTGCATGTGCCCTACCTCAGCCAAAGCGATCTCCTGACGAATCAGGTGCCGCTCATCGAGGCCGTTGTGGCCGCGATCCAAGGAACGTCCGTCGCGATCGGCGGAGGCCCGCGTTGGAACTTGCATAGCTTCAAGATGGCCGGTCTCAACACCGACCGCGTTATCGTCCACCTGATTTTCCAACTCTACACTCCACTCTTTTAACCGCGCGCGCGGTGAGGTGATTTTATGCAGAGCCCGTATGCAGATTTGGCCTATTTCGTGGGCCAGGGGAAACTCCGTTGGGCTGGTCGCCAGCCTGGCGGCCCGATCAATAGCGGCTTTCAGTTCATGGGCGATGTCTCCAACTTCGCCTTCGACTTCTCGAAGCAGAAGATGGTCGAGATCGAGGAAAACACGACCGGCTACGGCGGCACGGCCGCATTCGGGTCGGTGGCGATCCCGCTCGCTTTTAGCTGCACGCTGCTCCAGTGGTCGGCCTCGAACTTGGCGCTGGCGTTGTACGGCACGGCCTCTGGCGCCAACCCGGGCGGCAATGTCACCGGCGAGGCCTTGACGCTGTTCGCGGGCGCCACCAACTACCTGCAACAGATTCAGCCCTCGGCCGTCGCGTTGACCCCGGTCGCGGGCCAGGTGCAGTCGATCGCCGTGACGCAAGGCAGCGGGTACACCACCGCGCCCTCGGTTGCGATCGGGCCGCCTCCGGCCGCCGGTGTCCAGGCGACAGCCGTTGCCAAGTTTGTCAGCGCCACCGACATCACCATCCAGATCACCAACCCGGGGCAGGGATACACCGCCGCGCCGACGGTAACCTTAACGGGCGGCGGCTTTACCACGGCCGCGACCGCGACGGCGACCTTGTCGACCTCCACCGCGTTGGTGGAAGGGACGGACTACTCGCTGTCCAGCGAAGGCCAGTTCGGGGATGTGACCGCGCTCCAGGGCGCCGGCTCCGCGTTCGCGCAGATGGCGCTTAATGCGCCGTTCCAGGTCACGGCCGCCTACACCTACGCCGCCAACAACGGCACGATCCAGATGTTGACGGCCGCGCAGCCCGAGATCGCCTTACGGTTCGACGGCAAAAACGTCCTCAACACCAACGCGGGCAAGTTCCAGCCGTGGTCGATCTACGCCAAGCGCGTCAGCCTAAAGCTCACCAAGGGCTTTGACCTGATCGGCAAGAAGGAAGCGCCGTTGGACCTGGAAGGGATGCTGCTATTCGACGCCACCGCTACGTCGGGCAGCAACTACCTCGACATCATCAAGGGCTAAACATGACCGACGATCTGAAAACGCTGTTCCCGGGGGTCGAGATCTCCGTGGGCGGCGAGGCTTTAATGGTAAAGCCGTTCCCCTTCGAGATGCTGCCGAAGGTGGTCGCGTTCGTCCGCAAGTTCGCCGGGGGCCTAGAGGGCGACCCGGAGACGAAGAAGGTGGACGTCATGCGGCTGCTCGAAGAAGCGTCTGGCGACCTGCTCCCGCTGGTGGCGCAGGCCGTCGGGAAGCCGCTGGCCTTTGTGGCGGCGCTGCCCTTCGATGAGGGCGTGCGGCTTACCGAGGCGGTGCTGACGGTGAATCAGGATGTTTTTACGAAGGCGGTCCTCCCCAAGCTCCTGCGCCTGCTCGGCGGGGTCGGCCTATCGACTGGGGAGACATCGTCGGCGCCCTCATCGCCGCTGGACACCGCTGGCCTGACATCCAGCAGTACACCCTAGCGCAGATCCGGCTATTCCAAGAGGCGGCCCTGCGGCAAGGACGGCGCGGGGCGGCTGACCGGGTGAAGTTTACGCGCCTCGCGGTGTGGGGCGAAAAAAACGACGTGAAGAAGGCGCTGGACGACCTAGGAGACTGAAATGGCTGACATGAAGGTCTCTATGGTTTTGAGCCTCTTGGACGAGGCCAGCCCAAAACTTCGCCAATTTGTCGCGGCCCTGGAAGGGCTGCAAAGTCTGTCCAAGACCACCAGCGATTCGCTCACGGTGCTGGACGAGAGCCTGGGCGGCTTGGGTGCCACGACGCTCGACGCCACCGACGGACTGCGGGCGCTGTCGCGCGTCTTCGGCGGCATGAACCGCTCGACGGCGGCGCTCGGGGATAAGCTCGGCGCACTGACCGATACCCTGTCGGCGGCGGTCGAGAAGTTCGGCACCCTGGCCGATTCCATCAGCGCGTCGGCCGCCAACATGGCGGATCTCGCGACGGCGACGCTGGCGGTCAATACCGGGCTCGCCGGCATGGGCGACGCGGCCGAAGGCGCGACCGCTAAGATGGGTGGCCTGCACGGCACCATGAAGGGCCTGATCGAGCTGTGGGGCGCCTGGAAGATGGGCGAAGGCCTGCACAAGTCCGTCGACATCGCCTCGGAATATCAGCAGCGCCTGGTTGAAATGAAAAACATGGGCACGCCGAAGTCCGAGCAGCGGACGATGATCGGGAACGCGCGCAAGTGGTCCGCGATCCCGGGCGTGTCTAAGCTGGACGCGCTGGAGGCCGCTAACGCCGCGATGGCCGGCGCGCCAGGCGCGGCGCCTTATCAGCAGATGATCCGGCAACAGATGATGCCGACCATCCTGCGTGGCGCGGTCGCGCTCAAAACGACCTACGGCGACCCGTCTTCTGTCCACGATCTCGTGCGGAACCTGCTAGGCGTCGTCGAGACGCGGGGCAAGATCCAGAACCTCGCGCAAGGCCTAAAAGACGTCCAGCAGGCCTTTCGGGTCGTCGCTGGTACCGAAGGCAAAATTACCGTCGGCAGCATGGAAACCGGGCTACGCAATACCGGCTACGGCGAGGCGCTGCGCTACAACAAAATGGGCTTCTACCACGTCGAGGCGCTGCACGAGCAGTTTAAGGCCTCCGGCAAAGCCGGCGGCGCGGGCGGCAATACGAAGGCCTCGACCATCTCAACGATGGTCGCCAGCATGTTACTCGGCGGCAAGATGAACAAGGCCGAGGCGATGATGCTTGAGCAGCTCGGCCTGCTCACACCGCAAGATCTCCGCAAGATCCCGGGCAGCAGCATGGTGAAGGTCAAGGCCGGCGCGATGCCCGGTTCGGCCGCGGGCCTCAAAGATCCGATCGAGTGGTTGCGCCATATTTTCGATCCGCATGTGGTCGCCCTGATGCACAAGGAGCACGGCGGCTTACAAGGCGCCCAACTCCGCAACCTCATCATGGAGTGGGCGGCCGCGTTCTCGAAGACCGCCGGCGGCGTCAACGTCGGCACCGGCGTCATTACCACGATGGACAATAATCAGTGGACGGCCGTCCAGCAGCGCGCGCACATGATGGCGCACGCCGCCTCGATTATGCAGGCGACCGCGAACGTCTCCGGCACCCTGGCCATGCAGATGCGGCAGCTGCACGCCGCGATGGTGACGATCGGCGAACAGATCGGGTCCGTCCTGTTGCCCGCGCTGACCTCGATCGCCCACCTCGCTACGGCGGCCGCGCAAGCTGTGGCCGCCCTTAATGCCCAATTCCCGATTTTCAAGAAGCTCGAAGCCTGGGGCGGCGCGTTCGCCGCGCTCCTGCTCGGCATCCGCGGCGTCGAATGGCTCCTGGGGCTCCAGCATGGATTCTTATCGCTCAAGATCGCGATGAGCGGGGTCACGGGCGCGGCCTCCGGGATGCTGCCGGTCCTCGCGGCGCAGATTGCCGAGTTCGGGAAGTGGAAGACGCTGGGCGCGGGTATGGCGTCGCTCGGGATCGGCTACCTGTTCGGGAAGTACGTCCTCAACCCGATCATTCACGAGATCGCCAACTTCTTCCATCTGCCCAGCCTGGGCGGCGCGTTGGCGCGCTATTTCCACCCCATTACCACGCCGATCAACCATGTGGCGAGCCTGGGCGCGGTCGTCGGCCAGTTCAACAACCAGCACCCGGCCGCGGGCCCGGTCAACACCGCCCTGGCGCTCCATCGCGCGAATTTGCAGCGGCGCGCATCCGCTATCAACCCCGCGTCCCTGGGCTACGAAGGGCCTGTTACGGCACAAGGCGTAGCGAAAGCCGCGCATATCGCGAAACTTACCCACGCCAAGGCTGCCCACAATAGCGCGAGCACCCACCTCCAAGCCCTCGCCCAACTGATTTACAACCAGTCGCTCGCCATTACCTCGCCGCTGGGCGCCAAGATCGCGGCCGTCCACCAGAAATACTCCGGCTATGCCCACCAGTTCCTCGCGGCGGGCATGATGGGGCCCTACTTGCAGGCGCGCGCGGTTGGTCATCACCTAGTCACCGGCCTCCAATACAAGCAAGCGATGGGGCACCTCGGCGCGCTCCACGCCAATCTGCACGACCAGCTGACCGGGAACGCGGCCTTAGTGACGGCCGGCGCCATCACCAAGCAGCAGGGTGCGGAGCGGGCGATTGCGCTCCAGAAGGGCATCGCGCCGGCGATGATTAAGGCGGCCGACGCGGCGAAGAAGTACGCGCAGGCCTTGGGCGATCCGAAGCTCGTTGGCGCCCTGGACGCGCAGATCGCCAAGCTGCACGCGATGGGCAACCAGCTCTCGTACTATCAGGCGCGGGTCAAGCAGGTCACCCAGGGCGCGTTCTCGGGCCTGATCAATCAGATGATGCACGGCCAAAAGACGTGGGGGCAGATGATCGTCAGCTTCTTCCAGTCGATCATGAACGGCATAGATCACACGGTCGCGCAGGGGGTCTCGCAGATGATCTCCAAGGCCTTGTTCCCCAGCAACAAACACGGCCATAGCGGCGGCGGCCTAAGCGGCATCATGTCGGCCCTGACGTCGCTCTTTTCGTCGTCGTCCAGCAGCGCGTCCGGCAGTCACGCCTCCGCGCACTCGCATAAGGCGGCGAGCAGCGGGATATGGGGGAGCATCGTCGAGTTCGTGGCCACGCATCTCAGCTCTTTCGCGGTCGGTACCTCGAACGTCCCGCACGACATGGTCGCGAATATCCATAAGGGGGAAATGATTATCCCGGCGACGCAAGCGGCTGCAATCCGCTCGGGCGGCACCGGGGGTGCGCCGGCGGTCAACGTGCATATCAACACGATCGATTCGCAGTCGTTCCTAGGCCACATGAGCACCGTCAAGCGCGAAGTGGCGACGATGGTCAATTCGACGAACCAGCAGTACAACTTGGGGCACGCCTAAATGTTCTCGGGCCAATCCTTCCCGGCGCTGGAATACGGCAACAAGATCCGCAACACGAAGATCACCGCTCATCTTCCCGGCATCGTGGCGAGCAATGGCGCCTTTGAGTACCGGGTCATGCGTTCCGCCTATGTTCGCTATCAGTGGGCGACGCCGGCGTGGAACTTTAGCTGGGCGGATCGCGAGGCGCTGTTGGCGTTTTGGAATCAGGTCGGCGGCAAGCTTCTCTCGTTCCTCTGGACCGATCCCGACCATAACAACTTCACGGCTGCCGCGCTGGGGACGGGCACGCAGATCGCGGTCCCTGCGGCTCCGTCTGTCACGGCCGATCTCAAGGCGGGCGTGATCCCGCTCGGGACTCACGAGGTGACGGTGACGGCGCTCAACGCCGAAGGCGAGACGACACCAAGCGCCTGGACCTCGGTGGCGCTGGCGCTCGATCCGCCGGCGCCGACCTTGGCCGCCTCCACATCGGCCGGGACGTTGGCGGCCGGCACCTACACCTACGGCCTGGTGTTCCACACCGCGACCGGCTACTCGCTGCTCGGGACCACGGCGGCCATTACCACCACCGCCACGGGCGAAGTGGATCTTTCCTGGACGCTCCCGCCTGACGTGACCTCGGTCGATGTCTACGGCCGGGTATCGGGCGGTCTCGCTTTGCTGGCGTCCGGTCTGTCCGGCACCACATGGACCGATACGGGCGCCGTCGGCATAGGGCCTGCCGCGCCCACCCTGGCCGCTTCGACCGCGGCCGGCACCCTGGCCGCAGGAACCTATACTTACGCGCTGGTGGCGCATACGGCGGCGGGTCATTCGCTCTTGGGCACGACCGCGGCGCTTACCACCACCGCCACGGGCCAGGTCATAATCGACTGGTCGCTTCCCTCGTATGTGACCTCCGTCGATGTGTACGGCCGCGTGGGGGGAAGCCTGGGCCTTTTGGCGAGCGGCATCACGGCCGGAACCTGGACCGATGACGGCTCGGTGGCCGTTGGCGCGGCAGCGCCTACCGTGGCGACCGCGACCCTGGGGACCACGGCACCGACGACGGCGACCGCCACCGGCGAGATTACGTCCACCTGGGCCGCTGTCACCGGGGCCTTGTCGTACAACGTTTATCTCGACAAGGCGCTCGCCGGGAATACCACCGCGCTGACCTTTACCGACCAAGGGGGCGCCACGGGCGGCGCGGCGCCTACTGTCAACGGTACGGGCATAACCACCTTCCCTTTGGTCGTGCCGGTCGCCGGCGCGTTGCACCCGATCTGGCACCCGAACGCGGATCTCACGATCGATGCCGCGGGCGCTCCGATCGGTGGCTGGAATGTCGTCATCATCAACCAACAGCCGACAGTCGTGTTTCCTGCCGGCGCCTGTCCTCTGTTGGGCCAGGCGGTAACCGCCACCGGGACATTTGCCTTCGCCGTCCGGTTCAACAATGACTTCGCTTATGTGCTGCTCAACGCCGTGCACCCCACCTGGGCACCTTCGTCTGTCGATGCTATGGAAATGATAGAGGTCTTCGAGTGAGGACGATCTCGGCGGATCTCCTGGCGGCCCTATCAGAAGGCAAAGTAGCGACCTTGTGCCTAGTGACGCTCAAGAACAGCAAGGTTTACGGTTACACCGACCACGATGTGCCGGTGACGATCGATGGACAGGTCTACGCGCCCGCAGCCGGCATGACGGCAATCCAGATGCACATCACCAACAACGCCTCGGTGAGTACGCAGAACCTCCAGGCGGGGTGGACGCCGATCATCTCCGAGCAAGCGGTACTGCAAGGCGTTTATGACTACGCGCAAGTCTCGTTTGCGCTGTACTCTTGGGACAACCCGGCGCTCGGGAGTGTTCCGATCTTCGCCGGTCGTTTAGGCCTCGTGAAATATACGGACCAAGGGTTCCAAGCCGATATTTTCAGCAATATGTGGTCTTTGAGCCAGTTCATCGGCATCGAGTTCACGGCCAACTGCCGGCACCGTTTCGGCGGCGGATCGGGCGGGATCGCGAGCGTCAACATTCTCGCGATCCCGGGAGGCGGAATCCCGTATAACAGCCCACCGGGACAATCCAACCCCAACGCCGGCGGACTTTATATCGCCGGCACCACCATCCCGCTGACGTTTACCTCGGCCGATGGATCTACGCCGACCACGCCGGCGACCGCTGTCCTCACGTCTCAGGTCGAATACCTTGGGGATGTGGGCGGTCTCAATATGTGGGAGATAGGCCTTATTCAAGTCGTGGTGACCAACCCGGGCGCCGGGTATGTCTTCCCTGTCACGGCAACCGCCGAACAAACGGGATGCACCTTCCAGGTCAACCCGCTGGGGTCGGCAGATCCAAACGGGGTCGGATTCTGCGGCGTCAATACGGGCGCTCTAACGTTCAAAGGCACGATTGTTGGGGAGATTATCAACGAGGTCGCCTTTTACGCGACGATCGATGCCAGCGTCCCGGCTACGCCAAACAGCCCCAACGCTCCTAGTCTCACGGTCAACCCGGTGTACGCGCAGCAAGGCGGATCGGCTTACCTGGACCCGACGATGGGAGCGCCTTACACCTACTCGGTCTCCGCGATCGTAGACGGGGTGGAAAGCGCACCCAGCCCGACCTCGAGCGCGTATATTTTGCAGGCGCTCAATCTGCAAACGAACTGGAAGGACGTTTATATCTTCCTGCTTAGCGGTAACCAGATCGGCAGCACGATCACCGTGGGCTGGGATGCCGTACCGAACGCGACAGCCTATAACGTCTACGGGCGGGGATCGCAGACCGTCCTTGCGACGGTTACGGGAACTTCGTGGACAGACGATGGCAGCTCTGCGGGCGGCACCGTAGCGCCGCCCTATGGCGACTATTTTGCCCAAGGCTTCCTCACGATGACCTCCGGGCAAGCAATAGGCCTGTCGCGCGAAGTGAAGTATGCGCACTCTGGCCAGATCGCCTTGTGGCTTCCTTTGGAGCGCCCGGTCGCGGTGGGCGATACGTTCACCATCACGGCCGGCTGCGTCAAGACGACATCCGCGTGCCAGTACAAGTTCAACAATCTTTCCAGCTTCGGCGGCTTCCCCGGCATCCAGCCGGAAATCATGTATCGACAACCACGAGTCCAGACAGGCGGCGGAGGCAAGAAGGGATGATTACGCGCGATCAGCTCATCACCGAGGCTCTTACCTGGAAGGACACTCCTTACCATCACCACCAGTCTTGCAAAGGCGCCGGCTGCGATTGCGTGGGGTTAGTTTATGGGGTCTGTTTGGTGTTAGGGATTTTGCCTCCTACCTGGAAACCAGATGCGTACACACATCAATGGCACCTGCACAAGAACGAAGAAGTGCTGTTGAAGCTGCTGCATAGAGAAGGGGCGCGCCTCATTCCTTTATCTTCCGCGCAGCCGGGCGACATCGTGACCTTTCAGTATGGCCGCGTGAGTTCGCATCTCGGAATTCTTTTGCCCGGCGACCGGATTATCCACGCGCATATGGATGTGGGGCATGTGGACATTACGCTGTTCACCGGACCCTTTAAGGCACGTGCGCGTCAGGCATTTGTGATTCCGGGGGTTGTCTAGTGGCGCAAGAAGCTCCCCTCATTGGCGGTGTTGTTGGCGCCATTATCGGCACCTACTTCGGCGAGCCGGCTCTCGGTTGGATGATCGGCTCCGCGATCGGCGGCCTGTTTGTCCCGAAGCCGATCACGCACTCCCTCACCGACCTTAATGTTCAAACATCGAGCTACGGGGTCGGTGTTCCACAAATCTTTGGCACGCAGCGCGTCTCCGGCAACATCATCTGGGCCAGCGAGCGGGTATGGGTCAGCACCAGCGGCGGCGGCAAAGGCGGAAAAGGCGGCGGCGGTGGTGGCAAGGGTGGTGGTGGGCAAGGCTCGGGTTACTACACCGTCAATCTAGCGATTGCCATCTGCGAAGGCCCGATCATGGGCCTCAAGTCGATTTGGGCCGGCGGCACTTTGATCTACGCCGACAGTCAATCCGTCATTGTGCCGAGCCGGGCAACGGGCGGAAAGAAAGGCGGCCAAACAGGACCCAGCTATCAGACATACACGCAGAGCGGGAACCCGATTACATCCTCTGGTGGATCCTCGGTGGGCTCTTGGACGCTTTACCACGGCACTCCTGAGCAGGGCGCCGATCCTACCGTCAACCAAGGGATCGACTACAATGGGATCGCGTACATCGTGTTCAATACGATGTACCTGGGACCATCCGGTCAGATTCCCCCGCTAACTTTCGAAATCGTGGAGCCGGTTGACGCGGGGAATATCAGCAAGCCCGCCATCGTCAACTCATTTCCAGATACCGTGGTAGTGAATGGCCGCACGCAAGCCTTAGCGCAGTATATGATCGTGGATTCCTCGGGCAACCCGATCTTCCCTACCGAGGGAAATCAAGGCGATAACCAGTGGATCAAAACGAATCCATCGGGTACGCCAATCCAAGTCGGGCCGGTACTCGAAGGATACTGGGGCCAAGGTTATGGCAACTGGGGTTTCGCACAAGGCTTTGGTTACAGTTTTGCTGTGCTTCCCGGCGCGCCTACCCCAAGCAATCCTTACGGGAAATGGTTTGAATGGATCGATCCCGACACCGGCAGGCCTTCGTCAGAGGGGTTTATTGGCGCCGGTGATGGCCGTGGTCTGTTCGTCGACTCGACGTATGTCTATGTGTGGCAAGGCGGCGATAATTACAACGCTACCACCGGAAACTGGAATAGCTATGGTGTTCTCGCGATCAGCTATACGAGTATGGCAATCGAGACCAAAGGGCTAAAAGACGTTCCTGGCGGTGCAGCTATCGGCATCAGAGACAATGGCTTCTTAGGCTGCAATGGCATCTTTTTCAGTAGTTCCAATGCTCTGGTATGGAACGTGGCGACCGGAAATCAGCAGCTTATCGACATCACGGCGGCTCCGTTTAATCAGCCCTCTGGTTCATCATTTCTCGGGGCCGCTACGGATGGCGCGACGCAGATTTGGACAGCGTATTCCGTGCAAGGCGGGAGCGTGTTGGTTCCTCTGGAAATCATCGTACAGCAGGATGCGACTGGCCCGATCGCGGATGTAGGAACACCGATTCCGCTGTCCGTGTCCATTGGGTATATGACCTATGCCCAAGGCAATATATGGGCCTCCGACAAGACAAACCTGTACCAGATCGATCCTTCTACGGGCGAGATTTTGTGCACGATTGCGGGCGTTGACGCGGACTACCTTTCCTTCGACGGCACTTACCTGTGGGCACATGCTGGTTCAACGTGGTATCGCATCGCGATGGGCGGTGTATTAGCGCCGGCCGCGATCACGCTTCCCGAAGTCTGTACGATTCTGTGTGAACGGGCCGGGGTCTTGAATTATGACGTGTCCCGGCTTCCGCCCACGGCGGTCAACTTCACCCGCGCCGACACCACGGATGCGCGAAGTGTCTTAAAGGCGCTGTCCACGGCTTATATCTTCGACATGGTGGACTCGGCTGGGACTTTGGTCTTCGTGCCGCACGGTACGGCTTCTGTCGCTATCATCCCGTTGTCCGATCTCGGCTACGGACCCGACACACCCACGGCGCAACCGCCTTATGCCGCTACCCGGCAACAGGGCATCGACCTTCCGCGTTCGGTGCGGATTCGTTATCGCAGTGCCGCGCTGAACTGGAACAAGTACGAGCAGATATTCGCGCTGGAGTCGTATCACGAAGGGCGTGAGGTCGTGCTGGACCTGCCGCTTACTTTGGACGATCAGACGGCCTACAACATCGCGTCGCTCGCGTGCACGATCCCGCACGCCGAACGGATGCAATATGCTTTTACCACTCCGCTCAAGTGGCTGGCGCTGGAACCTGGGGATGTGGTCACCCTTCCCTTCGGCGTCTGCCGGATCTTGACCGTGCGTATGAAGCGCAGCTCCAACGCTTACTTGGAATTCACGGCGTGTATTGACGGGTTGAATGCCCTGGCCGGGGCCGGGTATGCCGTCCCGGCTTTGCCCAACTATCAGCCGAACGGAGCGGTGAGCTATGCCCCGGTTGTGCCGGACGGCTCCTTGCTCACGGTCCCGGTCGTCGGCGGTGCTGGACCGCATCCGGTCCAGACTGCGCCGCAGATTACGCAGGCGGTCTCGGCTCCGGGAACGGCCAAACTCGTGTTTGTGGAACCACCGCCAGTGGACAGTCTCGATACGGCAAAGCGCTTCTATGTCGGGGCCTATACCACGGGCAACAGTTTTCCTGGCGTCGGGATCTATGTCAGCACCGATGGCGGATCATCTTACAGCCTGCTTAGTACGGAACCCGCAGCGTCCGTGGTGGGCTATGCCTCAACTGTCCTGGGACTGCCGACGCCAACCGATGCTTTCTACACCTGGGATCAAATCAATAGCCTAAACGTGTACGTGCAACCCGCTGGCGCGCAGCTTTCCAGCTTGCCGGACATAAACGTCTTGGCGGGCGGCAATATGGCGATGGTCGGGGATGAACTGATCCAGTTCGCCTCGGCCGTGCTAAAAACGGACTCCCTAGGCAATTCGTACTATGCGCTGTCTCGCCTCTTGCGCGGACGGCGCGGGACCGAGTGGGCAATGGGAAACCATGCCGTCAATGATTCGGTAGTATTCTTTCCGTCAAATCTGACCGAAGAACCCTACACGAATGCGATGCTCAATGTTCCGCGGCTCTATAAGGTCGTGTTTATGGGCCAGAGCTACGCCAGCGTGCCCTCGCAGTCCTACGAGCCGTCTGGAGCATCCTTGGAACCGTGGGCCGTGTGCCACGCCAAGGCGGTGCTCGATAACGCCAATCAAAAGGATTGGGTCATCAGTTGGACGCCGCGCTCGCGCACGAATGGCGATTGGGCCAGTGGTTACATCCCGACTTTGGACAGTGATGCCGCAGGCTGGAGCATTGACGTTATGAGCGGAACGACGGTGGTGCGTACCGTGAATCTGCCTGTAGGCTCCACGCCGGCCTATTGGACCTGGACCTATACCGGCGCCATGCAAAACGCAGACGGGTTCGCAGCGGGCGGCCCGATTTCCCTGAACCTTTACCCGTTAAGCACCGCCATTGGGCGCGGACTCGTTAGGAGCCTCACGACATGACCGATACGCAGAATCTAGGCCTCGTTCCGATCATAAGCGGCCAGCTCCAGCCCGAGGTGCCGTTTAACGAAGACATGGACATCATCGATGCCGTTCTGTCTTCGCCGGCCGGGTTTGCGTGGAATCCGTCGACGACGACGGGGCTCACCTTTGGCTACTTTGGGGCCACCGTCTACGAGGATGGCTTGCCGACCTCTGTGGCAGGGGGGACGATCGCCACCGTAGCGAATGCCACCAACTACATCATGCGCACCAACCAAGGGGTCGTTAGCGTAAACCAGACGGGCTTCTTGGCCGGGTATGTGCCGATGGCGAAGGTAATCACCAATTCGGGCGCGATCATTCAAGTGCTGGATATGCGCCCGACTGATCGCGTGCCCGGGGGACGTTTGGTCATGAATGTGGGTGCCCCCACCGGCTTGTCGATTGCCACGGCGACCACCGGCGGCACCCTGGCGGCGAGCACCGACTTTACCTATCAGGTCTCAGCCCTCTACCCGTGGGGAGAATCGGCGGCGTCTGCGCCCATCTCGATCACGACCGGATCGAGCACGGCGACCAATGAAAACACGATCTCGTGGACGCTGCCCGCGCAGGCCACAGCCGCGAAGGTCTACGGGCGAACCGCCGGCGGTGAACTTTTCATCGCGCAAGTGGCGGCCGGCACCAATAGCTACACCGACACCGGCTCCGTGACGCCCGCTGGCGCGTTGCCGACTGGCACCCTTGATCTTAGCCCCGCACAAAACAATGTCGCATCCCTCGGCATCCAGGGGACATTGACGGGGAACACGCTTATTATCTGGCCGACCAACCCGCCCGATCCGCGCGCCGTCATCCTGGCGAACGAGACGACCGGGGCCTTTACCTTGACCGCCAAGACGGCGACCGGGAACGGGGTGACGATCGCGCAGGGCAACGGCGCCTATTGCTACACCGACGGCACCAACGTCTATTCGACCGGCAACGGTACAGGCGCGGGGCTGGCGGGAAATAATACCTGGTCGGGCGTCCAGACCTTCGGCACGACGATCGCGCAGACACCCGGGCAAGGTGCAGGGAATCAGACACCGCTCTTTCAGACGGCGGACGGCATCGACGACTATGTGGTCAGTGGGCTTACGATTCCGGTCCCGTCGCCCATAAGCCCGACCGGCGATCTTCAACCGGGCACGGCTTATATCATCGGCCAGCGCAACGTGCTCTCGGCCGCCGTGGCGAACACCTACCCGCAGGCCAGCGACACTTACGTGGACATGAGCGATGCCGGCGCCTTGACCTACGTCTCGGTCGCCAACGGCGCCGCCGCGCCCGCGGTGACCGCCAACAGTCTCCGGCTGGTGAAGGTGGTCACCTCCATCACACCGCCGCCAGGAGTGCCCACGCTTGCCGCCTCGACGGCAGCCGGAACCCTCGTGGCCGCCACCTATGAGTACGAGCTGGTGGGCAACGACGGCACGGGCAACACGCTCCCTGGGCCGTCTGCCTCGATCACAACCACCGCGACGGGCGAAGTCGTGCTGACCTGGACGGAGCCCACCAACATCGTCAGCATGGACATCTATGGGCGAGTGTCAGGAAGCCTTGGGCTTTTGGCCTCGGGCGTGACGGGCACGACCTGGACCGACACTGGGGCCGATGCGGTGGGCGCAATACCGCCCACGGTTGCAACCAGCAACTATATTGCGAGCACTACGCAACTCGCCACGACGACCCCCACGAGTCGCTTCACACCGCCTGACTTGGTGACCGGCGCCGAGATTCAAAGTGGGCAATATATTTACGCAGACGACACCAGCACGGTCGCTAACACGATTACGCTGGCGTACACCCCCGCACTCACGGCCTTTCCCGTCGGTGTACCCCTTCTCTTTAAGGCGGCGAATACTAATACAGCCGCCGTGACGGTTGATGCCGGACCAGCCGCGACACCTTTGTATAGCCCGGATGGTGCCCTGGTAGGCGGCGAGATTGTGGCAGGTGCGTATTACGAAATGATCTTCAACGGCACGGTCCTCGTAATTACTGGCCAAACCGCTGGTATTAACACCTTCAAAAATCCCATCGCCGTGGGGCACACCACAGAGTCTGTCATAATCGGGAGTGGCACGACACTCAAAATTAACACGATTGCGACCGTGGCTATCGGGAATGCGATTACTGCTCAAGGAGATGCTCAAGTCGTTATTGGCGCCAATGCCGTAGGCAATAGCGGTAACCACAACGTAGTAATCGGGAATAATGCCTTTGGGACGAGTGGGTATGATAGCACTGTGGTTGGATATTACGC
>DATKUK010000141.1:0-20867 GCA_035530655.1 Phycisphaerae bacterium
TGCGATCTGAGCCCACTGCTCTATCACAAAGAATGCCACGAAAAAACCCCAATGCAACCACCAAGGTCGTGACTACATCGCCATCTCAGGCATCAAACCGCCCTGGCAGCGTCACTACCCACCATCCGCATCACAAAAAAAAAGGGGGGAAACGGCCGCTGGTGTCTAACTTGGGCTAACCGGCGTCGGGGTCGAAGTGCTCGGCCGACAGTGCGTCTCGCTCGACATCCTGCGTGTACAGCCACCAACCGAATGGCAACCCAAGCGAGTTGATTCTGGAGGTTTTATACCGCCCTCGCGTGTTGTCGGCCAAGCGGTTCCACCAGCCGCCGGCTGCCGCGAGCAACTGGCTGGCCCGGACACGAGCACCAGGGGCGAGCGCGAGCCGGTATCGCGCCAACTCCATCGCAGCGGCGATCTTGAACGCATAGTAGCGCCCCAAACATGCAAGCGCCTCAAGGTCGCGCAGCCACCAATGGAGCGCCGGATCAGCGAGGCTGACGTCGTCGAGCGATTGCACGACAGTCATGACGTTCGTGCCGACGTCATGCAGCAGATCGATAATCGTCTGGGGAGTTTCGCCTTGCGCGGGAACCTGGGCTGGATCGGCGTCGATGTAGTCGCTGATGCCGATCGTGTCGCAGCCGGCCGCAGGATGGGCATCCATGAAGTCGACGACAGTGCGCAAACCGCGCCGCGTCAGGCACGACTCTGCACTCCAGGGCAGATCTGCGGTACCAAGCAGGCGGTTGACGGCAGGCACGATCTGCGAAGCCCGCTGCAACGCCGAGGCCAGTTGCTCGCCCGCGCCGTCACCGAAGCGCCGTCGGTGCAAGTCGACGAACAGCGCGTCGGGAAGCTCGCTGTCGTAGGCGCTGCGCCCCCACAGAAAGACCTGTGAATGGTGCCGCTGAAAATCCCATTCGCCGCCCTCATCCGATTGCGCAGGCGCCGATTCGAGGGTTGAGAACCAGGGGTCGATGGCGATTTGCAGGCCGTCGGCGCCGGCGTGACGGGCGGCCTGTACGACCTGCCGAACGAACTCGGGATCGGCCCAGGGCAAACCATACACATCGTCCTGGCGCAAGGCATACACGGTCTTGAGGCCGGCGTCCCCGGCACACGAGGCAAGCTGCGCGATCTCCTCCACCACGGCGCCCGGGCGGGAGAGCAGACGGGCTTGCCTGTGGGTGGGCGCCAGCACAACTCGACCGGGCATTTGCGGGGCGAAGTGCTCAACCACACTACGAGCGTGGTCCGGGCTTTCGACATAGCGAATGAAGTGCGGCGGGGACTGCATGTCGCTTACGACGTCGGCACATATCCGGGCAAAAGCCTGCTCGGCCGAGGCATGGTCGACAGCCGCCCCAGCGGCGGGAAGAAATCCGACGCCTCGAACCTGCGGGAAGTCGGTCAGCAGCGTCCGCACGCACTCGCCGAAGTACTCCATAAGGAGCTGCGGCGACGGTTTGCCGGCCTTGCCGTGCAAGTCGCCCGCCCCGGGCTGAGGGCCCGACCCAACGAGTGCGGCAGCGGCGCCTCGCGGGACATGCCACGTACTTGTGACGAGGTAGGGATCGATTCCTCTCGCGAGGCAGTGATCGAGCACATCGCGCCAGAACTGCCGCCGGGTATCGAACTGCGCATCGGTTCCCGAATGCGCGTCGGGCCAGCGATGAAGGCGCAGCATCCTGGTGAACGGATTGAGCCCGACGAACGCCAGTACATTGAATCGTAGTCGACCCAGCGCATCAATCAGGTCGCGCCAGGCATCCGACGACCAGAGCTTCTCGGAGGCCGGACCGGCAGGATCGAAGCCGACGTAATATTCGACCGGCACGTTGGCGGCGAAGACTCGCAACGCGAACGTCGGCGCATGGCGCCCGGGCGGCACCTGCTCGAAGCGCCGGCCCATCTGGACGTGCTCGGTCAGCTCCATGAGAGCGTACATGGCCCCGCGCTCGTCGCAGGCGGTCATATGCAGGCAGGCGCCCCGGCGCTGGCACTCGAATCCGTCGGGATCGAGCGTCGCCTGGTCGCCAATCTCCAAACGGACGTCGGCGTCGATCTTGGTTACATCGGGTGCGGTTTCGAGGTGCAGCGTGCGGCCGCGTTCAAGCGACGCGTTACGCAACTGCTCCAACCCGAAGTCGATTAACGGCGACGTGCGATTGCAGGCGACGACGGTCTCCCAGAGGGTTTCCTGCTCCGTCTCGCGGCGGTGTCGTCGCTTGGCCATACACTCAGCCTACCGCGCTGCGCGGGACCTGTCGACGCGGTAATGTAGCCGCTGGTGCAACCTTCGGGGCAGCGTTGCGGTGCCTGCGGACAGGCGACTATACTCGGCGTGTGGCTGGAACAGGCCCGTCCGCAGGGGTACGTCGGGCCGACGGGGCGGGGCCAACGGGCCATCGGCAAGGCCCCGGCGCCGGTTGAAGGCGCGAGCCGTCCCAATCGTCCCTGCGTATCGCAGGCGCCTAAGATGAGTAGCGTTACACGATGCCCGGCGTGCGGGTTGCATCGGGCGAGGGATGCTGAGCGAGGCTCTTGCAGGAAAGGGTTTGGCCATGGGCAGCGGGAAGGTCGGCGTGGTGCGGGTACGTGGCGGCACGGTCGACGGCAGGCCGTTGCGTGCGGGTCTGGTCACGATGAAGGGAAAGCCGCTGACCCTGATTGGCGGATGGGTGCAGACCGACGATGGGGTCGAGGGCGGCGTGAAGACCGGGCGCATGGCGCCTGATTTCGTAGCGGTTGACAACGACCTGGAGACCGTCGCGTCGCCATCGTTTCGCGGCAAGGTATGCGTGTTCGTATCGGTGCCGTCGCTGGATACGAGCGTGTGCGACGTGGAGGTACGGCGCTTCAATGAAGAGGCGGCAAGTCTGGGGGCCAACGTCCTGGTGGTCACGGTCAGCATGGACCTGCCATTCGCTCAAAAACGCTGGTGCGGCGCGGCAGGCGTCGATCGCGTGATGACGTTGTCGGACTACCGCGAGGCATCGTTCGGCAAGGCGTACGGGGTCCTGATCGCCGAGCTTCGACTGTTGGCCAGAGCGGTGTTCGTGGTGGATCGCGAGGGCATACTGCGACACCAGCAATTGGTAAGAGAGCTGACCGAAGAGCCCAACTACGACGAAGTTCTCAAGGCCGTCAATGAACTGACTTGACCGCACGCCCCAGCGGCGAGGTACAGCCGGTGAAGCGCTACGTTTGCAGCCTGTGCGGATACGTATACGACCCCGAGTTCGGCGTTGCCGACAACGGGGTGCCGCCGGACACGCCGTTTGAAAGCCTGCCGGAAGACTGGGTCTGCCCGAAGTGCGGCGCGCCGAAGCGGAAGTTCTTCCCCGAACGGCCGGAGACGTCGCTGACGTTGTAGGCGGCCGGCGCGAGGCTTGGACACGCCGGACCAGCGGGAGCAGCCGCGATGGAATATCGAATTGAAGAAGACACGCTGGGCGAGGTAAAGGTACCACGGGATCGCTACTTCGGTGCCCAGACGCAGCGCGCCGTGGAGAACTTCCCGGTGAGCAGACTGCGACTTCAGCCGGCGTTTGTGCGGGCCCAGGCCATGATCAAATGGGCGGCCGCCAAGGCCAACATGGATGCAGGTGCGCTGGACAGAACGATCGGCGAAGCGCTGGTCAAGGCGGCAGAGGAGGTGATGGCGGGCAAGCTGCCCGATGAGTTCGTGGTGGACGTGTTCCAGGCCGGGGCGGGCACCTCGCAGAACATGAACATGAACGAGGTGCTGGCCAACCGGGCCCATGAGATTCTGGGCGGCAGACTGGGCGAGGCCGCCCGCGTGCATCCCAACGACCACGCGAACATGAGTCAGTCGACCAACGACACGATCCACACGGCCATTCACGTGGCCGCGGTGCTGGAGATTCGCGATCGTCTGCTGCCGGCCATGGCCAGTCTCGAACAGGCGATGGGGCACAAGGCCAAGGCATTCGAAGAGGTCGTCAAGTGCGGGCGAACCCACATGCAAGACGCCGTACCCCTGCGGCTGGGCCAGGAGTTCGGCGCGTATGCCAGCATGCTGCGCCTCGGGCGCCGGCGCGTCGAACAGGCCACTGATGCTTTGCGGGCGTTGTGCATCGGCGGCACGGCCGTCGGGACAGGCCTGAACACCCCGCCCGGCTACCGTAACAATGTGATCAAGTACATCAACGAGGCCACGGGCGAGTCTTTTTGCGGCGCGGCGGATCTGTTCGAGGCGATGCAGAACCTCGATGCCGTGGTCGAGGTAGCCGGCGCTCTGCGGGTGCTGACGGTGAGTCTGCGAAAGATTGCCGCCGACCTGATTTTGCTAAGCTCCGGGCCGCGTGCGGGGCTGGGCGAGCTGCGTTTGCCGGCCGTTCAGCCGGGCTCGTCCATCATGCCGGGCAAGATCAATCCTGTGATGGCGGAGATGCTCAGCATGGTGTGCTTCCACGCGCTGGGTTGCGACGCGGCCATCACGGCCGCCGCACAGTTCGGCCAACTGGAACTGAACGTGATGATGCCGGTGGTGGCCTACAACCTGTTGCAGGAGATCGGCATTCTGGCCGGCGGGATGGAGGCCTTTACCACGCGCTGTGTGGCGGGCATCGAGGCCGACGAGGCGATGTGCCGTCGCTATGCCGAGCGAAGCCCGGCGCTGGCGACCGCGCTGAGCCCGCACGTGGGCTATCATCGAGCAGCCGAACTGGCGCTGGAATCGCTCAAGCGCGACGCGCTGGTTCGCGACCTGGCGCTGGAGGCGAAGCTCTTGCCGGAAGCGAAACTCAACGAAGTGCTGGACGTTCGACGCATGACGGGCAGCCAGGACGCGGCGGAACGTTCGGAAGGGAGCGACTGATGGCGGGTGTGTTTGAAGCTGTCAGGGTCAGCGAACACGTGTACTGGGTAGGGGCGATCGACTGGGCGCTGCGGGACTTTCACGGGTACTCGACAGCCCGGGGCACATCGTACAACGCTTATCTGGTCGTGGCGGACAAGATCGCGCTGATCGACACGGTGCGAGCCCCGTTTCGGGACGAGATGATCGCGCGGATCCGGTCGGTCGTCCAACCGGAGCGGATCGACGTGATCGTGTCGAACCACGCCGAGATGGATCACTCGGCATGCCTGCCGCACATGGTCGAGCTGGCCAGGCCCGAGAGGATACTGGCGTCGGCCAAAGGGGTGGACGCCCTCAGGCAGCACCTGCGCCTCGACGGAGACATCGAGGCGGTTAAGGACGGCGACCGCGTGAGTCTGGGCGACGTCGACCTGGCGTTCGCCATGACGCCCATGCTCCATTGGCCGGAGAGCATGGTGACGTATCTGCCGACCGATAGGGTGTTGTTCTCACAGGACGGATTCGGGATGCACCTTGCCAGTGGCCAGCGATTCGCCGACGAGGTAGACGCGGACGTTGTCTGGTACGAGACGACCAAGTACTTCGCAAACATCCTCATGCCGTTCTCGCGTCAGGTAGCCAAACTCATCGAGCGAGTGCGCCAGTTGCAGCCGGCCGTCGAGGTCCTGGCGACGGATCACGGACCGATCTGGCGGAAGGATTTGCGGGCGGTGATCGGTCGGTACACCGAATGGGCCGAGCAGAAACCCACGAACAAGGCGGTTGTGGTGTACGACACGATGTGGGGCAGCACGGCAAAGATGGCCGGCGCCATCGCTGAGGGCCTGATCGCTGGCGGCGCCAGGGCCAAGGTCATGCCGCTGGCCGGATCGAGTCGCAGCGACGTCGCCACGGAGGTGCTCGAGGCGGGGGCGCTGCTGGTCGGCTCGCCGACGATCAACAACAACATCTTCCCCACGGTGGCCGACGTATTGACGTATCTGAAGGGCCTGAAGCCGCAAAATATCATCGGTGCGGCGTTTGGCTCATACGGCTGGGGAGGCGAGGCGGTCAAACAGATCGACGAACTGCTTGGGGCGATGAAGGTGGAGCGGGTCGCCGAGCCGGTCCGCTACAAGTACGTCCCGGACGAAGACGCTCTATCTGCATGTCGGTCACTCGGATCGGCCGTCGCCGCTCGGTTGACGCAGAGCTGTGAAACGTCGAGCCAGGTGTCGCATACCGGCGGGCAGTGAGCGGGAGGGCTGTCGTTCGGCAGCAGTAAGGGGCGACCGGATGACGAACTGGAAATGTCTGGCGTGCGAATACGTCTACGACCCGCAAGTGGGCGACCCGGAGTCCGACATCGAACCGGGCACGGAGTTTGAGGATCTGCCCGACGACTGGGTGTGCCCTGAGTGCGGCGTGGGCAAGGGCGAGTTCGAACCGGAGTAGTGTTCGATCGACACGCCCGGCAGCGTCGAGCCGTCTGTCGAGGTTAGTATCCCAACGCGACACCTTCGGCTCGCGGGTCGGAGCCGCCCAGCAGGACCCCGCTGCCGGAATCGCGCACGACCATCTGCACCGCGCCGCCAATTCCCCAATCGCCAACGGTCTTGACGTTGTGCCCTCTGGCCGCCAGAGCCCTAAGGGTCGACTCGCCGAAGCGGTCCTCCAGTTGCAGTTCGTACGGCTTGCCGATTCCCGGCGGCGACGCACCGGGGAAGCTGCTCCAGCGCGGCGCTTCAGCGACCTGCTGAGGATTCATGCCGAAGTCGATGAAGTTGACGATGGCCTGGAAGTTCCACTGGGGCTGGTTGTCGCCACCCGGGGTGTTGCCCACCAGCAGCAGTTCGTCACCGCGGCAGATCAGATAAGTATTGAGCGTGTGGACGGTCCGCTTGCCGGGCTCGAGCCGGTCGGGATGTCCCTCGTCAAAGACGAAGCCCTGCGTGAATCCCGGACGGTTATTCAGCACGATACCCGTCCCGTCAGCCACCAAGCCGGAACCGAAACCGCTGGACAGACTGATGATGAACGAAACCGCGTTGCCCTGTGCATCGACGACAACAAAAGACGTGGTGTCACCGGCATGGTGAATGTCGCCGGCCGCGGCTTTGGCGGCCGCGCGGTGCGGGTCGATCTTTCGGCGACGCTGTGTGGCAAAGTCCTTGGAGAGCATGGCCGCCATCGGCACGTCGACGAACGCAGGATCGCCGGAATAAGCCAATCGGTCGGCAAAGGCGAGCTTCTTAGCCTCGACCATGTGATGGATCGCTTCGGGCGAGCCGAAGCCCATGTCGGCCAGATCGAATCCCTCAACGATGTTCAGCTCCTCCAGGACGATGTGGCCCTGGGAGGGCAAGGCGGTTTCGTAGACGGTGCAGCCGCGGTAGTCGGTGTGGATCGGGTCGTACACGTCCGACTCGTGCTGCTCGAATTCTCGCATGGTGAACAGGCCGCCGTTCTTCTCGGAGCAGGCGACGATGCTGCGGGCGATGTCGCCGCGATAGAAGACGTCGCGCCCACCCTCGGCGATCTTGCGCAGGCTGTCGGCCAGGTCGCGGTTCACCAGCAGGCCGACGCGGTCGGAGAGCACACCGTCAGCGCAGAAGATCTGCGCACTGCTGGGGTATTTCCGCAGCAGTGGATCACTGGCGATAGCGCGTCGCTGGTCGGCCGACATGGCAAAGCCCTCGCCGGCGTATCGGATCGCCGGTTGGAGCAGTTGTGCTAGAGGCATGGTGCCGAATCGTTCGAGCACCGTCGCATAGGCGTCGATCGCTCCGGGAACGGAGACCGAATGGATGCCGTCGGGCGGCAGGTGGGTCATGCCGAGCTTGCGGTAGTATTCGACGGTAGCGGCGTACGGCACGATACCGCTGCCGTTCACGCCGGTGACTTTCCTGGTGGCGGCATCGTAATAGAGCACGAAGGCGTCGCCGCCGATGCCGCAGGCGGCCGGCAGAACCACATTGAGGACGGCTGCGGTGGCGACGGCTGCATCCGCCGCGTTGCCGCCTGCCATGAGCACGCCCAGCCCCGTCTGCGACGCCAGCGGATGGGCGGCAGCGATCATACCGTTTCGGCTGTACCGAAGATGGCTGCGAAGCGGTGTGAATTGATTGGCCATACGAGTTCCTCCGATTCACATAGTCCGCTACAACTTGCCGACGAACAGGCGTCGTTGCCACGGCAGGAGCATGACCGCCCACCCCAGAAGTACCGCTCCTCGCGTGCGTTCAGCTTCGGCCAACTCGTGCATGAATGCTCCCGATGATCGCGAAACGTGCATCGGCATGCTCAACGCGGCCGCGCTTGGGACATCATATGCCCACCACTTACGGCGATCCAGAAAGTGTGGCAGCGCGGCGTCGTGCGGCGAGGGGCTGCTGACGGCAGCGGTAGTGGCCATCGGGCACGGCGCCTGGACCTGGCGTGGCGATTGAAATGGGGCCACCAGCTCGGTATAAATGGAGTCCGGATGGCCTTAGCCGGGCCATCGCCGCGGAGCCGATCTGGGAGCCGTCGGTTGGTTGGTCTGCCGTTCCGCCCGTGCAGTGAAGCTGTCGCTGCAACGATCGCCAACCATGATACGAACGGAGCGGACGTTGCCCGAACCGCTACCTGACAACTTGCGGCCGTACCTGCGAACCCTGGCAGAAGAGCTTGCCGACATTGCCGATAGGCTCTGGCAATTGGCCGAACCCATACACAACCGTCAGACCGAGATCGATGGGCATGACAACTCCCGCGTCCATTGCGAGCACGTCGAGCAGTACTTGTGGAAGCTGATCCGCGAACCACGCCGCGAGGGCGACTATAGACCCGTGGAACTGTTCCTCCTGTCGTGCGCCGCCTGTTGCCACGACTTCGATAAAGGTCTGCAAAGCGCTGTTGAGGGAGACCCTCCACACGGCGAAGGCTCCGACCAATTCGTCTACGATCGCAAGGAATGGCTAACCCTGAGGCGCCCCCACGCTGACGCAATCGGCCGAATCATCAGCGTGCACGCCAAGGTCGGGCCTGACTTCACCGAAGCGCTCCAGCAGTTGCCCGTGAACTTCACCATCGAATCTGACACGGTAGACCTGCAGCGTCTTGCTGTCGTGCTGAAAGCGGGGGACGTGCTGCATTGCGACAACTCCCGCGTGCCCCCGCTCCCTGTGGATCCGGATAAGTTCACGGGCCTGAAACGTGACAAGTTCCTTGCAAGGCAGTGCACATACGGGTGGGAGATTGATGGCCGTCGCGTCCGGCTGCGGGCCTGTCCGGAGAGCTGGGAGGAGAAGGGGGCTGTCATCCGTTGCGTTCAATGGATGAAGGAGAACGAGTGGCGACCCATCGCTGACCGGCTGTACCACTACCGTCTGCCTTACGAGTTGGAGCTGGACCTCGACGAAAAACGCATCCCCATCATCGTGGCAGCCGGGGCCGCTGCCGAGATCTCGGGTGAGGGGCGGGCCACCATCGGCATGGACTACTACCATCGCGGGGATGCCCACCTGCTCGCCGGACGCGACGAGGACATCCGCATTCTGACACGCATGGTCATTGGCAGCGCGCCCGACCTGCGCGCCTGTGTGCTGGTAGGGCCTTCCGGAGTCGGCAAGAGTTCGGTCCTGCACGCGGGGCTGGCGCCTGCGATCGAATGCGATGACTCGTGGCGGTGTGTGATTACTCGGCCCGACCGGGAGAGCGGGCGGTTCTTCACGCCCGCCGACTTTGGTGGCGTGCTGGGCAGGTCGCCCGCCGGCGATGGACCGTTTGCCAACGTCTGCGGCCAGGTCCTCGAGCATGCCGGGCAACTGCTCGTGGTGCTCGACCAGTTAGAGGACATTGCCTATTACGGCGCCTTCGACGCTGAAGCGCTCGCCGGCGAGATGCTTGATGCCCTCGCCGGGCGGGAGCACCTGCGTTTGCTGCTGGCTTACCGCGACGACGTCACCAGTACGATCCGCCCCTTGGAGAACGCCCTGGCCCACTCGGCGAGAGGTCTGCCGGCGCACTGCCTGAGACATCTCGATGAGGGTGACGCCCGTGACGCGATCCGAAGGCTTCTTGACCTGCTCAAGCTCCGTCTGGAGCCGGCCGAGCAATTCATGGACCGCATTGTCGGCGACCTCGTATTGGCTACGCGCAAGGAGTTTCCCGCAACAGCTCACGCCGTCTACCCGCCGTACATTCAGATGGTCGTCGAGGGCCTCGCCAGCTTGGCCGAAGGCGGTGTCGCTCGCCTGAATGCTTACAACGCCCTGGGCGCGGGACGAACCGCGCCGATCGATACTATGATTGGCGACTACCTCACCCGCAACGTCGAGAAGCTCAAGGAGGCGGGCTACGACGAAGCAGCGGCGAAGCGGGTGCTCGTGTGCCTTTCCCATTCCAGCGGGACCAAGGGCAGGGCCGACGAACCGCGGATTGCCGCTGAAGCCGGCGTACCAGCCGATGCCCTCCTCAGGCTCCTGGCCGAGATGGCGAACCTTCGTCTGGTGCGGCGCCTGGGGTCGGGGGAATGGGAGGTGGCCCACGACTTGCTGGCCAGGTGGGTCGATGAAGACCTGGTGGGCAAGGCCGAACGCCGCTTTAAACAGGCGCGCGAAGCGCTGGAGTGGAAGGCGAGGGCCTACGCTACTGCCCATGGGCACCTGACGCGTGAAGAACTCCGGGAACTGTGGTGCCGTCGCCAGGCCATTCCCCCGGACAGCCTGAGCGAAGAGGAGACGCTCCTGATCCTTGTCAGCATGTTCGCCCCTCGTGCGGAGGAGCTGTTCGCCGATCGAGCCAAGCCAAGATTCGATCTACATTTTCGTCTTGACAGGTGGGACAGTCCGGGCTGGTTCTGGTTGCGTGGGTCGTCCTGCGACGAGCTGCTCGCGCTGGCACGTCGTGCGGCGGGGGCCAGCGACCCGGTCGCCCGTCGTTGCTACGTGGGCCTGGCTGCACTCGTGGGTGGGTCTGTGGACATACCCGTACTGGCCCGGATCGCCCGCGAAGGACCGAGATTATTGTCTCATAGCGCGCTTGAGGTCTTTCACTCTCTTGCCCAACCCGACGACCTGCCGTGGCTGCGCGAGGCCCTGAAGGACGACCACGGGGACGTTCGGCAGGCCGCGGCTCAGGCGATCGGCAAGCTGGGTTCGTCGGCCGACCTGCCGTGGCTGCGCGAGGCCCTCAAGGACGACGACGAGTACGTTCGGCAGGCCGCGGCTCAGGCGATCGGCAAGCTGGGTTCGTCGCCCGACCTGCCGTGGCTGCGGGACGCCCTGAAGGACGACCACGGGGACGTTCGGCAGGCCGCGGCTCAGGCGATCGGCAAGCTGGGTTCGTCGGCCGACCTCCCGTTACTGCGAGACGCCCTCAAGGACGAAGCCTGGGGCGCTCGGCGGGCCGCGGCCGAGGCGATCGCCAAGCTGGCTTGGTCGGCCGACCTGCCGTGGCTGCGAGACGCCCTCAAGGACAAAGACGAGGACGTTAGGCGGGCCGCGGCGGAGGCGATCGCCAAGCTGGGTTCGTCGGCCGACCTGCCGTGGCTGCGAGACGCCCTCAAGGACAAAGACGAGGACGGTAGGCGGGCCGCGGCCGAGGCGATCGCCAAGCTGGGTTCGTCGGCCGACCTGCCGTGGCTGCGAGACGCCCTCAAGGACGAAGCCTGGGGCGCTCGGCGGGCCGCGGCGGAGGCGATCGCCAAGCTGGGTTCGTCGGCCGACCTCCCGTTACTGCGAGACGCCCTCAAGGACAAAGACGAGGACGTTCGGCGGGCCGCGGCGGAGGCGATCGGCAAGCTGGGTTCGTCGGCCGACCTGCCGTTGCTGCGAGACGCCCTCAAGGACGAAGTCGATGACGTCCGGCGGGCCGCGGCGGAGGCGATCGGCAAGCTGGGTTCGTCGGCCGACCTCCCGTTACTGCGAGACACCCTCAAGGACGAAGCCTGGGGCGCTCGGCGGGCCGCGGCGGAGGCGATCGCCAAGCTGGCTACGTCGGCCGACCCGCCGTGGCTGCGAGACGCCCTCAAGGACAAAGACGAGGACGTTAGGCGGGCCGCGGCGGAGGCGATCGGCAAGCTGGCTGCGTCGGCCGACCTGCCGTTGCTGCGAGACGCCCTCAAGGATGAAGACCCTAACGTTCGGCTGGCCGCGGCGGAGGCGATCTCTGGAGCTTTACGCAACGCGACGGATGAGCAATTGCTGGAGGTGTGCATGGGCACGCTGCTCGACACCAGTGGAGAAACCAGCGCGCTGGCTGCGCGAATCGTCGGCAAGAGAGTCGCGCCGGAGCCGATCGAAGCGCTGCTGGATGAGCACCAGGAACAGATGTCCATGCGAGCCCTGGCGATGTTCGACTGGTTCCTTTACGCGCCGCCCTACCTGCGGCAGGCCTACGAGAAGCGCGGGCCCGATGAGGCCGAGAAGAAGCCCAGCCCGTAAGGGTCAGAGTGGCGCCCGGTCCGTAGCTGTGCCGGCGTTCAGGCACCTCCACTTCATCAAAGCTGAGCCCGCGCACCTCATCGGCATCAGACGGTGATCGTCCGATTCTGACGGGCCGACTCATAGATGCCGAGGATCAGCTCGACCGACCGCCTGGCCTGCTCGACGTCGATCGCCGGCTGGCGCTGCTCCTTGACGGCGTGGGCAAAATCGATGAGCGGATCGGGATGCGGCGGCTGCTCCAACGTCTGCAAGGCTTCGATGTTCGTTTCCACGATCTCGCCGCCGACCAGATAGGCCGACCCCTCGGTACCATGGATGTCGAAGAGAATTCGATCGTTCTTCGGAGCCACGTTGGTGGTCGTGGTGATGCACGATCGCACGCCGTTCTCGAATTCGACGATGCCCGCCGCCCAGTCCTCGGTCTCGATTCGATGGTTCAGGGCGGCAAAATCACCGCGGATCTTCTTCGGCCGACCCGCAAACCACGTCAGCAGGTCCATCGGATGCGCGCCCTGATTCATCAGCGACCCGCCGCCGTCCATCGCCCATGTGCCCCGCCAGCCGCCGCGGTCGTAGTAATCCTGATCGCGGAACCACTTCAGACGCACGTCGACCATCAGCAGCTTGCCGAACGTGCCGGCGTCGATCGCCTTCTTAATCGTGTAGTTGGCCGGCACGAACCGCTGCCCATAGTTCACGCCGCACAAGAGGCCGGCCTTCCTGACAGCCTGCTCGATTTTGTCGACGTTCTCGATGGTGATGTCGATCGGCTTCTCGATGAGCATCGGCAGGCCGTGCTTGGCGGCGATCAGGGCCTGTTCGTGGTGCATGCCGCTGGGCGTGGCGATGACCACCCCATCAAGCTGCTCGGTGGTCAGCATCTCCTCAAAGTCGAGGTATCCCCGGGGATGCGCGTCGATCTCCTCGGCGTAGGTTTCCAGCCGCCACTTGAGCTTATCGGCATCGCAATCGCAGATGGCTGTCAACTCGGCCACGTCGCTCTTGTGAAACGTCGCACCGTGTCCGCCGCCCATCCCCATTCCGACAACACCCATCTTCACCACAACAGTCTCTCCTGCTCGCTCACATCCACATATCCGACACCACCGAGCCGCGCCGATCGCTTCGGCCGGGCGAGCAGCATACCATAAAACCCCGTCGTCGACAGGACGTTGACCACGGTGCAACCGATCACCCCGAAAAGTCAGGGGTTGCACACGAACCGAGGCGCTGCCACCATGGGCGCTCGTGCTCGCGCGGCTGGGCCGGGCGGGCGGGCACGGCAAAGGAAGGAAAGGACACTGTATGTTCGAAGCATTTCTAGGCCTCAACCAGACCAAGCTGATGGACGACCCGCTTACCCGCCGCGGATGCGAACTCTGGCTGGAGCGGGTGCTCGGGTTCTACGGCGAAAACGGTGGCGTCGACGTCGAGGTGATCGACGGTCAACTCGCCCTGACCGCCAAGACAGTCGACTACCTATACTCCGACTTCACGCCCACCTCGATGCACTACGTGCCCGGCTCCAGACCGATGCTGGAGACCATCGTAAGCAGGCACGTCACCGACAGCATGAGCGACCGCGAAAAGGCCCTCGCCCTGATGCGTCGCGTGCGCGACAACCAGGACACCGGCCTGGCCCGCCACGATCTGTTCTGTGGCGGCGATGAGGAAGACCTGCTCAAGCGCGGGGCGCTGATGTGCAACGAGGTCTCGCGCCTCTACGTGTGTCTGTGTCAGATCGCCGGTCTTCCCGCCAGGCTCCACTGCTCCCACATCTCCGGGCACATGATGACCGAGGTGCAGACGCACGGCAAATGGGGCTGGATCGATCCGATGAAGGGCATGGCGCCGATCAACGATCGGGACGAGCCGGCCAGCGCCTGGGAGCTGCTACAGGACCCCGCCCTCTTCGAGCGACAGCCGCGCGAAATGTGGCAGGACTGCCGCCCCCCTCACGTAACCCTTGGCACCGAGCAACGCGACCCCCGCAACATCGCCCGCGAAATGGCGCGCGGACGTGACTGCTACTTTCATCCGCGCGAGGCGATGGCGCTGGGCAACTACTTCGTATGGGAACACGGCAGGTACACGTACCCGTGGCGAATCGAACCAGCCGATCCGGCGCGGCTCGAACGGGCGCGACATCTGGAAATGCTGAACCGCAAAGCCGCCGGATGGCCCGACCACTATTTCAACGACTACCTCTTCGACGAGGAGTTGAAGACGCGATAGCACGAACGCAGCCGGCTTTGTTGCCCGCAGACAGAATGGACAACGCCGCGTAAACGTGCAGTGAGCTCGACCATGTATGATGGAGTCTGCAACATCCTCCTCACACTGCTGCTGGCCGGCGCAGCCACGCCTGAGTCCCAGCCGTCAGCGGCAGCCGAGGCAAACAAGATGAGACACGTTCTGTCACTGCTCGATCTCGATCGACCCGGACTCCAGGACGTCAAACGCACAGCCGACCAGCCGCAACCCGCGGGGCGCGCCCTGCTTGCCTATTACCGCACGCAGAATCCCTTCCGCCATCCGGCCGATCGCTCACAGCGCAGCCAGCTCGTCGGCCGCTACGCCACACCCCGCGATATGAAGGTCGCCGACGACGCCCTCCGCCACACTTTGCTGGCCAGCCCGAACTACCCACCTTATGCGTTCGCCGACCGCATCGACTGGTCGGCCCAGCCCGTGCCCGACAACGAGTGGCGATGGCAATTGCACCGCATGTCGTTCTGGCCGGCCATGGCCAGGGCCTACTGGCACACAGGCGATGAGACCTACCCGCGCGAATGGGCGCAACAGTTCCTCGATTGGACCGCAGCCAACCCGCGGGACGAGCAGCATCATTACGCCTGGCGCTCGATCGAGGCCGGCATCCGCGGACACTCCTGGATCGACGTCTATCAGCACTTCATCGATTCGCCCCACTTCACGCCCGACGTGCTCGCCGCCTTCCTGCTGAGCTGCGCCGACCACGCCGACTACCTGTACGATGTGCTGGGCAAAGTCGACCACATGTCCAACTGGCGGCTCATGGAGGCGGAAGGGCTGGCCCACATCGCCATGGCCTTCCCCGAGTTCAAGAATGCCGAGGCGTGGCTGAAGCGGGCGATCGATCGGCTCAACCTGGAAATCGGACGGCAGGTCCGCCCCGACGGGATGCACTTCGAGCAGTGCCTCGGCTACCACACCGGCTGCATAAGGTGGTTCGCGCGAACGGCTGAACTGGCACGGCTCAACGGCCAGGGTGAGGCGTTTCCGCCTCGCTACCACGCCACCATCGAGAAAATGTGCGACGTTCTGCTGAAGCTCGGCCTGCCAGACGGTTCGACCACCCAGTTCGGCGACGACCATAGCGGCCTGAATGTCTCGGCAGTCCTGACTCGATGGGCAGACTTCTTCGACCGCGACGACTTTCGCTATGTAGCCTCAGGCGGCACGCACGGCAAACCGCCGACCGCCACCGCGTTCGCCCTGCCCGATAGCGGGTTCTACTCGATCCGCAGCGGATGGGGGCGCGACGCGATCTGCCTGGTTCTCAAGTGTGGGCCCGACGGCGGATGGCACTGCCAGCCCGACAACGCAACGTTCGAAATCTACGCCGGCGGCCGCCGATTGACGCCCGACTCCGGCACGTACATCTACAGCGGCGACAATGAAGGGCGAGCGTGGTTCCGCCAGACCAGGGTCCATCAGACTCTCACACTGGACGGTAAGGACAGTGCCTACGCACCACGATTGACGCTGTTCAGAGCCGCCGACGCGCTTGATACGCTCGTCGTCGAAAACCAAAGCTATGAAAAGCTCACCCACCGCCGCGCCGTCTTCTTTGTGGACAAGCGATTCTTCGTCGTCGTCGACGACGCGATCGGTTCAGCCGCAGGAAGCGTGGACGTACACTTCCAGCTTGCGCCCGTCAAGGCGTTGCTCGATACGAAGACGCTAACCGCTCGCACGTGCTTCGCCGACGGCGCGAACCTGCTGGTCACCACCATGCCGCAACCCGGGCTGACGATGATCGAAGAGCCCGGCCAAGTGTCCTTCACCTATGGCCACAAACAGCCCAGACCGGCTTTCTGCTTCCGCCTCTACAAAGACGCCGCCGCACCGGCTATTCAATTCGTCACGCTGTTGATTCCCTTCACTGATGTCGTGCCCGAGGCTGGCGTCAACATCGTCGGTGGTCACGAAGCCGGCTCAAATCGCATGACACTAGCGGTCCACCTGGGCGACCAGAATTGGCGAATCGGCTACGATCTGCCAGTCGAAGGCGAGAGCGCTCGATGACCGCCAGGCTCAGTCGTCAGGTGCCTGGCCGAGTCTTCACCGCCTCGGCAAACCGCTCCAGATCGTGGCGGGTATAAACCGTTCGGGCGGCCGCCCGAAGCATGTTCGTCCGTGGTTCAGAGGCATACTTGAAGTAAGGGATGCGCAGGCCGAACGAAAGGAAGTGATCGGCCAGCTTCGCCGCTTCGTGTTCGTCGGCCAGGAGCATGGCAATGATGGGGCATCCCTCAGCCGCCACGCCCACGCCCCGCTCAGCCAATAACGACCGCATGACGCGTTCGTTGTGCTGCATCGCACGGCGCAGCTGGGGCTCGGCGCGAATCAGGTGCAGCGCTTCCAGGCATGCCGAGGCAAGCGGCACCGCCGGCAGCGAGCTGCCCGACGCAGCCGCACTGTGACGGAACCGCTCGACAAGTTCGGCACGACCCACCAAAAAGCCACCCCCGCAGCCCATCGCCTTGCTCATACTGCCCAGCACGGTCGCGCGCTCGGGCGACAGGCCCGACAGCTCGGTCGAGCCGCGACCGGTATCGCCCAGCACGCCGACGCCGTGCGCATCGTCGACGAAGAACTCGGCGCCGACCTCGGCCGCCAGGTCCGCCAGCTCGCGCAACGGTGCGATCTCGCCACTAATGCCGTACACCCCGTCGGTGGCAATGATGCACGGACCGCCATCATGGGCGCGCAGCTTTCGCTTCAGATCGTCCACGTCGAGGTGCCGAAAAGTACAGACTCTAAGGCCCTCCGCCCGCATCCCCAGAAACTGATTGGAGTGCACCATCTCGTCGCAGAACACCACCTGCCGATCGGCAGCCAACGAGGCGTAGTAAACCGCACTGCCGAGATAGGCCGCCCCCAAAATGCACGCCTTTTCAGCCCCCATGAAATCGGCCAGCGCATCTTCGAGCTGCTGATGCACCTCGGTCCAGCCCAGCGCCCAACGCGAACTCGTAGCGCTGATGCCGTACCGGCGGGCGGCGGCGCTCATCGCCTCTGCCAACGCCGGATGCCTCGCCAGACCAAGGTAGTCACATCCCGAAAAGTCTGTAGCCATGCCGGCTCTCCGCAGGCAGGTTCAAATCCGTCAGCACAATCGGACGGTCAGACAGACTTGGCCACCTGCAAAACAGCCTTTACGACCGCATCGGCCGCCTGATCCGCCTGCTCAGCCGTCAGCACCAGAGGCGGCTGAATCCTTACCACGTTGCCGTACGAGCCCCCCACCCCGACCAGCACTCCGTCCTCTCGACAAAGCCTGCGGACCTGGCGAGCCGCGTCGGCGGCCGGCGTCTTCTCGCCGTCGGCGATCAGCTCCAGACCGATCATCAACCCCTTCCCCCGAACATCGCCCACCAGCTTGCACTTGCTGTTCAGGGCGGCAAACCGTGCCATCAGATGCTTGCCCCGGGCGGCGGCATTCTCGCACAGCTTCTCATCCCGCATGACGTCGAGGTTGGCGATCGCCGCCGCGCAACAGACCGGGTTCCCGCCGAAGGTCGACAGATGATCGCCCGGCGTGAAGGCGTCAGCCACATCCGCCCGCGCGATGAACGCTCCAAGCGGAAAACCGTCGGCAATGCCCTTGGCCATGCACATGATGTCGGGCTCGACCCCGTACTGCTCGATGGCGAACAGCGTGCCGGTCCGCCCGAAGCCGCTCTGCACCTCGTCGGCGATGAACAGCGCCCCGTCCTCGTGCACGATCTCGACGGCGATCTTGAAGTACTCCGGCGGGGGCACCAGGATGCCCCCCTCCCCCATCACCGGTTCAGCCACAAAGCCAGCCACCTCGCCTGCCGTCTGGTGACCGCGCACGTCCACCAGGCACTGCGCGCACGCCACATCGCACTGCGGATACTTCAGGCGGAGCGGGCAACGGTAGCAGTACGGTGCCGGCGCGAAGGCCACACCCGCCAGGTACGGGCCCGAGTTCTTCTTGCGACCCCAATTCCCACTGATTGAAAGCGTCCCCACCGTGCGACCATGAAAGCTGTGGGTCAGCGAAATCAGCTCCCGCCGCTTGGTGAACTGCTTGGCCAGCCGCATCGCCCCTTCCAACGCCTCGGCGCCGCTGCTGCCGAAAAAGCTCTTCTGGAGCCTGCCCGGGGTGACGTCGGCAAGCCTTTCCGCCAGCTCGCCCGCGCGAGGGTTGTAGTACACGCACGTGCAGCAATGGATCAGCTCGTCCATCTGCCGCTTGGCGGCCGCAACGATCTTCGGGTGACCGTGCCCGGCGTTCGTCACCGCGATCCCGCTGAAACAGTCGAGATACTTCGTGCCGTCGTCACCGGTGAACGTGCAACCCGACGCCCGGGCCACCACCACCGGCTCGAAGCCGGCGACCATGCTGGTGATCATGTACTGCTCGTATTGCTTCTTCGTATCCACAATCATGTCTCCCCTGTGCGGCCGCCCTACTTGCCCCACACGCTGCCGGGCGTGCCGATCTCAAACCAGCGATCGATAACCGCCTTCTTGCGAGTGTAAAACTCGATCCCGTCCGGACCGTGCATCCGTAGATCGCCGAAGATGCTGGCCTTGAAACCGCCGAAGCTGAAAAACGCCATCGGCGCCGGCACACCCACGTTAATACCGATCATCCCGCACTGAATCCGGTTGCGAAACTCCCTGGCCGCCCCACCCGACGCCGTAAAGATCGACGCGCCGTTGCCGTACTCGCTGCTGTTGGCCAGCGCCAACGCCTCATCCAGGTCGCCCGCCCGCATCACCGACAGAACCGGCCCGAAAATCTCCTCCCGCCCGATCCGCATCTGCGGCGTCACCTGATCGAATATCGTCGGTCCGACGAAGAACCCGTCGGGTAGCCCATCGACCTTGGCACCGCGTCCGTCCAGAAGAAGCCTCGCGCCTTCGTTCACACCCACCTGGATGTACTGCTCGACGCGCTGCTTCAGCTCAGCCGTCACCAGCGGACCCATCGTCGTCGATGGGTCCATACCGTTGCCGAGCTTGACGCGCTTGGCCGCCTCGACCACGCGATCGACAATGGCCGCCGCCTCGCCCACCGGAACAAGCACACTCGAAGCCATACACCGCTGCCCCGCGCAGCCATAGCTCGAACCGACAACGGCCTCCACCGTCGCAGCCGGATCGGCGTCCGGCATGACAACAATGTAGTTCTTCGCGCCACCCAACGCCTGCACGCGCTTGTGGCGACCGGTCGCCCGCTCCCACACACTCCGCGCAACGGGCGTAGAGCCCACGAACGAGATGGCCGCCACCTTGTCCGCGTCGATCAAAGCCTCAAACACCTCCCGCGCGCCGTGCACGATGTTGAGCACGCCGTCCGGCAACCCGCCCTCCTGGAAGATCTCTCCGATCAGCACCGCTGTGGCCGCGCACTTGTCCGACGGCTTCAGCACGAACGTGTTGCCGCACGCCACTGCCACCGGGAACATCCACATGGGAATCATCGCCGGGAAGTTGAACGGGCACGCACCGGCCACCACGCCCAGCGGCTCGCGATAGATGTAGCCGTCCACCCGCGATGCGATGTCCTCGATGAAATCGCCCTTGGCCAGAGAGGGCATGCCCGCGGCGACCTCCACCACCTCGATGCCCCGACGAACCTCGCCCTCGGCCTCGGCAAAGGTCTTGCCGTTCTCGCTGACCAGCACTTCGGCGATCTCCGCTATCCGCTGCTCCAGCAGTTCCTTGCAGTAGAACAGAATGCGACAGCGACGAACGACGGGCGTGTCGCGCCAGCCGGCAAACGCCTCGCTCGCCGCCGTCACAGCCTGGCCAACGTCGCTTACCGTCGCATGCCTCAACTCGGCGACAACCGTCCGCCCGTCCGCCGGGTTGACGATCTGCCGCCGCTCCGCCCCGCCCGGGGCAGCCCACTTACCCCCTATCAGGTTCTTCAGTTGCCTGGTCATATCCTGCCCTTGAATTGTGATTTGAGACATTGCAGCAACCAGCTACCACGACCTCAGGTCGACGATAAACACGGCAGCCAACACTATGACTGAAAGCACAAAACGCGTCGAACGCGCGGGCGGTTTCCTTAGGCCGCAGACCGCTCCCGCACCGCCCAAGCAGCCTATCCCCCCACCCTCGCGACCGCAAGCACGCCCTGGCCGCCAACGGCGCCGCATACCTTGCGACAACGCCCCAGTGCCATCCAGACGACACTCGCCCCAGCATCCGCCAAGATAGCTAGCCCCAGAATAAGCGAGCGCGGCTTGCTTTTCGAGGGGTACCGGCAAGATTGGGTAGAGAACTGGCCGACGAGAGGCTGGCTTGTGTGTCTGCTGCAGTCGGATCCGACTACGCCGGGCCTGTAAGGGGCGAAAACG
>DATKUK010000142.1:0-145000 GCA_035530655.1 Phycisphaerae bacterium
TTCCTGATCGCTTCGACATTGCTGGTGCCCGGCTACGTCGACGAAACGCAGGTAGGCCGAATCGCAGAGTTTGTCGCCGGGCTCAACCCGACGATTCCGTACGCTCTGCTGGCCTTTCACCCGGCCTTTCAGATGCAGGACTTGGCGACGACCTCGCGATCCCAGGCCGCCGACTGCCTGGCCGCCGCCTGGTCCGCCCCCGCCTTCCAGAAAGTTTCCGCGACACGCCTCCGCTTGACCGTCTTTGACGCGTCTATCCGTCGAAGGCCTCGAAGAAGCGCCGAGGGTTATCGACCAGGTACCTGTTCACTCTCTGTAGCGACACACCCGCGCCCATCAGCATCGGTACGCCATGGGTGATCGCGTAGGCGGTATCCGTCCGGTGAACCGCGCGGGTCAGAATTGACAGCCAGGCACGGTGATTGCTCGGCTGGCTGAGAGGGCATCAACCTTGGTTGACGTTGTCGATGGGTCGCCAACGGTCGGGCAGGAGTTGATCGAGCCTGCTGAGCGGGGTGGCGGCGATGCGGGCGAGCACATCACGCAGGTAGGCCATGGGCTCGACGTTGTGACGCTGGCAGGTGGCGATGAAGCTGAAGAGGGTTGCCGCGGTGCGGCCACCGTTGTCCGAACCGGCAAACAGCCAGTTCTTGCGACCGATCGCCACGCGGCGCAGGGCATTTTCGCTGGCGTTGTTGTCGATGGCCAGCCGGCCGTCGGTGGTGTACACGCACAACGCGTCCCACTGATTCAACGCGTACTGCATCGCCTGGCCCATCGGGCTCTTGGGCAGCACCGACCCGCCATGCTCGGCCTGCTGCGATTGCAGCCACGTCCGGAACTCCGCGAGGCGAGGCACGGCCCGCTCTTGGCGCAGACGATAACGGGCGCGACGACGTGGGCGTTGGCAATGGGGGCGGCGGCCGCTACAATGAACTTGCCCATTCAGGCACCCAAGTGGTCTTTACGGAGATTGCGTGTCATGGTTAAGGTTCTGGTGGCGGATAAGTTGGCGGAGGCCGGTCTGGCGGCCTTGAAGGCCAGAGCGGGCGTGGAGTTCGAGGCAAAGGTCGGTCTTGACGAAGATGCGCTCGCGGGCGAGGTGGGCAAGTTCGACGGGATGATCATCCGGTCGGGTGTGAAGGTGACGGCCAAGGTGTTGTCGAACCCAGGCCGCCTGAAGGCAATTGCACGGGCGGGGGTGGGTGTGGACAACGTGGATCTGCCCGCGGCGACGAAGGCGGGCATTCTGGTGATGAACACGCCGGACGCGAACACGATTGCCACGGCTGAGTTGACGATGGCCTTGATGCTGGCGGTGGCGCGGCGGATTCCAGCCGCCCACGAGCACACGGTATCGGGTCAGTGGAACCGCAGCGCGTTTACGGGTACGCAGCTCGAGGGCAAGACGCTGGGTCTGGTTGGATTGGGTCGCGTGGGCAGCGCGGTGGCCACGCGTGCCATGGCGTTCGATATGCGAGTGTTGGCGTATGATCCGTTTTTCAAGGGCGATTCGGCCGTTGAGGGGCAGGTGCGCATGGTGGCGTCGGTAGAGGATCTGCTCAAGGAGGTGGACTATCTGAGCATTCATGCGCCGAAGAACGAGCAGACGGCCGGGATGATCGGGGCCGAGCAACTGGCGATGATGAAGGACGGGGCGCGGGTCATCAACGCGGCGCGTGGGGGCATTGTGGACGAGCAGGCGCTGGCCGAGGCACTGGAAAACGGCAAGATCGCAGGTGCGGGCTTTGACGTATACAGCAAGGAGCCGCCGGAGGGCAATCCCCTTCTGAAGGCCAAGAACGTGGTGTTGACGCCGCACCTGGGGGCTTCGGCCAAAGAGGCGCAGACGGCGGTGGCCATTGAGGCCGTCGATGTTCTGCTGAACTATCTGCTGAACCAGGAGATTCGCTCGGCCGTCAACGTGGTGGGCATGCCGGCGTCGATGAGCGAGAGAGATCGCTCATACGCCGATCTGGCGACGCGGATGGCAAAGCTGCTGTCGCCGCTGTGTGAGAAGGGAGCGACTCGTGTGCAGGTCACCACGCACGGCAAGGTGCTGGAGCCGATTTGCGCGACGCTGGCGCGGTACGGATTGATCGACGTACTCGATCCGTACGTGGATACGCGTTTGAACGTGATCAACATCGACGGGTTCGCACGGGAACGGGGCATTGAGTTAAGCCACGCAACGGTGGGCGGCCAGGACGACGGCCCGGCGAAGGTGGTGTTGACGGTTTTGGCCGACGGCTGTGAGCACAGTGTGGAGGGGGCGGTGTACGAAGACGGCCTGCCACGGATCCTGTCGATCGACGGGTATCGGATGGACATCGTGCCGGAAGGGCCGATGGTTCTGATCCGCAACGACGACAAGCCGGGCGTGATTGGTTTGGTGGGCAAGACGTTTGGGGATCACGGGGTCAACATCGCGGACATGACGCTTTCGCGGCACCAGAAGATGGCCCTGATGGTGTTAAAGGTGGACGACCCTGCGCCGGAGGACGCGGTTCAGGCGTTGCAGAAGCAGCGTCCGCCGATTCAGATGGTTCGCAGCGTCGTTCTGCCGCCGCTTCCGTAGGCAATCGGGCCGGGAAGCCGAATGGGACATTGCGGGGTTCGTGTGCCGGTGGGCACACGGGAGGGGCGGGTCGTGCGGCGGAAGGGGGATTTGTCGGCTCATCGTATAGCTTCTCCGCTTCGGAGCTTCGCATGGCCGGGTGTTTGCTGGCCCCGCCGCCTTGGGCAAGAGGTGGTCCGCGGTGTCAGATTGGATGTATAGCAAGTGAGCGCGTGAGTTGGAAAAGGGGCGGGGTGAGGACTAGACTACTGCGTTTGGCGGTCGTGGGCGGCCGCGATTAACGGGCCGGATCGAGCAGTGGACATCGTTGGCAGGAGGTGAGCTTATGGCCGAGCATCAGGAGCGTACGTACGGACTTGGCACATTGTGTTTGCACGCCGGGTACGAGCCGGATCCATCACACGGCTCGCGAGCGGTGCCGATCGTAGCGACGACGAGCTTTGTGTTTCGCGACACGGAGCACGCGGCGAACCTGTTCGCGTTGAAAGAGCCAGGGTTTATCTACTCGCGGATCATGAACCCGACATGTGATGCGTTCGAGCGGCGGATGGCGGCGCTGGACGGCGGGGTGGGGGCATTGGCGCTGAGCAGCGGGCAATCGGCCATTTACGTAGCCTTGCTGACCATCTTGCGTGCAGGGCAGAACTTCATCACCGCCACGAGCCTATACGGTGGGACGTGGACGCTGTTTACGCAGACGTTGCCGAAGATGGGCATCAAGGCGAAGTTTTTCGATCCTGCTAAACCCGAATCGATTGGGGCTTTGGTCGATTCGAACACACGTTGCGTGTACCTGGAGACGATTGGGAATCCGAAGAACGACGTGCCGGACTTCGAGGCGATCGTGGCGGCGGCGCACGCGCGAGGGCTGCCGGTCATTCTGGACAACACGGTAGCGACGCCGGTACTGCTGAGAAGCTTCGAGCAAGGGGTGGACATCAACGTCTACTCGTGCACGAAGTTCATAGGGGGTCACGGTCTGCATATTGGGGGATGCATTGTCGATTCGGGGAATTTTGACTGGACGGCTGAGGCGAAGCGTTGGCCGGAGTTCACCGAGCCGGATCCTTCGTATCACGGCGTCGTGTTCGCCGAGACGGTTGGGAACGCGTGCTTCGTCGTCAAGTGCCGGACGCACCTGCTGCGCGATATGGGCAGTTGCATGAGTCCGTTCGCGGCGTTTCTGTTCTTGCAGGGGTTGGAGACTCTGCATTTGCGGATGGAGCGTCACTGCCAGAACGCCCAGCGGGTGGCTGAGTGGCTAAAAAAGCAGAAGGCTGTTACGTGGGTGAACTACCCGGGTCTGCCGGAACATCCGTTCCATGCGAACGCCAGGAAGTACCTGAAGGGCTTCGGGGCCATCATGGGGTTTGGCATTCGCGGCGGCAGGCAGGCGGGAGTGAAGTTCATCGATTCGGTGAAGTTGTTGTCGCACCTGGCCAACATTGGCGACTCCAAGACGCTGGTGATCCATCCAGCCAGCACGACGCACCAGCAGCTCACGCCGGACGAGCAAGTGCAGACCGGCGTAACGGATGATTACATCCGTCTGTCGATCGGGACGGAGGATGTAGACGACATTATCGCCGACATCGAGCAGGCGCTGGCCGCCTCGCAGGCGTGACGGGGCGCGGCGTTAGACCCACCGAGGCCGGGACCAATACGACTGGAAGTTGGACCAGTTGTAGAGGGGCGGGCGTTGGGGTCGGTAGGACGGCCCGGCTTTGGGCTTGGCCCGGGATCGGTAAAGGGCGATGGCGTCGTGATCCCAGGTGAGCAGTTCGTCGAGGCCATCGTCGTCGAAGTCTTGAGCGAACATGCACATGCCTGGTCCGCCATCGTCGGGCATGGGGACGACGAGGTCGCCATCACCGTCGATCAGGCCTCCCTGGAAGCCCTGCGACGGGCGCAGGGGGGTGAGGACCATCAACTCTTGGCCTGAGCCATCCCAGTTGACCGGCTGAAGCGTTGCACCGAAGGCGGGGAAGTCTTTGGTCCAGATGCGCCGTCCGGTATGGTCGAAGAGGGTGATGATGCCGGGGTTGCCGTGGAACAGGACGGTGCCGATCTGAAGGCCTGGCATATCAGTTCGGAAGCGGCCCACGGCGAGTCGCTGGACGTGGCCCATGACGCGCTGGTGCAGGGCGAATTCGGGGGTGAGTCGCAGCAGGCCGTCCTCCCCGCCGGCCATGAGGATCTCGACGGGGCCTTGCCCTTTTTCATCGAGCGGGCCGACGTAGATGGCGTCCTGGTGATCCTGCATGCAAATTCTCCCCAGCAGTTTGCCGTCGGGCGAGAGTCGGCTGTAGCCGGCGATAACATCGTCGCGGCCATCGCCGTCGAAGTCCCAGGTTTGCGGGAAGTGGCCGAGGCAGGTGATGTATCGCCAGAGTTCGGTCAACTCCGGCGAGAGGGCGACGATCTGGTGGTAGTTGCATTTGACGAGGAGATCGCGTGGTGCGCCGCGTCCGGCCAGATCGGCGAAACTGATCTGCGACAAGACCATGCGGTCGGTTTCGTCGCCGAAGCCACCGCCGAAGCTGTTCATGTTGTTGCGGTAGCAGTCGGGCAACGTAGTTGGCGTGGGGACTTGGGCCGAATATTGTTCCTGGCCGGTTTGGCCGTCGAGCACGAGGATGCGGTCATCCAGCGAGCAGATCACTTCGTTTCGTCCGTCGGCGTCGAGGTCGTGTATTTGCAGGGGCAGGTCGGCCGACAGACGAGGTGGGGACGCGACGGGCTGGCCTTTCTGCCAGAGGATTTGCCCGTCCCAGGTCATAGCGGTAAGCGCAGTGGTAGCGTATTGGGTGGAGCATTGGCCGAGCACGAAGTCGAGTTGGCCGTCGCCGGTGAGGTCGCCAAGTCGGAGCTGGCGGCCACAGCCGAAACCGTGCGTTTCCCATCGCTTGACGAGAGCAGGTTCGGGGTAGCGTCGGCGCTTCCGTTTTAGCGCGTTGGCGGCGCGCTTGCGGGCGGTTTGCAGGGGCTTGGATTCGCGACCGATGGGGAGCACACATATGGGTCCGAAGCGTGCATGCCGCGCGCCGAGGAAGCCGACGCAGCCTTTGGGCAGGATTGCGTCGCGGACGGTCAGTTGGCAATCGCCGATGGTGGCGGAGAGGATGGTTTTTCTGGCTTCGACGGTGACGCGGATTCGCTGTCCTTCGGCTGCGACGAAGGGTTTGCAGGTGAGCAGATCCCAGTGGTTGAGAACTCGCCGCAGGAGCTTTGCGTATCCGTCACCGTCGACTACGGCGGCGTAGTAGTTCTGACTGTTCTGGAGGCGGAAGATCACGCCGACCGGCTGAGGCCATTCGGCGTTGGTGTTTTGTGGCAACAGTTCGATCCAGGTCTCGACGCGGTAGTCCTGCCAGTCGGGATCACCTTTTGCGAGGATGACGCCGTCGAAGACGGTGCAGGCGGCGCGGCTTTCGACTGCGGGTCCGTCGGGCAAGTCGACGCGGAGCCACTGAGTCTGGCCCAGCGCGAAGCTGCCTGACCGACTGTGCCAGCCGTCGGTGTTGTCTTCGGGGCTGGCGGGCTCGGCATGCATCTCAAGATAGGGCCCCTTGGCGACCAACTCGATGGGCCCGGGTCGCAGGCCTTCAAAGCGGTCGTCGAGGAGGGGATGTACAGGTTCCTGTTCGGCCATGGCAAGTCCTCCCGGTTGGGCTGACCGGGTCAGTTCCTCGGGAAGTGGTTACACGCTGGGATCGGTGTGGTCAACCGTGGCGGCGTTGCGGCCCAGGCGAGGTACCGGAAAAAGGGCTGAGACAGGGCCTTTGCGGTCAGACGGGGGGTGGTTCTACGGGTTTGGGGCGAGGGGGAGGTGGTCGTCGGCGTCGGGGGTGGTGTAGAGGAACTGGTGCTTGAACTGTTCGGTGCGGCCTCGGCGCTGTGACGTTTGGCGATCGAGCTGAGCGAGGCAGCCATCGGGCAGGAGGTTGAGCTGGACGGGGCCGAGGCGTCCGGTGTGGCGTTTTGACCGGTACTCGATGTTGGCCTGACCGAGGGCGTCGTCGAGCTGCCGGCAGAGGTGCTCGCCGGGCAGATTCGACGGCAGGTGGGCGGTTTCGACGTGCAGTCGATAGAAGGGCGGATCGGCCCAGCGCGGGGCGAGTACGAAGGACTCGATGGTCAGTTCCAGTTGCCGTGAGAGCTTCTGGACGGCGTGAACGACCTGGCGCTCGGTGAGTTTCTCGCCGGTCATGGAGCTGACGTGTGCGCCTTTGTGCAGGAACTCGATAACGGGGGCTTGGCCGAGGTAGTCGACGACGCGGACCATGTCGCGGATGTCGTAGCGATAGAGGCCCGAGGCGGTGGTCAGGAGGACGAAGTATTGCCGGCCGATTTGGAGTTCGCCGCTGCGGAGGACGTCGGGCTGTGACGAGTCGATCTCGTCGGCGGGAATGAACTCGAAGAAGTTGTGCTGGAAATCGAGGACGCCGGCGGCGGTGCCGTCGGTGAGCGGGACGGTCATTCGTCCCTCACTGGCCAGCAGACCGATGTCGCGGACGGGCAGGTCGCCGAAGTAGCGGGGCAATTGTCGCAGGTAGAGGCTTAGGGTTCCGCCGATCCAGTTGGCCAGGAAGCTCAGCCGCCAGTAATGCCTTGGCAGAAGGGCATTATGTTCGGAGACGAGGCGTTCCAGTCGGCGGGCCAGGCGGGGGTCGGGTCGCAGGCAAGGTTTCAGACGGTCACGGATGTGCGGGTCGATCGGCAGGCGGCGCGTAAGTGTGCCCTCGTGGATATCGCGAATGAGCAGGTCGCGATGCTCATCGGCGACGGATGCAAGGCGGAGTTGGGTGGCGGGGTTGGCGGTGATGATGAAGGCGACGTCGCGCGGTATGGCCAGTCGCATGATGGTGTAGTACTTGGCAGTGGCGTCGGCGATGTGGGCGAGTTGGCGGGGCGCGGCGTAGTATCGGCGGACGAGGCGTTTTTGCGTGGCGGCCATGAGTCCGGTGATGGCGCCGCAGGGGATGCCCGCTTTGGTGGTGAATTCGTCCATGGGGCTGGTGACCTGGAGGATGGGTCGGAGCACGGCGTCGCGGTGGTCCATGAACATTTTCACGCCGAAGACGGTCCAGCCGCTGCGGTAATCGCGCAGGAACGCCTTTGTGACAGGGATGAACTTGGGCTGGTCGGTGGTGCCGCTGGTGAGGGCGAACATGAGCAGGCGCTGGCGCGAGCCCAGCAAGGCGCGTGTGTGGCCTCGCTTGGCCTGTTCGATGTACGGCTTGTAGTACTCGTAGCCGCGGACGGGGACGTTGGCTGCGAAGTCGCGATAGTTCCTGATGCGGTCGAAGTGGTGGGCGCGTCCGAAGTCGGAGTCGGCGTTCAGGGCGAGCTTTTGCTGGAGGACACGCTGCTGGACAGCCGTCGCTTGAGCGGCCACCTGGCGGAAGCGCTGGTAGGCGCGGCGTGCGTGGTGGTAGGCGGCGGCGGCGACGATTCGATCGATCCAGCGTGGCATAGTAGAACGTGCCTGGCATCGTATGCCTGGACGTCGGGCATTGTAACGCGATTGTGATCGAGGTGGGGCGTTCGAGCGCTATGCGGTTGAGGCGACGAGATGGTCGCCGAAGTCGGCGGTTTCGGCGACGACGCCGGCTAGATAGCGGTCGAAGAAGGCGACGGTGCGATCGGCGTAGGGTGCGGGTTCGGCGATGGCGGCCTGATTGTGCTTGGCTCCCGGGACGATCCAGATGTATTTGGGTTGGGCGGCCTGGTCGTAGAGCAGTCGGGTCTGCTGGACGGGTATGTAGCTGTCCTTTTCGCCGTGGATGAAGAAGATCGGTGTGGGTTTCATCCGTTTGAGGGCCTTGCGGACGGAGGGGAAGTGGCAGTTGAAGCATCGCTTGGTGAATCGCATGACGAGCCACCGGAGGAACCGCCAGAAGACCGGGGGGTGGTTTTCGTAGAGAAAGCGGACCTTGGCGAAGATGTACGCCCAGCGTTTCATGAGGTGTTCGAGGATGGAGTCGGTGCTGAACGCGCCGTCGCAGAGGATGCATTTGACGACGCTGGGTTCGTCATGTTCGGGGGCCAGCAGGGCGGCGGCGGCGCCCCTGGATATTCCGAAGAGTCCCAGCTCGACGGGGTAGCCTTGTGTTTCGAGCCAGTCCTCGACGAAGGCGATAGCGCCCATCATGTCGGCGACTTCGCGGTCGCTGACCCATTGGCGCGGGGTATAGTCTTCCTGGCCGGGCGACTGGCCGTGCCCGCGGAAGTCGAAGCTGAAGACGTCATATCCGGCGCTGAGCAGGGGGCGGCAATAGCGTGCACAGCTGTACATGTCGCTGGCGAACTCGTGGGCGAAGATGACGGTTCCTCTGCGGGGCCCGCGTCGCCGTCCATAGAGGAACATGCCTCGCAGGGAGGTGCCGTCGAGGGCGCGAAAGTCGATCTCGTCGCCGGCGATGGGTTCGAAGTCTCGGGGTCCCATCGACAGTGGAGGCGGCGTATCCTCCATGACCCTGAGGATGATGCGGACGTAGCGTCCGAGGATGAGGATGGGGGTAACGGTGACGACGGCGACGGTCATCACGATGGAGAAGAGGGCCCAGTTGCGCAGGATGAAATCCCACGCCGTCCAGCCGATTGTTTCCATCATACCGGGTTCAATCATCCGTTTGCCGATATCCGCTTGCGTGAGGCGGTTTAGCGGCGTGGATCGGCCGCGCCTGCCGATCCAGTCATGCTATGCGTGTGCCCGCCGCTTCGGACGTTTGCGTTATGTCGTGTGCGACGCCTGCTTTGATGCGTTGCCGTGTACATGTCGTGGTTCGTGTGCGGTTCACGGCTTGTGAGCTCGTACCAGCAAGGCGTCGTTCTGTCCGCCGAAGCCGAAGGAATTCGACAAAGCGATGTCAAGCCGAGCCTTACGCGGCTTGTTGGGGACGTAATCCAGGTCGCAGTTCGGATCGGGATGCTGGTAGTTGATGGTGGGGGGGATGATCTGATCACGGATGGCCAGCAGACAGGTGATCAGCTCGACGGCCCCGGCTGCCGCAATGAGGTGCCCCAACATCGACTTCATACTGCTGACGGGGATCTTGTAGGCTCGATCACCGAAGAGCTTGCGGATCGCCAGCGTTTCGATCTTGTCGTTTTCCTGGGTGGCGGTGCCGTGGGCGGAGATATAGTCGACATCGGCCAGGGCGATGCCGGCGTCGTCGATGGCGCCGCGCATGGCGGCGATGGCGCCCCGTCCCTCCTCATGGATATCTGTGATACGGAAGGCATCGGCGGTGGATCCATAGCCAATGATTTCGCCCAAGACGGGGGCGCCTCGACGCATGGCGTGCTGAAGTTCTTCGAGGATGAGCACGCCCGCGCCCTCTCCGAGGACGAATCCGTCGCGGGTCCGATCGAAGGGTCGGGAAGCGGTCTGGACGCTATCGTTGCGTGTGGACAGGGCGGTGAGGCGGCTGAAGCCTGTCAGGCCCATGGGGTGGATCATCGAGTGGCAGCCGCCGCCGATCATCACGTCGGCGTCGCCGCGTCGGATGAGCATGGTGGCTTCGCCGATGGCCTGGGTGCTGGCGGCACAAGCGGTGAGGCAGTTGAAGCCGGGCCCCCGGGCGTTGAACATGGCAGCCAGATGACCGATGGCCATGTTGGGGTCCTGCTCGAATTCGATGATGGGGCTGAGGCACTTGTAGGCCCATTCGGCCCATTGGCGTGCGTCGAGGGTGTTGGCCTGGCGGTTCCATCCTTTGACGGCGGGGACGGCGAAGCTATCGAAGTCGAGCGGGCCCTCGCCGGAGCCCATGTAGATGCCGACCATGGCTGGGTCGAGCGCGTGGTCTTCGTCGAGGCGGGACTGATCCCATGCCTGTCTGGCTGCGGCGAGCGCGAAGCCAACTTGGCGGCTGACGTTTTTGTGTTGTGGGAAGTCGTCTTGCAGGAACGCGGCCAGGTCGAAATCCCTCACCTCGGCGGAGAACTGGGTGGGGAAGGTGGAGGCATCGAAGATGGTGGTCGGGGCAACGCCGCTACGGCCGTCGAGCAGCTTCTGCCACACATGCTCGATGTCGTGGCCCATGGGTGTGACCCACCCGATGCCCGTAACGACGACCCTTCGACGCATTCGCTGACACCTCCGCCGTTTGAGCCGCGAGCGCTAGCAGGGCTCTATTGCTGCCAGCGTCGCAGCAGCAGGGCTGCGTTCTGCCCTCCGCCGAGTGCGTAAGATACGGAGAGTATAGTATTGATGCCAGTCTTCAGGGGTTGATGGGCCACGACGTTCAGTCCGCATGTCGGGTCGGGGCTGGCGGTATTGCGTGACGGCGGTACGACACCACGGCGCATCGCCTGACAGGCCAAGGCCAGGTCGATCGCCCCGCTTCCGGCACCGTTGTTGCCCAAGGCGCCTTTGGTGGCCATGACGGGCACGCGGGTGGCGTGTTCGCCGAGGGCGGCGTGGAGGGCTCGTGCTTCACTGAGATCATGCTCGGGCAGGCCGTTGCCGGCCGCCACAACGAGATCGACCTGCTCGGGTTGGAGTGAGGCTTCGGCAAGGGCCTTGCGGATGGCCAGGGCCAGGGCTCGCCCTTGGGGGTCGGGTGCGGCGTTCCAGTTGTGCGTATCGTTAGCCGAGGCGAAGCCGACAAGCTCGGCGTAGATGTAGGCGCCGCGCGATTGAGCCCGCTGGAGTTCCTCGATGATCAGCAGTCCGCCCCCCTCGCTGATGACCATGCCTGTACGATCGACGTCGAAGGGCCGACAAGCCTCCTCGGGCCGGTCGTTGCTGTGGGTGGCGAGCCTGCCGAGCAGGCTCTGGCGGACGAGGCCCATGGGACTGATCTTGCTTTCGGCGCCGCCGGCGATGCCCACATCCATGGCCCCGCGAACGACGGTACGGAAGGCTTCGCCGATGGACAGATGGCTGCTGGCTTCGCCACAGGTGATGGTGTTGGCCGGTCCCTGGGCGTCGTGGACGATGGTTACGTGGCAGGCCAGCATATTTGGCAGATACTTCAGCAACCACAAGGGGGTAAGGTTATTGATACCCTCGCGGCCCCATTTTTTATAGCTGAAGGCCCCGTTTTCGACGGAGGTAGCCAAGGCCCCGGCCAGTTCGGTCAGGTCGGCACAAATCAGTCCGGCGCCGATGTTGGCCCCCAATCGCGTGGGGTCGACGTCGACGGGAGGTTGGGCGGCGCCGCATTCGACCATACAGCGTGTCTTGATGCCGGCGTCTTTGACGGCCTCGAAGGCGGCGGCGATGGCGAGTGTGATCTCACGCGCCATGACCTTGGCCGATTTTCGGTAGCTACGGGGCACGAAGTCGCGGATTTTCAGGTCGGCGACCTGTCCTGCGACTTGCGCGTCGAATCCGGACGGATCGAAGGTCTGGATGCGGGAGATGCCGGATCGGCCTTGAAGGAGGGCGTCGAACGTGGTCGGCAAGCCGATCCCCAGCGGGCCGACGACGCCGAGTCCCGTAACTACCACCCGTCGTTCGGTCATGGTTGCTGCCCTGGTTGGGGGCCCAGTTTATCCAGTTGGTAGCCGCCGACCAGCACGTCGAACTGCCGGTCGAAGACGAAGTTCTTCTGGGGCAGGTCGAGTTCGGACTGATTCTCGCCGACGTGGGAGAAGATGATATCGATCTCGGCGAAGGGCTGATCGTCTCGCGTGACGCATCCACGGACACTGGCACCGTCGTCGTCGATTCGTTCGAGATGCGCGTCATAAACGAGTTGATCGCCCGGGCGGGCCACGCCGTGGAAGGTGGCCTGCTGGACCTTGGCGAGGATGACGTTCTCTTTGAAGTCGCGTGCATGACCCACGAGGATTCCGGCTGTTTGAGCCATGCCCTCGATCACAAGGCTGGCGGGCATGATCGGATAACCGGGGAAGTGGTCGTGCAGATGCTCCTCGGCCTGTGAGACGTTCTTGACGGCCCGTGCGTGTTTGCCGGGCTCGAACTGGACGAATTTGTCTATCCAAAACCAGCGCATGGGATGGCGAAGGAGGCTGTACGGCCGACCGTCATGCGGCGGCCAATTTGGACTCGATGTAGTTGACGATGGTTTTGACGGTAAACAGGTCGGGCATCTTGTTGATGTCGGGGTCATCGCCGAAATCGCCGAAGTCGGCGTGCGGCATGGCGTTTCTGAGTTTTTCCATTCCCGCGGGCGTCATTTTGCCGTTTTCGACATACTCGGGGTTGTTGAGGATGTCGTCGGGGAACAACTCACCCCGTGGGATCTTGATGTTGAAGCTTTTTTCGAGCCGAAATACGATATCGAGGAAATCGATGGATTCGGCCCCAAGATCACCCGTCAAGGTCGCTTCCTCGGTAACTTCGTCGTCATCGACACCGAGGGCGTCGACCAGCGTTTCTCGCACCTGCGTCATAATCTCGTCTCGACTCGTCGCCATGCCGTACACCTCCTCGCGGGGTCTATTCTACCTTGTCGGCTCCCGTACTGTCGCCGCCGGGCGCAGGAGCCTCGAGCCACCCAGCAGTTCGAACAGCTCGCGCTGGCGCTGGATGACACGTCGATCGACGTCTGCCAAGGCGGGGTCCTGCTCAGCGAGGTTGTAGTGGGTGAGTGCGAACCTTGCCTTGACCACCTGGCGGTCTCCGGTACGTCCTTGGCCGACGAATTCGCTTTCCGCTCGCGTGATGTTCCTGGCCTGCACACTAAGAGTCAGCACCTGTCCGGGCGGCACGAAGCTCTTGTACGAGATATTCCTGGCCTGTTTGAGCACGATGATACTCGCGGCAAAGTCGGTGGAGGCCCGTACCAGCCAAGCTGCCGACTGGACCATGGCTTCGACCATCAATACGCCGGGCATGACCGGGAAGCTTGGGAAGTGGTCGCCCAGATACTCCTCCGCCAGGGTCAGTGCCTTTTCCGTGACAATACTCTGTCCCGGCACCAGTTCCAGGATGCGATCCACCAGGACAAACCGCATGTGTGCGCTGTCATCCTCCCACGGCGAGCGGGACACAGAAGCCCGATAACCTAGCCGCCAGTACCCACCGGCAGCCGGTTGACCACCGGTTTGAACGGGGGATTCTAACGTCGCGGCGTCGGTGCGTCCAGCCGATTTTCGAGGCCTGGGTCGCCAAGCCGTGAACGGGGCCTATGATCTCAAGGAGGCGCTCGGGGGCGGGGCGTCTTCGTGGCAGTTAGCGGTAACGCCAAGTGGTGTACGACGGGCGGCCCCGTTGCGACGGTGTTGTGGAAGGTGGGACGCACCTCCAAGGAAGTGAACCGCAGTCCGCAGAGTCCTGGACCGACCAACCCGAATCCGTGCGACCGTGCCGATAAAGGCGAAGGCGGCCACGCCGCGGTGTGGGTTTGGATGTAGGTGATCGCTGGGGGTAGTCGAGGTATTGCGAGGGATATGGGACCGACGGTGACCCTGATTTCCGGTCCGGCTGGATCGGGCAAGAGCCACCTGATTCGCCTGATCGCCGAGCAGGCGGCGCCGGTTCGATGTTGGTACATGCGGATTATCGATGGACGACGGCGGGACGTTCAAGAGGACGGCGCCATGGACTCGGGGGCTTTTTTGGGCGTGCGATACCTCCTGTATGCCCCGGACCGGGTGTTCGAACTGCTGCCGGAGGCTTTGCGGCAGCTTGAGCCGGCTGACGAGCGTACGATCATTTTGCTGGAGGCGGACACCAATCCTGCTTTGCGGCACGCGTTTCCGTATGACTATCAGCTCTTCGTGCTGCCGGCGCCTCGCGATCTGCACGAGGTGTTTCGCTCTCGTGACCAGGCGATTGCCGCGATGAAGCAGGTTATGCAGGACACGGCGTCGTTTGCGGCGGAGGTATTTGGGCTGTTTGACGCTCAGGCCCTGGCGGAGGATCCGCAGGTGGAGCCGCTGAAGTGTCCGGGCTGGTATCCGGGCGAGAGCCCGCCGATGGACGACGTGGACCGCGGGAAGCTGGACAAGTTTTTGTCGAGCCCGCTGGGTGCGGAGATTGCGTCGCGGATACAGCTTCAGCCGGCCTATCACGCGCTGATCGAAAGCGACGTGGTGGTGATCAATATGGGCGCCCACAGGTTGGCACCGGCGGCTGAGGCCTGTCGCGAGCGGATCGAGGAGATCCTTGCCCGGCTGCAGAGCCTGGGTCAGCATCGCACACGTCTTTTTTGCTGTGATCCGTTCAATGAGCGTGACCCGACCCGACCTGAGCTTCTGGGTCAGTTGGCCAGGCTGGCGTCGGCTGCGGAGGTGTAAGGGTCGGCAAGCGGGTTCCGGGCCGGGGCAGTGTGAGCGACCGGGAGTGGTTTGACCGCGCGAAGGCAGTGAACTAGACTTTCGGTGCCCTACCCGGGAACGCGACATTGCTGTACGCTGAACCCAAGCATACGCCGACCATTCGGTTTATCAATCCAGTGAGCCCGCTGTCGACAATCACGATGCCGCGGGTGATCCAGCACATGACATTTTCGCGCAAGGCGCTTTTCCTGCCGTTGAATTTGGCGATTTGCGCCGCGGTGGTGCCACGCGGCTGGGGCGTGGAGATCGTGGACGAGTGTGCGACGGGTGAGCGGCATCGTCCCCGTGGGGATGTGGATTTGGTCGGGATCGGGGCGATGACGACGCAGGCGGCGCGGGCCTACGAATTGGCCGACGCGTACCGCCGGCTGGGCGTAAAGGTTCTGCTGGGTGGGATTCACCCGTCGGCCATGCCGGACGAGGCGTTGGCGCACTGCGACGCGGTGGCGATGGGTGACGCGGAGACCACGCTGCCCCACATGCTGTCGGACTGGCAGGCGGGCAGGCTTGGGGGGCGGTACAACTGGCGCGATTATCCGACCCGTCCGATCGCCACACCGCGGAAGGACTTGCTGGATCCGCGGGACTACCTGGTGTTCAACCCGATTCAGACGACGCGCGGGTGTCCGCATTGCTGCAGCTTCTGCACGACGCCGGCCGTGTTCGGTCGGAAGTTCCGCCTGCGCGAGGTGGCGGACATCGTGGAGGAGATTCGCGAGGCGAAGGAGCGGTACCGAAGCTGGTGCTTCATCTTCGCCGACGACGACTTTGCGGGCGACCATCAGTGGGCGCTGGAGTTGTGCCATGCGATCGAGCCGCTGAAGATCAAGTGGGCCAGCCAGTGTGACATCCTGATCAGCCGGAACGAGAAGCTGTTGTCGGCGATGGCGCGGAGCGGGTGTATTGGGCTGATCTTGGGGCTGGAGAGTCCGCGGCAAGCGGCGCTGGAGGAGGCGCGCAAGACGTACGCCGATGCGAGCCGCTATCTCGAGCAGATCGGCCTGATCCGCAGCTACGGCATGAACGTGTGGGGCAGTTTTATCCTCGGTTTCGACACGGACGATTGGCGGAGTTGCATGGCGACGTGCCAGTTTGCCCAGAAGTCCCGTCTGTGCATGAGCTGCTATCCGATCCTGACACCGTATCCGGGGACGCCGCTGTTCGATCAGTTCCGGCGGCAGGGACGGCTGCGGACGACCGAGTGGCAGCGGTACAACGGTGCGTCGGTGGTGTTTGAGCCGGCGCGGATGACGCCGGGGGAGCTGCGGCACGCGCAGTTGGCGGCGTTTACGGAGTTTTACACGCCGCGGTCGGCGTTGAACCGGTTGGGGGTCTGGCCGCTGTTGTGGCGGTCGTGGCTAGCGAACCTGCTGAGCCATCGGGGGCTGACGTACTACTACGGTAAGAAGGGCCGACAGGTGCCGCGGTTCCGGGATTTTGTGGATCGCGACAGCCGGGCATGGCGATACTTGCGGGAGGCGTAGCTCGCACGGTGTGGCGTGTTGACGCGCTTTGGCGCGCGCGCCGGGGTTGTCGTTGAACAACAAGACTTAACGCGCTCCCCTTCGGGTCGCCGTTGAACGGAACTGCGCGCACTGGCAGGCAAGCTGCCAGCGGCAGCGCTTGATTACGGTCCGGTGAAGTTGCGGGCAAAGATATTGAGGTCGGCCAGGTCGACGTCGTCGTCGCCGTCGAGGTCGGCACTGAAGTTGAGTTGAGTACGCGGGCTTTCAGTGGGACCATCCTGCGACGGCGTGTACGACTCGCTGGTGGTCAGCAGCAGGCGATCGATCGCGGGGCCATCGTCGCGCATCCAGATGTCGAAGGTGTGCAGCCCCGAGGCGGCGACCTGCACGACGGGCCGCGCTCCGTACTGACCCAGTTCCGACCACCAGTAGAAGATCTCCCAGTCGCACAAGGCGGCGGTGTCGTGATCTGAACTGACGGAAACCCCGTCGAGGCCGAAGTGCACCGTGTCGTCGATCTGACTTTGGCCGCGCAGCCAGAGGTAGTAGGTGCCGATGGTGCCAAACTGCACGGTGTAGCGCAGGTGCGGTGAATACGGTTCGATGTCGGGGGCGTCGATGGCGAGTCCGACGTCGGGCAGGGCTTGGACATAGCCATCGCCCATTGATCCGTTCGCTGTCTGATCCACCCAAGCGGCGCCGGCGGCCGGGCCGCTACCGGGGACCTCATGGTCGTAGTGCTCGGCCTCGATGACGACCATGCCGCCCGATTCCAGGTAGGCCGGTGCGGGATCGGGGCCGCTAAGCTGGTCGACGATGGGGGCCAAGTCGACCGAGTCGACGTCGCCGTCGGGTTCGAAGTCGCCGGCGATGGGCGAGACTTCGTCGGCGCCGATGTCGGTGCGACCGTAGAGGACGCGTGGCTGGTCGTCGATGTCGTATTGGTCGGTGTAGTCGGCGTTGGGATCGCCGGCGTTAATGCAGGGCGAGTAGGCGGTCAAGTGGTAGTCGGCTGCGAAGATCGGATCGACGCTCAGGTTACCTTGCCCGCCGCCGATCCAGCCCTCGACACAGCAATAGTACGGAACCGAACAGGCGTGCATCTGTGCGTCGGCGGGCGCGGTGTTGCGACAAACGATGGTGTTGGTGAGCGAGCCGCTGCAAGAGTGCAGCCCGCCGCCAAGGTCTGCGGTGTTGTCGGCGATGGTGGACTGGGTGACCGCGCCGCTCACGTCATAGAGGCCTCCGCCGTAGCGGGCCGAGTTGTTGACGACGATGCAATTGATCACGTCGGCGGCGCACGAGGCGATCCCGCCGCCATCGCCGGCGGTCTGATTGTCGGTGACGACGCAACGAGTGATTGTGCCGTCGCAGTCGTAGATGCCACCGCCCTCGGCGGCCGTGTTGGCGGTTACGATGCAGCCGATGACCGACGCGTGGGTGCCGTTGCCCGCGATGCCTCCGCCGCTGGCGGCCGACCCGTTGGTGATGGTGAATCCCTTCAGAATGGTGTCGGGGCCTTCGGTGCCGTCGAAGGTGACAGTCGGTCCGGCGCCTCCGCCATCGATGACCGTGTTGACGGCGCCGGGGTTGGTGGGTGTGTCATAGCTTTGCAGGACAATCTGCTTGCCGTTGATTTGGACGTTCTCGTAGTAGGTGTCGGGGTAGACGATGACGGTGTCGCCGTGGACGGCGGCGTCGATGCCGCTCTGGATGGCGAGGTAGCCGTGTTGAGGCGTGCCGTTTTCGACGCCGGTCTGGTTACTGCTGTCGACGTAGATCGTTCGGGGCAGGCCCGCACCCATGTAGGTGTTGACCGTGACGGGCGATGACGAATCGGGTATGGCGGCGGGTGTGTCGCTGCATGGGGCGGCAAACGCCCACGTCTGGTATTCGCTCCGGAAGAAATCGACGGTGCCGACCACGCTGTCTGCGAGAGAGTCCTGGCAGGTGAGGAATATTCGATTGGTCTGGTTGGGATCGAGGTATCCGACCCAGTCGCTCAAGTCGAAGACGATGTTGTTGTTGGGGAAGGGCCGATCGACGCCTATCCCCATGTAGCCGAGGAAACTTTTGGTTTGGGATGAGCCGTCGACCTCCACGCCCATGGTGAGGCCGATGCGATCGCGCTTGGGATGCGTGATCTTGAAGCGGGCGGTGAGCGTGGGCTCGTAGCCGATGCGGTCGGTCCAGTAGTAGACCCATCCCTGGCTGAGGTACACGTCCTTGACCGCAGCGTAGGACATCCAGAAGTAGCCCGAGGCGCCCCAGCCGGTGCCCCAGGAGTTGACCAGTCGAAAGGCGCCGGGGCCGTCGTTGGTGGCTCGGTTGTCGTCGTAGCCGCATAGGGTGACGGCGTGGCCGCCGCGGCTGGAGCCGTACATGTCGGCGACGCAGTAGTTGTAGTTATAGGAGCTGATGTAATCGAAGTTGGGGTAGACCGAGATGGCGAGGACGGCCACGTTGCCGTCGGCCAGATGCTGTTTGAGCGTGTTGATGCCGCCGTCGTTGCGGACAGAGAGGCAGTGTGTTTGCAGAGCGCGATGGGGAAGGGCGCTTTCGTAGGCCGGTTCGGATGGCCAGCTTACATAGTCGAACTGGTTGTAGGGCATGAGCTGCCAACTGCAACAACCGTGGTTAAGGACGAGGTCCATCGCGTCGGAGAAGTAGGCGCCGCCGTCGGTTCCACCGTTGATCTGATTGTAGACAAAGGCGGGGCTGAACTGATTGGCTGCATCGTTCGTATCCCAGCCGTGCTCCTGCCATTCCTGGTAGGTTTTCATGTAGTAGCCGACGCCCCAGCCAACACAGGAGCCCTGGAAGCCCTGGCTGCGGACGGGCGGCAGGGGGCCCGAGTTATCGACTGCGGAGGGCAGCGCGAGTGCGATGCCGGGCTTGTGGACAAGCGGCTGGGTCTCGACGAGCCTGGGGTCGTTGCGAGGGTCTTCCCATAGCAGACCGGTAGGATGGAGTTGGGCCGAGGCCGTCGCCGCGAGAGACAGGAGGATCAGTGCGACGAGGCGGGACGTTCGTAGAGCGTGATGCATTCCTTTCCCCTCCGCGTTCCGTCGGCGTGCCTGAAGAAACGCACGGGTCCGAGAACACGAATATCCACTGAGGATAGTGTATAGGAAACGGCGTTGGCAGGCAATGCCTACGACAGGGCAGTCGGTGGTATCCTGTTATGGAGTCGAGAATCGCGGTGCGTGCGCATCCGTGCTCCCCTACGGGTCGCCGCTGAAGGGGAATGTGTGCGTGTGGTAGCAGGTCTCGGTGCGGGTCGATAGAATGATAATCCCAGTGTGAACTTGATGCGACGAGTACAAGGAGGTTGACCGTGTGCGACCGCGCGAGCCGTCCGATTGACTTTAGCGGTGTGGTTCCGCAGGTGGCGCTTCGTGCCGAGCTTGGTCCGCCGCGGACCGAATGCGGTGTGGGGGCGCTCATGGCGTATGCGGGTCGCCTGTGGGCGGTGTCGTACGTGTCGCACAAGAGCGATACGGGTGTGGGGACGGGCCTGTACGAGATCGACGACGACTTTCGGCTGGTCAAGCGGCCGGAGAGCCGCGTGGGGACGTACACGAACCGTATGGTTCATCTGCCGAGCAATCTTCTGATCATCGGTCCGCATGTGATCGATCCGGACCACAACGTCCGTACGGTCGAATCGCTGGTCGACGTGCGTTTGTGCTCGACGATGTGCCATCTGGAGGATCCGGACAACAAGGTGTACATGCTGGGGATGGAGGGCGAGTTCTTCGAGATGGATTTGAAGACGCTTGCGGTGCGGCAGTTATTCGATCTGGTGGACGAGCTGAAGATTCAGCGCAGGCGCTACATACACCTGAAGGCCGGCCACAGCGCGCTGGGCAAGGTGGTGATTGCGGGCAACTGCTATGAAGAGCAAGATTTCCTCGGCGAGGGCGACGACGGACGCCTGGCCGAGTGGGACGGTACATCGTGGCGAATCATCGAGCGCAAGCCTTTTGTGGAGGTGACGGGCAGGGGCGAGTTTCCATCGCGGACCATGTTTGCGACGGGGTGGGACCGCGCGTCGGCGATTCTGATGGTATACACCGGGGCGAACGGGCAATGGACCCGCTATCGACTGCCGAAGGCGAGCCCGAACTTCGATCAGTTCTGGCAGAACGAGTGGCCTCGGATCCGCGAGACGGAACATGAGCGGTTGCTGATGGACTGTCACGGGATGTTTTACGAGTTGTCGCCGTGGGCGTATGGCAACCGTGTGTGGGGGATCCGCCCGATCTCGACTCATTTGTGGGTGTTGGGCGACTTTTGCAGTTGGCGGGGGATGCTGGTGATGGGGGCCGACAACGCGAGCCCGGCCAGCCGTTACAACCGGCTGGCGGCCGAGCCGCAATCGGGGTTGTGGTTCGGCAAGACGGACGATCTATGGCAGTTCGGCAAGCCGGCTGGATGGGGCGGTGTGTGGTGGAAGGAATCGGTGGCGGCGGGCGAGCCGTCGGATCCGTATCTGATGACCGGGTTCGACAGGAAGGTTCTGCACATGGCGCACGATGCCGACGGGCCGGCTGCGTTTACCGTGGAGGTGGACTTTCTCGGTGACGGGTCTTGGCATGTGTACGAAGCGATACACGTTCCCGGGCGCGGGTACGTGCATCACGAGTTTCCGGCCGGTTTCAGCGCTCACTGGGTTCGTGTTACGGTGGATCGGGGGTGCACCGCGTCGGCGTATTTTCACTATACGTAGTGGTGTTGTCGACAAACGACGGTGAAGACGGATCAAACGCGCTCCCCTACGGGTCGCCGCTAGAAGGCGGGTGGAACCCGCCCTACATTGGTGAAAATGTTGGACGGACCGCTAGAACTTCAGGCCGTAGGCGCGGGCGAGCAGCTTGGCGGGGTGATGGGTAACCTTGCCGGAGCCCTGCTCCATCTGCATCTTGCAGGTGCCGCATTCGCTGGCGCCGGCTTCGAATCGGTCGTCGGTTAGCGCGTCGAGCAGGTCGCGCCCGGCGGCCATCGACGTGTCGAAGTGGCGCTTCTGGAAGCCGTAGGTTCCGGCGACACCGCAGCATCCCCGGTCGATGTAGCTGACCTTCAGTTCCGGGATCCTTTGCAGCAACTCGAAGCCGGGCAGGCCGTTCTGCAGAGCCTTCAGATGGCAGGGCGCATGATAGCCAACGTGCATGGGTACGGGCCCGAAGTCGGTGCGGAGCCTGCCCTCCCGATGCAGGCTTGCCAGGTAGTCGTGCAGCTCGTAGGTGTTCTCGGCGACCAGGTGCGCGTCGGCGCTGGGGGCGACGTCGAGGTATTCCTCCTTCAGGCAGAGCACGGCGGTGGGCTCGCTGGAGACGATCTTGTAGCCACGGCGGACCCAGTCGGCCAGCAGCCTGGCGTTGTGGTGGATGGTGGGAGTGGCGTAGGTGAGGTCGCCGTAATCGATGGGCGGCATGGCACAGCCCTGTTGATCGGACGGGACGACCACTTCGACGCCGTTGTGTTGCAGCACGGCGATGACGGCTCGGGCCAGGCTGTGATCGTTGTAGTTGGCGTACATGTCGACGAAGTAGACGACGCGATCGACGGGGTGGTCGACGGGAGGGTGTCCGTTGCCGCCCGGCTGGGTGGCTGCCTTGCTGAGGAACGTGCCGAAATCGAAGCGCGGCATGGTGCGACGGCGGTCGATGCCGACGACCCATTCGAGGATGCGGCGGACGAACTTTCGCGACAGCGCAAAATTGGCGATAGGTGCGGTCCAGCAGCCGAGTTTGCTGACCAGCTCGCTGCGGGCGAGGAACCAGCACGTCTTGTCGAGGCCATGCTCGGCGACGTACTGGGCGCGGGCCTCGAGCATGAGCTTGGGGATGTTGACGCCCGAGGGGCACTCGATGTGACACATCTTGCAGTTGACACAGGTGTCGGCCAGCGCCTTGAAGCGCGGATCGGTGAGGCTGCGGCTGTCGAGCAGGCCGGTGACGAAGTGCCGCATCATGTTGGCATGCGCGCGGGGGCTGGCGAACTCGTCGCGCTTGGCCCGGAAGATGGGGCACATGGTCTGGATGTTCTGGAGACTGCGGCAGGCGCCGTTGCCGTTGCACTGTTCGATTTCGTGGACGAATTCGCCGTCGGACCAGTGCAGCAGGACCTGGCTGGTTCGCAGCGGGCGCGCCGAGTGGGCGAAGCGGAGATTGCGGGTCATCACCTCGGGATCGTCGTTGATGATCTTTCCGGGGTTGAGGATGTTGTGCGGATCGAAGAGGCGTTTGACCTGCTCCATGGCCGGGTAGAGCTTGCCGTACTGTCGGCGGACGAAGGGCACGCGGACCAGGCCCTCGCCGTGCTCGCCGCTGATCGTGCCGCCAAGCTGCCAGACGCGCTCGAAAAGTTCCTCCGCCACGCGGCGCATGGTGGCCACGTCGGCCGGCTCGTGCAGGTTGAGGTAGGGGCGGGTGTGCAGCTCGCCGTGGCCGGCGTGGGCGTAGAGGGCGAAGGGCACCTGATGTCGATTGAGGATCTCGGTGATGGCAGCGAGATACTCGGGCATGGCCTCGACGGGTACGGCTGCATCTTCGATGAACGGCACGGGCTGGCGGGGGCCGGGCTTGCGGAACAGCAGGGGTAGGCCGGCGCTGCGGGCCTGCCAGACGGTCTTCTGCTCGGCCGGGTCGATGTATTCGTGCAAGGATGCGCCGTCGATTACGTTGCGGATGTTGTCCAGCTTGGCGCGGACCTCGTCATCGGTGTCACCGTCGACCTCGATCAGCAGCGACGCGGCTGCACCGGCGGGCAACACCTTTTTGTATTGGGGGAATGCGCCGCGGGCCAACTCGATGAGTCCGCCGTCCATCAGCTCGCAGGTTGCCGGGTTGCAGGCGGCGATGCGGGGGACGGCTTCGGCCATGGCTTCGAGTGTCTGGAAGTTGGCGCCGAGCAGCGCTTTGACCTTGGGGATGGGCACGAGCTTGAGCGTGGCTTCGGTGACGATGGCCAGCGTGCCCTCCGAGCCGGCGACGAGTCGGCCGAGGTGGAGTTGCCCGTTGCAGACGACCTTGTCGAGTGCGTAGCCGCTGCGGTTGCGCTTGGCCCGCGGCATGCAGGTGTCGATGAGGTGGCGGTTGGCGTCGACGAGGTCTCGGACGCCCTGGGCGAGCGGGCCTGCCGGGCCGTCGCACTGTGCGTCGACCGGCTGGGGCGTGAGGGTGACAAGCTGTCCATCGGCCAGGACGACCTCGAGCTTGTCGATCCATCGATCGACGTAGTCGTACTTGAGCGAGTGCGAGCCGGTGGAGTTGTTGCCGACCATGCCGCCGATGGTGGCGGAGATGCCGCTGGACGGGTCGGGCCCGAATAGCCAGCCGCTGGTGGCGAGGCGAGTGTTGAGCCGCTCGAAGATCACGCCGGCCTGGCAGCGGACCACGCCGGCCGACTCGTCGACGTCGAGAACGGCGTCGAGGTAGCGGCTGAAGTCGATGACGATCCCGCTGCACAGCGATTCGCCCGCCAGGCCCGTGCCGCCGCCTCGGCCGACCACCGGGATGCGGTTTTCGGCGGCGTAGCGGACGGTGGCGACGACGTCTTCGGTGCACTTGGGCAGCAGCACGCAGGAGGGCAGGATCTGGTAGATGCTGGCGTCGGTGCTGTAGAGGGCGCGATTGAGGTCGTCGTCGAGCACGTCGCCGCGGACGAGCCGGCGCAGGTCGCGTGCGATGCGGGCCGGATCGCGGGACGTCTTGCTGGCAGTTGCCATAATGGCAGGAAATAGTACGGAGGCGGCCGGGCGATTTCAAACCCCCCTGGCTGGCCGATTCCGGAGACGGTTGGCCGGCTGGTTTTCCGGCGGGGGCATTCGGCTTCGACTTTCGGCAAAAATCCGTCCGATTTTGTCTTGCCGGGGGGGGGAGTTGTGTGGTAATATTTGCTTAGAAGGTGGTGGACAAGGGGTATCGCCCGCCACAACTGGTGTTGAGGGAAGAGAGAGACGCTTTCGGGCGCGCTCTCTTTTTTCGTTGGCCGGCTCGGATGGCTGGGCGGCGTGGGGGGCACGTCGATGGGGAATCGGGGGTGAGGCAAAAGGAGGCGGTTCATGTATCGGATGCTGTTGGCAGTGATGTTGACGGGTGGCCTCGCGACGGGGGCGAGTGGGTCGACGGTGCAGTTCTCGATCGACGGCGTTCCGGTCGACCCCGGTCTGCCGGTAGAGGTTAACCATGGCGATTGGTTGTTGGTGGATGTCTGGATCATTCCGGACGCACCGATTGAGAATTTCTGGGTGGACGTTATCATGACCGGACCGTGGCTCGAGCCTATACTGCCTCAGGTCCCTGACTTGCTCGCCGGCGGCGACGTCGTGATGCTCCCTCCGTGGGATAACGAAGACGCCGTCGCCTACTACGATGCGGGCTATGACGTCTACTCGATTGGTGGCTTCGTACGAACCGAACCGTGGGTTGGCCCCGGCGGTGTGGCTGAATTTCTCATCCACATTCCGGAGGTTCCGGTATCCACGATGCTTAATCTCGAGTACGACTACGTCGAGATCGGAGCAGGTACCGCCGAAACGCTGCCGCTGGTACTGCACCACGTCGTGCCCGAGCCGATGTCGCTGAGTCTGCTGGTACTGGGTAGCTTGGTGGCGCTGCGTCGGCGACTGACGTAGGGTCAGCCGTTATTCGGACTTAACTTTGCGCCAGAGACGACTCGATGGGTCGATGGGTGACCCGACCGACCGTTGGCGGATCGCCGAGAGGCGTCCGCCGCTGGTGTGAGGCATCGTGGCGTCAGCACCGTTACGAGCCGCACCGGTGACAGGTCTGCGGACAATCTTCTAACCATCTATAACCATTCAGGTTAGCTGAGGGCTTGCATCACACCGGGGCGTGTGGCGGCAAGGCACGCCGCTTGCTTCGATGGAGGTGTACGGAGGGTTACAGAGGCATGTTACGCGTGGCACTTGCGTTGTTCGTGGTGGGGATGGTCGTAACGGTGGGCTGTAGCCAACACCGCAGTGTATGCTGCGCGCGCGGCGACCCGGCGGGCGAAGCGCCGACGACGATGACGGAAACGGCAGCGACCTCACAGCCGGCGTTTTGCAGCGCATCGCGTGGGCTCACGCCGTGGCTGCTGTTTGATCGGATTCCGCACGGCTTTGAGGCCGGGGCATTTGCGTTTCGCAGCGACTGGCCCGCCACGACGGGTCGGTATCGGGGCGGGGAGATCACGTACTACCGCGAGTGGTCGGTTGATTACTTCGGCCAAGACCGCGGCGGCGGGGATTTTGGGCAACTTCATCGTCGCTTCGAGACATACCGCGTGGGCACGGAGTATCGCTGAGCGATTGGCACCATGCCGAGCCGCAGGGTGGCGCGCGGGTCGCGCGAATTGTCGTCGGGTGCGACGGCAGCTTCCATAACCACTTACTGGCAAAATCTTTATCGTCATTTAGTGGTGCGGCGGAGGTACTCGTTGGCGGTGATTGCACGTAAGTTCTTTTGTAGAAAGAACTAACAGCGCATTCGTCCGGAGTCGGCGGCAGTTCGTTGTGGCGGCAAGAACGGTCTTGCGTGCGGGAACTGTTTGCTGTACTATGACTTGCGTGCGTCCGGGTGAGTGGCTTTGGTTTGGGGCGCGCGAGCGGTTCGGGGGATTGGCGGGTTGGAAAATGGGTCTGGCGGTTCGGGGGCCGCGGCTCTTGGAGGACAGGGGTTGCCCATGAGTACCGTCACAAAGAAGGAATTGATCGATCGCATTGCGGAGAAGACCTCCAGCAAGCGAGTGGTCGTGAAGCGCATCGTTCAGAAGTTTCTCGACGAGATCATCGACGAGCTCGGGCAAGGTAACCGACTGGAATTCCGCGACTTCGGCGTATTCGAGAGCAAGCAGCGGGCGGCGCGGATCGCCCAGAATCCTAAGACGCTGGAGCGCGTACAGGTGCCGAGCAAGCGGACGGTGAAGTTTAAGGTGGGGCGGCTGATGAAAGCCCGGCTGCGCGGCGAGCCAGAACGGCAGGCCGCATCGTTACGGGTGAATCCGCCACGGGAATCGGGCGCTCGCCCTGTGTAGGCGGGGTGAGCTGCGCTGGGTTGCTGATTGATTTGCGCCGGTGCGAGGCCGGCGCATTTTTCGTGCGCAGGTTGCGCCTGGCTATGAGGTTACAAAGATTCGGGCTGCCAGGACTGAGACGATGTCGTCGAGCGATTACGCACGTGAGTTGGCTGAGTTGAGGTCGGCGGGCCTGCTTCGCGATCGGCGAACGGTGTCGTCGGCGCAGGGGCGGGCGCTCGTGGTTGGGGGCCGGGACGTTGTGTGCTTCGCCAGCAACAATTACCTGGGGCTCGCGGGCGACGAGCGGGTGATAGCGGCGGCGAAGCGGGCGTTGGATCGGTGGGGGTGGGGGTCGGGCGCGTCGGCGCTGGTGAGTGGGGCGAGTGAGCCGTTGAGGCGGCTGGAGCAGCGGATCGCGACGTTTGAGGGCTCGCAAGCGGCGTTGGTTCTGGGCAGCGGATATTTGGCGAACCTTGCGGCTGTTCGGGCGGCGGCGGGCGTGGGCGACGTGGTGTTTCTGGACAAGCTGAATCATGCCAGCATTATCGATGCGGCCAGGGCGAGCGGCGCCCGGGTGAGGGTGTTCGCGCATCGCGACTACGACCGGCTGGAAGTGCTGCTTGGGCGCAGCGCGGGCGCCAAGCGCCGCCTGATTGTGACGGACAGTCTGTTCAGCATGGACGGGGACTTTGCCGATCTGCCGCGTCTGGTGGAACTGAAGCGGCGATACGAGGCGACGCTGATGATCGACGAGGCACACGCGACGGGCGTGATGGGCGAACACGGTCGTGGTGTGGCTGAGGAGGTGGGCGTCGAGGTCGAGATCGACATCACGGTGGGGACGTTGAGTAAGGCGCTGGGCGGTGTCGGCGGGTTCGTGTGCGGGTCGGCGGCGTTGGTGGACTACCTGGTGAACACGGCGCGGAGCTACGTGTACACGACGGCACTGCCGCCTGCGGCGTGTGCGGCGGCCGAGGCGGCGCTTGAGATCGTCGAGCGGGAGCCACAGCGCCGTCAAAGGCTGAAGGAATCGTCAGCGTGGTTGCGGCGCGAACTGCGGGAAAAGCTCGGCCTGGGGACAGGCGATTCGTGCAGCCAGATCATCCCGGTGATGCTCGGCTCGGCGGAGCGCGCGGTGGCGGTGTCGGAGGCGCTTCTGGAGCGGGGGTTTCTGGTGCCGGCGATTCGACCACCCACCGTACCGGCCAACAGATCGCGTCTGCGGGTGAGCGTGATGGCGCTGCACAGCCGAGAGGATTTGGCCGGGCTGGTCGGCGCGCTTGAGGAGGTCGTCGGTAATACCTGATCGGGCGATGGCGGGGCGCCGGTCGTCGGGAAGGGCCTGGCGGTCGGTGGCGTTTTGCAGGAGACGGCGGGGGTGGTACGATGACGGGGGCTGAGTGGTCGAGATTGCTATCATGCGGCTTGCACTCATAGGACCTCCACAGTCGGGCAAGACGAGCGTATTCTGCGCGATTACGGGTCAGGCACCGGATCCGGCCGCTGCGGTGCAGGAGCGGGTGGCGGTGGTGTCGGTGCCGGACGACCGTGTAGGGTGGCTGGCACGGCTGGACGGCTCGAAGAAGGCAACGCCGGCGACGCTGGAGTTTGTGGACGTGCCGGGCTTTTCGCTGGCGACGGCGCACGACCGGGCCGCATTTCATCGGCACATGCCGACGATGCGGAACTGCGACGGCCTGGTGGCGGTGGTTCGAGGGTTCCAGGACGAGTCGATACCGGCGTATCGCAACCGCGTCGATCCGGCGGCGGATCTGGAGGAGTTGCAGAGCGAGCTGCTGTTCGGCGATCTGGAGCAGATCACCAATCGGATCGAGCGTCTGGAGGCGACGCTGAGCAAGCCCATCCCGACGAAGGAGAAGGAAGCGGGCCATCGGGAACTGGAGGTGGCCCGGCGGTGCAAAGAGGCGCTGGAGCAGGAGAAGCCGGTCTCGACGGTTTTGGATAACGAGGAGGAAGCGAAGCTTGTTCGTAGCCTTGCGCTGCTGACGGAGAAGCCGCTGGTGGCGGTGCTGAACGTATCGGAGGACGCGGCTGGTGATCCGCCGGCGCTGGCGTATGCCGGCAGTGCGGTCAATGTGTCGTTGTGCGCGAAGATCGAGGCCGAGCTGGCCGAGTTGGATGCGGAGGACCGGTCGGCGTTTCTGGCGGACCTGGGCATTGCCGAACCGGCGAGGCCGCGCTTGATTCGCGCGTGCTACGAGGCGCTGGGGCTGATTTCGTTCTTGACGGGCGGCTCGGAGGAGGCCCGTGCGTGGTCGGTTCCGCGGGGCACGACGGCGCTGGAGGCGGCTGGCAAGATCCACACGGACATCGCGAAGGGTTTTATCCGGGCCGAGACGGTGGCCTATTCGGATCTCGAGGCGGCTGAGAGCATGAAGCAGGCCAAGACGGAGGGCAACGTGCGACTGGAGGGCAAGTGGTACGTGGTGCAGGACGGGGATGTGATTCTGTTTCGGTTTAACGTCTAGCCGCCCAAAACCGCTGTTGCTGTCGGTGGTGTGCAGGACGCGGTAAGCTGTTGTCGCCGTGGAGGGCGAACGGAGGACGGGGGCGTTGACCGGGTGCGTGGGGAAAGAGGATTCGAGTCGGGATGCGTATGTGTAATCACGACGGAGGAGCGGGTATGCGGGCCGGTGTTGTAGGTTTTTGTCTTGCCGTAGGGCTGCTGGGCGGTGTGGCTGGGTGTCAGACGGCTCCGAAGGTGGGCGAGATGGCGCCGGACTTTGTAGCCAAGACAGCCAGCGGTGAGACGTTCCGCCTGAGCGAGCATCTGTCGAGCGGGCCGGTGGCGCTATGCTTTCACCCCGACTATGAAGTGCCGGGCTGCTTTATGCCCGACCGTTCATTTCGGGACCGGCTTGGCGAACTGCAACAGAAGCATTACAGCATCGTGGGCGTTGGATACGAGACGGTCGATCGCGAGGAAACGTTCGCAACGAAGGGGGATCTTCCATACACATCGATCCTGGATTCGGACGGCGCGATTGCCCGGCAGTACGGGGTGGCGGTGTGTAGCAAGCCGGACGGCGCGGGGGTGTATTTGGTGAAGCGCCGAACATACCTGATTGGGCGGGATGGTCGCATCGAATCGCGGATGGATGTCTGTCAGTCGTGCAAGTGCAGTCCGAATTTGGCGCATTGATTGGGTGTGCCGGGCGGCATGGGTGGTTGGCGCGGCGCGTGAACGTGTCGGATGGCGACGGGGGTGGGGCGCATTGGCCGGCAAGCGGGCAGTGCCCAGGACGTGATTAACGTATCTCCTGGTTTGAGGTCTTACTGATAATTCGTATCGTTCGTCCGGTCTCCACATGCCCGCGCTTTGCCTCCGAGGCGAGCGGTCCATCCGGAATGGATGGGCCGCCGTTCTATAGGCACGGCAGCGCGGCCCCTTATGCGCTGCTGCGGAAGTTACTTATCAAGACGGCCAAGTCCTGCGTGTCGCAGTCGCCATCGTCATCGAGATGGGCGGGCGGCGCGCTACGGTTTGAGCGGCGGCTGCTCGTTCATATGGTCCTTCACGAGCGAGTAGTCGGCGGTCGCCACCCGGCCGCTGTTGTTCGCATCGCCCACCAGCGTGCACACATCCAATGCAAACGGCTCGGCGACAAAGTCTGCCGCCGGCGTGATCTGGTACCACGTCTGGTTGGTCAGGACCGCGCCCCGCTCGACGGCCTTTAGCGTTACGCCGTCCGGCTCTATGGAGTGATCGAACATCGCGCCCACGTCGGGCATGGTCGGATAGGCCCTGAGCCGACCGTGATAGAGCCCGGCCTGGCGGTACAGAGCGTCGATAGCCCGCATCACCAGCACCGTCACACCCTCGCCGAGGAAGTAGGCGTGGCACATGATCTCGATGAGCTTTTTCAGCCAGACCGTGGCCGGCGTCCCGGGTGGTGGGATCAGGGGATTGAATCGAAATGGCGCCACGGCCCGACCCACGGTGAAGATCGTCAGGTCGTCGAACTGCTGGCTTGAGACCAGATCCCGGCAGTTCCGCTTCCAGTCAAAGACCAGGAAGGGCTTACCGGCCTGAAACAAGCCCCGCAAAAGCAGATAGGCGAGATTTGTTTTGCCGCTGCCGGATCGGCCGAAGACGCCGATGTGCTGGATGAACTCATCCTCTCGCAGGCCAAAGCGGTAGAAGCCTTCCTTGCCGTAATGGATCAGGGCCCACGGGGTACTCATCGTCCGCCAGATCCTTCGGAGGTGGCTTGAGCAGCACCTGCTCGCTCTCGAAAGTCTCGCTGAGCCGCTGGGCCAGCATCACTCGCAGCATCTGCTCGATGGTCCTCCGCAGCTCGGCGTCGGCCATCAGATACTCCTGCCAGAGGCCATCGAGTTGGGCTCCCGTGATCGGCCGCAGCTTGCGGAACACTTCCTCGATGTTCATGTGCCCCTCAGGCTCAGACGCGTGGCAATCAGGGCCTTGTACTCGCCGAGGAATTTGCGTCGTTCCTTGGCCAGGTTCACACCGTTTTCCCAGTACTTGAGTTCCTCGCCGCGGCGCTCCTTGGCCCGACTTGTGAGGCTCTTGTGCAGGCTGAGCCGCATGAACTCGACCTCGGGATAGAAGCCCCACTGCCAGGGCTCCTTGAGGGTCTTGGGGTCCCGTCGGGCCTCCTCGGCCTCGCGGTCGATCTGTTCGAGGAACTGCTGGCTGAGCTGCTTGCGGCCGGGCAGGGCCGCGTCGATCTCTGCAATGGCCTCGCGGAGGTTCTCGATCCGTTCGTCGAGGATGCCGGTGACCTCTCGGCCATTCTTGATCGGATGGAAGTGTTTTCCAGAATCGGTCGAGTTCCAGGTAGGTTTGGCCCTCTGCCTGGCTTCGTTCCCGTCTTCGTCGACCATAAGCCCCCAACGGACCGACGCACTACCAGCCCCGTATCAGTCCCACGGAATGCCGCCCTTGTTAGACCGGATTCGGCCAGTTTCCAGCACCGCCTCAGCCGGTATGATGCCCACCTTTTGCGTCGGATAGTCGAACTTGACTACCACGTAAAGCTTTTCGTGATTGCGTCGTGCAAGTCGCAGCTGCTGTTGGAAGTGCTGACGCTCAATGGCGGTCAGGCGACGTGCGCCTCTCCGTGCAAGCAAGGTGACCCAGCGGTAGTATCGACAAGTATTGCGTGAGCGAACAATGTTCGACGCATTAGGGATCTGTTTCACCGCGTGACCGTGTTGCTTCAGGTACTCAGACCATTCGCAGACGAACTCTGCCACCGCCGGACTGTTCATGAGGAAACGTTGAGGCCCGAGCTAAAAGACCGACGGCTGAGGCGGACCGAACGTGCCGGACGCCGGCAGATCAGGAGCAGAGAGTGAGCAGAAAGCAGGGCGGCTAATCACGTCACTTCACACTGCCCCGGAAGCCGCCCCGTGCAGCTCTACACAACCCGTCTCTTGCCCAACACGTGACGGTAATTTGCGAAAGCAGACTTCAGAGATTCCCAGAATCTTCTGCGCTCGCTTCTGACGTAATTCAAGAAGTAGACAAACCCAAACCACCAGACAAAGAGATGGTTGGGGTCCAGCCGAATGAGTCTCTTGATGATGGGGAGGGTCCAGGGCCAGAGAACTGCGGTCTGAAAGAACTTCTGGAGATTCACCATCTGGCGGATGTCCGGCAGATCCAGGCGGGAATCGACGAAAAACGACGGCGAAAAGCAGTCGTACCCACGCTCTCCTTTCAGGTAGCCCCTCCGAACCGCGTAGTCCGTCAGCTCCGTTCCCGGCAGCGGCGAAAAGACCGAACACCACGGGTAGTCCGTCTTGATCCTGATGTTCAACTCCACGGTAGCAAGTGCGTCCTCAAGAGTCTCGTCAGGCAGACCCATCATATTGTACGTTCTAAAGCGTATGCCCGCTCTATGCAGCAGCTCGGCTGCTTTAAGGATGTCTTTGTCTTTTAGCTGCTTGTTCAGAATCCGGTTTCGCAGCAATTCGTTCCCGCTCTCAATGCCGAAGAAGACCGAACTGCAGCCACCGTCCGCGAGGCGGAAGGCATACTCCTCATCGGAAGCCACAATATCGGCGCGCACCAAGCACACAAAAGGCAGCCCTACCTCCTTCTTGAAGAGCGGTAGAAACCGATATAGCCACGACTTGTTCAGCCCAAACACGTCGTCGGCAAAATAGATGACCCGTACGTCCATTTCCGTCTTAAGGCCGACGCACTCCTCGAGGACTTTCTGGACGCGGCGGATGCGAACGTATGGTCCCTTCCCTTTATACAGCTGGCGCATCGCATCTTCAAAACAGAACGAACAATGGAACGGGCAACCCCGCGAGGAAATCACATTGCAGACACCGCGATCCACCCGCGAATTCAAGCAGTCGTACAGATGGCGGTCGGGGAACGGATAATCGTCCAAGTCCCCCCGGAGTCTCCGCAGCGGCGATCGAACGATGCTGCCGTTCCTGCGAATGCACAGATTGGGAATGTCATCCAACGGTTTTCCACTATCCAGCCGGTCGAGCACTTCCAGTGTCGACTCTTCGCCCTCACCCCGCACGAGCAGGTCGACAGGCGGCGCCTCGCCAAACTGAGGGAAGAAGGTCGCATGAGCGCCGCCGAAGATATTGGGGATTCCGTACTTGCGCTTGATCCTGGCAGCGATGTCTCTGGCCCACCCATGGGTGCCGGTCATCACAGAGAATCCCACGAGGTCGGGCCGAACTCGATCAAGGACGGGGGCAAAATCCTCAAGTGTCTGACCGACCACAAGCTGACACTCATGGCCATGCCTCTTGACCATCGAGGAGATATACATGGGGCCAAGGAACTCGTAGTTGATGTTCTGGAGAAAGAGTAGTGTTGCCATCGCTACCAACCAGAAGTCATTCGTTAACGGTCCACCGTTCTTTCGAGTCCGCTATGTGCCTTGGGTTCCCGAGTGCCATTCGCCGATAGCCCGGCCGGGAGGCGTCGGCGGGCCCACGCACCGCTTGCCGAACGCTCACGAACTGACGATGACGCGCAGGCAGAGACCCGAAATCGCATCACGCGAAGAGTGCCGCGCAGACCGGCGCGAGCAGCGGGTATCCACCTGGCAAGCGGGACCGCGCGCCGGGCCACCGCGCACCGCAACCCACGACCTAGGGGAAGAAGACCTGTCGAATTAGCCCCGCGGAAACGAGCACGGGGCAATGCCATTCTTAGTTGATTTTCGAGCGGCTCCATGAGTCACGCCACTTGTTCCAGGCATCCTTTCAATCGCGTCTGCAACGCCGCACGCAGCCGCACCCAATGCTTGCAGCCACACACCCGACGCAACCGCGGCTCGATGTCCAGCAGCGCCGCAGCCAGCCAGCGATGCTTCTGATCCGAGTTCCGCCAGTGGTCCACCTTGGCCGTGCGTTGCCCCAGTAGGGCATTGACGTTCTCAATGCAGTTGGTCGTCCGGAACGAGCGACCCAACTCCTTGGCCAGCCCCAGACGATGCAACGTCAACGTCTCGTCGAACCCCTCGTCCAGGCTCGCTACCGCCGATCGGTTCAACAACCCCAACTCCCCACGCACCGTCTTGAACGCCGCCTCCTCGGCACGACGTGGCTGCCGCAGGCCCTGGTACGCGGCCAGCGGAACCTCCTGCTCAACCCGCGTGTCGCGAACCCGCGGCACCGTGACCGCCACCTTCTGGTCCGCCAGGTACACCGAACCGCCCTGGCGGCCCCAACGGACAAGGCCCGGATGCCCCACGCCGCGCCTGTAACACTCGCCCACCAGCGCCGTAACCTCTTGTTGCAGAAGGTCGTTCACCGCCTCCAGACCCAGCGGGATCAACGCCTGAATCAACTCCACCCGGCTGTCCAAGCCCAACAGCTCCGCACCCGGCTCGGTCAGCGACGCCTGCCCCTTCTTTTTGCCCTTGCACCTGCCTGCGATTCGTACCATAGTCCTCATTGCACGGCTCCTTCATTGATGGTTGTTTGACTACCCATCCTTCTTGGAGCCGCTCGCTTTGAATTTCAACTAAAAGTAGCACTCATCCCAAGCGCGGCGTTTGGGAAAATCAAGATACAGACGGTCAACGCCATGCAAAGGCCCATAACACGCATTACACACCTCAGCAAGAAACTGTAGTCTCCCACGGCGCCGACGGTCTCGGCCGGCAGCCTGGTACCCATACCATTGCTGCACGGGCGCTACGGTTTGAGCGGCGCCCGCTCGCCCATATGGCTCTTCACAATCGAGTAATCGGCGGTAGTCACGCGGCCGCTGCCATTGAGGTCCTGGCGGCCTTCGGTGTACACACCGAGATCCGTTTTCACACAGGTGTAGTCCGCGGTGGTCACGCGGCCGCTACCGTCGCAGTCACCGATCAGCGTGCATACATCCAATGTAAACGGCTCGACGACAAAGCCTGCCGCCGGCGTGATCTGATACCACGTCTGGTTGGTCAGGACCGTTGCCTGCTCGACGGCCTTGAGCGTGACCCCGTCCGGTTCGATGGCGTAATCGAACATCGCGCCCACGTCGGCCCCGCCGCCCAGCGGCACGACGCTAAGTGCCGGCCCGGCCGGCAGCGCGATCGTGCCCGAGAACGTAAGCAGGATCACGTTGTTCTGCGTTTTGGGCAGCGTGCCGTCGGCCGGCGGTTCGCTGGAGACCAACACCGCGCCGACGCTGCGCGGGCTTTCGGCTGGGCCGTCGCCCGAGGGTGTGTAGCTGCTGCTGGTGGTCAGCAGCAGTCGGTCGACGGCTGTGCCGGCCTCGCGCATCCACACGTCGAAGGTGTGGGTTCCGGGCGTGGGGACATTCAGGGTTAGCCGCATTTGCGTGGGCGTCTGGCTGTACCACTCAAACGTGGTGACGCCTGCAACCTGGGCGCAGTCGTCGAAGACGCTGGTGGCGCTGACCCCGTCCAGGCCGTAATGGAAGCTGTCGCTGCCGGAGTCGGGTCCCAGTGCCCGCGACCAGACATAGTAGGTGCCTGCCGTGCTGAAGTTCACCGTGTAGCTGAGCCGTGGTGAGGTGGTCTCAATGTCCGGGGCGTTGATGTTCGTGCCATCGTTCGGGCCGGACTCGACGTATCCGTCGCCTATCGCGTTGAGTCCTATCAGAGTGGACCAGGAATGGCCCAGCGTGCCGGGCGTGTGGCTGTGGAAGTGCTCGGACTCGATCACGAGCAGCCCGTCCTGCTCGATGAAGCCCGGCGGGGTCGGTGGCACGTAGACCTGCCAGCTCTCGGTGTCGCTGCCGACGTCGTTGCTCGCCTGCACTTCGAAGTCGAACGTGTCGCCGATGTCCGCGCTTTGGGGCGTCCAGCCGCTCACCAGCCCGTTTGGGTCGACATTCGCGCCGGCCGGGCCGGTCGGTAGCGTCCACACCATGCCCGCTGCCGCGCCCTGCGACAGCACGAGTTGCCTGACGTACTCGTTGCCAGCCATCACGCTGTCGGGGTCGGGGGTGACCTCTTCGATTACCGGGTCGCGCGGCGCTGCCACGGTTACCTGCCAACTCTCGGTGTCGCTGCCGACGTCGTTGCCGGCCTGCGCCTCGAAGTCGAACGTGGTTCCGACCGCCCCGGCGTCGGGAGTCCAGCCGCTGACCAGGCCGTCCTGGTCGATCGCAGCACCGGCCGGACCAACCAGCGTCCAATCGATCGGCTCGGTGCCGGCGGTCAGCACGAGCTGGCGGGTGTACTCCTGGCCCGCCGTCGCCGAATCCGGATCGGGCGTGACCTCGGCGATGACCGGCGCCTCGGGCACGATCGGGCCCAGTTGCTTGAAGTCTTCGGTAATGTACCAGCCGGGGTTTCCGTTGGGGTCGTACACATAGGCGCCCACGTCGAGGTCGCCGCTGCGTGGGGTGGCATTGAAGTCGTCGTTGGCGACGTAGGTCGCGTCGCCCGCGTCCAGCAGGGCCGAGGTCGGCGTGGGATAGAAGTTGAGGTTGGCCACGTCGACGAAGTCGGCCGCCAGGCTGGCGCTTTCGACGTTGCCCGCCAGGGTGACGCCGGCCGCGAGGATAGCCAGGTCGCTGCCGGTGGTGTAGATGGCGTTGTTGGCCAGCACTACGGGTCCGCTGAGCACTCCGCCGACCGGGGCGCTGATGTTGATGCCGGTGCGACCATATTCGGAGATCAGCGTATTGTGCACGATGGTCAAATTGCCGACGATCGCATCCTGGTGGTCGTGACTGGCAATGTTACTGCCCGCCGAGTTCAGCACGATATTGTTGCGGACGATGGCGTCGGCGGCGGCCTGGATGCCGTTGTCGCCGGAATTCCAGATCACGTTTCGCTCGACGACGTTCCGCTCGTGGCCGTTGCTGCCATAGACGAGGACGCCGGGGTAGTTGACGTCGTGGATGACGTTGTCGCGGACGACGTTGTTGTAGCTGCCGTCTTTGATCTCGATGCCGTCGCCCTGGTAGAGGCCGTTGAGTGTGTCGACCAGGTGGTGGATGTAGTTGTTCTCCACCAGGCCGTCGTAGAACGTTGCGGTGTTATAGTTGCCGCCCAGGTAGAAGGCCTCTCCGTGACCGTCGGTGTCGTGGATGTGATTGCGTCGGAAGATCAGCCCTTCGTAGATTTCGCCGGTGTGATTGGCGGTGATGGCGTTGGCGCCGGTGTCGTGGATGTAGCAGTCCTCGATGGTGACGTACTTGGCCAGGTAGCCGCCGCCCGAATAAATCCGGATGGCGGTGCTTCCGCCGGTGAACTCCAGGCCCCGCAGTGTGAGATATTGGGGGCCGGTCATCTCGAAGATGTTGTGGCTGATGTCGTGGGTGAAGACTACCTGTGCGCCGTCTTCGGCACGAATGACGATGGGGTCCTGGGCGGTGCCGCGGTGGCTGATATAGATATTGGCCGAGCGGGTGTAGGTGCCGGCCGCCAGCACCACTTCGTCGCCGGGGCTGAGGCCGTCGCCGCCGACCACGGCGTACCAGTCGTCAAGCGGAGTGAGGTAGTAGACCGTCGCAAGCGCGGCGTTTGGGAAGATCAAGATGCAAACAGTCAACGCGATGTAAAGGCCCATAACACGCATCACACACCTTAGCAAGAAACGGTAGTCTCCCACGGCGCCGACGGTCTCGGCCGGCAGCCTGGTACCGAAGCCAATGCCCCAGGGGCGCTACGGCTTGAGCGGCGCCCGCTGGCCCATATAGCTCTTCACAATCACGTAATCGGCGGTGGTCACGCGGCCGTTGCCGTTGAGGTCCTCTCGGCTGTCGGTGTACACGCCGAGGTCCGTTTTCACACAGGTGTAGTCCGCGGTGGTCACGCGGCCGCTGCCGTCGCAGTCACCGATCAGCGTGCACACGTCCAGCGTGAATGGCTGCACGTTCAAGCCGGCGGCGGGCGTAACCTGATACCACGTCTGGTTGGCCAGGACCGTTGCTTGCTCGACGGCCTTGAGCGTTACCCCGTCCGGCTCGACCGAGTAGTCAAACGATGCGCCCACGTCAGCCCCGCCGCCCAATGGCACGACGCTTAAAGCCTGCCCGCCGGGCAGCGCGATCGAGCCGGAGAACGTCAGCAGGATCACGTTGTTCTGCGTCTTGGGCAGCGTGCCGTCGGCCGGCGGTTCACTGGCCAGCAACGCCGGCTCGAGTAGATCCGCGGTGATACTGACCGCCACCTGGGCGCCGGTGGCTACGTCGGTAAGACGGATGAGCCCGCCGACCAGGTCCTCATCGACGGCGAAGGGGATCACCCCGCTGAACAGTCCGTCGGGTGCGACCAGGTTGCGTGTCAGGTGGTCCATCGGGTCGCTGTTGGGATCGAACACCTCCAGCCGCAGGACATGTCGACCGGGGGCGCCTGCGTCGGTCTGCACCGAGACGGTCAGCGACGCCCGCTGCTTGCCGTCGAAGCCGATCGAGTCGACGTTCAGCCCGGTCACCTGGTATGGCAGCAACGCGAACACGCCGCCCTCCAGCACCGGCTGGGAGGCGTTGATCCGCGTGCCGTAGCCGAGGTACTGCTGCAGCCGCACGTCGTAGACGTGGGCGGCCTCGTCAAGCACGAGCGTCACGTCGGCGTTGGTGGCACCGGGCTGGCCGAAGAGGGTTGTGGCTGGGTCTTGCCCCGACCAGTCGTAGTGCGACAGGAAGCTGTTGACCACGCAGGCGAGGTAGACGATGTCGCCGTCGACGTAGCGAGCCTTCTCGAGGTCGTAGACCTCGGTGCCGGCCGGCGGGTCGGAGGCGTTATGACCCTGTAGCACGTTGACCTTGGGCGTCACGCCGCCCAGGGCCATCAGGTTCCTGACGAGTTGGCGGACGTTGGCAGCCGCCAGGCCGGACGGCGTGCGGCGATCCTCAGTATAGTTGCTCGAACCGCTGTACGCCGTGCCGTAGCGGTGCAGCGTCAGGTTCGTATAGATGCTCTTACCGGCGCTGTGGTTCTTGACGATGAGCACCGGCTTGTTCGCATCACTATTGAACAGGCCGACCGCAGTGCCGTCGCCGGTGCGGACCCCGTTCTCGACTGCGTGCCAACCATTGGTGACGGGGTCGGGAAGGCCTTGTATAAGGGTTTCGAAGCCCGTGGGTGGGACCTGAAGCTCGACCGAGCCGCTCGTATACGCGTCATAGGAGCTGCTATTGCGCTCGGTGGTAGCGTAATTGACGCGGCTGATACCGAACCAGTCGTCCATCAAGCCCCCGCCGCCGGTGATCGACCGTCGCTTGCAGTGACCGTCGTAGATGGCCGCCTGGCTGTCGGCGATGACCAGCCCACCGGCGTCGGCAAAGGCCTGGACGGCGGCAATCTCCTCGTCGTCGAGGGCCATGGCCCGCGGCATGACCAGCACCTTGTATCCGTTGCTGATCAGTTCGCCGCCTGCGATTTGCTCATACGAGAGGAAGCGCCCTTTCAGGCCGATGTCCTCCAGCACCTTGAGCCACCCGGTGTGGGTGAACAGCATCCCGGAGTGATTGCAGTCATAGCTTCCGAGCCTTCTAACCCAGGTTCTGCCGTCGACCTCGCTGTCGAGCTGCCAACTGATGTGCTCGGAACGTTGCGAGTAATAAAGGGCGATCTCATTGTCTTCGTGCTCGCCCTGGCTGAGCAGCTTGGCCAACCCGCCGCGAAACTCCCCGTAGGCGGGGGCCAGGCCAAGGGCGTAGCTGGTCAGGTTGTAGCTGCTGGTGTCGGTGAAGAAGTCCTGATACCACCAGATGATGCTCGCCCGGTGCCCGTGATGGATGAGATGGAACCAGAGCTTGTAGCGGTTCCGCGCAGCATTGCCGGAGTTGAACATGGTCACCCAACGGAAGAGGCGGTCGCCGTACTGGTTGTCACGGAACGAGCGGGCGTACTCGGGTGAGTTGCCGATATCGTAGGCTTCGAAGCTGCCCATCAACTGCATTTGCAGCCAGTAGTCGTAGCTGTTCATGGGGCTGAAGGGCTCGCCGCCTTCCCAGCCCATCGGCACGGTGGGGTCGATCGCCCGGCCGGCGTCGACGCAGAGCTGCATGGCGTTGGCCATGGTCAGTTCCATGTGTCGGCGGAAGTCGGACCAGGGCGAGAAGTTCTTGGCGCTGGTCGTGCTGGTCCAGAGGGGAAGCTCACGGTCGCGGATTTCCTGGCAGGTGATCCGTGCGGCGTCGCCGCCGGGCGGGGCGTTGATCGGGTCGGACAGGTCACTCCACGAACTGAAGCTGGTGCCCCACTGGGCGTTGAGTTCAGACAAGGAGGCGTACTGACTCTGGAGCCAGGTGATGAACTGACTGATGCAGGTTGGGTCGAGGTCGTAATCGAACGGATTGGCGCGACGAGCGATGCCGTACTCGTCGGCGATGTTCCACTGCATGGGGCGCCACTTGGCCGTCGCCTGCATGCGCGGCGTGATGGTGCTGATGAGCAGGTTGAGGCCGCTGGCGGTGCTGAGGCTTTGAGGGCGGATCAGCGCGGCCCGCTTGGTGGGCGTGTTGTAGTCGCCATACAGCGTCAGGGCATCCTCGTAGAGGTCGTAGTTGGGGGTGTGCATGGCGTCGGTCATCTCGAACCAGCGCTTGTCTTCGATGAAGTCGTGGTTCGGACGCGTGTTGTACTCGTGCCCGTAGTAGCCGTTCTGGCGGAAAATGTGGCCGAGATTCACGTTGGCCTGCTCGATGGCGGCGAAATAGCTGGGATTGGTGGTGCTGCCATCGCCCCAGACGTTGGCGTGGTAGTCCTGGTGGTCGATCGGGTCGGGGATGAGTTCCCACGAGCGCCCGGACATGCTGAGCGTATCGCCCGTGGCGATGAATTCGGCATTGGCGGTGATGCTATTGACCATTGTCAGACCGACGTCGGTAGGGAACGAGAACTCGACCGATGTCTGACCGGGCACGGTGATGACGGTGACCTGGCGATCGGCGAGACGACCGTAGTTGTCGAGCCACTGGATGAACACCTGGAGTTCGCCGCTTTGTGACGTGCTGACGTCGACGTGTCCGGAGATGGCGTTCGGCTTGGTTACCAGCGTCGCATCGAGCACGACGTTGGTGCTGCCGACCACACCGGCCAGACATACCGTGCTTGCAGCGGTCAGCACGAACGAGGCGGTCAGTATCGCTGCCCAGTGACGTAGACTGTGGCCATTGCGCATGGCTACCCTCCGCAAAGATCCAAATGGTTGAGTAGGTACAGTTTCAGAACGACAGGGGCGTCGCAGGCGTGCGCGGGGATCAGGCGGAGCATGCGTGCGAAGCCGGCATACTCCCAGCGTAGATGGCAAGGATTCACCTTCCCCTCCCGAGCCGCAGGCGACATACAACCACCCTTCCTCTTAATGTTAACGGTTTGGCTGATGGGTGTCTAGTGGCCTGCGGGAACGACCGCGTCCTGCTGAACGCGGTAAGTTCCTATATTTAAGGAGCTTACGGTCCTGAACGGCGTCTACTCTGATACGGATAGCGCCGTGCGGGTGGGTCATTTCAGGAGCGATCGGAGCCTCGAGACGAACATCTCGGTTTGGGCGACCAGGTCGACGGGCGCCTGATACTGCAAGTGCGGCTCGATGGTGAGCATCCCCTCATACCCGTCTCGGCGAAGCTCGGCGAGCTGTCTTTGCCAGTCGAGCGTGCCGTCGCCCAGCATGATCCACAGACCCTTGCCGCCTGCGTAGATGGCGTCCTTAACGTGGACGTTGCCCACGTAGGATCTGATCGAAGGGTAGCCTTCTGCCACGGGGTCTTCGGGCAATCCAGCCTGGACGACGTTGGCGGGGTCCCAGGTGAGCCGAAGCCAGGTAGAGCCCACCGCGTCGAGGACGGCCTTGGCGGCATGGCCGCTGTCGGCCCAGGAGCCGCCTCCGTTTTCCAGGAGCAGTTGGAAACCGGCGCCGCCCGCCTTCTGGGCGGCTCGGGCCAGCGAGTCGATGACGATCGAGGGGGGCGCGTCGTCGTCGGCGTCCTTCGCTCGAGGCAGGGCAAAGACGATGATATTCCTTGTACCCAGCCGGTGGGCGAAGTCGAAATAGCGGGGCAGCAGCTCGTTGATGTGTCGATCGATCTCGTCGCGCGTGTCGGTGTTGATCGGCGTCTGCGAGCCGTCAGACTGCATGACCGGCTTGAACAGGCCGGGCGAGATGGCGCTGACGGTCACGCTGTAGGCCTTGACCGCGGCGGCTACCAGATCGGCGGTGAAGGGCGGGCCGTTGGGCACCCGCCAGCGGTAGGCGTAACGGATCTCGTAATGCTCAATGCCCCATCGTTTACCCAGTTCGACGGCGGTGAACGGATCGTGTGAGCATTCGTCGGTGATCAACGCGATAGACTGTGATGTATGCAACTTGCCGTCTCCCAAAGGCTGCGGATACGGGGTCTGCCGGAGAGGCCCGCTTGGGCTGCCAGTCATTATGTCATGTCCGCCGTTGCTCGTCGAGGCAAAGCACCTTGACCGCGGCGCAGGTAGCGTTATAGTGGTGACTGGCGTTGAGAGGACGCCTCCCGGCCTGCGGGAAGGACCGAGTTCACCTTTCACGGAATGTGCGAATGCCTTCTTTTCCGCCCATGAAGGCAGGCCCCGGGCGCGAGATGGAAAGGAAGGTTTCTCATGTCGGCTGCGCTTCCTGCACAACCCAACCTGCGGCAGATCAAGAACCAGGCCAAGGACATCCTCCATGCCCATCGGAGGGGTGATCCATCATGCTGCGATGTTCTGCGGCACCTTCGTCAGTTCGCCGGCTGTTCGGATGACGTTGTTCTCGCTGCCGACGTCCGGCTCAGCGACGTGCAGTTCGCCTTGGCGATGTACTACGGGTTCCAGAGCTGGAACGAACTGAGAGTCGCCGTGGAGGCCACGACAGGGCCCTCGCAGGCTGGCCAGTGGCTGCCCCTGTTCGATGGAACGAACCTCTCCCGTTGGTGGATTGATGATCCCGACGCGATGGCGGTCGAGCGCGACGTGCTGGTGTTCCGCGACAGAGCTGTCCGTGCCGAAGTCGGCGGAATGTCGTGGGACGACTATATCCTTAGTGCCGAGATCCGGCTTCGGAGGACCCGCCAGGATGCTCAGTATTGCTTGCAGTTAACCGGCAACGGGACGCAGATCTACTGCCAACTGATGCCCGGGCATGCGATACTGGGATACTACTGCCCTGAGCCCCCCGAGAAGCCTAAGGGGTTTACGCCGCTACAAGCAACGGACACGGACGTGCCCGAGGGAAGATGGTTCGAGTACCAGATGAAGGCCGAGGGCGGGGCCGTTGCGGCGATCGTGAATGGCCAAGCGGCGCTCTCTGCGTCTGTTCCCGGCGGCACGCGCGGTATGCCCGGCATGCTGGTGAACCAGTTGCACCACACCGAGGTGCGCGTACGCAACATTCGGATCAGGTTTCTTTCGCCGACAGACGAGCAGTTGCGCGAGTACGGCACGGACGCCAGCACGAACTGGCTTCGCCATAAGGAGGCTGATCGCCAAGCCCGGTGAACGCAGGAATCTTGCCTGGCAGGGGCACCGTCTGGCGCGTCAGGGCGGCGGGCTCCGTTCGGCCTCCTGGGTCGCCCTGGCGAGTGGGGCGTGTTGGTGTTGCTCATGACCGATCGGGCGGGTCGCCCCAATCGGGCACATCGAGTAGCTCGGCGCGTGTTTGGGCCGACTTGTGGGCCATCACGCCCGGCGCCATGTAGCGCACCGCCTGCCATACGTTGATGGCTGGGTGTCGGTCCTCGGCTACGGCGGAGACGAACTCATGGACGAGGTACGCGTGCGATCCGCCGTGCCCGCCGTAGACGTCCTTGCCGCCTATTGCCTGAAACGCCTTATGCACCTCGGGAGGCAGCGGGTCGCGCATGTCCTCGACGGTGAGGGCGGTCCATTGCTCTTTCGTGACCCACCGATCCTCGCGAAACGACCCTTCGGTGCCAAAGATGCGGAACATCTCCTCACCGGTGTGTCCGATCATACGCGATTCGCAAATCCGCATGGTTGCGCCGTTGCTCATGCGGAACAGGGCTGTCTCGTTGGCGAAGCTGTCGCCGAAGAAGTCGTCGTCGGGCGGTCCGGGCTGGCCCCAGGCGCTGACCTTGACGGCATGGGCGCCCATGACGCAGATCGGTCCGCTGACCGAGTGGGTAGGGTAGTGCATGGGTCCGCCGACAACGCCTTTGTCCTTGTACTGCTGCGACAGCGCCGTCCATTCGCGCCCGGCCTTGCTGTTGAGTCGGTGGCGCTGCACGTCGCGCAGGTTGCAGGAAGGTAAGTCGACGTCGTGGAAGTATTGCGCATCGGCGTGGACGAATCGGCCGAACGCGCCTTCGGCTGCGCGTCGTCGGCAGTACATCGCCTGGGGGCGGTAGTAAGTGGTTTCGCCGAGCATGTAGTGCTGCCCGGTTTGCCGGCAGGTGTCGACGAGCTTGTCGCACCATTCGAGGATTTCGTCGCCGTCGGGCAGGCTGACGATGGGCACGGCGCTGTAGACATGTTTGCCCGCCTCCATCGCCTGGATGCACTGGGCGGCGTGCAGCCAGGGCTGCGTGATGATCACCAGTGCGTCGAGGTCGGCTTTGCAGATTTGCTCCAGTGACAAATAGGCGTCTGAGGGTTTGAACTTTGCCTTGAAGCTCTCGCGGTCGGCGAACTGCTCGATCCGCTCGGGCTCGCGGTCGCACAGGGCGACGCGGTCGACCAGCGGATGGCTGCGAAACAGCTCGGCAAAGGACGATCCGAACGCGCCGAGCCCCACCAGACCCAAACTGATTCCCATATTCGGCCTCCCGAAGCAAGCGACGGGCCCGCAACACCGCACACCAGCCGGCTGTCCCGTGTGGGACAACGATTGGTACCAACTTAGCGGGGCCTCGGCATTGTGCAATGATTGCATTTGCAGGCTTTTCTGCGAGAAAGCGGCCTCTTATGCTAAGCCCTTCGGCGAGCCAGGCAGGCTAAGCGAGGGCGTACGTTGGCAGCGACGGGTGAACACGGTTCGACGCGTGCCGGAAAGGCCTATAGACTCCGCTCAGCGATCTGGTCGGCGGCGCTGATCCCCTTCGTGTTCCTGCCCTACCGGTGGCTATGGATTTCCTGCGGGCTGGGGGCCACACCGATCGTTGTGGCCAGGCACGTCCGTTGGTCCGCTCTTGTGCGACGTGATGGTACGCTGGTGATCGGGTCGGTGGTGGTCCTGGTGGTAAGGACCGCACTCGACCCTGCTTGGTGGGTCCCTTGGATAGGGGTTCTGGTTTTTGTATGTGCGGGACGTACCCGAGGCTGGTGGTTGGGGAAACGGCCTGTTGCCGCGATTTGCGTTTTATGGATGACGTCTGTTGCCGTGCTGTGGCGCCCGGATATTTGGCGCCTGGCAGCCGATGGTGATCGGCGCGTAGATCCAGATGCCGTGTTGGTGTGTGCCGGCGACAGTCTGACCTCGGGTCTGACGCCAGGGTCGGATGCAGACACGTATGTGGCACACCTTCGCAAGGCCCTAGGCTGCACAGTAGTCAACGCGGGGGCGCCGAGCGATCGTGTTGGTGATCTGCTGGCGAGATTGGACAAGGATGTATTAAGCCGAAGCGCGACGGCCACACTGGTCTTCATCGGCGGCAACGACTATCTCGATGGTACTTCGCGACGGGAGTTTGCGCGGCAACTCGACCAAGTCGCCTCGCGTATTGCCGACAGCGGGTCGAAAATAATTATAGTGGAGGTCCCCAGCGGAATCATCTGGAATCCGTACGCGGGTGTCTATCGGAAGGTCGCACATCGGTATAACGCGTTCTTGGTGCCCGAATCACGCTTGCGGTGGTGGTACACAGTGGAGTTGCTTGCACGTGACCACCTGGATCATCCTTTGACCCTCGATGGGATACACCTTTCGCCCGTTGGCGCGGAGAAAGTGGCCGAGTGGCTTGAGCCTTATGTTGCCCGGGTGCTTGCGGAATCTGAGAATGCTGCCGGTCTCCTGCACGGACGGGTCCAGGAATAATCCCTGTTTTTCCCAAGCTTTCCGCAGCAGGCGCTGATAGGATGCCCTAGGCGTGCACGGTTTGGGCCGGCCCTTCAGACTGCGTGGTCCGCACGGCAAGGGCGAGGGGCTTGGTGGAGCGGACGACCGAGAGAAAGGAGGCCTGGAATGGCTGCAGCGAAGACGGGCGACACCGTGAAGGTCCACTACACCGGCAGACTGGAGGACGGGACGGAGTTTGATTCGTCCACCGATCGCGATCCGTTGGAGTTCAAGCTAGGCGACGAGGAGGTGATTCCGGGTTTCGAGCAAGCGGTGGAGGGGATGGAGGTGAATGAATCCAAGACGGTGACCATACCGGTAGATGATGCCTACGGCGAACGGCGCGATGATCTGGTGATGGACGTGGCCCGGGGAGAATTTCCCGAGGGCGTCGATCCGGAGATCGGTCAGCACTTCAGGGTTTGCCAGAAGGACGGTCATGAGATCAGCGTCGTGGTCACCGATGTGGGCGAGTCGCAAGTGACGATGGATGCCAACCATCCATTGGCCGGAAAGGATCTGACATTCGACATTCGGCTGGTTGCCGTCGCGTAAGTTTCCCGTCGGCACTGTACGGCTAGCCGAGCTGAGATGGAGATGTCCGGCATGGCCGGCGAGCGGGACGGCCGGACGGGCCAGAGGCCACGTACGCCATGCCGGCCGGCTTGATTGTCCCGGGCGCGTGGTTATTCTTGATTTAGAATGCGTAGCTGAGGGCGCTAGCGGCCCCGCCGGATGACGGTGTGGGGCTTTTTTCCGTCCGTGCCGGGCAGCGGTAGTGGAATGGGCGCAAGCGAACGGCGACTAGCAAGCGGCAACGAAGCGGTAGCCAAGGCGGCGTGGGATGCGGGGGTGGCGTTGGGGGCGGGCTATCCGGGCACGCCGTCGACGGAAATCCTCGAGATCTTCTCGATGCTGGGCGGCAGGGCTCAGTGGTCGCCCAACGAGAAGGTGGCGCTGGAAGTGGCGCTGGGGGCGGCGTTCGGTGGGGCGCGTGCGATCGTAACGATGAAGCACGTGGGCCTGAACGTAGCGGCCGACCCGCTGTTCACGGCTGCCTACACGGGCGTGAGCGGCGCGCTGATCGTGGCGGTGGCCGACGATCCGGGGATGGCGTCGAGCCAGAACGAGCAGGACAGCCGTCGCTACGCGGTGGCTGCGGGCCTGCCGATGTTCGAGCCGTCGGACAGCCAGGAGGCGTACGACTTTGTGGCGAGGGCGATCGAGGTGTCCGAGCGGTGGTGCATTCCGGTGCTGCTGCGGCTGAGCACTCGCGTCTCGCACTCGAAGTCGATCGTGCAGGCCCGCCAACAGCCCGGTCCGAAGCAGCCGCCGCATTTCGAGCGCGACATCCAGGGCCGCGTGATGATTCCCGCCTATGCCCGGCCGGCCCACGTGCGGTTGCGGCGGAAGCTCACCGAGATTCAGGCGTGGAACGAGCAGGAAGGGCCGAACCGGGTGGAGGACGGCAGCGGCGCATTGGGGATCATCACGTCGGGCATCTCCTACCAGCATGCGCGAGAGGCGGCGTCGGACGCTTCGGTGCTGAAGCTGGGCATGACCCATCCGCTGCCGGTTGAAATGATTCGGACGTTCGTCGATGTGGTCGATCGCTGCGTGGTCGTGGAGGAGGGCGATCCGTATCTGGTCGAAGCCATTCGCACAGCCGGTGTGGCGGTCGAGGACAAGCCGGCGATGTATCGCTTCGGCGAGTTGACCGTGGGTCGGGTGCGGCGAATTCTGGCGGGCGACGATAGCCCCGAGCCGGTTCCGCCGCGGGGCAAGCCGCCGGCGTTGTGCCAGGGCTGTCCGCATCGGACGGTGTTCGGCCTGCTGCACGAGATGGACTGCATCGTCGCGGGCGACATCGGCTGCTATACGTTGGGGGTCCTGCCGCCGTTCGAGGCGATGGACAGTTGCGTGTGCATGGGCGCGGCCATCGGCGTGGGGCTGGGCCTGCGACATGTACTGCCCGACGATCAGGCGCGCCGCGTGGTCAGCGTGATCGGCGACAGCACGTTCGTACACAGCGGCATCACCGGGCTGGTGGAGATGGTGTACAACCCTCCACCGACGGGACACATCGTCATTATTCTCGATAACGGCACGACAGCCATGACCGGCTTTCAGGAGCACCCGGGCACGGGACGTTCGCTGGCTCACAAGGCGACGGGGCAGGTGGTGTTCGAGGAGTTGGCCCGCTCGCTGGGCGTCGGGAAGGTGGCGGTGATCGATCCGATCAAGGATTCTGAAAGCCTGGCGAACACGTTGCGCGAGTACCTGGCCAGTGGCCAGTTGTGTCTGATTGTCGTACGTCGGACGTGCCTGCTGGCGGCTGGGCGGATCCGTAGGTATGCCGAAGCTTCTGATACGTCGGGCACCGGAGGGTAGCGCCGGTGGATGATCGGGTGATCAACATCGTTGTGGCGGGCCTGGGCGGGCAAGGTGTCTTGACGGCTTCGGACATCCTGGCGGATGCGGCATTTCGCAGCGGGTACGATGTCAAGAAGGCCGAGATACATGGGATGAGCCAGCGTGGCGGGTCGGTGACCAGCGACGTTCGGTTCGGCCGGCGGGTGTACAGCCCGATGGTGCCGGTGGGCGAGGCTGACTACCTCCTGGTGCTCGAACCGACGCAACTTGAGCCGAACCGGCACTACCTCAAGCCCGGTGGCGTGGTGATTACCCCCGATCAGGTGGACGCTGACTCGCTGCCGAGTCGGCGGAGTCTCAATGTGGCGCTGCTGGGGGTGTTGTCGACGCAACTGGACATTCCTGATCGCACGTGGCTCGGGGCGTTGTCCGCACGTTTGTCCGAGAGGCTGTTGGAGCCGAACAGGCAGGCCTTTCAGGTGGGTCGCACGTCGATCCCTAAGTGATTGTAAAAAAACGGCTTATGGTTTGTTCTGGGGGGGCGGACGCAGCCCGTTGCCGAACGGCTGTGCCGGTCGACTGCCATGCCGGCAGGCTGACAGCCGAAGCCTGATGTGGACGCGGTGGCGGCCCCGGCGCGGGTGCGCGGGGTTGACGGGGTCGAAAGGGATCAGCAGAATAACATGTTCGGATGTATCGGAAGCGCGGTTCGCGTGTGGGGAGCCTTTCCTGTGTCGGGTCGGTGATAAAGGAAGGAGTTGATTATGAGGACGTGCAGTGTGGTGGCGCTGTGTGTGGCGACATTCTGTTCGGGCTTGGCTGCCCAGGAGGCCGAGCCGGTCAAGATCGGGGCGCTGTTTGCGGTGACGGGTCCGGCATCGTTCTTGGGCCGACCCGAGGCGAACACAGCCGAGATGCTCGCCGATCAGATCAACGAGGCCGGGGGCATCAACGGCCGGAAGGTGGAGATCCTGGTTCGGGATACGGCCGGCGACCCGCAGAAGACGGTTGCGCGGGCGGTGGAGCTGATCAGCAAGGACAACGTGGTGGCGATTGTGGGTCCGTCGCGCAGCGGCAGCAGTATGGCGGTGATTCCGATTGTCACGAAGCACGAGGTGCCATTGATTTCGTGCGCCGCGGCGGAGGGCATCGTCTTGCCCGTGGAGCAGCGCAAGTGGGTGTTCAAGACTCCACAGAAGGACAGTCAGGTCATTCGCCACATCTACATGAAGATGAAAGACATGGGCCTGAGCAAGGCGGGCATCATCACCGGCACGACGGGTTTTGGTGATGCGGGCCGCAAGCAACTGCTCAAACTGGCGGACGAGATGGGCATCGAGATCGTTGCCGACGAGACCTACCCGCCCACGGCGACGGACATGACGGCACAGTTGACGAAGATCAAGGCGAGCGGCGCTGAGGCGGTAATCAACTGGTCGATCGTGGAGGCCCAGGCGATCGTTCCGAAGAACATGAAGCAGTTGAAGATGGACGTTCCGTTTTTCCAGAGTCACGGGTTTGGGAACATCAAGTTTGCCGAGAAGTGCGGGCTTGCGGGCGAAGGAATCATGTTCCCGGCGGGTCGTATTCTGGCGGTGGAGGACTTGCCGGACGATCATCCGCAGAAGGCTCCGTGCCTGAAGTACAAACAGGATTACGAGGCACGGTTCAAGGAGCCGGTCAGCACGTTCGGCGGGCACGCGTACGACGCGATCATGATCGTGGTCAAGGCGATCGAGAAGGCGGGGCCCGATCGGGCGAAGGTGCGTGACGCCATCGAGGCCACCAAGGGGTTTGCCGGTACGGGCGGCGTGTTCAACATGAGCCCGGAGGATCACAATGGTCTGGGCATGGACGCGCTGGAGTGGCTGACGGTCAAGGACGGGAAGTTCACGCTGCTTTCGAAGGTTGAAAAGGCGGAGTAACTTTAACGGCGTCGGAATCGGGCGGGTCGGTGCCGACGGGGGCCGACCCGCCCTTTTATAGGGTTGTGCTTTGACGTTTGCGTATCTGCTTCAGCTCGTGTTTGCCGGGATCGCAGCGGGCAGCATCTATGCAATGGTGGCGTTGGGCTTCAACGTCATCTACAACACGACGGGCATCATCAACTTCGCGCAGGGCGAGTTCGTGATGATCGGGGGGATGCTGGCGGTGACGCTGACGCAGACGGCGGGGGTTCCGGTCTGGCTGGCGCTGCCGGTGGCGGTGGTGGTGACGGCGGGCGTGGGGGCGCTGGTGGAGCTGGTCTTCATCGAGCCGCTACGGAGCCCATCGGTGCTGCGGATGATCGTGATCACGATCGGCGTGGCGATCATTCTTCGAGAGGCGGCCTTGCACGTCTGGGACGAGCAGATGCGGGCCATGCCGCCTTTTATCGGAGATGAGACAAGCAGCTACGAGTTCATGGGGGCATTCTTTAAGCCCCAGGCGTTCTGGATCATTGGTGCGCTGGTGGTGTCGGTGATCGCGCTGGAGGCATTCTTCCGTTTGACGATCACCGGTCAGGCCATGCGTGCGGTGGCCGATCAGCGGGATGCGGCGGCGCTGGTGGGCATCGCCCCCAAGCGGATGGTACTGTTGTCGTTCGTGGTGGCAGCGGGTCTGGGTGGACTGGCGGGGGTGGTGGTGACGCCCGACACGCAAATTGCCTACAACGTGGGCACGGAGTTGGCGATCTGGGGGTTCCTGGCGATGGTGATCGGTGGGCTGGGTAGTGCGGCCGGGGCGATCGCCGGCGGGCTGCTGATCGGGGTGATGCTGAAGGTAGCCGACGGGGTCCTGCCGCCGGACTACCGAACGGGGCTGGTGTTTGTGTTGCTGCTGGTTCTGCTGGCGGTTCGACCGACGGGTATTCTGGGTTCGCGGGCGCGTGCCCGGCTGCGGGAGTTTTAGAGGTGGGGTGGCGCAACTGGATTGGCATCGGCGTGCTGGTGTTTGCGGTGTGGGCTGCACCGCGCGTGCTATCCGCGCTGGACGCCAACTATGTGTTGGTGCAGTTGAACCTGTCAGGCCTGACGGTGCTGGTGTGTCTGGGGCTGGTGCTGTTGATGGGGTACGCGGGCCAGTTGTCTCTGGGGCACGCAGGGTTTTTTGCCTTGGGGGCGTACGCGTCGGCCATTCTGACGGCGCATGCGAACCTGGCTGGATGGCAGGGGGCTTGGCCGATTCGGCTGGGGCTGGCGTGGCAGGTGTTGCGGGAGGGTCAGGACTGGATGGGCGAGCCGTTCGTGAGGTTCGCGCCGTGGGCGGCCGTCCCGTTGGCGATGGTGCTGGCAGCGGGAGCCGCGTTGCTGTTGGGTCTGGCGACGTTGCGCCTTCGCGGTCACTACATGGCGATGGCCACGTTGGGGTTCGGGTTTATCATCTACAACCTGGCGGTGAACTTCGTCTCGCTGACGCGTGGGCCGGGGGGGATTCAGAGCATCCCGGAGATGCCGTGGCTGGGCATAGACGAAGGACGCTGGCACGTGGCGATCTGGGCTGTGGTGATCGTGACGATGATTCTGATGCTCAACACGACGCACAGCCGAGTGGGCCGAGCGCTCCGCAGCATTCACGGTGGCGAGGAGGCAGCCCGGGCGATGGGGGTGGATACGGTGCGTTTGAAGTTGATCGTTTTTGTACTCAGTGCGATGTTGGCAGCCTTTGCGGGGAGCCTGTACGCGCACAAGTTCAGCTATGTCGGTCCCGAAGTGGCGGGGGTGAGCGAATCGATTTGGCTGGTGACGTTCGTGGCGGTGGGCGGGATGGCGAACCTGTGGGGCGGGTTGGTGGCGGCTCTTGTGCTGAGGATGCTGTTTCTTTCGGGTTATTTCGGTGAGTACACCGAGTTCGTGTTCGGTATGATCCTGGTCGTGGTGATGATGTCGATGCGGGACGGCGTGCCCGGGGCCATGCGGCAAGGCTGGCGACTGTTGCACGACAGGCTGGGCCGACGAAGTGACCGGCGTGCTGAGGCCGAGTCGTGGTCGACTGCGGGGGCCGGTGCGGACGCGTTGGGTTAACACGGGAGTTCGCGGTGGCGGCTGTATTGCTGGAGGTGAACAGGCTGGCCAAATCGTTCGGTGGGTTGCGCGCGGTCGACGGGGTGAGCATGTCGGTCGAGCGGGGGGAGATTCGGGCGCTGATCGGCCCGAACGGCGCGGGTAAGACGACGCTTTTCAACGTGATGGCGGGCGAGTTGCCGTCGGACTCGGGGCGGGTCTCGTTGGATGGGCACGACATCACGCGCCGGGAGCCTCATCAGATCGCGGCGTTGGGCATGTCGCGGACGTTCCAGACGGTGCGTCTTTTTGAGAACATGACGGTGTTGGAGAACGTGATGGTGGGTCGGCACGTCCGCACGCACGTGGGGTTTTTGGGCGGGGCGTTGTCGGCGCCGTGGTCGGTGCTGGAAGAGCGTGCGATCGCGGGTGCGGCGCGTCGGTGGCTGGACTTCGTGGGACTGCCCGGTCGGGACCGTGCGGCGCCGGGGTCGCTGGCGTTCGGGCAGCGTCGGCTGGCGGAGTTTGCCCGGGCTTTGGCCACCGAGCCGAAGCTGCTGCTGTTGGATGAGCCGGCGTCGGGGATGAACCTGGCGGAGGTGGAGTTGATCGATGCGATGATCCGCCGGATTCGCGACGAGCTGGGGGTGACGATTCTGCTGGTCGAGCACAACATGTCGTTGGTGATGGATTTGGCTGATTGCGTGACGGTGCTCGATCAAGGGCGCAAGATTGCGGAGGGTCCGCCCGCTCAGGTACGGTCGGATCCGTCGGTGGTGAAGGTTTACTTGGGACGGCCGGCAGCCTGATGCTTATTGTTCGCAATCTCTGGAGTGGTTACGGCAGTCTCTGGGCGGTGCGCGGCGCGAGTTTTCACGTGCGCGAGGGGGAGATTGTCACGTTGATCGGGGCCAACGGGGCCGGCAAGACGACGCTGCTCAAGACGTTGGCGGGGCTGATCACGGCGAGACAGGGCGAGGTGTTTCTGTCGCAACGGAACTTATGCAACCTTTCGCCCTGGCAACTGGTGCGAGAGGGGGTGGCGCTGGTGCCAGAGGGCCGGGCGTTGTTCGTAACGCTGACGGTGGAGGAGAATATTCGTTTGGGGGCGTACTACCGTCGGAGCCGGTCGTTGCGTCGTGCGGTGCAGCAGGATCTGGATTACGTCAGGCAGCTGTTTCCGATTCTGGTGGAGCGTTCGGGGCAGTTGGCGGGCACGCTCTCGGGTGGCGAACAGCAGATGGTGGCCATCGCGCGGGGGCTGATGTCGAGGCCACGGCTGCTGATGCTGGATGAGCCGAGCATGGGTTTGGCGCCGGTGATCGTGCGCGGGATATTTGCCAAGCTGCGGCAGCTTCGTGACGATGGCTTGACGGTGCTGTTGGTGGAGCAGAACGCCGTGGCGGCGCTTGAGGTGGCCGACCGCGGGTACGTGCTCGAGACGGGTCAGATTCTCATGGTGGGCGGGTCGGAGGATTTGCTCAACAACCATGAGGTACGTCGGGCGTACCTCGGCAAGGCGTATCGAGAAGTGTGGGAGTAGTTGCGAACGGACGGAGCGATGCCGATCTTCGATGCCAAGAACGAGACGCTGTCGCGAGAGATCCTGGGGCAGGTTCAGATTGAGCGTTTGCAGGCGGTGCTGAATCGGGTGCAGCGCAACGTCTCATGGTACCGGCGGCAGTTGAAGGAGGCGGGGATCGGGCCGGGCGACGTTCGGTCGCTGGACGATCTACTGCGGCTGCCGATGACGACGGGAGAGGCGCTGGCGGAGGGCTATCCGTATTCGATGTTCGCCGTGCCGCTGCGCGAGGTAATTCGGCTGCATTCGGTGCCGGGCCCCGGCGGACGGATGCTGGTAATCGGCCATACCCGCAACGACGTGCGGCAGTGGGCGCGTCTTGCGGCGCGAACGCTGGCCGCGGCGGGTGTATCGGAAACGGACGTCGTGCAGATCTGCTTCGGGGAGGGGTTTTTCGTCGAAGCGATGGGGTTCCAGTACGGCGCGGAACTCCTGGGTGCATCGGTGATTCCCGCACCGGTGCACGGCATCGACGAGCAGATTCAGGTGGTGCGCGACTATCGGGCTACGGTGCTGGTGAGCACTCCCACCCATGCGCGCCAATTGGTGCACGGCTTGAGGGAGCGAGGCATCGAGCCGCAGAGCCTGCACTTGCGGACGTGCGTTCTGTCGCGCGCCATGCCGGGCGAGCCATGGCGTGAGTCGCTGGAGGAGGGGCTGTTCGCCAAGGTCTTCACCAGTTTTGGGATCCCGGAGGTCGTTGCACCGGGGATAGCGGCCGAGTGCCGGCACACTGAGGGTATGCACGTCAACGAGGACCACGTGATCGTCGAACTGATCGACCCGGAAAGCGACCAGCCTGTACCCGATGGGCATCGCGGCGAACTTGTGGTGACCTCGCTGACGCGCGAAGGGTTTCCCCTGTTGCGGTATCGCACGGGCTACCTCACGTCGATGTGGCGGTGTCCGTGTCCGTGCGGGCGGACGGGGGCGCTGCTTCAGCCGATTCTGGGGTGGACGGACAGTCGCCTTCTGGTCAACGAGGTGCCGGTCTATCCGGCCGAGGTGGAGCGCATCCTGTCGGAGGTGGAGCACGCCACGCCGCATTTCCGTTTGAATTTGCGCACCGACGAAACGGGCGAAACGCTGGAGGTGCAGGTGGGGGTGGACGAGAAGATGTTTGCCGACAAAGTGCGGAGTCTGGATTTGATTCGCTCGCAGATCATGTCGGCGCTGTCGGCCCGGTGGGGCACGCACGTGGACGTTCGTCTGGTGGAGGTCGGCACGCTCAAGGAGCCGCCGCCGGCTCGGTAGGTGAAACGTCGGCGGCCTTGTCAGAGCGGAAGGGGCGCTGTATCGTCCAGATCGGTTGGCCCGGACAGGCAACGGGGGTGAGTCCGGGCGTGGCATCTGATCCTCGTCGGAGATGCAGGAACGAGCTATGGACCTGAGTTTTTCTGATGAAGCGGCGCTGGATTACCTGCCGTTGGATCGTCTGCGAGTGTTGCAGGCCGAGCGGCTGCGGTCGGTGGTCCAGCGGGTGTATGAGCGCGTGCCGGCATACGCCGATCGGATGAAGGAGGCGGACGTCCGACCGGACCAGATCAAGGGACTGGATGACATTGTCCGTTTGCCGTTTACCACGAAGCTGGATCTGCGGGATCATTACCCGTTCGGCCTTTTTGCCAGTCCGATGAGGGACGTGGTCAGACTGCACGCCTCGAGCGGCACGACGGGCAAGCCGATCGTGGTGGCGTACACGCGGGACGACATCAACACGTGGTCGCAGGTGATGCTGCGCACGTTCCGATGTGTGGGTGTCGGGCCTGGTGACATCGTGCAGAATGCCTACGGGTACGGCCTGTTCACCGGCGGGCTGGGCGCCCACTACGGACTGGAGCGTCTCGGCGCGACGGTGATTCCGATGTCCGGGGGTAACACGGATCGCCAGGTGATGGTGATGCGCGACTTCGGCGTGACGGCTGTTTGCGCCACGCCGTCGTACTTCCTGCTCATGCTGGAGCGGGCAAGCGAGATGGGGGTGGACCCGCGTTCGCTGCCGGTGCGTGTGGGGGTGCTTGGGGCCGAGCCGTGGACCGATCAGATGCGCGAGCGGATCGAAGCGGTTGGCGACGTGAAGGCGTATGACATCTATGGTCTGAGCGAGATCATCGGGCCGGGCGTGGCCAGCGAGTGCGAGGCGCAGCAGGGCCTGCACATCTTCGAGGATCATTTCTATCCTGAGGTGATCGATCCGGACACGGGTCAGCCCGTGCCGGACGGCCAGGAGGGGGAGCTGGTGCTGACGACGTTGACCAAACAGGGGATTCCGATGATCCGTTACCGCACGCGGGACGTGACGCGTCTGATCCGCGAGCCTTGCGCGTGCGGGCGGTCGGTGGTGCGGATGGAACGGGTCAGTCGGCGCACGGACGACATGCTGATCATCCGGGGTGTGAACGTGTATCCGTCGCAGGTCGAGGCGGCGTTGCTCCAAGTCGAGGGCACGATGCCGCATTATGTGCTGGTGGTGGATCGAGAGGGCACGCTCGATACGCTTTCGGTGCAGGTCGAAGTGAGTGAGGAGGTGTTCAGCGACGAGGTGCGCGGACTGGAGAGGCTGGAACGGGACATCGCCAGCAAGCTCGAGAGCGTGGTGGGGCTTCGGATGGGCGTGAAGCTGGTCGAGCCTCGCAGCATCGAGCGGAGCATGGGCAAAGCCAAGCGGGTGATAGACAATCGCAAGGCAAAGCAGGGCCAGTAACTGGCAGGAGTGTGGGGCGATGAGGGTACCTCAGATTTCGGTGTTTCTGGAGAACCGCAAGGGCCGGTTGCGTGAGGCGTGCGGGTGTCTGGCCAACGCGGGGCTGAACCTGGTGGCGTTGAGTCTGGCCGATACGGCCGACTTCGGCATCCTTCGTGTGATCGTCGGGGATACGGATAAGGCGCTGGACGAGTTGAAGCGGGCGTCGTTTACGACGGCCCGCACGGACGTGCTGGCGGTGGAGGTGGCCGATGAGCCTGGCGGGTTGGCCAGGTTGCTGAAAGCCATCGAGGATGCGGACCTCAACGTGGAGTACATGTACGCATTCAACGAGAAGCGCGAGGGCAAGGCCGTTCTGGTATTCCGGTTTGACGATCCCGACAAGGCCGGTGAGGCGCTGGGCAAAGCCGGTGTGAACGTTCTGAGTAAGATCGATCTGTTCGCGAGCGCGGGGCCGGGTCAGTAATGTCCGATCTGATGGAGCGAGGGATTTGGTCGCAGGACGAGTTGCTCGATGAGGACGCCTTGCGTGCGCTGCAACTGGAGCGTCTGAGGCGGGCGGTGCGACGCAGTTACGACCGGGTGGGGTTTTATCGTCGGCGATTCGACGAACTGGGGTTTGCGCCGGAGGACCTGCGCAGCCTTGATGATCTTGCCAGGCTTCCGTTCACCACGAAGGCGGATTTGCGCGAAGAGTATCCGACGGGCTTCTGGGCCATCGGTCGGGACGAGGTGGCGCGGGTGCACGGATCGAGCGGGACGACGGGCAAGAGCACGCTGGTGGCCTACTCGCGCCGCGATATGGATGTGTGGGCGGATCTGGTGGCGCGGTTTCTGGTGGCGGGGGGTGTGCGTCCGGGGCACGTTGCCCAGGTGGCGTTCGGGTACGGCCTGTTCACCGGCGGGTTTGGGCTGCACGGTGGACTGGAGCGGATCGGCACGGCCGTGGTGCCGGCCGGCGGCGGGAATACGCGCCGGCAGGTAACGCTGCTTGACGACTTGAAGGTGGACGTGCTGATCTGCACGCCCAGCTACGCGTTGAACATCGCCGAAGCGGCGGATTCGATGCTGGGTTCGGCGGCCGCGTTACCGTTGTCGCTAGGCCACTTCGGGGGCGAGCAGTGGTCGGAGGCGATGCGTGGGCAGATCGAGTCGGCGCTGGGGATCACGGCGTACAACAACTACGGTCTGAGTGAGGTGGTCGGGCCGGGCGTAAGCGGTGAGTGCGAGGTCCGCGCGGGGATGCACATTGAGGAGGATCACTTCCTGGCCGAAGTGATCGATCCGGACACGGGCAGGCCCGTCCCCGACGGGCAGGAGGGCGAGCTGGTGCTGACCACGCTGACGCGCGAGGGCATGCCGGTGCTCCGCTACCGCACGCGGGACATCACGTCGCTGGATCGCAGTCAGTGTGCGTGTGGGCGGTGGTTTGCGAGGATGGCGCGAGTGACCGGGCGCACCGACGACATGTTGATCGTTCGCGGCGTGAACGTCTATCCGTCGCAGATCGAAGAGGCGTTACTGACGGTGGCAGGGGTGCTGCCGTATTATGCGATCATCGTGGAGCGCAAAGGTGCGCTGGACGAGATGACCGTACAGGTCGAGGTGCAGGCCGAGGTCTTCAGCGATCAGATGAAGCAGATGACCGAGCTTCGCGAGCACATCCAGTCGGAGATCCTGTCGGTGACGGGCGTGCGGACGCACGTGCAGCTTCTCGAGCCCAATAGTCTGGAGCGCTCGGCCGGCAAGGCCGTCCGGGTGTTCGACAAGCGATCGCTGTAGTTCTTGGGGGAAAGAGGTGTCAGGATGAAATTTTCACCTCTTGAGCGCCCGTCGTCGTAACCTGGGAGCATGGGACGACCGCCCTGCGCCCGTGAAACGTCTGGGCTTGGATATCATCCTTCCTTCGCCCATGCGGCCAGGCCGGCAAGCACGCACAACCAACCCGACACCTTTGTAGTCTTTTTAGTCTTGTTTAGTCCGCATCATGAAGAGCGGGCAGGCAAGGATATTCTGCACGGTTCGCGGGGCGAGACCTCTTCGAGGTATACTGATACGCAATGATCCGCATTGTCGACCGAGCGCCGTGTGGGTTCGCGCCTGTCTGATGCGAAGGCTCGGCCGCAGGCGACATGGATCGTGGGCGACAGCGCAAGGACGGTAAGGATGGCCCGAAGAACGATAGGGATAACGGCGGCTGGTGTGGTCGTGATTGCGCTGGTTCTGCTCGCGCTGCACATGGTCCCGGGCGGAACTGCGGCGCCGAGGATGCACGTGTTGCTGATCACGTTGGACACGACACGAGCCGACCATCTGGGATGCTACGGCTACGACAGGTCCACCAGCCCCAACCTGGATGCGCTGGCGGCCGAGTGCACACAGTTCGATCTCGCCATTGCTCAGGCTGCGGTGACGCCCGTGTCGCACGCTTCGATCCTGACCGGCCTGGAGCCGTATCATCACGGTCTGCGTGTGATGCACGGGTTGGTGTCCAACCGCCTGCCGGACGATCGCCGGACGATGGCAGAGGTATGGCGGGCCCGTGGCGGTCGAACGGCTGCGTTCGTGAGCGCATTTCCGGTGACGGCGAGTTTCGGGTTGGACCAGGGCTTCGAGCATTTCGACGCGCGTTTTCCGCAGGCCGACGGCAAAGGCCTGATCGCGCCCAACGGTGTGGTCAACACGGGCGGCAGCCAGCGTCGCGCGGAGGAGACGACGAAGGCGGCAATCGACTGGCTTGACGAGCACGCCGGCGCCGAGGCGCCGCTGTTTGTGTGGGTGCATTACTTCGATCCACACGACCCCGTCCTCGTACCGCCGGAGGAGTTTCTGGACAGCTTTCGCTCGCCGTCCCAGGAGGCGGCCGACGTGCTGCGGACGGTGTACGACGCCGAGGTGTTGTACATGGACCACTGGTTGGGGCGGCTGGTCGATGCGTTCAAGCGTCATGGCCTTTGGGATCGCACGATAACCGTGGTGGTGGCCGACCACGGCGAGGGGCTGGGCGATCACGACTGGTGGACGCACGGGATTCTGTATCAGGAGCAGATACGCGTGCCCCTGCTGATCCGGATTCCGGGCGTCAACGATGCTGCTCGCGTGGGCTCACTGGTGCGAACCATCGATCTGATGCCGACAGTGCTGGAGGCGGCCGGCGTGCCCGAGTCGGTTTGGCCGGCCATGGACGGGCAGAGCCTCGTATCCGTCATGCAGTCTGGACGGACCGCCGAGCCCTTCGGGGCCTATTCCGACTCGGTCAACATGCTGGTCTACGCTCGGCCCGATGAGCAAGGCCGGCAGGGCCACAAGCTCGACAAGCTGTACTGCGTGATGAACGAAAGGCACAAGCTCATCTACCATCAACTCAAACCGGGCGAGACGGAGTTCTACGACTTGCAGTCCGACCCGAACGAACTGCATAACCTCGCCGAGGCGAAGCCGCCGTCCATGGAAACGCTGCTTGAGCACTTGATGAGTTTGGGGGCCTTATCGGATATCGAACCGGGAATGACCCAGACCGATCTGGAAAGGCTGAATAAGTTGCGGGACCTGGGCTACATTCAGTAGTGGATGGCGGCGGCCCCTTCCGACGGCTCAGAACTACCCCGCATCAAGGCGGCGCAGGTAACCGCGCGTTTTGCTGGCGCGCAGGCCGGCCAAAGCGAGCAGTCCGATCATGCCGGGGCCCCATACGACGCCGGAAATGGCGTTGAGCAATTCGGACAGGCTCATCGATTCCTCCCACTCAAGGGTCGACGTGGTGGTAAGAGGATACCTGCTGCCGGATGAATTGGCCATCCAACCAGCGCCGGCCGGCTGGGTCTGCATCGCTGGAAAGTGCGGTCAGATTGCAGTAGAAGTCTAGGCAACGTGATCGCCCGCGGCGGGTATGGCCGGGCCGAAATCCCCGCAACGGGCGCCTGTTGTAGCCTCAGACGCACGAGAGGAAGGATGATTAAAGATGTCGGATAAGAAGAGGTTCGCCCAGGTCGGGCTTGGCGGCCGGGCGCGGATGTTCACACAGGCCGTCGTGGAAACATATGCCGATCACTGCGAAATGGTGGGCCTGTGTGACAGCAACGAGGGTCGCCTGCGGCTGGCGGCCGAGCAGGTCAAAAACAAGGTCGGTGCCGTGCCGCCGTTTTCGGCCGAGCAGTTCGATCGCATGATCGCCGACACCAAACCGCACTGCGTGATCGTCACCACGAAAGATTGCCATCACGACGAGTACATCTGCCGGGCCATGGAGCTGGGCTGCGACGTGATTACCGAAAAGCCCATGACCACCGACCAGCACAAGTGCAGGCGGATCGTCGACACGCAGAAGAAGACCCACCGGCGCTGCCGGGTGACGTTCAACTATCGCTACTCGCCGCCGCGGACGCAGGTGAAGGACCTGCTGATGTCGGGCGTGATCGGCGAGGTGCTGTCGGTGGACTTCCACTGGTTGCTGGACACGCACCACGGGGCCGACTACTTCCGCCGCTGGCATCGTAACAAGGCCAACTCGGGCGGGCTGATGGTGCACAAGGCCACGCACCATTTCGATCTGGTGAACTGGTGGCTGTCGGATGTTCCTGAGTCGGTGTTCGCCGTCGGGCATCGTCGGTTCTACACGCCGCAGACGGCCGATCGCTACGGCCTGACGCGGCGCGGCGAGCGCTGCCACGGCTGCCCGGAGGCCGAGCGCTGCTCGTTCCGGCTCGATCTGGCGGGCAACGAGGGTCTCCGCAAGCTCTACCTGGACAACGAGAAGTACGACGACTATTACCGCGACCGCTGCGTGTTCAGCGACCAGATCGACATCGAGGACTCGATGAACGTGGTCGTAGCCTACGCCGGCGGCGCGAAGATGAGCTACTCGCTCAACGCCTTTATGCCGTGGGAGGGCTACACGGTGGCGTTCAACGGCTCGAAGGGGCGGATCGAGCACACCTGTCAGGAGTCGGTGTACATCAATGCCGACGGTACCGTGCCCGGCGCGCTCAAGAAAGAGGGCACGACGATCAAGATCTTTCCGCATCGCCAGCCGGCCTACCAGGTCGACATCTGGACGGCGGCGGGCGGTCATGGCGGGGGCGACAGTCCGCTGCTGGAGGACATCTTCGCGGCCGATCCGCCGGCCGACAAATACATGCGGGCCGCCGACCAGCGCGGCGGGGCCTATTCGATTCTGACCGGCGTGGCGGCCAACGAGTCGATGGCTGCCGGCCAAGCGGTGCAGATCGCCGATCTGGCAGGCGGCATCGGCAGGCCCGACTACCCGCCCATGCCCGCCGCCGACGAGCCGCTGGCGATGATCCCCAACGTCACGCCTTAAGCGAAAATCGATCGACCCGCCGGGCGCGAGGGCACCCGGCGGGTCGCATCAGATTGTCGTCATTCCACGACGCGGATGAACATGTGATCGACGTAGACCGTATCGCGCGTTGAGTTGCCCGCGGTCTGGTCGGTATCGACGACCCGGATGTAGACCGTGCCGCTCAGACTGCTCGGCAGCGCGAAGGTCTGATACTCATCGTTGTCGGAGGTCTTCGTGACGGTGACCATGTTGTTGAACTCGACGTTGTCGGTCGAGTAGGCAAAGACAAAGTCATCGCCTTCGCTGTTGGGGGTGTGATAGGCCTCGAGATAAAACGTCAGGCTCGACCCGCCGGTCCCGACGTCGATGGTCCACTTGTGCTCCATGTACGTGTAGCGGGACTTTGGTGGGCCGTCGGACTGGTATTCCTGGAGGCCCTCGTATACGTCGTCGCTGGCCTGTGTGTCGACGTAGGTCCCGGTGATGTTGGCGATCACCGGAATGTCGGCGTTGGCGGTGCAGTCGACCGGGCCGCCGCCCTCCGGGTTGACGGTGACGATCAGCATGTCGGTGCGACTGAACTCGCCATCGTCGGCTTCGAGCTGAAGCTCGTAGTTGCCGGCCGCGCTGAACGTGGCGGTGGTGTCCACGGCGTTGGGATCGCCGAAGCTGACCGTGCCGGGCCCGCTCAGCTTGGTCCAGAACGTGGTGAGGGCGCCCGGCGGGTCGGGCAGGCCGTCGTCGCTCACCGTGCCGTCAAGGCTCACCGTGTCTACCGGCAGGGTGATGGCCTGATCGCTTCCGGCGTCGACGCTGGGGGACTGGTTGGCGTTCGGATCGGCCTCGTCCGCGCCCAAATCGTAGCCGCTGCCGAGGGGTCTGGCGTCCTGATCGATGTCGTAAGCCGGTGCGTAGGCGGCGCTGGCCAGGTTGAGTGCAGCCGATCCGCCGCCGATGTGCAGGTCGCCGGCCGCCGCGTTGACCCAGGAAGGATCGCCCGTGAACGTGTTCGTGCCGAACGGCGGGCAATTGTTCCAGAACAAATTGTAGTCGGCCACGAGCGTATTGCCGGACTCGATGTACGGGCCCGTAGCCGTGTCCATGATGCAGTTGTACATGTACGCAGTCGCGCCGGTGTATGTGCCCATGTAGACGGGTCGGCCGCTGGGATCGTTGGAGTAGAGGCTGCTGTTAACGATCTCGACGTCGATCGGGGCGTATTCGGGGGTGAAGCGGATCAACTCGGGGTTCTCGGCGAATCCGCTGATGTTGTAGAGGAAGCAGTTCTTTACGACGTGGCCTGTGCCGGCAAAGAACGTCAGCGGCGCGCCCTTGTTATCGTGAATGATGCACGAGTCGAAGATGTGCCCGCCGGGCTGGGCCCCGTTGACCTGGATGCCGTGCTTGCCGCCGTTGGTGAAGTGGCAGTTTCGAACGACGAAATCCTCCGAATCGCCCACGAGGTACATCACGTGCGAGTACGAGTCGTCGCGGTTGCGGGCGTAGACGTTTTCCATCAGGCAGTCGCCCAACGGAGCGTGCTGGAAGCAGCCTTGGTCGGCGTCGGTGCACGCGACGTTGCGGAAGGTCACGTGATGGCTGAACCGGATGTTGAAGCACCAGACGGTGCTGTTGGGGTGCGGCACGTTGGTGATTTCGAGCAGAAACGAGTGGGGGTCAGTGATGTCCGGGTTACCCGCCCCGTCGACCACGAGGTAGTTGTGGAAGTTGGTGCTGAAGCCCCAGTAACTCTTGCTGACGTTGCGCAGATCGATGATGGCCTTCTCGGTCGCCCCCGGCAGCGTCGTCAGCGTGATGGGGTTTCCCAGCTCGCCGTCGGCCCAGAACAGCAGCCGCTGTTTGTTCTTCGACGTGTAGAACACCGAGGGGATGTGCAACCCGGGCATGACGTATACGATGTCACCGGGGCTGGTGGCGTTGTAGAGCCCCGTCTGCACCTCCTTGAACGGTGTTTGCTCGCTCAGGCCGTCGTTGGTGTCGTCGCCGGTCGGCGAGACGTAGTACGCCGTCGCCAGCGCCGGCGGCGCGATAGAGGCGACCAGCAGGCCCACTACGGCTGCAATCCACAGTTTTGACATGACCAACCTCCCTTCGAAATGTGCGATTGAACACCGTGACCGCCACGCAGCCGCCACGGTCTGACGAACTGCGATCATAAGGTCGTGCAGCCTCGGCGGCGCAGAGACATCGGCGATGCCAACGGTTGGCTTTCGTCCGCCGCTTTGGCACATTTTCGTCTCGACGGTTTTGACGCGGCCAGCGGCCGCGCGACCAGGCCCCTTTTACGACATGCCCCTGTCACAGACAGGCGCGCGTATGGTAGTGGGGTGCGATGGCAGCCGCAAGGCCGCCGGCGAGGGCAAAACGCTCGTTAACTCTTCGGAGCAATAGGCTGGTGGTAAGCGGCTGTCGGCGAGTGCACGTTGCCGCGATGCGGCCGCGTTCAAGAGCCCGGCAGGCCACCCTTTGGTGGACCGCGTTGGCATCGCGGGCGGGCGGACGCTGAGTAGCCATCCAGACGGCGGATACGGCCCACAGTGATCTGAAGGGCTGGTGGCCCGGGTCGTCCCGGCCTGGGGGCATGGTTATTGCCCTTGTCCGTGGGCCGCTGGCGAACGGTCCTCAGCCGTGGTGGGCGAATGGGCTGAGGGTGGTAGCGTGCCAGACAAGCCGATCGGCAGCGTGGGCCTCGGCCTGTCGCGGCGGCGGCCTGTGGCGACGCGGGGCAGTCCTCGCACCTTGAGTATTGCCTGGCTGTGGTGGGCGATTAAGATGGTTTGCGGCGGATCGGCGTGGCGGGTCCGATGGATCGGCCCGAAACGTACGGTCGTCGTGCCACTGTAGCTCAAGCGGAAGAGCAGCGGTTTTGTAAACCGCAGGTTGGGGGTTCGAGTCCCCCCGGTGGCTGTCAGTTCTCCTTGTCTGCACGCTGCCACCAACGAACGCGAGGTGGTGTCGAACGCGTTCGCAAAAGAAAGACTTGGCCTCCGACAGGTCTATTGCACAAGTCGACCTATGACCCAGCTCACGCAGCACAGGAATCGCTGGTACAGCACACCGTATGGGGGTCACGCCGACCTGTATCTCCGCATGGGAACGTGGCAATCGCGTCCCCACAGCCGGTGCACGGCTTGAATGGCGGCGTTCCAGGCGGACGGTGGATGAGTCGAAAAACAGTAACCGGTCCGGTTAGACCGACCACACAGCCGCTGCAACAGCCACCGCAGGCCTACTCCACCCTCTCAACCAGTCCGGCCTCGACGAGCGCGTAGTAGGACAAAGGGTATATCCGAAAATCAGCTCCGATACTGTCTACCTGATGGAAAGAGTCTCTCCTGATCTCTGGCAGACGTCCCGGGAAGCTCAGGAAGGCAGCCACCTGCTTGAGGTGTGTATCGTCTCCGGAGGTAAGGTAGTAGAGAGCGGCTACATCGGCTTGGGGGCCGGCCCATGCCTCCAGATGGTACTTCTTTTCGATGCCGACCTTGAGAATCCTCGAAAAGCTCTTCCTGTTCTTCTCGCTTTGCTCATAGGCGTACCACTCGGCCAGGAGCGGCGGAAAGTATGAGCAGTACATGAAACTTCCATCGCGCTCGGGGGCAATCGCTTGCTCGTTCGCAGGATCGTCGAGCAGATCGAGGGCGTCATCGAGGTACTGTCTGTAGCGCTGGTCCCCGGTAATGGTCCAGGCACAGAACACGGCGTAATAGGCAAGGGTCTTCGACCTGCTGAAACTCCCGGAGAAGAAATCCTTCGCGCCCCCCATGTTCAGGACCGTCTCGGCTGTCATGACGATGCCGTCCCTGGCGCTCCTGTCGCCCGAGAAGAGATAGTGAAGGGTTCTTCCGGAAGAATACGTGTGATCCGGCGCGCTGTAATCGCCGAAGATGTCGGGTGAATGTCTGTGTTGCCATCCCTTGTGATCGCCCGCCCACACCGTAACCACATCCTCGATATTCTTGGCGTAGAGTTCGGCAAAGCGAAAAACCTTGGGATCGCCCGTTCTGGCGAACTGCTGCCACAGCCCCTTTACGACAAAGTGCTCTCCGTTGATCCATCCCCATTTCGTTCGGTAGTTCCACCACTTGTCCGGGTCGGCCTCGCGATCGAACCAGGGGATGACACCGAAGTATCGTTGTGTATTGCCGTGCTCGAGGAACCCATACCAACGAAACCAGTCCGTCCGGTGCCTGTCGAGCCATTCGACTTCGTCGGCCAGGCGGCAGTTGTAATACTCGGGCCTCTTTTCGCTGGAAGCCCTCACGGGCATTTCTTTTGACTCGGGATACATGAAGCCGCCGGCCGCCTCGGTAGCGCACATGTACTCCGGTGACGGCGTGATCATGTAGGGGTCGTTGGCCGCCGCGCTGAACCCGGCTACAAAGGTGGGGTCGGGCTTCTTGGCATAGGGCATGATCCATATGGTGTGAAGCCGGGAGACTCCCAACCCCGAGGAGGTAATCGGTACACCTGCCGGCGCCGCTGGCGGCAAATGTCTCTGGCCTTCGGGCGAGCACAGGTAGTCGTCGAGATCGTCGGGCCTGCGATCGGGTATGCCTCTCAAATCCAGCAGCCTGCCCGAGTGCAGCGGCGGATACAGCCACGTCGTGAACGTGCCGGTGGCCGGCTCGATGGAGAAACCTTTCGGGTACAGCTTGGAGGCGTCACGGACAACGGAAAGCATCCCGCCCTGGGCCGAATCGATCGACGCCCAGTTGCGCTCCCTGGCGGCCTCAACGAAGTTCTTCTCGTCATAGTAGATTCGATAATGGGGATCGTATTGATCGAACATGGGAAAGCGCGGCAGGTCATCGTTGTCCATGACGTGGAACTCAGGCCTCGCGGCCGTGTCCGTGAAGCGCGTATGAAGCACCAGGCCGAGGGACTTCAATTGTGAGAGTTCCGGCGCCAGGTCCCATATCCACCGATAGTCCAGTTTCAGATAGGGCTGTCCGGCGTAGGCGTATATTCTCAGGATGTACGGGTTGGACTGGCTGAAGTACCAGCCCCGGTCTCTTCCCATGAGCTTGCCTTCGACCCGAATGATGGCACATATCGGGCCGTCCTCTTCGACAACCACCTTGTAGCCGGCTCCGCCCCTGAGCGAGGAATGGTTCAAAACGCATTCGTCGCGGGTATAGCGCGACCCGATGACCTGGGCCGTCAATTCGGCGGGCGAGGAGAGAACCGGTTTCCCGTCCAGGCTCAACTCATCGAGAAAGGAGAAGCGGTCTTTCCGCACGGTGAATTCCAGCCGCCCGGTGGACACGACGACGCGATCTTCGGCCTCTTCAACGTGCACCGTTGGTGCGGACGTTCGTGTCTTACCGGTGCCGGTCCGCACCAGTCGGGGCTCGCCGGTTCCGTCAGAGAGAAAACGCGCCGTGACCCACCGTATGGAAGAGTCATCGCCATACCAGCGTGAAGTGACCTCGAATTGGGCGGGAACAACGGCATCGCCTCGCACGATCTGGAGTTCCGAAACACTGAAGGCCACGCCTCGCTTGAGGGGAATGCCTCCCTCGACGGGCCACAGCGGCTTTTTCGGGTCCTGATTCACCGACTGTATGGTGAAAGGGATGTCGATTGGCGGTCTGGTGGCGGTGCAGGCAGGCAACAGAAGGGCCGACTGACACAGTAACAGGACGGGCAGGCACTTGGTCATGGCTTGCTTCTCTATCTTTGATCTACATCTCACACATTCGCACCCGCGACCGCCGCAGGCGTAGCCGGCGATTCTACAGCCGTTTCGGGACCCCTCAAGCCATGGCCGGGCTCCAGGAAGCGCAGATTGGCCCGGCGGGCCGTGATCCTGCCCCAAGCCGCTGTCCATCCCGAATGTTCCATCCTCTTTGCTAGTCCAGTACTTACGCGTCTCGCCGGTGCGAAGGATGTCGTCCCGTCGGGCCTGGAGATCGATCAGGCCCTGATCGCGAAGCGAAAACTCGTCCTGTACGTTGACCTTGGTCAGTTCAGACGAGCTGCTCGGGACGAGGGCCCGCCGAAGTCTTGCGGCCGCCCCTGATGATGGCACTCGATGTTCTCATAAAGCTTTACGTTAAGGTGAGTTAGAGCGCAAAAACAGCGTCGAGCTTGCTGGGGTGTGGGGGTCGGGGGCAGCCCGCGGGGACTCTGCGGGGCCGCGGGCGGCGCTGCGCGGGTCTTGGGAGTGGGGTGCGGCGTGGGCAGGGGTGGACTTCGGGGCGAGAATTCTCTAGTCTGATTCTAACGGAGCTGCGGGGAACGGACTCACCGATGCATCCGGCCGAGAGCCCTCGCGATGCGGCGAAAGGCGACCGGGTACTCACGCAAGTTGATGTAGGCGCAGGGTTTGTGCGGCCGGCGGCAGGGAGCGGAGTGTAGACGTTAGTGGCAGGTGACAGGAGTCTGACCGGTTTGGCGGGGCTGTGCACCGCAGCGGCGCTGGCGGTGCTTGCGGCGGGCTGTGCCGTTCCGCAGGGCGCGGGCAAGGGTACGCTGCTGCGGGTGGCCGAACCGACGACAGGGCGACCCTATTGGTTGTACCTGCCGCAGCAATACCCGGCTGAGACATCGCGCACGGGGACGGGCAGGCGCTGGCCCCTGGTTGTAACGCTGCACGGGATGAAGCCGTTCGACAGCTACCACGGTCAGATTGACGAGTGGCAGCAGCAGGCCGACGCATACGGCTTTGTCGTCTGCTCGCCGAATCTGGACACGTCGCATCTGTTCATGGAGCTGCCGCTGCGGAAGGTGCATTCGTACGTCGAGCGGGACGAACGGGCGATCCTGGCGGTGATGGACCATGTGTTCCGGACCACCGACGCCGACCCGCAACAAGTGCTGATCACGAGCTGGTCGTCGGGGGGGTATCTGGCGCACTATATGCTGAATCACCACCCGCATCGGTTCACGTGTCTGGCGGTTCGGCAGAGCAACTTCTCCGAGACGATTCTGAATCCTCAGTATGCCCATCTGTACGTGGGCACTCCCATTGCGATCTTCTTCGGGCAGAACGACTTTGCCATTTGCCGAGAGGAGTCGACGCGGGCTGTCGAATGGTATCGGGAGCGGGGCTTTTCGGTAACGGCCTACCTCGTGGAGGGGTTGGGGCATGAGCGGACGCCGCAGACGGCGGCCAACTACTTTGCCCGCGTCTGTCAGGTGCAGGTGGAGGACAAGACCATAGCGCAGCGTGCCCTGGCGCGCATCCGTGCCCAGCCGGTCGCCATCGCACAGTAGACGTCCGGGTCTTGGGGGGAAACCATTGGGTAATCACGATTTGCCGTGGCACTTGTTATCATGGCTGCATGGCAAGGAGGAACGCGGCTATGGGCAAGCCATCGGCCGGGCGAGCGTTGCGACGGCTGAGGCCGTTGGATGTAGACGCCGTGACGATCGACGGGGGGTTCTGGGGACTGCGTCAGCAGATCAATCGCCAGGCGACGATTCCGGCCGTCTACCGCCGATGCAAGCAGACCGGCAGAATCGATGCGTTCCGACTGGATTGGCGGCTGGGCCGACGACGACAGCCTCACGTATTCTGGGATTCCGACGTGGCCAAGTGGGTCGAGGCGGCGGCCCTGAGTTTAACTACGCATCCCGACCGACGGCTGGCCAGGCTGGTCGATCGAGTGGTCGATCTGATCGTCTCGGCCCAGCAGCCGGACGGTTATCTCAACACGCACTTCATCGTCGTCGAGCCGGAAAAACGCTGGTGCAACCTGCGCGACCAACATGAGTTGTACTGCGCGGGGCATCTGACGGAGGCGGCGGTGGCTCACTTTCACGCCACTGGCAGCCGCAGGTTTCTCGACGCGATGGCGCGCTACGCTGACTACATCGGCTCGGTGTTCGGGCGGGGTCGGGGCAAGAAACGCGGGTACCCCGGTCACGAGGAGATCGAACTGGCGCTGGTGAAGCTATTCGAGGCCACCGAGGCCAACCGTTTTCTGGGTTTGGCGAAGTACTTCGTCGACGAGCGCGGTCGTCGGCCTCACTACTTCGACACGGAGGCGCGGGCACGGGGTGACGATCCGCACGATTACCGCCTTCGTACGCACGAGGTTTTTCAGGCGCATCGGCCGGTGCGTCAGCAGAGCGAGGTGGTCGGCCACGCGGTCCGTGCGTTCTACCTTTGCTCGGGCATGGCCGACGTGGCGGCCTTGACCGGCGACACCGAACTGCTGGCGGCGTGCCGGCGACTATGGCGCGACGCGACCGAGCGGAAGATGTACATCACCGGTGGGGTGGGTCCGTCGGCCCACAACGAGGGATTCACGCGTCCTTACGACCTGCCGAACGAGACGGCTTACGCGGAGACGTGCGCGGCGATCGCGTTGGTGTTCTTCGCTCACCGGATGCTTCAAATCGAGGCCGACGGTAAGTACGCCGACGTGATGGAGCGAGCTTTGTACGACGGCGTGCCAAGCGGCGTGTCGCTGGACGGTGAGCGATTCTTTTACGTCAATCCCTTGGCTGTGGCTACGGGTGCGGCCGGCGCCGGTGCGCGGCACCATGCGACTTGCCGCCAACCGTGGTTCGGCACGGCGTGCTGCCCGCCGAATATCGCTCGTCTGATCGCGTCTTTGGGGCGATACGTCTACTCCGTGGGCAAAGGCGCCGTTTACGTGCATCTGTATGTGGCCGGCAGCGGGCGGGCCGAGATCGCCGGGCGGAAGGTGATGCTGACGCAGCAGACGGACTATCCCTGGGACGGCTGCGTGCACATCCGCGTCGGTTTGAATGGGCCGGCGACGTTCTCGCTGATGCTGCGGGTTCCAGGCTGGTGCAAAAGCTACACACTTGGCGTCAACGGCAAGCGGGTTGCCGGTCGTCCGGTGAGGGGCTACGTACGAATCCGCCGACGCTGGCAGGACGGCGACCGGGTCGAGCTGTCGCTGGCCATGCCCGTCGAGCGGATGGCGGCGCACCCGGCGGTGGGGGCGGATGCGGGAAGGGTGGCGTTGCAGCGCGGGCCGGTGGTGTACTGCCTGGAGCAGTGTGACCACGCCGTCGATGTGCACAGCATCGCGCTGCCGAAGCAGGCTAAGCTTCACGCTCACTTCGCCAGAAAGCTGCTCGGCGGGACGACGGTCATCGAAGGCCAGGGATCGGCGTGCGCGGCGACCGGCTGGAAGGGGCAACTGTATCGGCCCGTTGGCGAGGGCAGGGCCCGACGCGTGCGGATTAGGGCGGTTCCGTACTGCCTGTGGGGCAATCGGCGCCCCGGGGCGATGGCTGTGTGGCTGCCGCAGGCCTGAAACGCGGGGTCCAGCTGCCAAAGCGTTTCGGTGGGGGCTTGACGGGCGGCCCTTTCATGGTAATATTGCCATAGAACAATGAAGCTTCGGCGGATGACACAATACGAGGCGCGGGCGAGGATCGCCAAGGCGCTGGCTCATCCGAGCCGGCTGTTGATCCTTGACGCCTTGCAGCAAAAGTCCATGTGCGTGTGCGAACTGACCGAGTTGGTGGGGGCCGATCAGTCCACCGTGTCCAAGCACCTGGCGGTGCTGAGGCAGGCAGGTATGGTGGAGGATCACAAACGGGGGGCAATGAGCGTCTATCGGTTGAAGGTGAGTTGCCTGGAAGGTTTTTGGCAGTGTATCGAATCGGTGCTGAAGGAAAACCTCAGGACACAGCGGTCGGCGGTCGGGCGGTAGGCTCGGGCGGTTCTTTTTTTGCCGTGGTTTATGGCTTATTGGCCATAAAGCAATGGAGCGCCCGCGCGAGGAACCTGGCGGTTCTGTTGCTGATGGGGACGGTGTTCCTGCTCGCCTACTTTCTGCCGTTTGAGGCCATGCCGGCCGGCACGAAGGCAACGGGGGCGGCGCGCGAAGCACTATTGATGCTTCAGGACTATGCCCGGCAGCACGTGCTGCTGTGTCTGGTGCCGGCATTGTTCATCGCCGGGGCGGTTTCCTGTTTCGTGTCGCAGGCGGCGGTGATGAAGTACTTCGGCGCCCAGGCGCGAAAAATCGTGGCGTACAGCGTGGCGGCCGTTTCGGGCACGATTCTGGCGGCGTGTTCATGCACGATTCTTCCGCTGTTCGCGGGGATTTACACTCGTGGCGCAGGCATCGGGCCGGCGACGGCGTTTCTGTACTCTGGCCCGGCGATCAACGTTCTGGCGATCATTCTCACCGCACGGGTCCTTGGCTGGCAGCTTGGGGCGGCGCGTGCGGCTGGAGCGATCGTCTTCAGTCTGATCATCGGGCTCTCGATGCACATGATCTACGGCAGGCGGCAAGTCGCTGCGCAAGCGGAAGGCGGGCTTTACGTACCCGTGGACGATCGCAGTCGGCCGCTGTGGCAGAACGCGGCGTATTTTGCTGCGATGATCGGCGTGCTCGTGTTTGCCAACTGGCGGGCGCTGGATTCGACGGGTGTGGGAGCGGCGATCGCATCGGTCAAGTGGGTGATCACGGCAGGGCTGGTAGCGGCTTTGGTGGTGATGCTGGCAGGCTGGTTCCGGCGAGACGAGTTGGGCGAGTGGGTCGGCGCCACGTGGATATTCGCCAGGCAGATTCTACCTCTTTTGTTTGTTGGCGTGGTGGTGGCCGGTGTGCTGCTGGGTCGGCCTGGCCATCCGGCGCTCGTTCCCGAGGCATGGATCGCGCGCAGCGTTGGCGGCAACGGGTTGGGGGCGAATTTGTTTGCCTCGGTGGCGGGGGCGCTGATGTACTTCGCCACGTTGACGGAGGTGCCGATCCTGGAGGGCCTGCTGGGCGCGGGTATGGGCGAGGGCCCGGCGCTGGCGCTTCTGTTGGCCGGTCCGGCGCTGTCGCTGCCGAACATGCTGGTGATTCGCTCGGTGATGGGAACGCAGAAGACGCTTGTGTACGTGGTGCTGGTGGTTGTGCTGTCGACGGCGGCGGGCATGATGTACGGCTCGCTGGTGCAATAAGGCAAGGGAGATCGGGACGTGAAGATTGAAGTGCTTGGCAGCGGATGTGCAAAGTGCAACGCGTTGGAGGCAGCCGCCAGGGCGGCGGCGGACAAGCTCGGGCTCGACTATGAAGTGGTGCACGTCAGGGAGATCGCGAAGTTTGCGTCCTACGGCGTGATGATCACGCCGGCACTGGTCGTCGACGGTGAGGTTAAGGTATCAGGGAAGGTGCCCAGCGAAGCCGAGCTGACGAAGATGCTGACTGCGGCTGCGGACCAAGGCTGAGGCGTCTGTTTGGCTCGACCTGTCCGAACAATGCCGTCTTGTGAACGAGCAGGGGCAAGGTGTGATATGGCGAACGGATGCTGTAGCGACCCAAACGGCGAGACACTGGTGTTTGCATGCGCGGGCGCGTCGCACGCCGGTCAGGTAGCCAATCGTGCGGGGATCAGCCTGACGCAGGAGGGTGCAGGTAGCCTCTTCTGCATTGCGGCGATTGGCGCGGGTGTCGCCGACAAGATGGAAAGGGCGCGCGCCGCCGGCACGCGTGTCGTCATTGACGGATGTGACGATCACTGTGCGCGAAAGATTATGGACAAAGCCGGTCTGTGCGTGGATCTGCACGTGGAATTGATGCAGCTCGGTGTAGACAAGAAGCCCGAAAGGCCGCAGTTGCTCAATGATGCGAAGCGCGTGGTTGCGCATGTGAAAGAAAGGTTGGCAGGCCGTTGAAACGGGCGTGTCAGGGGTGTGGTGCGGCGGTGCGATTCGAGAGCGATCGTAAAGGGATGCTGGTCGTATCCGTGATTCTGGCGGCGGGGCTGGTCGGCTGCCAGCGACCGTCGCAGCCGGCGCGGGTTGGCAGTGAGGCGCCGCTGACGAGACGGTCCACATCCGTCGTTCACACGGGCAGCGCGGCGGCGGGTCGCAAGACGACTGAGCAAGAGGCCAATGTGAGCGTATCGGCGGGCAAGCCCTTGGCCGGCGATAGGTCCTTGCTCGTCGAGAATAGAATTATCGCCTACTACTTTCACCGTACGATCCGCTGTCGGGGCTGTCTGGCGATTGAGCAGCAAGCCAGGGAGGCGATTGAACTGGCTTATAGCGATCAGTTGAAGTCTGGTCGGATGGCGTGGCGCGCCGTCAATATCGAACAAGCGGGTAACGAACACTTCGAGAAGGACTTCGCTCTGACCACGTCGTCGCTCGTCATCGTCGAGCAAAACGGTGACAGCGTCGTGCGATGGCAAAACCTGACCCGGGTCTGGGAGTTGCTTCACGATGAGGGCGGCTTCCAACAGTACGTCTGGGTCCAGATCGGTGCCTTTCTGGAATCGTGAGTTGCACCCCGTAGCAGGAGCGACATGGTGAAGACAAATGCCAAGAACGTTTTGATCATCGTAGCGGTCATCGCCTTCGTGGCTGGTGCCGCATGGTTCAGGTCGTCGCACCGTGGCGAGTCTGCGGTCGATGCAGCCACGCCGGCCGATCCACGACCTGCGGCGGCGCCGGCCGACCCGTCGCCTCCGGCCACGCAGCCGGAGCACCCGAGTTCCATGCGGTCGGTTACTGTCGAACCCACGAGTAAGGCCGTGGCGGCGAACGACGCAGATTCCGCCGAGTCGACCAAGGCAGAGCAGCAACAGGAGCCGGCGGTGGAGCCACAGCGGCCGCGGCTGGTCGACCTTGGCGCGGACAAGTGTATTCCATGCAAGAAGATGGCGCCCATCCTCGAGCAACTCCGCGAGGAATACAAAGGCCGGCTCGACGTCGAATTCATCGACGTGTGGAAGAATCCCGGCGCGGGCAGGCAATATGGCATCCGCGTGATCCCCACGCAGATCCTGTATGACCGCGAGGGGAACGAAGTGTGGCGACATCGAGGTTTCATTTCGAAGGAAAACCTCAAGACCGTATTCGCCCAAAAGGCGGGTGTTCGGTAGGCGGCACGGGAGCGAACGAAATGTTCGACATGCTGAGCGAGCGCCTGGCCGAGACCATGCAAAGCAATCCCTGGATGGCGCCACTCGCTGCCTTCGGCGGCGGGTTGCTCACCGCAGCCAACCCCTGCGTGATTGCGATGGTGCCGCTGATGATCGGCTATGTGGCGGGGCACGGGACGGATGCCAAGCGCCGCGTGCTGCACTCGTTTTTCCTCTCGGTAACGTTCGCCATCGGCTTGACGATCATGTTCGGAATCCTGTTCCTGGGGACATGGGCCGCCAGCTCGGTCCTGCGGGCAGGCTGGTGGAATTACGTGGCTGGGTGTGTGTGTCTTGTGATGGGGTTACACCTGCTGGGGGTGTTGCACGTTCGCATCCCTGCGCCGTCGGGCGTTCAGCCGAAGCAGAAGGGGTTCCTTGGCGCGCTGCTGCTGGGTTTGCTGTTCGGGCTGGTTTCGCTGCCGTGCGCGGGGCCGGTGTTGCTGGCGCTGCTGGCGGTGGTACCCCTGAAGGGACCTGCCTTCGGTGTGACACTGCTCGTGCCCTACAGTCTGGGACACTGCGGACTGGTGTTGATTGGCGGCACGTCGATGGGCCTCGTGCAGCGCATGGCCGACTCGAAGGGCTGGAACCGGGGCATGGACATCCTGCGTGGCCTGGCCGGAGTGTTGATTGTGGGTGTGGGGCTTTGGGTGTTGTTCGTGCTGTGATGCTTGGCTGGGTGGAAGGGCGCTGGAGAATCACGTGACAGAACATGTCGTCACCCCTGACGGAGGCGGCCTGGCGGGCAAGACCGAATGCCCGCGTCGGCTGTCGCTGCTCGACCGATTCCTTACGCTGTGGATCTTTCTGGCCATGGCGGCTGGCGTGTTAGGCGGATACCTTTCTCCCGGGATCGAAGGGTTCATAGACCGCTTTCAGGTCGGTACGACCAATATCCCCATCGCCATTGGGCTGATCCTGATGATGTATCCGCCGCTGGCGAAGGTGAAGTATGAGGAGCTTGGGGACGTCTTCCGCAACTTCAGAGTGTTGGGTCTGTCGCTCGTGCAGAACTGGATCATCGGCCCGATCCTGATGTTCGCTCTGGCCATTCTGTTTCTGCGAGGCTATCCGGAGTACATGGTTGGGGCGATCATGATCGGGCTGGCCCGCTGCATCGCGATGGTGATCGTGTGGAACGATCTGGCCGAAGGGGATACCGAGTACGCAGCGGGGTTGGTCGCGTTTAACTCGATCTTCCAGGTTCTGTTCTACTCCGTGTATGCCTGGTTTTTCATTACGATACTTCCGCCGCTGTTCGGCCTTCAGGGCGCGGTCGTCGACGTGACGATCGGCCAGATTGCCAAGAGCGTATTCATCTATCTCGGCATTCCCTTCCTCGCGGGCATGATCACGCGATTTGTACTGCTCAAAGTAAAGAACCGGCAGTGGTACGAGCAGAAGTTCATCCCGAAGATTTCGCCCATCACGCTGGTGGCCCTGCTGTTCACCATCGTGGTCATGTTCTCCCTCAAGGGTGAGTTTATCGTGCAGTTGCCGCTGGATGTGGTTCGTATCGCGATCCCCCTGTGTGTCTACTTCGTGGTCATGTTCCTGGTGTCTTTCTGGATGGGCAGAAAACTCGGCGCCGACTACGCAAAGACGACCACGATCGCGTTCACGGCCGCCAGTAACAACTTCGAGTTGGCCATCGCCGTTGCTGTGTCGGTATTCGGAATCGCTTCCGGTGTGGCATTCGCGGCAGTGATCGGACCGCTTGTCGAGGTGCCGGTACTGATCGGCCTGGTGAACATAGCCCTGTGGTTCCGTCGACGGTACTTCGCCGAAGTCAGCAACGCGGGCGCCACGTCTGCACAAGCCGCGGCGGCTAAATAGTCCGTAGTGCTGCTGACGGAAACACGGCGATCGGCCAAAAGAGCATAGCCAGCATGCCGACGCTACCTTCGCGAGCATCCCTCGTGGGGACAGACCTGTATCGACGGTTTGCGATGTGCTAGACTCCGTCACGTCGAGCCCTTGTGTTATCGAGGCAAGGGCATAAACGTCCAAGGAGCGTTGAGATGAAGAAGATTCGGGTCGCCGCCGTTCAGATGGAGCATGCGGCAGGGGACAAGCAGGCCAATCTGGCCAAGGTCCGCGCCTTCGTCGAAAAAGCCGCGAAGCAGAACGTCGAACTGATCATCTTTGCTGAATGCTGCCTGACCGGGTATTGGTTCCTGCGGCATCTCTCGCGCGACCAACTGGTCAAGCTCGCTGAGCCGGTTTTCGACGGTCCGTCCAGCCAGGCGTTGCTGGATCTGGCCAAGGGACACAACATGACCGTCGGTGCGGGTCTAGTGGAGTTGACCGACGAGGGCAAGCTGTTCAACACCTATGTGGTGGCCATGCCGAACGGCCAGTGCCGGCGGCATCGCAAGCTGCACACGTTCGTCAGTGGGCATATGGACTCCGGGTCGGAGTACACCGTTTTCGACACGCCGCACGACTGCCGCGTGGGCGTGCTGACCTGCTACGACAACAACATCGTGGAGAACGTGCGGATCACGGCGCTGAAGGGCGCCGACGTCGTGCTCGCGCCGCACCAGACGGGCGGCTGTGACTTAAAAAACCCGCACGCCATGGGCCTGGTCGACAAGGCGCTGTGGGACAATCGCCGGAAAGACCCTCAGGCAATCGAGGCGGAGCTACGAAGCGATAAGGGGCGCGGCTGGCTGCTTCGCTGGCTGCCGTCGCGGGCACACGATAACGGGGTGTTTTACGTCTTCAGCAACGGGGTGGGCGTGGACGACGACGAAATACGGACCGGCAACGCGATGATTCTCGATCCCTATGGCCGCATCCTGGCCGAGACGTGGAAGGCGGACGACGACATGGTCGTGGCCGATCTGGACCCAGCCCTGTTCGAGAAGAACACGGGCCGGCGGTGGATCAAGACGCGGCGGCCGGAACTGTACGACCCCCTGTTAGAGACCACGGGGCGGGAGCAGGACACGCGCAAGGTCCGTTTTGACCTCGGTTAGCCCACCCGACGTGACGGGTGGGCTCTTACGGCTTTAGGACGACTGGCTGGCCGGTCTGGATCGACTCGTACCCGGCGAGGATAGCCGCCAGTGACTCCCGCTCGCTCGCCCCGCTGGTGAATGGCTCGCGAGCTTGCGCGACGGCGTCGAGGAACTCTTGCATCTGGCGCACGAAGTGGGGCTCGGCGTTGTCGGTCGGCGGCTCGTCGCAGGGGACGATCTTGGGCTCGCGGTCGGTGTAGATTCTCAGTTCGCTGCCGGCGTGGCAGCACAGTTCGAGCGTACCCTCGCTTCCGAAAAGAACCAGATCGCCGAATCGACCGTAGCCGTGCAGCTCGGCGCTAACGGTCATGGTCAGTTCCGCGCCGGAGTCGAAACTGATCAGCGCCACGACAGTCGCTTCCGGCTCACTCTGGAACGCATCCGACTTGACCTGTCGTGCGTAGATGCGGGTAACTTCGCCCAGGAACAGTCGTACAGCCGACATTCCGTGGATGCCGTTGAGCATCCAGATTCCGCTGCCGCCTCCGGTCGGATCGGCCAGCCACGCCCGCCGGCCCGGGTAGGCGTAGGTGTGGCGCCCGCGGAAGATCATGTTCATGCGTCCGCTGAGCAGTTGCCCGATCTTTCCTGCCTGGATCGCGTCGCGCACGGCGATGGTGCTCTTCTGATAGCGCGTCGATTCGGCGACCATCAGCGTCGTGCCCGCCCGTCGACAGGCATCGATCATGGCATCGGCGTCTTCGAGCGTCAGGGCCATGGGCTTTTCGACCAGCACATGCCGCCCCGCGTCGGCGGCCTGTTCGGTGCCCTGGCGGTGCAGGTGGTGCGGCGTGGCCAGCACAATTCCCATCGCGTCCGGGTGAGCACTCAGTGCAGTCGGCAGGTCGGGATACGTTGCGCTGATTCCCCACTCAGCCGCCTTTTGCGCCAGGTGCTCCCGATCCACGTCCACCAGTGCCGCGACTTGCGTGTCGACCCCGGTTCGCTGCAACGCCTGCGCGGCCAGTACGTGATGCTCACCCGCCCAGCCTGCGCCCACGACGATCAAGTCCATCACGCACGTCCTTCCACGCAGATCGTCTGGCCTTGTCGTGACGACCACATCGCCGCCACGTACCCAGCCTTGACAGGTGTTACCACAGGATCGCCATCGGTTTCAAGCCACCGGGCTTGACAGTAGCACTGGGCTCTGGCAGAGCTTATGCCCGACGAGGAGGTCCATGTCATGCAATCCGGCCTTATGGTGACTGTAGCGTTCTGGGTGGTGGTTATGCTGTTGGCCTGGCCTCGCGTTCTGTGGGCGACGGACGCGGGCCAGATCGTGTTTTCGTGGGTACCCGGCGAGTCGGAGGCCCGTGTTGGTAAGGCGCCCGTTGCGATGGAGATGGGTCCGCAGATTGCCGAGATCGATTGCCCCGCCGGCCGCGCCTTGCGCTGCGGGCCGGATGGTCTGATCGGCCGCGGCCAGACTCGCCTGGGCGCGATCCCTGAGCGAGGAACGATCGATTTCTGGGTCCGATTGGACCGGCCGATACAAGTCTGCCCCCAGGGCGACCGGGTTTCCGCAAAGCTGGTGCACTGTGAGGACCTGACGATTTACCTTCGCGAAAACGACAATGGCGTTTTGGTGGATGTGGAGGGCGGCCACGAGATACGCCGGCCGAACGTGCGGGGCTTGGCCAGCTTCGATCTGACGCACCTGCGCGCCGACCAGTGGTATCACATGGCCATCCGGTACGACGCTCCCGAGGGCAATTGGCGACTGATCCTCAACGGCGTCCTACAACCCGAACCATGGTTCTTCGGCCCGTTCAAGTTCCGCGACCTTGCCCAGACGATCGAATTCCACGGATTGATGACCTCGCAGAAGGGCAAGGGCGAGCCGGCTCGCGTGGCGCTCGGACCGATCACCTGGCGGGCCGGCGCCGCCGAGGCCCAAGACGTGTTGGCAAAGCTGAAGGCTATCAACGGCTGGCCAATCCCACCCAACCATGGCGAGGGCGTGCTCGAAGAGCCCAAGGATTTCGACGGTGAAGCCCTTGGTGGCGAGGTGATCTACGAGAACGTTTTTGATTCCCCGTTGCCGGACGGCCAGTGGGTGCTGGAGGGACCGGCGCGCCTTGAGGTAGCCGACGGGCGGCTATTGATTCACAACCGAGAGGGCAAGCACTGCGTGTTGTGGCTGAAGAAGCGGCTGCCGCGCGACTTCGTCGCCGCCTGGGACATCCAACCCAGCCAGGTGGACGGGCTGGCCATCGTTTTCCTGTCGGCCATGGGGGCTGACGGTCGCGATTTGTTCGACCCGACGCTAGCGCGGCGCGACAGCGGTGAGTTCCCCTTGTACACCCGCGGCGACATTCGGTGCTATCATTTCTCTTACTACGCGGGTCGGCGCGGCTCGGCCAACATGCGGAAGAATCCGGGTTTCTACATGATCGGCATGGGTCCTGAGTTGATCGGCTCGAAGATGATGACCGGGGCGACCGGGCCTTTCCGCGTGGTGGTTGTACGGCGAGGAGAGCGCATCGAGTGCGCCGTGAACGGCCAGCGCTTCCTGTTCTTCGAGGACGATGGCGAGACGTACGGCCCCGCCCACGGGGCCGGATACTTCGGCCTACGGCAGATGGGTCACAGTCGAGCGATCGCCTACGATAACCTGGTTATCCGAAAGCTTAAGGAGTGAGGCCGGTATGCCCGAGTTTGCACTTGTGTCAGGCGGCGGCTGCTCGCACGTGTTGGCGGTGATAGGCACGTGTGCGGCCCTGTTGCTGATGGGCTCTTCGTCTCTGGGTGTGGTCCACGCGCCCAAGATCGTCAGCGAACACACGCCCGATCTTCATAGCCTGTCCGACTATGTCGCCAGCGTCATCCAACCCGACATGACGCAGAAGCAAAAGGCCCATGCCTTGTGGGAGGCGACCGGTGATTTGCTTTATCACTGGTGCAATCCGGTCGAGGTGCCGTGCCGGCTTTCCGGCGAGTGCGACGACGTGACGGATCCGATCAGACTGATGAACGTGTATGGGTATACGTTGTGCTTCTGTAGCGCCGGACCGATGGAAGCTATATGGCGCGCAGGCGGCCTGGAGGCACGCGAGTTCGGGTTACCCGGCCACGTCGCACCGGAGGTGTGGTATGAGGGGCAGTATCATTACCTCGATGTGGAGATGAAGGGTTATTTCCGCCGGTCGGACGGACAAATCGCCAGCATACGGGAGTGTGGCCTTCGGCCGGCCGAGCTGATGGTCAAGCCGCAGTTTCCCGAACACTTCTTTCCGCTCTCGAAGAAGCCCTTCCGCACGTACCTGTCGCGAGTTGTCTATGCCGGCATTGCCGACGAGGGTCCGGCCTGGTACGGCAGCTATCGTGCACAGTCTGGTCACGTGATGAACATCTCGCTCCGCAAAGGCGAGACCTATTATCGCGCATGGGACAACGTGGGGCGCTTTATCTGTGATTATCCGCGATGGATCGCGCCGGGCGAGTTCGGCACATTTGACGTGCGATACGGGCCGAAGGATATAGTCAGCAGTCGCAGCTTCGGCAACGGCATCCTGGTTTATCAGCCCGATGTGACGCGCCAGACCGACGAGTACGAGGACGGCGTATTTGCCTGCGGGAACATCGTCACAACGGATGATGGCCTTGCCTGCAAGGAAGGTGCGCCCGAGGCGTGGGCCATCTTTCGTTTCGAGCTGCCCTATGTGATCGCCGGCGACCCGCACAAGATCGAGGAGCCCAACACCACCACCGATGCCGCCACGCTGGCGATCGAGGGGACCGGACAGGTCGACGTATTGATCTCCACCGACAACGGCTGTACGTGGCAACCGACAGGGATCAAGGGCTTCGGTCGGTCCGACCTGAGCGGCTTCGTGGAGCGCCGCTACAGCTACCAACTGAAGTTTGCTTTGCACCCCGGCGCGGTATTGCGCCGATTCCGTGCGGAAACCTCGTTTCAGTTGGCGACAACGTCGCTGCCGGCCCTGAAGAAAGGCGTCAATCGCATGACCTTCGGTCTCGGCGATGCTCCCTACGAGGTGATGACCTACGACCTGCCGACGTGGTCGACGCGCGAGCAGTTCGAGGCGGCCGTCTATCGCAGCGAGAACATCCGGTGGAGCAGCGAGTGGCCCATCGCCGTTTCGACCGAGAACACGCAAAAGCCCGGTTACGTGATCTGTCGCTTGGATGCTCCGCCGGGCAAGCGCTTGCGCAGGGTTACCATCGATTTGGGCGGGTCGCTTCGATGGCAGCAGTGGCCCGAGGATCATCTGCACCTTTCGGTGGCCGAGTCGAAGCCGACGAACTTCCGCCGGATCGGGTCGGTGCAAGGCGGGCCGTACTCCAGCCATTGGAACCGTCATCTCTACCGTGAAGTGGACCTGCCGCGATCGCAGGATGTGCGCACCCTTTACGTTCGTTTCGACATCTTCCGCAAGTTCCGCGCCGCCGTCAGTGCGTGCCGCTTCCGTCTCTTCTTCGAGGATCAACAGCCGCCAACGCCCAACGTGGGCGAGTTGGTGGTAACCCACGGCTGGCTCGAGGACGACCGGGTCAAAACATACCGCAAGACCGATCTGAAGCCGCCAGACACCTACGTCGTCCGGACGGGCGAGGGATTCCAGAGGCCGTTGTTTGTTTGCATGGAGGTGCCCGGCAGGTGCGGCAGCCTTGCGACGGACGACCCGCTTGGTCTGTCGGGCTACAAGCAACGGCCGCCGTCGTTCTATCCCCAAGGGGCCGCCGGTCACAGTAATGCCGAGGTTTTGCTCAAGCTGGATCGCGAGGGGCTGGCCGCCAGCGACACCATGGTCGACATACTGCTTCGCGGCGGGAACCGCAAAGTGGCCGACGAGGTGGCCAAGGTGCTGGGCTATCGTCCGGCCGAGAAGCTCCGCCCGCTGCTGGAGAGCCTGCGAAAGGAGCATCCCGACGATCCTCGCTGGCGTCGCGGGCTGGCTTTGCTGGACGAGCAAAAGGCGTTGTCGCGGTCGGCGTTCCTGAGCGAATACCTGCCGAGTTTGGCGCCCGACGAATACGGGTTCCGCTACATCCGCAAGATCGGTGAGGTGGGCACCGAGCAGGACATCGCACCTCTGGTGGCAGCCATCGAGAAGGTCGACGACCTTCGACTGAAGCTGGCGCTGGCCGGGGCGGCCATGACGCTGGGCGACGACGGGGCGGTAACCGCGGCGAGTCTCGTTAAGCGCACGCGGAGCGCGGAGCACCAGATCCCAGTCGACGTCGAGTTGATCAATCGTCCCGCCTTCAGTGAGGCGGCGAGAGACCGCTTGTTGGCTGGCTTGGACAACTCGCGTGTTTATGTGCGATGGCAGTTGTTAACCGAGCTGGCCCGTCATGCCGGCCCGGACAGTCCGCCGGCTGTGGACCAAGTCGCCGCCAAGGGATTGAAGGATGAGAGTCCGTGGCTGCGGCTGGCCGCTCTGGAGGTCTTGTGGAAGTGCGGCCGTGGAGATTTCCTCGTGCTAGAGGCGCTGAAGGACGAAAAAACCCGTTACCTGGCTGACGCCTACAGAGAATTTCTGAAACATTCGAAATAACGCGAGCCTATGGAGGGCCGGAGAAATTGCCGGCGAGGATGCTCGGGTCGTGCGCGTCCACATCGGCGCTTGGCATAGAATGTTACGGAGTTTCCGACCGCTCGACGGTACGGAATCCCTGCGAGGGCACGGCGATCGTGGGTTGGTCGCTGCCACATTGTCGCAACCGAGGTCGGTGTGCTTGGGGGTACCCGAGCCGGCCAACTCGTCGGCATAGTGCTGCCGTGTCGGCTACGGGGCCCGAGACAAGGAGAAACTCATGCCCACACCGGTCGATTCACCCGCTGGCAGTACGGACACAGTGGACAAAAGGTCCGACCGCCTGAGTTGGCCGCGGGCGGTGGTCGCGACCGACAGCAGTGCCGCGGGGTTGGTGCTGCGAGTCATGCTGGGGGTCGTAATGTTCCCTCACGGCGCGCAGAAGCTCCTGGGATGGTTCGGCGGCTATGGGTTCTCCGCTACGATGAATCACTTCACCGAGAACATGGGCATTCCCTGGGTCTTGGCCCTGTTGGCTGTCCTGGCCGAGTCGGTGGGGGCTGTCGCGCTGATTGTGGGGTTGCTGACACGGATCGCTGCGTTGGGCATCGGGGTCGTGATGACCGTGGCGATCGTGATGGTGCACTGGCAGAACGGCTTCTTCATGAACTGGCTCGGCAACAAGCAAGGCGAGGGATTTGAATACCACCTGCTGGCGCTGGCCATGGCAGCCGCACTGATCATTCGTGGCGGCGGACTGTGGTCGGTCGATCGGGCACTTGCAGGCAAGCCTACGTAGCCGAGCGCCGAGGCGGCTGGCGCGCTAGTCGAGCAGCCCGAGGGGGTCGAGCGGGTTGGTCATGGGCAGATCCAACAGGTCGAAGTCGATGAAGGATGCAGGCAGGTCGCCACTCGTGCGAAGGACCTCGCCCAGCAGGACGAACGGCAAAAAGACCGAGGCGATCACCGCAGCCGCCACCACCGACACCGAAAGCATCACGGCTTCCATCACCTGAGTCATGACCGCAAGCACGGCATAGCCCACGAACGCGAACGTGGCCCCGAGCAGCAACGCCTGCAAGACGCCCCCCAGGGCCCGCCGCGCCTCGCTCGCTGGAAGTGTAGAACTTGTGGTGCGGGCGCTGGCGTCGGTCCACCATTTGGTCAGATCCACGCCGGTCAGCTCGCTCACCGTTTGGACAAGCTGTTCGGCCGTCGCATTCAGGTCGACGTCAAACAGGATCGTCTCGTGCGAGCCGTCCTGGGCAAAGAACAAATCAACGTGGCCGGTGAGTCGTTCGCTGCTTACCTGGTCATACGTGAACTCGATCGTCGAGCCGTCGAACCCGCGGGCCAGCGTCGGCCGTCCCTGGTCCAGCACGATGACCGCCTCCTGGCCTTGTGCGTTGCGGAAGACCGCGCCGGCAATCTCCTCGATGCTTCCGTCGTCGCCGAATTGGCCGTACACGAAGACCGATTCACCGCTTGCCAGCTTCACGCCCCCGAGGACGTTGCTGTCGGTGTTGGTGTTGACCAGAAGTCCGAAGAGGCTATTGCCGTCGGCCGCGTCGCCGCCGACAAGCTGGACGGTCTGGCAGCCGAACGGGGCGATGATCAGGCTGACGCTCGCCAGCGCCACCATCCACTGGCGCCAGAGTGCTGTTGGTCTGTGAGCATACACCATGGTCGCAACCCTCCATGCGGGCAGTCCAGGCAGGTCTGACGCGGATGCTTCGCCGCTGCTGCACCGGACCCCAATCCCACCGGGCAGGCGACAGTATAGCCCGCTTGGGTGCTTTGGCTAAGCGCCGTCCTCCACTGCCTCGCCGATGGTACGTGCGTCTGCCGTAAGCCTTTTGCTTACAGCTTGTTACGGCGCCACGATCGCCGAGGCGGCCCGTAGCGGTCCGCTTTCTTGGGTAGAGGGATTTGACAGGGCGGAAACCTGTGGTATATTCTAATTCGATAGAATAAATTGGTCGTACATCTCACAAGGGAGCAAAACAGTGGCCAGGCCAGCCAGCGATCAGCCCACCGATGGCGAACTGGAGATCCTCAAAATCCTCTGGGAAACCGGACCCGCCGAGCTGCGTCAGGTTTGCAGCGAGCTTCGCAAGCAGCGCCCCGTGGCGACCACTACGGCAGCGACCATGCTGCAGGTCATGCTCGGCAAGGGCCTGGTCAAGCGCAGCCGGGGCGAGCGTCAGTATGTCTGGTCGGCTGCGCGGGGCGAGAAGGTTACAACCAGGCGGATGCTCCGCAGTTTTGTCGACCGCGTGTTCGACGGATCGGCCGAGCTGCTGATGGTTCACCTGCTTGAGGACGGCCAGTTGAGCGAGCGGGATCGCGAAGAGATTCGACGTATGCTCGAATCGCGGCAGAAACGCGACAAACGCTGAATGGGGAGCACAACAATGGGTGCGGGATTGATGGAGTCGCCGTACTGGATCGCCGCCGGCTGGACGATGTTGCACTTTCTGTGGGTCGGGTGCGTCATCGGTCTGCTGGCGGCGATCTTGCGACGGCTGGTAAGGTCGGCATCGCCAAACGTGCGCTACTTCACCGCGCTGATTTGTCTGGCGGTGCTGGCGGCGTCACCGGCAGTGATCGCCGCGTGGGTCTTCGAATCACCTCAGCATGTTGTTGCGGGAAGCGATGCGGTCGCGCTCGACTTGCCGCCGCAACCTGTGCCGATGCCTACCACTCCGCTTGAGATAGACCAGTTGGCGTTCGTCGCGCCGCTGCAAGTAGCGGTGAGTCGCGCCGATACGGAAGACGACCTCGGCAGCTACGGGGCGTCCTTTGCGGTGGCTGCAACCTATCTGCCCTGGTTCTGGCTGACCGGCTCGGCCGTTACGTTTGGCTTGCTGCTGCTGGGTCTGGCGGGGGCCGATCGCATGCGGCGAGTGAGCCAGCCCATCGACGGCGGCGACGTGGCGGCCGCGTGTCGGCGGCTCCAAGCGGTGCTGCGCATCGGGCGAAGTGTGGCCCTTAAGGCGTGCGACCGCATCGTCGCACCGGTGGTGGTCGGGGTGATCCGCCCGGCGATCCTCCTGCCGGCGGCGGCGCTGGCTCACCTGACGAGCGAGCAACTCGAGATGATCCTGTTGCACGAGCTGGCCCACATCCGCCGGTGGGACAACCTGGTAAATCTGCTTCAGCGTGTCATCGAGTCGGTGCTGTTCTTTCACCCAGTGGTGTGGCTGGTATCGCGCCGGGTGCGTCTGGAGCGCGAGCACTGCTGCGACGAACTGGTGGTCCGCCATGCGGGCGGGCGGCAGGCTTACGCCGAGTTGCTGGCAAACGTCGCGGCACCAGGATGGATTACCGCCCGCGCCGCCGTCGCCATGGGCGAAAGCAGGCTTGTTGCCCGGATTCGCAACATCTTGCAGTTGGCCGACCATTCGGCGCGTCTTTCGCGCAAGGGGGCGGGGGTCCTCGTAGTTGCGGCTCTTGCGATCTCCCTTGGGCTGCTGCTGAACGTCCAGGCGGGCCCGGAAACCAGTGTCGATAACGTGAATCTGGTTTTTGAGAAGCTCCCGGCGGAGCAGGCGGACTTCCACTGCATGCAGGGCATGGGCCTGCCGCAGCAGGAGGTCGAGAAGCCCGAGTTCTGTCGGTCGGAGCGTCCGCTGCTTTGGCACCGGCCGACGGGCGGGATAGTCGCGGCGATGCTGTTCGACGAATCGGCCGGGACGGGCACCGGCTACGACACACTGTACGTGGACTTCGACGGTGACGGCGAGTATCTCGACGATGCGGTGTACAAGTCGACGCCGTGCGATGGGCGCGCTCTGGACGGGGGGGCCGTGGGCGCATACTTCGAGAATGTCCACGTCGTCCGCAACCGCGAACGCAATCGCTTTGTCCACGTCCAGGCATTCCTCGAAGCGTTTGGTCCGATTGGTGACCCTTCGGCGCGTTACAACTTGGTGATGATCCCTCAGCGGTGGGCCGTGGGCCGGGTGACCGTCGCCGGGCGGTCGCTGCCGGCGGCCTTGATCGACCGGAACTGGAACGACCAGGTGGTCGACATGGCCGGACTGAACTTGAAGGAGCACCCCGACCGCTTTCCGCGTGGCGACTATCTGGTGCTGGCGATCGAGGGCGAGCAACGATTGATACCTGGTCGCAACAGTCTGGGCGGCGGCGGGTCGGCCCGGGGGATTCTGACTCGGCATCTGGTGCTCAACTCAGGGGTTTATGAGGTCAAGGCAGAGCAGACAGCCGGGGGGGTAAAGATGGAATTCGTACCGTTACAGGTGCCGACCGGCACGCTGGATTTGCCCTCGTTTCCCGCTGATGACCGACTGCTGCTAATCGGAACTCATACGTGCGTGATGCTCAGCGCTCCCGGCAGTGAGGTTGTGGTACCGGCCGATACCTACCGTCCCGGCGTTGGCAAGGAGATCGTTACGGTCGAAGCGGGCAAGCGGGCAACGCTTCAGTTCGACGCCGTCCCCATGGCCTTGGAGGCGGCACAGGCGAGTGGGCCGCCAGCGGCTGCGCTCACCGGCCGCGTGCTGGATCAGCAGGGCCGTCCGATCGCTGGCGCGTCGGTTACCGTCGGGGTGGACCCGTTTCACCCGGAGTACGGCATCTCGCTGACCGATTCACAAGGACGCTTTCAACTGGCGAACGTCAAGCCGGGCACGGTGGTGCTGACTGCCCAAGCCAGCGGCCACGGGCCGGACCTGAGGCGGGTAGAGGCCGCCGAGGGTATGCAGCCGGTGGAGTTCCGGCTGGGGCCGAGTTTCACGACTCGCGGCCGGGTGGTCGACCGCAGAGGTGAACCGGTAGCCGGGGCCACTGTCAGCGCGGACACGTGGCGGGGCTACCGTTCGCTGTCGGTGCGGATGACGACGGATGCCGGCGGGCGCTTCGAGTGGACCAGCGCGCCAGCGGATGAGGTGGCGTTCAGTATCTCGAAGAAGGACTACATCTACGTGTTCAATTGGCCGCTGTCACCGTCGGACGAGGAACACGTGATCGTGTTGAGCCCGCCGCTGCGCGTCCGTGGAAAGGTCCGGGACGGGCAGACCGGCGAGCTAGTCGATGAGTTCACGGCCATCCCCGGTATTCGGTTTGAACATGGGAATCGATCGCACTGGGAGCGTCGCGATGCAGTGGAGTGCACCGGCGGTGAGTACGCGTTGGAGTTCCAAAGCTCGTACCCGGGCCACGTGATACGCATTGAGGCGAGGGGCTACAGGCCCGGCGAGTCCCGGGAGTTCACGGACGACGAGGGCCAGCAGGTGTACGACTTCGAGCTCGAGAGAGGAACCGGGCCGAGCGCTACAGTTCATCTGCCCGACGGCACGCCGGCTGCCGGGGCGGAGGTCGCGCTGGTGATCCCGCCGACAATGTTGTTCGTCACCAATGGCGCCGTCTCACAAGGCGCGCAGGTGACCGTGGCGACGGACGCCGAAGGCCGGTTCTCGTTCCTGCCGCAGACGGGCCCTTACGCGGTGGTGGTAGTACATGAGGGCGGCGTCGCGCAGTTGTCGGGCGAGCAATTGGCCGAGTCGCCGGAGATAACGTTGGAGCCGTGGGGCCGCGTCGAGGGAACCCTGCGCATTGGCGGCAGGGCCGGAGCCGACGAGAAAATCGTCCTTTACCTCAGGAGGATGGGCCCGATCGATTCCGGAGAACCGAGGATCGAATTCCACAACAGGACGACAGCCGACGCGGAAGGGCGTTTCGTGATGGAGCGGGTCAAGCCGGGCGAGGCGCGGGTGGCCCGCTCGATCACGGTGCTTGACGACGGACAGTCGGTGCGGTCGACGTATGCGCACCAAGTCGGGGTCGATGTGGTGCCAGGCCAGACCGCGACGGTTGCGCTGGGCGGGACCGGAAGACCAGTGATCGGCCGGGGCGTCGCACCGCAGGGCTACAACGGGGCTGTCGAATGGGCGTACAGCAGGGGCGACATCACTAGCAAGATGCAAATGCCGAGCGATGTGCCGGGTCCAAAGACGCCCGATGACTGGGACCAGATGGACCCGCAGCAGCAGCGCCAGTGGTATCAGAAGTGGCAGCAGTCGCCAGAGGGCAAGGCGTACGAGGATGCGACTGAACAAGCCCGGCGCCAGCGCCGGCGCTATAGCTTCACGCTGGGACGTGACGGCTCGTTCCGGGCTGAGGACATTGCCGCGGGCACGTACATCCTGCGGATCGACGTGGAGCAACCGCCGAAGGGAGGGAGAGTCGAGCGCGACGAGGTAATCGGATCGATCTCGCGGGAATTCGTCGTACCTGAGATGCCCGGCGGGCGGAGCGATGAGCCGCTGGACCTGGGCACACTTACTCTGACGGTTAGCGGGCGGCTGAAGGTGGGCGACGCGGCTCCGGCGTTCGAGGTCAAGACGCTCGACGGTGGGTCGATCAAGCTGGCCGACTTTCGCGGCAAATACGTGCTGCTGGACTTCTGGGCCGTCTGGTGCGGACCGTGCCGCGCCGAGACTCCAAACCTCAAGGCCGTCTGGGACGCGTTCGGTAAGGACGATCGTTTCGTCATGATCGGCCTGAGCCTGGACAAGGACCCCGACACGCCGCGCAAGTACGCGGCCGAGCACGACCTGAAGTGGGTTCAGGGGTTCCTGGGCGAATGGTCGAAGACCGACGTGCCAGCGCAATATGGGGTACGGGGTATTCCGTCGACTTTCCTGATCGACCCCGATGGCAAGATCATTGCCAAGGACCTGCGCGGGCAGCAGATCAAGGCCGCGGTACAACGCGCACTCGGCGTTTCCACCGCGGCCGCGGAGCCGGGCCAAACCAGTAAAGCTCTATCGGACAGATCGGCCAGTGCTGCGAATTTGCGGCGCATCGGCCAGGCCTGCTACATCTACGCAGTCGACCACAATGACCGTTTCCCCCCGAACTGGCAGGCCCTGCTCGATTTGGCCTTCATAGTACCCAAGCAGCTTCATGCCCCGCACGACCCAACGGATGACATTTCTTACGTCTACGTCCCCGGTCAGGGCACCAATACCGATCCGAGAAACATCCTCGCGTACGAGCGCCCCGACATCGACAAGGACGGGGTCAACGTGTTGTTCATCCCCGGGTTGGTCAAGTTCCTGTCGACCCAAGAGTTCGAGAAGGCGTTGGAGGAGACCAGGCGGCGTCCGAGCCGGTACGGCGCCGGCGCGGGCCCGCCCGAGGCGCCACGCCAAAAAGAGCCGACCGCAACGAACGTTGCCGAGGAGTTTTTCAGGGCGATGGCTGAGGGGGATCGTAGCGCATTAGAGCCTCTCGTTGCCCCGTCTGCGCGAGAGGGGTTCCTGGAGGATCTGTCTCGACTCAAGGACGAGGAACGCGACTGGATTCGGCAACTGGGCGTGCATCGTCTGATTGGCCGGGGCCCACATGCCATGGTAGTGACGCGTCGTCCCTACCTGCCGCCACCCGGGGACCGCCAGAACGTGATGCTGGTCCGCCTGGGCCGCTATCAAGACAAATGGGTCATCAACAAGTTCCAGCCTTGCCCGGTGGACCAGATCGATAAACGCATCGAGGAATTCGAGGCTTGGGCGTCACGTCAAGCCGGCGCGCCCTGGCAGTTACACTTCATTGAGGGGACGGTTTGGGACAGTATCCCCGTCGCCTCGGATGAGGCCTGGGACAAGCTGGGCGCTTCTTCGGACGCGGGATTCCACGGGGAATGCGACCAGAATTTCAAGGATCTTTTCATCCCGGCGGGAGTGAAGGTTGCTCTGGTTGGCGATTCGCTCGCGAGAGAAACCGGGACGAATGAGAGGGGCGGGTTCGCTCTCGCCGACTTGCCCGAGGGATCCTATGAACTCATCGCGACCCTGTCGGCTCATGCGTTCACGCCTGAGGACTCCACGAAACGGGTCGTCCGAAAGCGGATCACGGTGCCGAGCGATCAGCCGATCACGATGATGTTTGACTGGCCCCCCATCACGCTTAAGGGGTGCGTCACGGATGCAAGCGGCAAGCCTGTTGCGGGCGCGCGAGTCAGGGGCGAGCCGGTTCCCATACCCGAGGAGGCGGATGCCAAGCGACTACTCCAGGTCCCTATCACGGTTCTGACGGACGCTGATGGCGTCTATGTCATGCCAGGAGTCAGACCTTTGGGAAGTACCTGGCGCGCTGCGGGTTATCTGAACGGAGGGGATCTTGCAGCTCTCGAGATCCACGTCGAAGCCGATGGCTTTGTGCAACCAAAGGACAGTGTTCCGCGAGTGCCCCTTATCTGCGAGCAACAGCTTCGGCCGGCGCGGCGCATGTGGAAGGCTCTCCAGCAGTTGGCAATGAGGCATGGCGATCAACATGACAGAGAGGAATGGAAAAGGATGAAAGACGATTTTCCTTACGCCACTGACGGAAGTAGCATCACGGGCATCGATATCGTGCTGGAGGAGACCAAGCCGGGCGACGCACCGACGGAGTTGAGATGAATCTCGTGCCCCATGCGCGAGAGTCTGGACAGGTGCTCGAAGCGCTCCTGGGCCATGCCCCCATTTCGCCGGGCCATTTCCTTGGTGGTGGGCGGGCGGCCCAGTCCGGCTTCGAGCATCTCGCGGACGTCACTGACGCATGATCTGCGGCTGCTCGCGCCGATCTGCCCACATCCCATAGGTCAATCATCCATCGCCCACAGGTGTGCGGTGAACCCGCAGAGTGCCGTATAATCCCCGCGTGCATTCGCCGCCAGACGATACCGCCGTTCGACCGTGGCCCGCCGTCGCTGCGCTCGTGGCGACGGCGGCCTTGTGGAGCCTGGGCGGGCCGCTGATCAAGCTACTCGGCGGTATGGGCGGTGTGGTCGAGCCGGCGGCCGGCGCGTCGATCGCGTTCTACCGATCGCTGATCGGCGGGCTGTTCTTTCTGCCCATGGCCTGGTCGCGTCGCGGGTCGCTGGCGGCTGTCTCGCCTGCCTGGCTGATCGGCACGGTGGTGTCCTTTACCGTCATGACGCTGTGCTTCGTGGTGGCCACCATCCACACCGCCGCCGCCAACGCCATCATCCTCCAGTACACCTCGCCGATCTGGGTGTTTCTGCTGTCGCCGCTGCTGCTGCGCGAGCGAGCGAACATCGCCGACGGCGCCGCCCTGCTGCTGGGCATGTTCGGTGTGGGCATCATCTTCTTCGGCAGCGGGGGCGCCGATACGTTCGGCCTGGCCATCGCCCTGCTCAGCGGCGTGGGATACGGCGCGCTGACGGTCATGATTCGTGGGCTGCGGCGTGTCCATGTGTACGCAACGGTATCCGTCAACTGCCTGGGCTCGGCGCTGGTGTTGGCGCCGGTCGTGGTATGGTCGGGCGGCCTGTCGCTGACGCCCGGTCAGCTCGGGCTGATCGCGGTGCTCGGCATCGTGCAGTTCTCGGCGCCGTATGCGCTGTTCTCGTATGCGCTGAAGCGGATCGAAGCCCACCGCGCGGCGCTGATCCTACTGGTGGAAACGATCTTCAATCCCGCGTTCACCTACCTGGTGGTTGGTGAGGCTGTGCCGCCCGCCACGCTAATCGGCGGCCCGCTGATCCTGCTCAGCGTGATCGGCTGGCTGCTGCTGTCGGCGAGACCGGTTGCGGCCCGTTCGCGCCCGGCCTAGTATCCTGGCCGGCAAGCACATTCGCGTTGCTGTGCGGGCTTAAGGTACACATCCGCTAACGCAAGGAAACCAAGTCATGGGCTCGCAACAGGTTTCGTGGAAGCTCGAGGCGGGCAACGAATGGGTAGCTCACGACCCGTTCGGGCGAGTCAAGTCGTCAGACGTGTCTGAGACTTCCTGTCCTGTTCAGGCCAACGGGCAGCTACGGTTGTCAGCCGCCCGCAACGCTTACGCGTCCTTCAGACTGTGGGTGACCGGATCGGGGTCGTATCGACTGGCGATCGACGTTGACGGCGCGATCGAGGTCGACCTGTTCCGCGCGTGGTATCACAAGCTTTCCGAGCCAGCCGCGCAGCGCACGGGCGCGAGCGGCTGGTTCGTCGACGCACTTGTGCCCGAGCAGCCCGACGCCGTCAAAACACTGCCCGACCCCGACAACGCCGTCGGCCACCAGACGCAGCAGGAGTACTGGGTCGACCTGTTTGTGCCCGCCGACGCCCCGCCAGGCAGCACGCGCGGCAAGGTAGTGCTCGAGGCCGACGGTAAGCAAATCGAATTGCCCCTGGTCGTGCAGGTGCTCGAAGCGGTCATCCCCGACGACGACGCGATCATATGCGATCACAACTCCTACGGCTGCCGTTGGCTCACCGACATGTATCCCGACGCACTGGCTCGGTGCGATGACGAGCAGGCGCGTTGGGACAGGGCGATAGAGCTGCTGCATCACTACTACCGCATCTGTCACGAGCACCGCGGCCACTTCAGTAACCTCGGCGCCGGACACGCAGGTACGTTCGACCCCATCTACGGACCGCAGACACGCCTCGCCGGTCGAGACAAATCGCTGGAGGGTTGGGAGTGGTTCGATCGCCATTACGGCCCGCTGCTCGACGGCTCGGCGTTGGCCGCCGCCTTTCCGGGCGCGGCCCGCGCGCGACGATCCGCCAGGTGCGTATGGGGTGTCTACACACCGATCAGCGTCGATTGGCCGGCCGACTATTTGTCGTGGGGCCAGCCCGGGTACGAGGTCGAGTTCACCCGCTGCGTCGGGCAGTTCGACGAACACTTTCGCCGGAACGGCTGGCTGACCACGCACCCGCTCTTCTTCTTCAACCACAAAAAGCGATACCGCTGGTACGAGTGGGACGGCGACGAGCCGAAGTACCCCACCGACGACAAGTACTTCATCGAGATGGGTCGGCTGTTCAAGGCCGCCGTCGGTGACACGCCGGTCCCGTGGCTGTATCGCATGGACGCCAGTTGGCAGATGCAGCGTCACTTTGAGCTTCTGGCGGGCATGGTCAACTTCTGGGTCTGCAACACGTTCAGCCGATGGTATCCCGACGAGCTTGCGGCCGTGGCCGCGCGAGGCGATGTGGTGTGGACCTACTCGGGCACGCCGGGCGTGGCCGACACCAGCTCGGCCCTTCTGGAGTACGTGTGGCGGACGTGGGGCCGGGGCATTCACGGCCACTGCGAGTGGCTGACGGTCGCGCCGGGGCCCGACCCGTGGTTCGACTGCAACGGCGCCGAGACGGGCATGATCTATCCGGGCGAGCGGTTCGGCGTGGCCGGGCCGATCCCCTCGGTCCGCCTGAAGCTGCAACGTAACGCCGTGCAGGACATCAACCTGATCGACGCCCGCGCGCGGGCCGCCGGCAAGTTGGACGAGGTGCGGGCCGATCTGACCCGGCGCGTCCCTGTGTCGCTGTTCGAGCGACCGCCGAAGGTCGTAGAGCAGCAGCCGCCCGAGCAGTGGGACAGTCGCGACCTAGCCGACTCACCCGACGCGAACATGACCGCCCACGCCGCGCTCGATCCGCTCTGGTGGGCTCCGATTCGCCAAGCCGCTCTGGGCAAGGAGGGCAAGTGATGACGACCGCCTCAGTCAGTGCCGAATCCGTCCTCAGTGAGCTGCGCCGCGTGGCCGAGATCGCCGCCGGCATCCTCGACGGCGACGAGGTCAAGCAGATCGTCAATGAACAGGCCATGCAATACATCGCCAACCCGGACCCGAAGTTCGTCTACCTTTCCGGCGACTATTTCGATGTCGACCAGCAGCTCTTCCTGCGCAACAAGAAGCTGCTACTGCGTCTGGAGCGGCTGGGCAAGGTGACCATGAACTCCGCCCTGTGGGTCCCCGTGCCCGGTCAGGACGCGGTTACCCTCGTGCTGCACAACGGGGCGTATCACCGTTACTACACGTTCGGGCTGGAACGGCTGCCCACCCCGCCGGAGATGAAAGAGGTGCTCGAAGCGGGCACGATCGTTTCGGTTCCGCCGTCCGACGACAAGAATCTGGCTACGGTCCTGGCGCCGGTGCGCGACAGCCTGGGTGATGTGGTGGGCGTGGTCGAGCTGACCGCGCCATTGGATACCCCGCCACCGGCGTGGAGTTAGCATTCGGCCAGGCGGTACAGCTCCTCCTAAGGACGCATCGAACGTGAGGCAGAACCTTGTCATCAAGCACGGGCGCACGCCAGACGACGTAGCCCGTGTCGGTGAGTTCCTCGAGCCCATTTTCGGCCACTGGCGCGACTACCTGGGGAGTCACCCGGACGTTCGAGCTCCCGAGTGCGTTCGCTACATTGAGTCGGATGGCGAGATCGTATCGGCGCACGTGATTGAGAGGATGGAGCTTTCGTTTGCAGATGGGTGGATACCGGCCGCGCGAGTGGAGTGGGTCGCGACGCGGGAATCCTTCCGGAGGCAGGGCCTGTGTCGGCGACTGATGGAAGACTCAATTACGTGGCTGAAATCCGAAGGAACCCATGTCGTGGTTATCTTCGGCGAGCCGCTGTTCAGGCGACTTGGGTTTGAATACTGCATTCCCAGCTATGAACAGACCATGCCCGATTACACCCCGCCGGGCAGTCACATCATCCCAACGCGAGCGTTGGAGCGTTTCCACGAACGGCAAGCCATCTCGCCGGCCAGTGAAACCGACCTGCCTGACATGGCACGGCTGCACGAAGCAGACAATCCCCAGGGAAATCTCAGCCGCCGCCGTCCGGCCTACTACTGGCAGTACCTTGTGCACAGCAAGGGCATCGGTACCTATTCGGCTGTCAGGACAGGCGGTGCGCTTTCGGGTTACTTCCGCGTGCAGGCTGGCGAGCGGGCCGTCCACGTCAGGGAAGTCGTCGCTCGCGACGAGGAGGCCTGCAGTACAATCGTGGCGGCCGTCCACCAGTTGGCGCAAGCACACGCCGCCGAGACGGTCGTGTTCCACTGCCCTCATTCGGGAACCTTCGGCGCCTACGTCCGCATCCACGGAGCGGCCGCGCACTGGCCCCACGCGCAGCGCGAGACGAATCTCCAGATGCGGGTTCTTGATCTGGCTGGATGTCTGAAGGGACTTCAGTCGCACCTATCGCGCCGGCTTCGGCGGAGCGACTTGTGTAGTCTTGAAGGTCGGTACAACATCGTGACGGAGAACAGCAGTGTAGGTCTTTGCCTTCGGGATGGCGAGGTAACTGTCATCGACGAGGCCGAAGGCGGCGAAGACATCGCGCTTCCCGACAAGATCATGGCACAGTTGCTTTCGGGGTTCCACGTGGAGCGACCGAACCACCTGTCCGACAGCAATGCCGTTCACAATCGCCTCATTGAAACTATGTTTCCCCCCGGCGAGCCGTATTGGTACGTGGACGATCTGTGAGTGCCGGTACCGGGTGGCATGATCCGGCCCTGTCCGGCCGTGCTTCGTCGCCGGCCACTGTCACGCCAGAAGCCTGACGTCCAGCGGCAGACCCTTGCGCTCGTCTCGCACCAGGGCGATGGCCTGCGACGGACATCGACTCGTGCAGACGCCGCAGCCAAAGCACTTCTCCCAATCCAATACAGCTACACCGTCAAGCGACAGAGCACCGAACGGGCACGCGTCCACGCACGTGCCGCAAGAGCTGCATTGGGTTTCGTCCACCTGCGCGACGTATCCCGAGGAAGCAAGCACGGGGCTGTCGTATTTCAGCACCGCCTCCATGCCTCCGCAGCAGCATGGGCAGCAGTTGCAGATCGCGTAGAAGCGGCCCAGGCACGCGTCCTTAAACCAGGCCGAATGCAGGTGCCCTCGGTCGTGCTCGGCCCGCAGCAGATCCACCGCCTCGGCCTGCGTCAGACGTCGACTGCTGTGCGGCTTGTGCTCCAGAACGAAATCCACGAACGGCTGGCCGATCACCATGCACACCTGCGTGGGTTGGCAGGGGTTGGCGCGGGCATGACGGCAGGCGCACTCGTACGCCGCCACGTCGGGCGGGCCGCTTAGCACCAGATCTCGCGCTTTGGGATAGGGGATGATCTGCTCGAGGTCGCGCAGGGAGATCTGGCGATCGAGCGTGACGATCGCGTTGGCGTGCTCGGGGGTGAGCACCTTTGCGTGATAGCGGTCGCGCCACCACCTCCTGCCGCGAGGCCCGAGGCGAGGGAGCAAATGGTTGATGAGGATATTGAGGTACTGGTTGGTCCAGCGACCGTACACGTACATGTGCAGGCCTTTGAGGTTCAGCAAGCCGCGCAGACCGCCGGCGCGCAGGCCCTTCCAGGTCGAGGCGCGCATGGGCCACCCTCGCTCGCCGACAAGCCATAGCCCGACGATCAACACCAGCAGTGCGCCAGCGATGGCAAGCAATACAACGTGAAGCATCGCTATCAGCCCCGCAACGTCGACACGCCGGCCGACGAACCAGCGGATTGCCCCTCCAGCGGCGAGCACATGCTACCCGACGATGTAGACAACGACAACAGGCAGCAACGCGGTAAGGCACCCCGGCGGGCAAGCTCGCCTTCGGCGGATGCCACCCGCCAAAAGCGGGACCCATGGGACTTGCCGGGAGCCCGGGGGATGGATAAAGTCTGGACAGTGTAGGGTTAGGTCCGGCGCGGACGTCGGGCGTGTGAACTTCAAAACCGCACAGTCGAGGATACGGCAATGAAAGGCGACCCGAAGCTGTTGAAGACGCTCAACGCGTTGCTGGCGGACGAGTTGACGGCCATCAATCAGTACATGGTGCACTCGGAGATGTGCGACAGTTGGGGCTACGAGGGCCTGCACAAGGCGGTCGAGGAGCGGGCGATCGTCGAGATGAAGCACGCCGAGAAGCTCATCGGGCGAATCCTGTTTCTGGAGGGGACGCCGGTCGTCAGCAAGCTGGGCCCGATCCACGTCGGCGCGGACGTGCCGAAGCAGTTGGCCAACGATCTGGACGCCGAGATGGGCGCGGTGAAGGCCTACAATGCAGCGATCAAGCTGGCGGGCGACGTGAACGACTTCGCCACGCGTGAGATGCTGGAGTCGATCCTTCAGGACGAGGACGGGCACGTCGACTGGATCGAGGAGCAGCAGGATCAGATCAAGCACATGGGGGTGCAGATCTACCTGGCGAATAAGGTCTCGGGGTAGATGGCGCGCGCGCCTTCGGCGTCGAGCAGGCTAGGTATCCTTGGGCTTGAACTCGATGGCGCCGGTGGGGCATAGGCGGGCGCAGATGCCGCATCCGATGCAGCGGTCGGGATCGACGACGGCATGGCGCTGGTCGTCGAGCTCGATCGCATCGCAGTGGCCGGGCAGCAGGCATCGTCCGCAGCCGATGCACAGGTCGGGACGGACGTAGCTGGCGCCCTCGGTAAGGACCATCTTGTCGGGCGTGGTCAGATGCTCGAGGGCGTGACCGCGGAAACGGTGCCAGTCTTCAAATCCGTGTTGCTGTAGATAGTCGTTCAAATCCTCGTGCAACTCCGTGAGCATGCGCCAGCCGTGCCACATGATGGCGCTGCAGATACTTACGCCATGCGCACCCCAGGCGACGGCACTGAGCAGGTCTCGCCAGTCGCTGATGCCGCCGGAGGCGATGATGGGGATGTCTATGACCCGAGCGGCCTGGGCGGTGAACATGAAGGTGGCGTAGCGGCAGAGCGGGCCGTTCGTGCCGCCCCAGGCGACGTTGTCGACGAAGGGCATGTCGGGCTGGAGCGATTCGGGCCTGACGGGCGGCAGTCCGGCGGCGGGCAGGCCGACGATGTGCACCGCGTCGGCGCCGCCTTCTGCGCAGGCCCGGGCGATTTGCTCGGACTGCGAGGCGTTGGGCATGTACTTGCAGATGATCGGCAGGTCGACGGTGCGTTTGACGGCTTGGGTGATACGTCGGCACTGCTCGGGATGCTCGCAGATTTGGACGCCGCCGTGCGTGCCTCGGGCGCGGGCGGCACGGAGGGCGTCGACGTCGAGGTTGGGGCAGCAGAAGTTCAATTCGAGCCCGTGCACGCCGGCTTCGGCGAAGCGCTCAGCCAGGGTGCACCAATGGTCGAGCTGGTCGCCACGGGCACCGAGGTTGGCGAACAGGATAAGGTCGGTCTGCTCGCGGGCCTGGCGGGCGAGTTGGCAGCCTTCGTCGACGTTGAGACGGTGGTCGATCGGCGAGAGGATGACGCTGTCGGGCAGCGAATAGGACCGCATCTGCCCGCTGATGGGGACCTCCACGAAGGTTAGCTTGAGGGTGGCGGCGGCGGCGCCGGCCGACTCGGCACGGCGGAGCAATTCGATTTTGCTAGTCAGCGGCCCGGAGGCGACGATGACCGGCGACCGGATTTGCAGGTCGGCGATGCGGAGCATTGGCAAGAGCATACGGGGCAATCGGGTGGGTCGCCAGAGAGGCCTGTGCTCGCTCCCCTTCGGGTCGCCGCTAAACCTTGATGAAACTGCACCACGCATATGCCTTTGGGGTTACCGCTAAACCACGAGCGAGACAGTTGCGGTGATGCGGGATGCGGGCGCACAGCGTCAGTCGAAGCGGCGGTCGATTTTGTCCCACTGATAGCCCAGGCCCGTGCCGCTGATCGTGCGCAGGTGCATCTTGCCGTCGGTAAGACGGAAGATGCCGGGATGCACCCATTGCTCGGGCTCGTTGGTGGCGGGGAAGAATTGCCGGCTGTTGGATTCGACGCCCTTGAGCACAGACAGGTGGCCTGCCAGGCCGGCCGATTGAACCAGCGCAATGCCCGGATTGGTCAAATCCTGCACGGAGTAGAGCACGCCGGCTTTGGTGGCCTTGGCAGCCATGACCAGTTCAGCCGACTGGCACTTGCACGTCTTCAGCGCCACGCCGTTGTAGCCCAGCTCGACGGCCAGATCGAAATCTTCCAGACTGCTCAGCGCCTCGTCGATGATGACCGGCTTGATCTCGGCAAGCTCGTGCACATCGAGGTGCCGGCGCCGGAGATCGCGCTCGCAAGGCTGCTCGCAGTAGAGCAGCGAGTCGAAGCCTTGTATGTCCTGGTCTTCGAAACACTTGAGCAGCTCGACCATATACTCGGGCGATTCGCACATCTCATTGGTGTCGGCGGTAAGCCACAGCCCCTCGATACCAAGGCGTTGGTGGACATTGCGGGCGATGCGGCAGACGGACAGCAGCCGGTTGAGGTCCCAATCGAGATCGTTGCCGACCAGCTTGACCTTCAGGCAGTGCAGGTGCTCGTACTCGATCCACTTCTCGAGCGAGACGGGCAGGTTGTCGTCCGGGTCGTCAGCGGTGCGGTCGGCGTCGGTGAGCTTGTCGAGCCCGCCGACGAGATGGAAGGCGTCGAGCCATTCGGGCATGGGCACGAGGTAGTCGCTGATGTACTTGCCGGCAAAGGCTTGGCCGAGATAGCGCGACAGGTCGGAGATCATGAAGTCCGGTCCGTAGCCGGCGTAGGTGTCGATGTTGTTGACGTGGCCGAAGGCGTCGTGCAGGGCGGCGTCGATCGGTGAAGCGCAGACCAGGGCGCCGAGTCGGGGCATCCGCTCGGCAAGCTTGCGCCGATCGCACATGTGGTCCGACAGCGGCACGAGTTCGGGTTCGAGGTCCCAGAAGATGTCGATCGGGTGGGCGAACTCGCTGAACTCGCCCACGCGCCGGCACCAGGCGCGGATCAGCTCGACCATAAGCGATTCGCGCTGTTCGTGAGCGACGGCGGGCGAGGGCCAGGCCCAGACGTCGGACAGGAAGATGGCACCCCAGCCGGCGGCACGCTGGCCGCGACGATTCTCGACCACGGCTCGCACGTGACAGTACTTGGACCGATCCATAACCACGCCGCCGAACTTCAGCGGGGTGCGAGGGACTTCATCGGTGAAGTAGCAAGTGATCTCGACGGGCTTGATATCGGTCTCCACGAGAAAGCCCTCTCTGGCGACGTTTTCCACTTCCGCGACAGGTCGGCGCGGGCGTTGTCCTCGCAGGTCAGACCCGCGTGAGACACGGTCTTCGTACCCGCGATGCTGACCTAGAGCATAAGGGTCTCGATAGCCTCTGGCCAGGGCCGGGTGCGTCGTAGGCGACATGCTCCCCTGGCGGGTCGCGGCTAAAAGGTATTCAAACAGGTGAATGAAACCTGCCCTACGCCGGGCTCGGCTTCGGGTCGGCGCGAAACGGCGATGGAACTGGGGTGTAGATGTATCTTGCGGGGCGATGGCGATATGATATGCGTCCGGCGTACGTCGGGCGGGGACAGGGCAAATCGGCGGATTGCTTGCACCTTTACGGCGTCCGTGCGGGTATGCTATGGATGTCGGCGGCGTGGCGCGGTTGCAACCGGCAATCGAGAGGGAGGACTCACGATGAATTGCAGAAGGCTGAGCCTGGCGGCGTGGGTGGCGTTGTCGTTATGGACGGGGCGGACAGTTTGGGCACAGGAGGGGCAAGGCGAGCTGCTGAAACTGCTGCCGTCCGACGCCGCGCTGTGCGTGTGGGCGTCGAATCCCGACGCACTGGCCGCCAAGGGCCATGCGCTGGTGGCGGAGATCGCTGCAGCGGTCGGTGAAGCGCCGCCGCCGCAAAAGGGGCTTGCGGCCCTGCTCGCTAAGGGGCCGGGCATTCAAGATGGCTTCGACGCGGCCAAACCGGCGGCGCTGGTCGTGCCGAAGGCGGACTTCAGCGAGGGGATAATCATCGTAGGCCTGCGCGACCTGGACGCGATGCTGACCGGGCGCGAGCGGAACGACCTGGGCGGCGGCATCATCGAGGCGACCGTCGAAGGAGGCAAGCCGCTCTACCTGGTGCGGAAGCGAGACTTTGTGATGATCGCGCCGAGCAGCGAGCTGCTGCTGTCGGCGTTGGCACCGAAGGCGACGCTGGCTGAGTTGTCTGCCGAGACGGCCGCCCTGCACGCGGAAGGCGATTTGTCGGTGCGCGTAAACGTCGAGGCGCTGCGGACGAAGATCGATCAGGGATTTCAGATGCTGAAGGGCATGATGCAGATGGTGGCGTTGATGTCGGGCGCTGCACAGGGCGGCGGCGATCCGGCCGTCACGATGGCCATCATGGACGTCTACGTCGGCGCGCTGAAGTCCTTTATAGATCAGGTGCAGACGGTGGACGCGGTGCTGCGTCTGGAAGCTGAGGGCGTGGGGATGGGCTGGGTTTGCAGCCTCAAGCCGGACGGCACGGGGGCGGCGTACCTTGCCAAGCAGAAGCCGGCGGGCAAGCCCCTTCTTCGCGGGCTGCCGAGCGGGCCGTTCATGATGGTGTTCGGGGGTGAGTGGCAATCGGCCGACCAGACGAGTCTGGCTGTGGATCTGCTGGATCGGTTCCTGGCGGCACCGGCGGTTCAACAGAAGCTGGGCGAATCGGTGATTGAGGCGATGCGCGACAGCGCGGGCTGGTTCTACCGCAACATGACCGGATTCAACGCGACGGTCGCGCGGGGCGGCCCGCAGGGCGGAATGCGTATCCTCGGTCAGTACTTCCTGAGCGATCCGCAGACCGGCCGACGGAAGATGGCGGAGATGATGGCGTCGACGTCCGAGATGATGGGCATCTTCATACAGGGGCTAGCGGTGACGTCACAGCCGGCGGTGCGGACCGTCGGCGAGCTGGAAGTCGACGAGTATGCGTATAAGTTCGACCAGATGCCCGACGCCGAGCGGCAGATGCTGGAGATGATGTACGGTAAGGGTGCGAGCATGCAGATCGCAGCCGTCAAGGACTCACTGCTGATGGCCATGTCGCCCGACTCGACGGCTATCGAGTCGATGGCGGCGCTGGTCGACAAGCCGGCGGCTGGTCTGGGCGACCAGGAGCGTGTCAAGGCGGCCCTGGCGAAGCTGCCGGCCGACCGCGTGGCTGTAGCTTTGGTGGATGTACCGGAGGCGATGCGTTTCGCGTTGTCATTTGTGGCGCAGATGGGGATGCCCACGTCGATGCCGGCAGAGCGCGCGTCGACGTCGCCGCCGGTTGCGAGCTCGCTCAGCTTTGTGTCGAGCGGGCTGCGGTGCGAAGTGTATGTGCCGACGGCGGCGATCAAGGAACTGGTCTCGATGGCTGCGGAGATGACGGCCGGCATGACGGCGCCCGGTGCAACCACGGCGCCGAGCGGGGAGGGTGCGGCCACCACACGGCCGACGCCGGAGTTCTAGTGAGAGGTGGACGGTCGCCGGGCGTCGTAGAGCCTGGCGCTTGACCGCAGGTTGAGCCGATGATATAGCGCACGCTGTTTACTACTTGTCTTAAGAGGAGAAAAGGATGAGCGCCAAGGTGGTTCGCATACTGTCGAGCGTTTCGGCGGCGTTTCTCTTGATCACGTCGAGTTGGGCTCAGACCACGCAGCCGGCTGCGCCGGCGAGTACGGGCCCCGCTACGACCGCTCCGGTGACCACGGGCCCGACCGACGTGCTGGAGGCCATCCCGAGCGACACGTGGGGGTTTGTGATCGTGCGGGACATGCAGGCGCTGAGCAATGACGCGGTGCTGCTGGGTCAGAAGCTGGGGCTGCCGGTTCCACCGGTGCTGCCGATGGCCAAGGCGCTGATCGGGTTGATGGAGGGTGTCAACGACACGGGCAGTCTTGCGCTGGTGGTCGGCGCCGGGGGCGGGGGCGTGCCGCCGATGGGCCTGTTGGTTCCCGTCACCGACGTGGGCCAGATGATCGGATATCTGGCGCCGCAGGACGCGGGCGACGGCGTGCAGCAGATTGCGCTGATGGGCAAGCCTACGTTCGTCGTGCCGTACGGCGGCTTTGCCGTCATGGCGCCGAGCAAGGAAGTGGCGATGAAGATGGCCACGGCGTCGGCGGGCGTGCGGGGCAAGCTGGATGAGGCGAGGCTCGGCGTCTATCAGGAGTCGGACCTGTTCGCCCACGTCGAGCTCGCCGAGGTGCTCAAGACGTACCGTCCGATGGTCGAGATGATGATTCAATCGATGTCGCCGGCGCCGACGACGCAGCCTGAATCAGGTGCTGCCGCGGCACCGCCTAATCCGCTCAAGGCGGTGTTCGACATCGTGCTGCAACTGAGCACGGTCGATGTGGCGGCGAATCTCGATGCCGCCGGCCTGATGATCCAGGGGTTCCTCAGCTTCCTGCCGGGCAGCGACCTGGCGGTGCAGTCGGCGGCGCAGGAACTGACGGACAAGCCCCTCTTGGTCGGCTTGCCGGCGATGGGGGAGCAATACATCGTGGCCATGGGCTCGTTGCAGGCACGGGGCGAGGCGGCGCAGGCGCAGATGGTCAAGGGGCTGGACGGTCTGCTGGCCAATCCGGCGGTCGCCCAGCACATCGACCCGGCACAGGGCGAGAAGCTCAAGGGGTTGGTCGTGGCGTTCACGCGTCAGGTACAGCAGAGCAGCCTGTCGATCAGCGCGTTGCCGACAGTGGCGGAGGGCCTGATCGGCTTTGCGTGGGTGCTTCAGGTCGAGGATGCGGCCAAGACGGCGGGCCTGTTCGGCGAGGTGATTGAGGCGGTCAAGCTCCTGCCGAAGGACGAGGCGGTCCGCGAGGATCTCAAGAACATTGTGTATAAGCCGAAGGCGGAGCAGGTGGGGGATTTGTCGGTCGATCACGTGCTGGTCGACATGGCGAACCTGCCGGAAGTGACCGACGCGGACCGCGGGCGGATCAAGAGCGTGGCGGGACAGGACGGTCTGCTGGTGCGGATCGCGGCGGTGGGCGACAACCATGTCGTGGTGCTCTTCGGCGGCGGCGCCAAGCGCCTGGCAGCGGTGGCGGCGCTGTCCGCGCAGGGCCAGTCGCCGCTGTCGACCGATCCGGGCATCAGGAAAGTTGCCGACAAGCTGCCGACCATGCGGGCGGTTGAGATGTACTTCAGCCTTGACAGTCTGATGCAGTTGATCAAGTCGATCGGCGAGGCGATCGAGGAGCCCGCGCCGTTTGAGCCGACGCAGGCGGGTGTGCCGGCGGGCTTGGTGGTTTCCGGCGGCAAGACATACAGCCGAATGGATCTGTTCGTTCCGACGGAGTTGATGGTGGCGGTGAAGGACCTGGCGATGCAGGTGATGGGAGGGATGACCGGTACGCCGGGCGCGCCTCCGACCATGCCGGTGCCCGCACCGACACCGACGTTCTGAGGTCGGATTCAGCAGACGGGACGTTTAGAGTTTTTCGCGAAGCTGCTTGAGATACCCGTTGACGACGGGGGCGGGCAGGTCCTTCAGGTCGTCGTGCGGGATCTGCTCGAGCATCATGCGATCGACGATCTCCTGGGCGTGCTGCCCGCCGCGGGCGAGTTGAGCGGCGAAGCGCTCGGCGCGCTCCATTTGTCCCTGGGCCGAAGAGAGGACAAACCCGACTACCAGAGTCTCTATCGTGTCGTCGGGGGCCGCTGACGTGGCCGGGGCGCCTGCGTCGGGCGACAAGGCCTGTTCCTGAATGAGTTGATCGAGGAAGGCCTGATCTTCCTTGAGCTGCTCGGCGCGAGCATTCTCATCGTCGCCGTCGGGCGCAACCGGAATCTCCTGCCTTTGTTCAGGCGGCAGTGGGATGTACATGACGTGTTTGCAGGCTGGGCAGCGCCCCTGTCGTCCGGCCGCGGAGTCGGGAGCCTTTACGGTCTTGCCGCACCCTTCGCAACGGAACTGGAGGCTCATTGGATCACCCGTTGATATCGTCAGACGCCCACCGGCCGACACGAACACGCAGGACGATCAATCGCCGTCATTAGATTGGCCCCTGTGAGAGGTGTTTGTCAAGCGCGGGGCCGACAATCGGACATGAGCGCACGGCCTCACGCGGCGCTGGTCGGCACGGTTCTGGAGTTCGCGGATCGATCGTGGGTCGCATCTGCCGTCGCTGCTATACCGTCACAGCGTCGACGCCGTTCTCTGCGGCCAGGCGATTGAGCTGCTCGAGCGCGGCGTCATCGACGGGGACACCTTCCTTGCGGGCCTGGTGCAAGAGCCGGAATCCTCGCTGGCCGGGCAAGCGGATCTCCGAGGTGCCCGGCCGCAGCCGGCTGCTGCGGAGCCAACCGACGAAACGCTTCATCTCCTGCGCGTAGTACTCACGCCCGGCGAAGGCTTCCGGATCGATCACGATGAGCGTGAACGACTGGGCCTGCGGTGCATCGGGGTTGTTGCAGTCGCCGCCGGCCAGCGCGGTCATGGCCTCGCACCACAGGGAGAGGGCATAGCCCTTGTGTCCGCTTTGCTCGCCGCCCATAAACAGGATGGCCCCGTCGGGTCGAACGACGCCGGGATCGTTGGTGAGGCGGCCCTGGTTGTCCATAAAGATGGGGTGTTCGGCGCGCCGCCCGGCCTTGGCCATACGCGAGACCGCACCCATGGAGATGGCCGAGGTGGAGAAATCGGCGACGACCGGATCGCCGTCGGTCGGAAAAGCCAACGCGATGGGATTGGTCGAGACTCTGGCGTCGATGCCGCCGATCGGAGCACTGTCCTGACACTGACTGCTCTGGGCCCAGATCTGCGCGGCGAACCCGTCACGGGCGAGCGAGATCAGATGTATGCCCAGCGCGGCGATCCACGAGGTCCGCCTGATGGCGATCATCGCGATGCCGTGCTGCCGCGCCTTGTCAGCGGCAAGCTGTTTGCCCAGTCGAACGGCGAGTTGGCCGAACGTGCCCTGTCCGTCGATCAGGGCAGAGGCTCCGATGTCTCTGACGACCTTGGGCTCACGCGCCGGGTCGATGGACTTGCCGATCTGGCTGTCGAAGTGCGTGAACTGAACGAGTCCGTGCGTGGTCACACCGAAGGCCTCCGACTGGACGGCGATTTCAGCCAGGTAGCGAGCGTCGGGGCGGGCCACGCCCTTGGCGATAAGCAGACGCTCTCCAAAGTCGATCAGATCCTGCATCGGGATACGTCGCATCTTCTCGTCCTCTCGTTACCGTTGAGAAAGCAAAACGGCGAACCGTAGTCTAGGTCATGGGCGTACCGCGTCTGGCCAACTGGATGGCGAATCCCCACGGGTCGCGGAGCATGGCCAGCTCGTCGCCGTCGGGCGTGACCGTGATCTCGCCGACGGGTGTGGCCCCGGCGGCCAGCAGCGTGCGGCGTACGGCCGCGACGTCGTCGACGGCAAAGGCCAGGTGTAACAGCAGCGGGTCCATCGAAGCATAGTCTGGCACGGCGACGGCGGGGTTGTTGTAGATCTCAATCATCGCCCCGGTGTCGGGGTCGAGCAGAAAGTGCGTGTACGGCGACCGGTCCATGGCCCGCGCCACGCGAAAGCCCAGGTGCTCGGCGTACCATTTGGCGGCCGCCAGAGGATCGGGCATCGGATAGGCTACGTGTTCGATCTTCATCGTCTCTCCTTCGGCCAGCGGCGCGGGTGTCACATCCGCCATTTGGTGCCTCTTCGTTCGGCCATCGCTCGATAGACAGCCAGGGCATTCTCGAGGGGTGTGTCGGGTTGGATGTTGTGGCTGGGCGAGAGGATGTACCCGCCGTCGCAGCCGACCTGGTCGATAAGTTGATGCACCTCGCGGCGAATCTGCTCGGGTGTGGCGCGCTGGAGGAAGCCCTGTGCGTCGACGGCGCCGTGCAGCGTGATGCGGTCGCCAAAATCGCGTTTCAGTTCGTAGGGGTCCATGCCCTCGGCTTGAGGCTGGATCGTTTGTAGGCCGTCCATGCCGATGGCGATGAAGGCGTCGAATAGCGCGCGGCTCGATCCGCAGCAGTGATGCGAGATCTTCGCGTCGTAGGCGTGGACCAGGTCGAATAGCTCCTTCTTCTTGGCCGCAAAGAGCTTGCTGAACGTCTGTTCGGAGATCAGCGGGCCTCGCTGCGTGCCGAAATCGTCGCCGCAGAGAACCATGTCGACACGCCCGCCGGCGGCGTCGAGCGTGCGTTCGATGACCGCCATGAAGAAGCGATGCCGCGTCTCGACGATGTAGAGGTAGACCGGATCCTCCAGGGCGATGTCGAGCAGCACCTGTTCGACGCCGCGCCCAAACGCGACCCCGTTGATGAAGTCCTGCACGCCGAACGAGCCGACGGCGATGGCCTTGTCCGGGAACCGATCGCAGAGGGCGGGCAGGGCCTGGTAGTCGTATGAGTCCGGACTGGGCCAGGTGAACCGCCGAGCCTGCTCGACGGTGGTCCACTCGGCATAGGGCAAGGTGACCGACTCGGCATATTCGCCGTACTCGTTGGGCATGGGTCGGCGCCGGACGCCCCAGATGTCGATGGTGGATCCGTCGTCGAAGTCCGGCAGAGGCGGTCCAACGTAGGGCGGCTCGACGTAGCGAATGTCGGTGCCGAGGCGGTCGCAGAGGGCGTAGTCGTCACAGACGCCAAAATGATCGAACAGAGCCTGCCGGATTTCATGTGTACCGAAGTAGTCGCAGGGAACGTGCTCCGGCTGTACGTGGGCGAAGGCGGCCTGGACGCATTCTCGCGAAGTCAATGTCTGGTTCTCCCGATTGCAGGCCCGCGAGGCGGGATGCCTCATGCCTGGGTTTGGTCCATTCTGGCCGAAGATCGGTCGCCAACGCAAGGCTCGTGCCATGCGGGCCGCGGCGGCGCGAATCGGTGGGGTTCTAACGCCCGGTGGTACGGCGCGTGCGGGGCTGCCCTGCCTGCTGCCGATGCGAGCGGAACAGCAGCCGCATGGGCACTTCAACGAAGGGCAGCAGCTCGCGGAAGCGTCGAACGAGGAATCGACGGTATTGGTCGTCGATGAGCGTGGGGTCGTTGATGAAGAATACCAGGGTGGGCGGCGCGACGCTGACCTGCGTGGCGTAGTACACCTTGGGGCGTTTGGTGCTGCGTTTGACGGCGGGTGGGCGTTCGCCCAGGGCCTGTTCCACCGCCCGATTGAGTTCGCCGGTGCTGACCCGGGTTCGGGCCTGACGGAAAAGCGATTCGGCGAGTCGAACCGTGTCGTCGATCTTCTCGCTACGGGTGGCGGTGGTCAGGGCGATGGGCGCGAAATCGAGCCCGGGCAGCGTCTTGAGCAGGTACTCGGAGTAATCGTCGACGGTCGCACGCCCCTGGGCGAGGTCCCACTTGTTGACCACGAGGACGCAGGGCTTGCACTGCTCCTGGATGAAGGCGGCCAGCTTCTTGTCGACTTCGCCGATTCGTTCTGTCGCATCGATCATCAGCAGCACGACGTCGGCCCGTCGAATGGAGTTGTGGGTTCGCACCTGGCTGTAGAACTCCACGCCGTCGGCGAGCTTGCGGCGTTTGCGCAGTCCGGCCGTGTCGATGGCGACGAACATGCGCCCCGCGCGCTCGAAGCGAACATCCACCGAATCGCGCGTCGTGCCGGGCGTCTCGCTGACGATGACGCGCTGCTGGCCGGCCAGGGCGTTGATGAAGGTGCTCTTGCCGACGTTGCGTCTTCCGACGATGGCAAGTTTCATAGCCGGCTCGTCGGGCCGTTCGCCGACCCGCTGCAAGCGCCCGAGAATCGCCTCGACCAGGCCGGCGCGATTCATCCTATGGAGCACGGAAACGACGATCGGCTGGTCGAAACCGAGCGGAAAGAATTCGGCGGCCGCCGGCTCGTCGGCGGGTGTGTCGGCCTTGTTGGCTACCAGGATGACCGGGCGGTCGTGCTGGCGCAGCAGCTCGCCGACGCGTCGGTCCAGCGCGGTCAGACCGGCGCGGATGTCGACCACGAAGAGAACGAGGTCAGCCTGCTGCACCGCGAAGAGGATCTGCTGTTCGACGTGCTCGCCGAGTTCGTCCCGCTCGGGGATGCCGAACCCGCCCGTATCAACCAGCTCAAAATAGGCGTCGTCCTCGGCCACGACGGCACTGACGCGATCGCGCGTCACGCCGGGCGTCGGGTCGACGATGCTGATCCGCTCGCGCGCCAACCAGTTGAGCATGGCGCTTTTGCCGACGTTGGGGCGGCCGACGATAGCGACGGTCGGTAGAGCCACGATGGATGCTCCATGGTTATTCGGCCGAGCCGTCGATCGGCCGGGCGGCAAGGGATCACATCACCGCCGCCTTGGCCACGGCGGCGCAGGACCAAGACACCCCCGCCCACGATTGCGCCGGTCAGCGCAGGGGCAGCTCGACGGGCTTGCCCTGTTTGGCGGAACGATAGACGGCCAGAATGATCTCGACGCTCTTGCGGGCCTCGGTGCCGCTGATCAGGGGTTCGCGCCCGGCTTCGACCGCGTCGAGAAATTCCTCGATGTTGGCCCGGTGTCCGGCGGCAGTCAGACCCGCTGATGGACTCGACGCGCCGACCGAGACGGCCGGAAACTCCAGAAACTGTTCGCGTATACGCTGATCCTCGTCGGTCTCGTCGGCAAACTGCCAGAAGAGGAACTTGCTGTCGGACAGGGCCACGGTGCCTTGGTCGCCGGCAATCTCGATGATGCGGAAGTGGCCGGGCCACATGCTCGTGGTGCAACCGATCGTGCCCAGCGCGCCGTTGGCGAACCGAAGAGCGGCGGCGACGGTGTCCTCCACCTCGATCTGCGTGTGGGCCAGCACGTCGCTGAATGCCTGCACGGACGCGACCGGGCCCATCATCCATTGCAGCAGATCGATGGTGTGAATGCCCTGGTTTATCAGCGCCCCGCCACCGTCGTATTGTTGCGTGCCCTTCCAGCCGCCCTCGTCGTAGTAGGCCTGATCGCGCCACCAAGGCCCGAACGCCATGCCGAAGGTCATGCGGCCGAAGCGACCCTGGTCGACGGCCTGGCGGAGCAGCCGAGCCGTCTGGGTGAACCGCCCGTTGAAGATGCCGCAGATCTTCGTGCCGGCCTTGTCGTGGGCCTCGAGGATGCGGTCGATGCGATCGAGCGTGATTTCGATGGGCTTCTCGATGACGGCGTGCTTGCCCGCCTGGGCGGCGGCGGCGGCCGGCTCCATGTGCGAGCCGCTGGGTGTGCAGATGGTCACCACGTCGATGTCGTCGCGCTTCAGCAACTCGTTGAAGTCGGTGTGGGACTGGCAGTTGTGCTTTTTGGCGAACTGCCTGACCCTGTCCTCGACGCGGTCGCAGGCGGCTACCAGCCTCGCGCCCTCGATGCCCTCAATCGCCTGGGCGTGGTATTCGCCGATCATCCCGACGCCGATGATTCCGAACCCGTATTGCCTGGCCATCTAGGTCTCCCCGTTGCGCGGGCTGTGCGATCGCAGCCACCTCTTGCGCCAAACGTCTCTGATCCGCTCGGCAAAACGTATGCCCATTCGCTGGGTGCTGTCCCGCCACTGGTGGGCGGCTACGTCGTCTTGGCTCGCGCGCGGCCTGCGCCAGCCGCACACAACCGACGAGGCGGCCAACACCGCGCCGCGCAGCCACCGCATCATCGCTGCACCGCCAGGTGGATGCTGGCCAACACCTCGGCAGGCGGTCGCGACGTGCCGTCGGCAACGCCCCAGAGCTGGGCGCGCTCGATCAACTCGGTCTCGCCCTGGTAGTACGACGTGACCTGACTGACGCCGCCTTCCACCAGATCGCCGCCCTGGTACTCACCGTCCAGCAGCCAGCGACTCATCTGATCGTTGTACTCAGCCGGGTAGATCAGCGCCACCACGTGTTCGATGTCGGCCCCAGGCAGCCGAGCCAACTGAAGCTTGGCGCGGCAGGGCGGCTGGTGGTCCCCGGCCATCACCAGCAGCCGGGCGTAGTCGTCCCGGGCCTGATGCGGATCGTGCCGGTAGAAGAAGAAGCCATCCTCGGTGAGGAATTGGCTGGTCGGCACGCCGGCCAGTTCCAGCCGGCCATCGGGATAGGCCCGGTGGATCTTGTAGACCTTACCGTCACGATGGCGTTCGCTTTCCAGCAGGACGGCGATTTCGGCGGCGGTGTAGCCCACGGCGCACTGCTCGCCGAAGTCGAACACATAGAGCCCTGCGTATCGGTCCGGGTCGGTCAGTGGGGGCAATTTCATTGGCTCACCTCCAGCCGCGCGAACCTGCGCTTGCCTCGCTGAAGGACGTCGCCGGTCTTGACCTCGACAGGCTCGTTGACGTCCTGAATGGCCTGACCGTTGAGCCGAATGCCCCCCTCAGCCGCAAGCCTTCGACCCTCGCTGCGCGACGAGGCGAAACCACAGACCATGACCAGATCGATGGCCCGTACCTTGCCGTCCTGCATCTGCTCGCGCTTGAGGGCAACGGTAGGCGTATCCTCGGGCACGACCATACCGGCGCCCGCGGCCGACTTCTGGTGAATCGCCTCCCATTCGCGCTGCGCCCGATCGGCGTCGTCGGCTAAGTGAAACTCCTCGGCGATCGCACGGGCCAGCCGCTTCTTGGCCTCCATGGGATGCGTTTTGGCTGGGTCGCAGAGCGTGTTGATCTCGGCCGGGTCCACAGCGGTCAGCAGATCGAAGTAGTTGCGCATCAGCTCATCCGGCACGCTCATGAGCTTGCCGAACATATCGTGGGCCGAATCGGTGACGGCGACGTAGTTGCCGAGCGATTTGCTCATCTTCTCGACGCCGTCCAGGCCTGCCAGGATAGGCATGATCATCACGACCTGCGGTTGCTGCCCGGCGTCGCGCTGGAGGTCGCGCCCGACCAGATTGTTAAACGTCTGATCGGACCCACCCAGCTCGATGTCGGCCTCGATGGCGACACTGTCACGTCCCTGCAAAAGAGGATACAGAAACTCGTGTAGGTAGATCTCGATGCCGCCCTTGTAGCGCTTCTCGAACGTGTCGCGCTCGAGCATGCGGGCGACGGTCATCTTGCTGGCCAGCCGCAGCGCGTCGGCGAGCGAGAGCTCCGCCAGCCATTCGCTGTTGCGCCGGAGTTCGAGGCGCTCCGGGCGCGTGTCCAGCACGCAGCCCGCCTGATCGAGATAGGTCTGGGCGTTCGCTTCGGCCTCGTCGCGCGACAGCGTGGGTCGGGTCTTACTCTTCTCGGAGGGGTCGCCCACCATCGCCGTGTAATCGCCGATGATCACCACAGCCTTGTGGCCGAAATCCTGGAACTCGCGGATCTTGCGGAATACGACGGTGTGGCCCAGGTGAATGTCGGGGGCGGTCGGGTCGAGCCCGAGCTTGACACGAAGGGGCTTGTCCTGTTTGCGCGAACGTTCGAGCTTGGCACGCAACTCGTCCGGGCTGTAGACGGCTTCACAGCCGCGAAGCAATACCTCAAGCTGTTGTTCGACACTCGGGAACGGCATCGGCCACCTCACGATGCATGCTATCGGTGCCGGAAGTCCAAATCAAGATGAGCGGGGTATTCGGGGCTCTACACGGGTGTTGCGGCGTCCGGGAGCCAATCGCTGCGACGTTAGCACAAGCCCGGACGAATGGGGCGCGTCGGCGAACCTGGGTGCTATGATCAGGGTCAGTGGGCGGGGCGGATAGAGGAGCCGGACCGTTGAGCACGCAAACCATCGATCACCGTAAGGACCGGGTGCCCCTTCAGGCCGATGCCCGACATGCACACCTTCGCACGGGGTGGCGGCTTGAGCTGCTAACGGTCGGCTGGAACGTCGCTGAGGGTTTGATCGCGACGGCGGCGGGCGTAGCGGCCGATTCGGTCGCGCTGATCGGGTTCGGCGTCGATTCGTTTATCGAGGTGTCCAGCGGGGCGGTGGTGGGATGGCGGCTTCGGTCGGAGCTTCGCCACCGGTCGATCGAGCGAGCCGAGCGGGCCGAACGCGTGGCGTCGCGCATCGCGGGCGGGCTGCTGCTGGCGCTGGCTGTGTACATCCTCATCGACGCGGGCCGCCAACTTCTCGGCTTCGGCGCCAAGGCCGAGCAGAGCATTGTCGGCATTGTGCTGACGGCGATCTCGCTGGTGGTCATGCCGGTGCTTGGCTGGGCCAAGCTGCGAACCGCCCGGGTCTTGGACAGCCGGGCACTTCGAGCCGACGCCTATGAAACCATCACGTGTGCGTGGCTGTCCTTGACGGCGCTGGCTGGACTCCTGCTCAACGCGACGCTGGGATGGTGGTGGGCTGACCCCGTGGCCGCTTTGGTGCTGGTTCCTCTGATTGTCCGCGAGGGGATGGAGGGTTGGCGTGGCGGTTGCTGTGACGATGGCTGCCACACCTGAACCCGACCGGCGGGGCGCTCACTCGCCGGCAGAGCGGCCCCTGGCTTGACGCATTTCCGATGGCCAACGACACTGCGCGAGGCCATTTTCGTGCAGCATCTACAAGCCGATGGGCTTTGGACCTGACGGTGGGCCTGCTGCCGGCGCTGGGGTACCTGACCGGCGACTTCGAAGCGTCTGTGTTTGACAACCTCGATTATCACATTTCGAACGTCCGATGGCGGGAGCTGGTAGGTTGCCCTGGCGGCACGACGCTTGGGGGCAGAGCACACTATGCCCTGTAGGTGGCGGCGATGGCGGGCAACGTTGCGCCGTTGATCGGGCTGGCGTTTGTGGGTCTGTTGGATCAGCCTTTCGCCTGATACGCCGACCGGCACGGGTGCCGCCAAGCCACGGGCAGCTTTGGCGGCGGGGTGCTGCTGCTCCACCCGGACTAAAAAAGCGGCACCGGACCGCTCGCTCAGCGCATCAAGAAGGTGAGAACCAGCACAACGACGGCCACCGCCAGGGTGCCCAGTCCGACCCAGCCGATGATGTCCTTGGCTTGTTGACTAAGCCGCTGGAAGGGCCGGTCCATCAACTCGAAGGTGACGCAGACTGCCTGGGCCACCATCGCTCGAGCGGTGTCGACACGGCCTGAATAGGTGTTGTCGGCGTGATCGCCGGATTCGTCCCGGTCGGTGCCGTCGGCATGATCGGCGACGTTTGTTTGGTCGTCCCAGGCGGCAGGTTGTTGGGTGTCTTGTTGGGCCGTTGGAGCGACTAACTCGGCGCCCTCGATGGCCTCGGCGTCGACGGCGCCTGCGATCAACTCGTCGAGCTCGTTGGCTTCCTGCTCGGAAAGCCCTTTCACGGCGGCTGACGACGTGCGTTCGTTTCGGTTGGCAGTCGGCGGTTCCGGCTGCTTAGAAGGTTTTGCAGGCGGTTTTGGCTTGGGTTCTTGGCCGTCGTCCCGCACGCCGGACAGCAGGGCCTCCAGCTGGGCGAGCTTCTCGTCGACGGGGTCCGCTTGGGTCTGACCCTCAGCCGATGGGTCCGAGGGTGACTGGGAGGCACTTCCGGCGTGTTGTCGGTCGGTTTCAGACTCGCCTTGGGCAAGCGGTTGATCGGTCTCGGGCTGCTCTTCGCTGACGCCGACCTGCTCGGCCGCGTCGGCGGCGAGTCCCTCGGCCTGAGTTATGGCCTCCTCGACATTGCGGGCGGACAGTTCGGCAAGCGGGTCGCCTCCCCCGCCACGGGGTTCTTTGGGTGGTCTGTCGCTGGCGTCGCCGGGCACGGCCTGGTCTCTCCTCGCTCGGTTGGCAGGAGTCCTATCGGCCACACAGAGGGGGCGCTTGACCGGGGTGGGTTGCTGCCCCGTGCGAGCGAGGCCATAATCGCCCTGTGTCGATACCACGGTTCCATTATGCGGGGTTGGCGGGGGCGGCAGAGAAGCCGGCCCACGGGACGCCATCAAGCCGGCAGATCGAGCTTTGCGGTGCGGAGGCACGACACGCATTGGGCGCCCGGAGGTTGCGGGCGGGCGAGCCGATCGTGCTGTTTGACGGAGCCGGCACCGAGGTCGACGCACGGATCGTCTCGGTCGGGGGGCGTGAGCGGCTGAGTGTGGAGTTAGCCGAGCGCAGGCTGGTGCCGCGGCCACCCGCCTCCCGTCTGACGGTCGCGGTAGCCTTGGCAAAGGGGCCGCGGCAGGTCTGGCTGGCGGAGAAGCTCACCGAGCTGGGGGTCGGGGCGATCTGGGGCGTGAACTTCTCGCGTAGTGCGGCTCGTGCCAGCGGGGCGTCCGTCGAACGGTGGGGGCGTCGGGCGGTGGAGGCGGCCAAGCAATCGGGGCAGGCGTGGTTGCCGCAAGTCGTTTTGCGACAGGATCTTAGTACTGTAATAGAGCAGGCGGGTGGCTTTGAGTTGCTGCTGGTGGGTGGGCCTGGCCGGCCGTTGCTGTCGGTCTTGCAGGAGGCGGGTGCGCCTCGCTCCATTCTGATACTTATCGGACCGGAAGGCGGCCTGACCGCCCAGGAGACGGCAGCGGCTCAGGCGGCGGGCTTCCAGACGGTGCGCGTAGGCTGTACGACGCTTCGCGTGGAGACGGCGGCGGTGGCGGCGGCATCGGTGATCGTGGCGTGTGCCGATGCACTGGGTGCATGAGATGGTCGATTGGGTGTGTAGACATCTGTATGTCCGTATGGCGCAGGCGCCATCACGAGGAGTATGATCGCTTATATCCGCGACGTTGAAACGGATCGAGTGTGCCAGAATAATCACCGCGTTTTGAGCCGTGGTACCGGCTCATGCTGCCGAAGACGACATTGATGATTGGAGACGAGATAGTGACCAAGCAGGCCGCAACGAATATCACTTGGCATGAAGGGCACGTCGAACGGGCCCATCGTGAGCGACTGCTGAAGCAGAAGGGCGCCACGATATGGCTCACGGGGCTGAGCGCTTCGGGCAAGAGTACGGTGGCGTTTACGGTGGAGCATGCCCTGGTTGAGTCGGGGCGATTGGCGTATGTGCTGGACGGCGACAACGTGCGCCACGGCTTGAACCGGAATCTGGGTTTCTCGGCGGAAGACCGGGAGGAGAACATCCGGCGCATCGGCGAGGTGGCCAAACTCTTCGCCGACGCGGGATTGATTGTGCTGACCAGTTTCATCAGTCCTTATCGGGCCGATCGGGACAAAGCGCGAGCTTTGCACGAGCAGGCCGGCTTGCCGTTTGTCGAGGTGTACGTCGACGCTCCCTTGGAGGTTTGCGAACAGCGCGACCCGAAGGGGCTTTACGCCAAAGCACGGGCCGGCGAGGTCAAGCAGTTTACGGGGATCGACGATCCGTACGAGCCGCCCGAAAAGCCGGAGTTGGTGGTGCACACGGATAAGCAGACGCCACAGGAGGCGGCGGCCAGCGTGCTGGAGCTGCTGGCAGAGCGAGGGATCATCGCCCCTGGGAAAGCCTGAAGGTCTCGGTCGCTTGGATGTGCCCGGTAGAGATGGCAACGCAGCCCTGGTCGCATCCCTGTGCCGCATCGCGGGATGCTGTAAGAGGCTGCCTGATACGATCGAAGAATGGGTGAACGAACATGGGTAGAACGACGAACGGACTCATCGAGCCGCATGGCGGTGAACTGGTCGACCGGGTAGTGAGCGGGGCGGAGTGTTCGGCCCTCGAGCAGCGATTGGCGAACATGCCGAGGATCGCCCTGCCCGAGCAGCAGCAGTGCGACCTGGAGATGATCGCCATAGGGGCGTTCAGTCCGCTGACAGGGTTCATGGGATCGGATGATTTCCATGCTGTTTGCGACCGGCTGCAGCTTGCCAACGGGCTGCCCTGGGGCATTCCCATCACGTTCTGCGTGGATCGGCGGACGTCCGACGCTTTGGAGGTGGGCCAGGAGGTCTGTCTGACCGACGAGCAGGATCGGCCACTGGCGGTGATGACGCTTCAGGAGAAGTACCCGCACGACAAGGCCAAGGAAGCGGGGAAGATCTATCTGACCGATGACCGCAAGCACCCGGGCGTGGCGGTGCTGCAGAGCCGGGGCGAGGTCTGCCTGGCGGGTCCGCTGGCGGTGCTCTGTCCCCGGCACGAGCCGGAGTTCGCCGAGCATCGCCTGCCGCCATCGCGGACGCGCGAGGTGTTTTCGCAGCGCGGGTGGCAAAGCGTGGTAGCGTTCCAGACCCGCAACCCGATCCATCGGGCACACGAGTATCTAACCAAGTGCGCGCTGGAGATCTGCGACGGGCTGTTGATCCACCCACTGGTGGGGCAGACGCAGCCGGGCGACATCCCGGCCGACGTGCGTATGCGGTGCTACCAGGTGTTGTTGGAGAATTACTATAACCCTCAGCGGGTGCTGTTGAGCTGCATGCCTTCGGCCATGCGGTATGCCGGGCCGCGTGAGGCGGTGCTGCACGCGACGATCCGTAAGAACTACGGGTGCACGCACTTCATCGTGGGGCGCGATCATGCCGGCGTGGGCGATTACTACGGCACATACGATGCGCAGAAGATCTTCGACCGGATTGATCCGGCGTTGATGGGCATCACGCCGTTGAAGTTCGAGCATTCCTTCTACTGCCAGAAGACTGGGTCCATGGCGTCGGACAAGACGACCAGCAGCAGCAAGGAGCAAAGAGTGTTTCTCAGCGGTACGAAGGTTCGCGAGATGCTGCGTGCGGGTCAGCGGCCACCGGCCGAATTCACCCGTCCCGAGGTCGCCGACCTGCTCATCGAGGCGATGAAGGAGTAAAGGGGCGCTGCGCGAATGAGCACGATCGAGAAGGTAGCGATTATCGGATTGGACTGCGCCGATCCGGTGCTGACGTTCGAGCGCTTCATCGACGATCTTCCGAACATTCGGCGGCTGGCCGAATCGGGCACGTTCGGCAACCTCGAGAGTTGTATGCCGCCGATCACGGTGCCGGCCTGGTCGTGCATGGCCACCAGCAAGGATCCGGGCACACTGGGGGTATATGGGTTCCGCAACCGCGGCGACCACTCCTACGACAACCTGACGATCGCCACCAGTCTGGCGATTCGTGAGCCGCGACTGTGGGATCTGCTCAGCCAGGCCGGCAAGCAGGTGATCGTACTGGGGGTGCCGCAGACGTATCCGATCGTCCGTCCGGTCAACGGCTGCATGGTGACGGGGTTTCTGACGCCGGTGCTGCCGGGCAAACCGCCGCAGAAGTACACCTACCCGCCGGCGCTGGAGGCGGAGGTTGCGAGGGAGATCGGCGAGTACCTGCTCGACGTCAAGGGCTTCCGAACGGACGACAAGCGCTGGCTGCTCGATCAGATCTACGAGATGACCGACAAGCGTTTTCGGCTGGCCAAACATCTTCTGACCACGCGGCCGTGGGACCTGTTCTGGATGGTCGAAATGGGCCACGACCGTATTCATCATGGCTTCTGGCAATTCATGGACCAGGATCATCACCGGTACCAGCCGGGCAACGAGTTCGAGCATGCCATCCGGGACTACTACAAGCACTTCGACGAACTGCTGGGCCAGTTGCTGGACGTGATGGACCTGGACAAGACGGCGGTCTGGATCGTCAGCGATCACGGCGCGCAGTTGATGGAAGGCGGGATCTGCTTCAACGACTGGCTGATTCAGGAGGGGTATCTGACGCTCAAGCAGCCGCCGGACGGGCCGACGCGATTCAGCTTCGATCTGGTGGATTGGTCCAAGACCATCGCTTGGGGCGAGGGCGGGTACTATGGCCGCTGTTTCGTCAACGTGGCCGGCCGAGAGCCCGACGGGCAGGTCTCGTCGGATCGGTATGAAGCCGTCCGCGACGAGCTGATTGCCAAAATCCAGGCCATTCCCGACCACCAGGGCCAATCGATCCCCACGCGTGTGTACCGACCGCAGGAGATTTACCGCGACGTGCGTGGCGTGCCGCCCGATCTGATCGTCATTTTCGGTGGTCTTCGGTGGCGAAGTGTGGGCACGGTGGGCAACGACTCGATCCATACGTTCGAGAACGACACCGGCCCGGACGACGCCAACCACGCACAGATGGGAATGTACTGCTTCAACCACCCATCGCTGGCGGGGCGAGGGCGAGACGACACCGCCACCCTGTACGACGTGGCTCCGACGGTGCTGGAGATGTTAGGCGAGCCCGTGCCCGACGATATGCAGGGCAAGTCGCTGCTGGGCCGACCGCGCCGCGGGCAAGGCTAACGGCTAAGGAGAATACGGCATGTCCAGCGAACTGGGCGACGGATCGAGTCAATCAGGACCAGGGGGCGGTCCTCGGCATGCCCTCTGGATCCAATTGGTGGCGGTGGTCCTTCTGTTGGCTTGCGCAGCGCCTTACTGGTCCTCGACGAAGGACGATGCATACATTTTCATGACATGCGCTCGGAATGCGCGCGACGGGCAGGGACTTGGCCTTAACGAGGGTGAACCAGTTTATTGCATCAGCAGCATGGCCTGGTTCGCATTGAGTTGGTTGCTGCTTCACTTCTCGGACGACCCCTATTTCATCTTGCGCCTGGTAGGGCAGGCTAGTGCAGTCTTGGCGCTGCTTGTGATGCTTGCTTTCGTGGCCCGGCGCCACCGGCTGCCACTTATCGGTTTGGCCGGTGCATTGATGTTCGCATGTGATCCGGCTTTGGCACGTTGGTCGGTGGTGGGCATGGAGGCCCCGCTGGCGACACTGCTTTGCGCTCTCGTCTTCTGGACAGCTCATTGTCAGCTTCATAGGGAGGGGAGATTCGACTGGGTACCGACGGTTATTGCAGCAGGGGTCCTGGTGCGTTTGGAATTTGTCTTCCTGGGACTGTTCTGGGCGATCATAACTCTGGGCCGGCTGCTTTTGGGGCCACGATCGCATGTACTCAGACAGGTGCGTTCGCTTCTCATATCGGCAGTTCCGCTGTTTCTGGTGTGCGTGGCGATCGGGGCTTTCGGTCTGCTCGAGTTCGGGCAGCCAATGCCCAGTACGGTCGCCGCCAAGTCAGGGCAGCCGCTAACGACGGCTTACATGCGCCTGCTTCTGTCGCGTGTGCTTGGCTCGGCGATCGGCCCGTCGCTTGTTCTGTTGGGCGGCTTTGCCGCCGTCTGCCTGCGAAGGGGGTTGAGGCAATTGTTTCGCTGCTGCGATGGCGTCGATGCGCTGATGGCCGCTTGGGTGATTGGCCTGCCGGTGGTGTGGATCTGCACGGGTGCCGGGCCAGGCACCCGCTACATGTGTCCGCTGACACCGTTCATAGGGATCCTGGCCGTGCGGTTGGTGGAGATCGCTATCAGGCCAGCGGCGGACGTGCCCGTCCGCCCTTCAGCTTCGCGCGGCAGATCCGTGGCGTGGGTCGGGGTGGTTGCGTCGTGTCTGGCCAGCCAACTGGCAGTCAACTACCTCATCTACATTCCGCATGCCGAGATGACGCGCGAGAAAAACCGGGTGCTGCTGCAGGTATGCAACTGGGTCAACCAGAAATTGCCTCCCGAGGCAGTCATTGCTTCCTACGACGTCGGCTATCTTGCTTGGTACACGCAGAATCGAATTATCGGGACCGATGGCCTCAACTTGCCGCTGGATCGTGTGCGCTTTATCCAATCGCATGGCATCAACGCGCTGCTACAGCGCGAACAGGCGGACTATGCCTATGCGCCTGACGGCAGCATCTTTGGCTACCTTCCGCGTGAAGCACACACGCTCGACGTGGACGAGGTCCACGCCACCAAAGTTGCCGAGTGGACACGTGTGTACCCGCAACGGTTCTACAACGGCAGGATAAAACCCTGTCGCATGTGGCGCTTAACATACTCAACAGGCGAAGATCGTTGAATAGCCTCGTAATGGGTGTAAACAGGACGTCGGACACCTGCCCGACGGGCATCCGGGCAACGGGCTCGGCCGGCAGCGAGAAAGCTGTTATAGAGCGAATCAGCAGGGGTGGCCCCTGCACTCGGGCTGTGGGTGCAGGCACTGCCCTTTACGGTGGGGATCAAGAAGTACGCCCTGCGGACCGGACGAACGTCGGCATATGTCCTGGCGATTCATGATGCTATCTTGCCGGCGCGAGTACTAGATCTGGCAGGTGTCGAGGCACTTGCGTACCGACCGGTCGGATGATATGAACGGTGCCGCGCGGTACGAGTGCGCGGCCGGATGAGCCGTGGTCCCGTCATCAGCGATGCGCAGCCCGCAGGATTGGCTCGCCCACCACTTGCAGCCGCCTACCAGTTGAGGAGCAGAGCAGATGAAGGCATTGATCACCGGCGGAGCGGGCTTTATCGGATCGCACCTGGCCGAGCGGCTGCTGCGAACCGGCCACGAGGTCGTTGTGGTCGACAATCTCAGCACGGGCAGTCTGGACAACCTCAAGGCGATCGAGAACCACCCGCGGTTGCGGTTCGTATACGATGACGTGCGCCACTCCGAGACGATGCACATCCTGATCGAGCCGTGCGACGTGGTTTTCCATCTTGCTGCGGCCGTCGGCGTGCAATTGATCGTCGATCAGCCTGTGCACACCATCGAAACCAACATCCACGGCACGGAGGTCGTCCTGGAGGTCGCCAACAAGTTCCGCAAGACGGTGCTGCTCGCATCGACCAGCGAGGTGTACGGCAAGAGCGAGGCCGTCCCATTCCGCGAGGACGACGATACCGTCCTGGGGAGCACGCGGTTCTCCAGATGGTCGTACGCGTGCAGTAAGGCCATCGACGAGTTTCTGGGGTTGGCCTACCATGCCCAGTACGGTCTGCCGGTGGCCGTTGTGCGTCTGTTTAATACGGTCGGGCCTCGTCAGACCGGTCGCTACGGCATGGTGATCCCGCGCTTCGTGACGGCGGCGCTGAAGAACGAGCCGCTCTGCGTGTACGGGACGGGCAAGCAGAGCCGCTGCTTCGGATATGTGGGCGACGTGATCGACGCGATGGTCGCCCTGATGAACCGCGCCGACGCACCGGGGCGAGTGTACAACATCGGCTCGAACGAGGAGATCTCGATCGACGCGCTGGCCGACAAGATCATCAAGATGACCGGGAGCAAGAGCGAGAAGAAGTATCTTTCGTATGAAGAGGCCTACGGCCGCCCGTTCGACGACATGATGCGGCGGGTGCCGTGCCTGGATCGGATCAGAGAGACGATCGGTTACGAACCCCGCACGAAGCTCGACGAGACGCTTCGCGCGATCATCGACGACATTCGGCGCCGCCTGGGTCGCCCGCACGCGTGAGACGCTCGCCGATCGTCACCGATGCCGACATTTTTGGGTCGTAAAAGAGGCGAGGCTGGCTGTGCGCGGGGCCGTCCATCCAGTCCGTCGCACCTGCGGCCAGTACAGTACCGTCGCGCCCTTGGGCGTGTGCGCCCGCGGGAGACGGCCGCGGAAGCATTGAGCGCGGGTTGCGCATGAGAGAACCGTCAAGTACGATGGAGACACTTGCGTCGAGCCCGAAAAAGGGGGACAATGACTTATGACTCGTTGCGGTGTTCGTCGGCGGGTGTCTGTCTGGGAAGCTAGGATGAGTCCTTTTCGTCGTGTCTTTAGGGCCGCGAGTCGGTACGCCAGATTCTACTGGCGCCTGCCCAAGGCAAAACGCTTGCGTATCAGGTATTTCCCCCCTAACTATATCTTCCGGGACTCGCTGACACCTTCGAGCGTGGTCGTGGACGTGGGGTGTGGGCACGAGGCAGAACTTTCGGTCCACCTGATTTCCACGTACGGCCTTAGGGCGTTCGGCGTCGACCCGACGCGGAAGCACGCGCCTGCATTGCGAACGATTGAGCAGCGCTACGCTGAGCGGTTCAGATACCTCGCCCGCGCCGTGGCCGCAAAAGGAGGCACACTGACTTTCCACGAGAGCGATGTAAACGAAAGCGGTTCTCTTCTTGGCGACCACACCAACGTAGTACACGACACGATTCGCAGCTATCAGGTCGAGGCCGTGACCCTCCGTGGCCTGCTGGAGGAGATTGGCTGTGAGCACGTCGACTTTCTAAAACTGGATCTGGAAGGCGCAGAATATGAACTGCTCGACACGGTTGCGGCCGATGCGCTGCAACCGTTCACGCAAGTGTTTGTCGAGTTCCACCATCACTGCATCGAACGGTTCTCCGTACAGGACACCCGCAGGGCAGCAGAAGACATGCGGCAGAAAGGATTCCAATCGTTCACTCTAGACGACCACAATTATCTGTTTTATCGGTAGCATCGGAACATGTATGGGCGCACCCCGCTGTTACGAGGCCCGCTTGACCCCGTTTGTGTTTCACACCGCGGTGTCGTTGCAGACGATCCGAAACGAAAGACCGGAAGCCGGGGGATCGCCTGGCACAAACCGGTTAGGGCGGCCCCAACACGATTCGCCGCGTGTACCACGCTACTTTCCGAGCTATCATGCACTGTATATATCGACCTTAAAGGACGGAACCTCGCCTCTGGAAAGCCGCTGTCGATCTGGCGGGCCGGTTCGGCATGACCGCCGGTGACGTCGCCCTGGCTCGGGCCCACTGCGGCCCAGATCGGATGTCGCAGATGGCCCGCCCCCCTGATCGTCATCGTGTCCGCCCTGAGCGCGTGGACGGCACTATGCCGATAACTTGAGATAAGGTGTGTTTCCGGCTGATTGATGAATGCTCGTTTCTGCCACACGGGGCACCAGCCGAGTCGCGCTTCTGTGCGACTTGGTGGACCAGTGGCGGAATTGATTTCGCTTTTCATCGACTTGTGTGCAACTGAGACGCAGCGACATTACATGACAAAGCTGTGCTTCGTTCTCGGCACGCGTCCGGAGGCCATCAAGCTGGCTCCGGTGGTGCTGCTGGCCAAGCGGCAGCCGCATCGTTTCACCACCCACGTCTGTGTGACCGGCCAACACCGCCAGATGCTCGATCAGATGTTGGCCGTTTTTCACATCACTCCTGACGTGGATCTGGATCTGATGAGGCCGGATCAGACACTGGCCGACATCAGCGCCAGGACGATTCAGGGCGTCAGTGGCGTGCTGGAGACCATTCGCCCGGACTGGGTGCTTGTGCAGGGCGATACAACGACTGTGTGGGCGGCGGCGGTGGCGGCGTTCTTCCTGGGTATTCGCGTGGCTCACGTCGAGGCGGGCTTGCGGACGAACGATAAGCGGCAGCCTTTCCCCGAGGAGATCAATCGCCGCCTGGCCAGCCAGATTGCCGATCTGCACTTCGCGCCCACCGAGCGAGCCCGCGCCAACCTGCTGGCCGAGGGCATACCCGCCGATCGCATCGCAGTCACCGGCAATACGGTGATCGATGCCCTGCACTGGGTGCTCGAGAAAAACCGGACTTGTCCGTCTGCGGATGTGACCGCCATCCGCGAATGGACCGACCGGCACGTGGGCGATCGCCGCATGGTGCTGATCACCGGCCATCGGCGCGAGAGCTTCGGCCAGGGCTTCGAAAATATTTGTCGGGCGATCGCTACGCTGGCGGCCGATAACCCCGATGTGGCCTGGGTGTACCCGGTACACCTGAACCCCAACGTGCAGGAGCCGGTCCGAGCGATCCTGGGCAACGTCGATGGCGTACACTTAATAGAGCCTCAGCCATATGCGGCGTTCGCCTGGCTGATGGACCGAAGTAGCCTTATTCTGACCGATTCAGGCGGCGTACAGGAGGAGGCGCCCAGTCTGGGCAAGCCCGTGCTGGTGATGCGAAACAAGACCGAGCGGCCCGAGGGCGTCGAGGCGGGCGTGGTCAGGCTGGTGGGCAACGAGTGCGAACGAATCATAGCCGGCTGTCGCGAGATCCTGAGTGAGGATCTGGCAAGGCGGCCTGGGATTAGTCCGTATGGCGATGGCAAGGCAGCACGGAGAATCCTCAAGGCGTTAGCGCCGACCTAGGGTGAAGCGGGTAGAGTGCGTGCGAGCCGGTTAGCTGTTCAGCCAGACCGCCTTGGCTGGCAGAATGAGAAGGGGTGTGCAGTACCGGCACACGCTGCCAGGGAGCTTGCATGACATCCATCAGCATTGGTGCAGCCATTGTGCTGTCCCTGGTGGCGTTGGCGGGGTCGCGGCCGCGCACGGCGGCCATGGCACTGGTGCTGTCGTACTTCTTCGCGCTTCCCGTAACCATTTTCGCCACGGGGGCGAACTCCGCCGTCTTTGTATGTGATATCGTGCTGCTGGCCGTGTTGCTGCGCTGGGGGCGCACGAGTATGCAGCGCATGCGTCAGGTACAGGTGCCCGGTGCGATGGCGTTGTGGGCGCTGATGGGTTGCGTTGTGGTGTCGCGACTGTTCGTCGTTTTCAGGCTGCCGACGTTTATGTCGTTTATGCATCTGGGCTTCTACTCGCTTCGGTTCCTCATGTTCGTGCTGAACTTCGTGGTGCTCGCGACGCTGCCCTTGACTCGCCAGGATTATCGCAAGCTCCTCGGTTGGATATGCCTGCTGGTAGCCGCCCTCGGCGTGGGCAACCTGGTCTCTAGCACGGGCCTGGTCAACCTGAACTTCTATGTGGGCGACATCCTCAAATACGGGCCGCAGGAAATCCGGGACGATCCCGAGCTGATGCACAGTTTTCTATTGGGCTTCAATCGTGCCGTGATCGGACTGTTTGCGTATACGGGAATCATGCTCGTCCTGCTCCGTGCATGGCTGGGCGGCAAGGGCTGGGGTGTCTTGATGTTTGTGCTGTTGCCGCTATATGGGTTCCTTCTGCTCGACAGCTTTTCCCGCTCGGCAATCATCGCGATCGTCGTGGGATTGACCGTGCTGGGTTTTCGCGTTGGCGCCCGGCGTCTGATCGGCCTCAGTTTTGTGCTTACCATCGGTGGAGTCGTTCTGATTCTGCTGGCGACAGACGTCAGCGTGTGGGGTGAGCGCTTCGGGGCGCTCTACTCTGCCGAGGCGTTCAGGAAGTCCACGGGTGCAGGGCGGATCGAGGGGTGGTTGCAGGTCCTGGCCTACCTCAAGAACCATCCCGAGTTTCTCATTCTTGGTGCGGGTTTTTACGGCTACGGGGCGCATTTTGTGCGCATCGCGGCTGTGACGCGGGGTTCTGCGGGCCACAATATGTACGTGCACTCACTGGGTGAACTCGGCGTGCCGGGTTTGACCTTATTCCTCATTCTGTGGACGAGGCTGGTGCAGACGTTTTACCGAATGGGCGCCGGTAGCAATCCCGATTCGGAGCAGCAGCTCGTCGGTAGAGCGATGGTTGCGTTTTGGGTGGGCGTGCTTGCCTCCGGCGTATCGCAGGAGAGCCTCTATCCCATTTATACGATGTACAGCTCGGCATGTCTGATGATGTTGGTCTTTGCCGTCACGCTCGCCGCATATCAGCCTGCCGCGATGCCTGTGCCGTCGATGGGCTATACGGTGCCGTCAGTCTGGGCGCGACGCGGGCCGGAGCTTGGTTATGACGTCCGACGGATGTGAGGCGGCGCCGTCCAGACAGCAGGGCGTGCTCTCCAACTTCCTCTCGCTGCTGGTCGGATCGCTGTCGGTGCAGGCGATCAATTTCTGTTACCAGGTCTACGCCGCGCGATCGCTGGGGCCCGACAACTTCGGAACCTTCAGCTTCATTATCGCAATTGTCGTCATGCTGGGGGTCTGCGTGAGCTTCGGGCGCGGGCCGGTCATCATCAGGGAGATCGCCGTCTCCGACGCCGCTCGCCGCCACTGTGTAATACGGGCGGCGCTCTGGCAACATCTGCTCATATCCTCCGTCGGCGCGCTTCTGTTGTGTGGGGGTTCCTGGTTCATTCCGCGGCTGTCCTCTCACCTGATCTACATCGGGTTGGCTGCCGGCTCACTGGTGGCGGTTGGGGCTGGCGCGGTGCTGGACGCCTACTTCAAGGGCGCGCGCCGCATGGCCGTTTCCTCTGTGTCGATGGTGCTGCGCGTGGTCACCAAGGCCGTCATCGGGGTAGCGCTGCTATGGTACGGGTTGTCGGTGCTGTCGCTGTTCGTGGCTCTGCTGTGCTCGGACGTTCTGGCGACGGTGTTTCTGGTCGTGGCGTACCATCTTCACACGGGGCGCTGGCCGTTGCCTGGCCGGCGGGCAGAAGGGCGCATGCTGTTGTACGATGGCGCCCAGATCGCCCTGAGCGACTTGACCGGCGCCGCATTCAACCGATTCGACTGGATCTTCCTGGGCAGTCTCAAGGCCGCCGCGACGGTCGGCGTGTATAGCGCAGCCTATCGCTTCTTCGAGATTCTGATACATGTTCCGGGACAGATGGCGGTGGCGGCGTTCCCCACCATCTGCGAAAGCGAAGGACGCCCCGGTGACAACCGTCCGCAACTGATTCTCGCCTTGAAGCTCGCAGTGCTGCCCGGCTGCGTGGCGTGCGCGTTCCTGTATTTCTGGGCCGCGCCGGTCATACTGCTCGTGCTCGGTCCGGCGTACGCCGAAGCACCGCTGCTGCTGCAGGTGCTAGGCTTGTCGCTGCCGTTTCACGGGGCGTGCGGCATCCTGTATCATCTTGCGATCGCCAGGAGACGGCAGAGGTACCTGGTATGGAGTTCCGGTGCGTGCGCACTGGCCAACATCCTGTTGTGTCTACTGCTCATTCCGCGCTGGGGCGGGCTTGGTGCGGCGATGGCCATGGTGCTGCCGAGCGTCCTCCAGGTATTTCTGCTCGCCCTGGCGGCGCGTGAGACGGCGAGCCTGCCGGGCGTGTTGTGGTGCGGCGTTAAGGCCGCGACGGTGGCGACGGTGATCGGTGTGAATGCCCACGCCCTGTCGCTGGTCGGTTGTCCGTGGCCAGCGACACTGGGAGTCGCCCTGGTGCTGGTCGCGCCGGCCGTCTGGGCCTGGAGCGGATTGGATGCGCACGAGAAGCAGAGAGTCCTGCGATTGGTGCAGCGGCTGTTGGGTCGCCCAAGGCTGCTGCATGGGCCGCCCGAGCAGACTGACGCTGTGCGAGCCACCAAGTAGGGCGTCGTGATGCGTGTGCTGTATGTTATACCCAGTATGAGGCGAGGAGGGGCGGAGACGCTGCTTGCGGCGCAGGTGCCCCACTTCATCGCCCAAGGCGTGGAACCGATTATCGTCACGATCAGCGACCAGGACGCGCTTATTCGGGAAACGCAGCTTCCGGTCCGCCACGTCTCGCTGGGATTGACGTCCGCCACCAGCACGATTGGAGGTTTCTGGCTGTCCATCGCCATCGCGCGGCGGCTGAGGCGGGTGATTCGTGAGTTTCGGCCGGACCTGGTCCATCTGAACCTGTACAAGTCGGACGCGTGGGGCCGGTTGGCGGCGCGCGGGCTGTCCGACACAGTGACGACCTGGCACAGCACTGACCGGTGGATGAGTCAGAGATCCATCAGCAATGTGTTTCGGCGTTGGCTGGAGCGCCGCACCTTGAAGCGGAGCAGCGCGCACGTAATCGCCGTGAGCGAAGCGGTCAGAACATGGTCATGCCAACACCTTAGGGTGCCATCTGACAGGGCGAGGACCATCTACAACGGCGTGGATTTGTCGCGTTTCATCGACGCCATACCGTCGCGGCATAACCGCCCCCTGCGGATCGTGATGGTGGGCCGGTTCTACAGGGAAAAGGGGCAAGACATTGCTCTGGAGGCCCTGCGTCTGGTGCGCGATGCGGTGGTGCCCTTTACAGCCGACCTGCTTGGTGAAGGTCCCTTACTGGAGGATATGAAGCGCCTGGCGAAGCAACTGGACCTGGGCGACAGCGTTCGCTTTTGCGGGGTGTGCCGCGACGTGCCGGCCGCGCTGCCGAGCTACGACCTTTTCCTGATGCCGTCGCGGTTCGAAGGCCTGGGCATGGCGGCGCTGGAAGCGATGGCGTCCTACGTACCGGCCGTGGCATCGAGAGTCTCGGGCCTTCAGGAGGTGTTCGATCACGAAGAGAACGGGTTGCTCGTGCCTCCAGAGGATCCGCAGGCCCTGGCTGAGGCGATCATCCGGATGCTTCAGGACGAGCCGCTGAGAAGACGACTGGCCCTGGCCGCCCGCCGGAAGGTCGAGCGCTGCTTCGACCTGAAGCGCCAGGTTCAGAAGATCATGGCCTACTACCGCCAGATTTGCGGGAAGGACGGCGGCGCAATGGACGATGAGCCATAGGCTTGGACGCGGGTGGTAAGTATGGGCCTTTGTAACGATGGTTCTGCAAGTCGGCAAGAGAGCGGGCGCGGCACGGACGCCGAGCGACCTTTGATCACGGTGTTCGTGCTGAACTGGAATCGGCGGGACGATTTGCTCCGATGCCTGGAGAGCGTGCGGGGGCAGACGTATAGGCCGATCGATATGCTCGTCGTCGACAACGGCTCGGACGATGGCTCGGCCGATGCTGCCGAACGCGCGTTTCCCGAGGCTACTGTGGTCCGTCTGGATCGAAACTACGGGTGCCCCGGCGGGCGCAATCGTGGCATCGGGCACGCCAAGGGGGACTACATTTTCTTCGTCGACAATGATGGGATTCTGCACGAGCAGGCCGTCGAACGGGCCTACCGCGCGATGTGCATCGATCGGCGCATAGGTGTGGTGACCGGGCGGGTGAAGGACTTTTCCTGCCCCCAGGAAGTGGACGAACGCTGTGGGGTGGAATCAGACGATGCGTCACGATTCGTTTCATCGTTCCAGGGCGGAATCTCCATGCACCGCAAATCAATGTACCGTGACGTGGGTACGTACCCTGATGACTACATGTACGGTGCAGAAGAGACCAACATGAGCTTGCGCATGCTCGACCGCGGTTACCTGATCTATCGTGACACCACGGTGGTCCTGTGGCACAAGCGAGCGGCTACTGCGCGGGACCGTCGACGCGAGTTTCTACACGCTCGGGCCAACTCGCTGGCGACAGCGTGGCAACTCTATCCGTTCGAGCTCGTGCTGCTGTATTCGCTGCGCTACTGGTTCCAGGATTCCACTCTGGCGATTCGCCGCCGGCTGTTTCGCGCCTGGTTGTGCAGCGTGCCGCGTTCGTGGCGCCGGGCGGTCGCAACCGCTCTGCGGGAGCGCCGTCCCGTGCGACGGCGCACGATGCAGCTCTACTGGCGACTTCGTGATAGCACGATCACCACGGCCGACGACGCGGTCCGTACGGAGGCAGGCTATTGGCGCTCTGTATGGCATCTTTACCTATGGCGGAGACGACTTGGCGCGGATAGTTAACCAAACGATGAATGAATCACATGCTGGCACCAAAGGGTGGCAATGATCGACAAATCCAACCCAGCAACGTTCGACGACGAATGCATGCACCTCACATACACGGATGTCGATGTGCGCATTTCTCCAAGAGAGCGGACGGGGGGGGGGGGTATGAGTCACCTTCGCCGCTTGAAGCCTACGGTAACGGGAGGCGGCCATAATCTGGTAACGGGGATGCTGCTTGCCGTGTTTACCAGCGCCGTCGCGTCGGGACAGACGCTTCCGGCGAGTCAGCCGCCGACAGCAGCGCAGGTTGCAGAGTGGCTGGAAGTTCTCAAGCCTCTGCCGAAGGTCCATTACGCTTGGTCGATCCAGAGGCCGCTTGCCGTGACTCCGAATGACCCTCGCTTATACCATTACGTGAGGATCACGCACGTCTTCCCCCTTAGCAGCTACTGGACCTCGCCGAAGGAGATCGGGTCAGCCGTCATCACGTGCCGCGCCGTCAACGCCACCAAGCCGTCGATCCCGGCGACGCTCAGCATCGTGTGGTCGCCATGGCACTACAAGTTTGGCGACGATCGGCCCCCGACCGATTTCGGTCCGTCGCACCGCGCGGAGATCGAGTTCTTTCGCGAGAAACACACTCTGGTCAAGCGGTGGCTCACCGCAGCCAATGCACGCCACCACGCGGACGTGCGAGTGTCGGCACTGGTGTTCGACTCCGAACAGTTCACTGTCAAGCCGGGCGACGATGCGTGGAACAACGCCATGACCCGCAAGTACAACGAGATTTACGACGTCGCCAAGGAGATGTTTCCCGACGCACAGGTCATTTGGTACGCGCGCGGGCTTAGTAGTCGCTTCACCCTCAAGGAGAAGGGCGACGCTGTCTCCTGTGACCTCTTTCGCGTGCCGGACATTGCGGATATGCGGGGGTACTTCCGCCGAACCGTGCGCGTGGCCAACAGGCTCGGCGTCAAGCAGATCATTCCCTTCGTAGCGATGGCATCGGGTTATCGGCGAACGGCCGACGCCAAGTGGCGCTTCGATTTCGGGTGGAACTACGATCTCCGCGATTCCTGGCAGATCGGGGCCGAACTGAACAACCCGTGGTATGGAGATCGGCCCGCGGAGTATGCCCCGTGGAACAGGGCGACGGCTGTGTTCTTCTTCCCCCATGCGTTCGACGCGCGTTCACCGTACTGGGCGCGACACTTCGTGGCCTACGTGCGCGGTGCACATGGGATCAGGGAACTGCCGTAGCTCCGTCTGCTGGAGGACAACGCGAGGCTCAAGTTAGGCTCTGCCTGAGAACTCGTTAAACTGCTGATCTGATGGTGCCACTTGGCAGGAGGCTGGGCTTAGCAGGGAGGGCAGCAGGGCGCGACGACACGAGTTCACGGACGAGCAATGGGAGAGCTGGTCAAGCCCGTCTTCCCTCCGGCACGCAGAGGCGGACGGGGAAATGTAAGACACCACAGGCCCCGGACAGCGCATCGAGCGGTTGGAGTGCCCATTATGATACACTCTGGAAGGAGGCGCGTAGCCGTCTTTCAGACCGTACTGCCGAGTTACAGGGTGGGCGTTTTCCGGGCCATCGCCGATAGCGAAGCCTACCAATACACTTTCCACTTCGGTAGTAGCCGGGGAGAGCCGGCCCTCCATGTGGCTGCTGGTGAGCGGGCGTTGCCGTGCCGCTATGCGCGAACACGAAGCTTACGTTTGCCCGGGATGAGAGCACCCCTGCGGTTCCAGCCAACGGAAGTCCGTGCCGCGTTCGGTCATGAGTTCGATGTACTGATTTTTGGTGCCGATCTGCATGTTGTCTCATATGTCGTCGCGTCTGTGCTGGCTCGCATTTGTGGTAAGAAGGTGATCCATTGGGGACACACGCTTGGCAAAGGGACCCCCCAGCGCGACTGGAAGTGGTCCATTCGTCGACAAGTGATGAGACTCGCGGATGGCGTGCTGCTCTATGGTGAACGCGAGCGTGAGGCACTCGCCCGACTTGGGATGCGGATGGACAAAGTGCTCGTCGCGCCCAACGCGCTGGACACACGTCAGGCCCGGCTTCTACGCGGCGCACTCACCGAGAGCATGTTGGCCCACTTTCGCGGTCAGAAGGGGCTCGTCGGTCGGCGGATTCTGCTCTATGTGGGGCGCCTCCTGCCGGAGAAGAGAGTCACCCAGCTCGTTGAGGCCATGCCCCATCTACGGCGCCGCGTCCCGGACGCCAAGCTTGTGATTATCGGCGACGGCCCCGAAAGAGACATGATTGCCAAGCTCATCAAACGCCTGGACACAACCGGTGCCGTGGATATGGTAGGCGCCGTGTTCGATGAGCAGGAGTTGGCACTGTACTTCATGTGCGCGGAATTGGCCGTGTCCGCCGGCGGAATAGGACTCATGGTCAACCATGCATTCGCCTACGGGGTGCCCGTGCTCACCAGCGACAATCTCTGGATTCACGGTCCGGAGGTCGCCATGATCCGACCAGGTGTGACGGGGATGTTCTTCAGAGATCAGCAACCCTCGTCCCTGGCAGCATGCGCCGCGACGCTGATGAACGATCCGGCCAAGCGGGCACAGATGAGGCAAGCCTGCATCCGGATGATAGATGGGAGGTACAATGAAAAGGCGATGGCCAGAGCTTTCGACGACGCCGTTCGTTACGTCCTGGAGCATTGAGGTCCACCATATCCACGGGGCGTGAGGTGACGCATCGCTCGGCCGGGTGCTACATCCTGGAACTGTCGACTATAGGTTCTGGTACATGTTTTCCAGCTGAAGCACAAGTTCGCAGCTTCGTTGTACGGACTCGATTGAATCGCCCTGCCCGCCATTCAATATTGTGCTGCATATTGTCCGGTACATGCGCTTGTGAGCGATTGTCTTGTTGATCCGTTTTCTGCGCAGCACGCGCGTGGCATCTTCGGCGCGGTATTGCCCTGCATTGTCTACCGTTACGGTCTTGCCCTTGGCTCGAAGCTCGACGTGGTCTTGAAGACCGATCCGAGGGCTACCTTCATCCGTCAGGAACATGCCGAAGACCGCGCCGTTGGATAGCTCGACGCTCACATGAAGATCGCCGTTGCCCCCCCGCCAAAGGTCGCAGGTAGCCGGTTCGCAGAACCCATTCATGAAGAGGAAGTGATCCAGCCAGTGACAGCCATTGCTGATCAATCGGCTGCCTGAGTTGGGCCACGTATACCAATGCCGGCGAGGCAGCGGGACCTCGAAGACTGTACAGTGGTAGTGGACGGGGTCACCCTCGTGCACGCCCAGGTCGGACCGAGCCATTTGCCAGAGGGGATTGTATCGCTTCTGGAAGCAGGCGAAGTAGAGTCCAGGGCAGTCATGCAGAACATCCAAAAGTTGCGTCAACTGCTGGGACGTGGTCACGAGCGGTTTCTCGACTACGACCCGTCCCCCGCGGCGCAAAGCTGCGACCGCAAGGGGCGCGTGCGTGTGATGATACCCCGCGATGAAGTACACGTCGTACCGCTCATCGTCGCGAAGGCGGTCGCACGTGTCATAGGAAACAGACGTCCCGTCGAGCCTGCCAATCTGTGTAGGATCAATCTCATGGACACAGCGAAGGCGAATACGCCCGGATAGGTAGGGCATGATCCATTGCTTCGCGTAATTGCCGAGGCCGAATACCACAGCCGAGAGACTGTCGCTTCCATCCGCGCTGGTGATTAAACGTTCCTGAACCGGCGTGGGTCGGTCAAGCGGTAGTCTTACCGCTTTGCCTGGATCGATTCGCCGAAGCTCCGCTTGGGCCCACTGCAGCAGCCCTGCAATCGCTTTCGAGATATCCTGGCCGCTGAACTCGCTCCATCCCGCTACCGTGTGCCACTCGTCGGTCGCATTGGGGGCGGACTCGCTCAGCCAATGTATCGCGCCTTCGCAATGAAATCGCTCAGAAAGGCCCGGGGCGGCAAGCGCCACGCACTCCGCCGGGAGCACCACGCGCTCCACACACTCGGGATGACAGGGCGCAACGAAAACGACGGGGGCCCCGGCCTCTTGATGAGCCGCCTCGCCCGCTTCGAGCACGCGCCCGATCCCGACGGCCAACACCCGCCGATCCCGCAGCGACTCGGCCCGGCGAGACCGCACCTTTCGCAGCAGCGTTCTGACGCCGACCTCGCAGAGGTAGTTCCATATCCGGCGCAGGCTGCGAGGCTGTTCGAAGTAGACATCACTGATCCTTCGTAGCGGCCACCACGCTGATACCGCTACTCGCACTTGCGTTCTCGACAAATGGCAGTCGAGATAGCCGTCTTGCCAGGCGTTACCAAGGATGTACATCACTCACCTCACGCTGCATCTTGCGACCGTTATTATACGGGTACGGCGCCCAAAACGCCACCCTCGTTTCCGCCGTTGCTTAGTCACACGACCTTCAGAGTTGCTTAAGCAGGCAGATGACGTGGTTGGCGATGTCATCCCAATCATTCAGCATGCTTCCAAGACGCGCTCGTCCCTGCTGGCGGAGTTGTTGCCGTGTCTCAAAGTCGTCCTTAATACGCAGAATCGCACGTTTCATAGAACGAGGATCCCTCGGGTCGAAATATAGGGCCGCGGCGCCGCACAGCCCGTGCGCAAAGTCCAAGTCACTTGTCAGGATTGGCAAGCCAAAGTGCATAGCCTCCAGGTAGGTTCCGGTGAATGACTCCAGCAGTGTGGGCAGCAGGAGCGCGTCGCAGTTCGCGTAATACGACGCCAGCACCTCCTGGGACAGGGGACCCACATTGATGATGCGATCAGTCAGGTCCCGCTTGGCGATCGCTCGCAGAAGCCTCGCCGCACGGGGATGTTGGTCGGGTGCAATCGTCAAGACAACGACGACCTCGCTCAGTTCTTCCTTAAAACGGCTAAAAGTATCCACAATACTTTCTAGGTTCTTGTGCGCATAGTACCTGGTCAAGCACAGCAACTTTGTAAAGCCGTCAAACGGAACAAGCGCCGGGGGCGGGCTCGCATTCGCCGGGCGAGCCAAGAGCGCCGTGGATACCGCGTTCGGGCAGATGGCAGTCCGACCTTTGTAGTCGTGGGTCTGCCGAAGGCGGCGCTCGGCGACAGCCGTTTGGCAAAGCACGAGTTGTGCTCGACGGAGCGTTTTTCTTAGATGCTGGGCATGATACCGCCAGATCAACCTCAACATGGGCGTTTCCTGGCCGTACTGCTCGGAGGGATAGAAGTGGTGCGCATCCTGAACCAGGATAGCTTGGGGACAGGGCGGATCGAGAAGCCCGCGATTGCCCAGTGACAGAATAACATCGGGACCGAACCTCTTAACCAGCCTGGGCTCTTCAAACGTCCGATACAGCCACAGACGCACGCGTTTGCCCCTATCGTGACGGAAAACGGCTTCACACCGCGGCACGTGCTCGATAATCGGCTCGTATCCCACGCCGGCGGGGAGCGTGAGCAAGTACGTGTGCTCCGGAGCCACCCGCCCCATGGCGGCAATCATGTTCTTGCCGACAGAAAGCCCCCCAGCCGCCCGGAGGGCGTCGGCCAACACCGCAATGCGCATCGGTCTCTCAAGCGGCTGCGAGTCTGTCAACTGCCACCCCGCGGGGGCGCCCCTGCACCTCAGATAACGAAACACGGTCGCCACCGATCTCGTCTGATAATCTGGGTCCGCGCCGCAAATCGCGGTGGGCCCCTCTCTACCTTAGCCGGACAGGATATCCAGCAGACGCCGACTCGCCAAGGGGACGAACGGATACCACCGCTAACTGTGGCAAGTTCCCGTTGACGCCTCGATGTCTTGGGGCGACCCGGCCATTTTCGCGTCTGTATGGTCGGCAGCCGAACGAGCATCCGTGCGAGGCGGCAAGCACGTCTTCGTCAAGCAGTCGCTGCCGCTGCCCTCGGCCTTTGCCGGCGAAGTTGACTCGGCTGACAGGTAGCTCGGCCCGGTAGCGCGGTCGCTCCCGTGATCTGCTGCGTCTGCCGCAACGCCCCCCGGCGGACGAACGGACCGCCTCATAGGCAATGCAGGTTGGATACGCACACATGTCGCCCACGGCAAGAGAGGGGTGTCCGACTACTATAAACATTCGGTCCCCATTCCCGAAGTGATGGCCGCCCCGACGTCTATCCGGGCGAGGGCGGACTGGGAACTCGCAGACCAGGCGCACGCGCCGTATAATTGCGGCGATGGCTACGGCTCGCCGGTAAACCAGCGAAACAGAATGGCTGCGTCGTGCAGATCGCCGTCGCCGTCGCCGTCCAAGTCGGTGGTCGGATCGGGCAGCGGCTGATCGGGCCCCTCCATCGCCACCAGCACCGCAGCCGCATCGAAAAGGTCGACGTCACCGTCGGTGTCCAGGTCGGCCTGGATGGGCGACGCCTCGTCGCAGCCCATATCGACGCGCAGGTAGAGCACGCGCGGCTGGTCGTCGATGTCCACGTCATTGGGGTCGACCGTGAGGTCCGGATCGCCGAGGTTGATGCAAGACGAACGCGCAGACACATGATAGTCGTTATCCTGCCAGGAGTTTGGATCGTCGTCGAGCCCGTCGGGATCGACAAAGCCTGGATCGACCTCAACGTTGCCCGGGCCCCACACCAGCGTGCTGTTGGGGTCGAGGTAAACGCCTGCCTGCCCGCCCTCCACATCACAATGAGCCACGTTCACCCACGCATTGCTCTCCAGGGCGATGGCTGCAGCCGTCGTGGCCGTGTTGCCCCATAGGATGCAATTGATCAGCGAGGCGGGGTCTTCGGTCGAGGGCATCAAGCCCATGTAGTACCCGCCCCCCAGCGGTGCATGGTTGGCGACGATTGTACAGTTGCGCACCACGGCGTAGCACCAGGCCAATCCCCCCCCTGCGATCCCCGCCGTGTTGTGGCTGATCAGGCAGTTGGTGATCGGCGCCGAGGAGCTTCGGATCCCGCCGGCGTATTCGTCCGCTGAGTTGCCGCTGATAATGCAGTTGCTGATCGAGCCATTGCATGCCGCCATGCCGCCGGCGCCGTCGTCAGCCTGATTGCCCAGGATCGCACAGCCGGTAATCGCGCCAGCGCAGAGATACATGCCGCCGCCGCTTCGCTGGGTCGAGTTGTTCTGAACGATGCAGTCGGTGATCGGTCCATAGCAGCCGACAATCCCGCCACCGCTGATCCGCGTGTGATTGTCGTCGACCAGGCAGCCAGTGATCGCGCCGTTACAGTAGCCCAAGCCGCCTCCGCCCACTGCGGCGTTGCCGATGATCCGACAGTATTCGATCGCCCCGTTGTGGTAGACGATTCCGCCGCCGATGTCACGACACCAGTTGTCGACCAAGTCGCAGTAACGGATGGTCGCCGAGCTCAGCGTCCCGTAGATGGCCCCGCCGTCACCGTCGTGGGCGGCCCCGGTTATGGTGAATCCGCTGAGGAGCGTCCCCGGTCCTTCCGACCCGTAGAAGCGTACAGCCACGCCCTCGTGCGTGTTGGGGTCGCTGTCGAGGTCGGCGTTGATGATGGTGGCGCTCACGATCAGTGGGTCGGTGGGGTCGGTGCTGCGGACGGTGATCCTCTTGCCGCCGAACAGGAGTTGCTCGCGGTAGGTGCCCAGGCTGACGATGACGGTGTCGTCCGGCTGGGCTGCATCGATGGCATCCTGGATCGTCGGATAGGGAGCGGGCACGAGCAGCTCGTCGGCCCCGGTTGGCAAGGCGCTTAGCCAGACAGTCAACGCGGCTGCCCAGTACCTGGAGTTCACCGACTTCCCCTCCGTGGTTTCAGACCACGACATGTGCGGGGATGCACAGACAGCGTTCCCCGCATCTACAGCATATTATAGCCGCTCTGGCCCGTGCTTCGGGGGCACGAGCGCCGCTTTTGTCTGTTGTTCCAAGCCTTATAGGTCCGACAAGAATGGCCCGTCGGCAGGCAACCATTCACCGAAAGGCTCTCCAATGGGCTTTTTTGTCTGCGAATCGCGGGCGAGTGCGAGAGCGAACCAAGGGCACGCCATCGATCAGATTTGCCAGCTCGGTGGCTGTCGGCACGGCAGAGCCCGCTCAGGCGTTGACTTTGCCCCGGGGCTGGAGGAAGCCGAAGGCCTTTTCCAACAAGAGGTTACAGCGATACCACCCAGCGGTTCAGCCCCGGCGACCCGCGGCCGGCCGAAGCCCGCTTGGGCCCTGCTCTGTGCGAATTATTCTTCTGAAATCAGCTTGAATCCGGTTCGCTCGCGGATGCGCTGCGAGTCGAACCAGTCGTTGCGGAAGGTTCGCACCACTTCCAGTTGAAGTGTCTGGGCAACCTGCGCGCGACGTTCCTGGTAAAGCTGTTCGGTAACCCGCTCGGTCTCGACCCATTGCACCACGGCTTGCCGCTTCAGCTTCGGCAGCGCCACCGTGCGGATCGGCGATACGCCGTTTTCGGCGGCCTCGGCCAGATCGAAGCACGCCTCAACAAACTCCTTGCTGCTGCCGATGCCGGTTACCAGCGGCGGCCGTTGCTGCGTCATGCCGAACTGAACCATCTGCATCGACAAGGGTTGAACGCGCGGGAACGGGGCTGGTTCGAGCGCGCGGAGTTGATCGCCCAGCTTCTCCTTCAGCACCTCGGCCTGCTCCACGGCTGCCGACAAGTCGGAATCGGCTGCCGCAGCCGCAAGCTGCTCGACCTGCTCGCCCGCCCGCAAATAGGCCTTGTATTCGCGCAGATCGGCCTCCACGCGCGGGCGCACCTCCTCCAGCGACTGCGGAACCTGCGACGGGCTGACCTCGGTAACCCGGAAGATGTAGAAGTTGCGGGGATTGTTGGGCGAGCCGTCGCGAAGCGGCGAACGCGTCGGCTCGTACGGCGACAGCCTCAACGACGCTCCCGGGCCCATTGGGGCAGCCGCTAGTCCTTTCACCCGAAAGATATACTGGGAAAACGGCAGGGGGCGGTTGTTTTCGTCTCGTGCGTAGGCCATGCCGATGCCCGGCACTGCGGCGGCGTCCCGCGAGGTGAGCAACTCCGTCGAGCGATACAGTAACGGAACCCCCTCGCCGCTGATTTCGGCTGCCAGGTCGCTCATGTGGCCGGCCTCGGTCGCCGTCGGCGGCGCCTGCTTGTATCCGTCTTTGTCGGGGCGCACCTCGTACCAAGGCTCCTGCAGACGTTCGCTTGCGCGTTGGATGAGTTGCCCGGCCACCTTCATCGCCTGCTCGGTCATCAGCCGGTCGACAAGCTGCTCCGTCACCTCCCCGTAGCTCTTGAGGCGCGTAACGGGTTGGCTCGATGTGGTGGGCATGCTGCTGGCTGGCTCGGTCGCGGCGGCGGTCGTCGTGGCCGGCTCGGAGACAGTGAATTCGTCCGGATGCTCCCGGTAGTACTTCAGCGCCCGCGACTCCACGCGGCGGACCATGGTTTCCGGCTGGGCCTCTTTGATCTGGTCAATATCGGCTACCAGGTATTCCACCCGCACGCGATCGGGCCAGCGGTAGCCGTAGCCCAGGCGCTCGTCCTCACCCGGCAACACGTCCTTGTACGTCTCGAAGTGTTCCTGGAGTTCTGCGTCGGTCAGCACTTCGTTAGGATCGAGAAACTCGTCCGCCCGCAGCGCCACCAGCTTGACGTGCACCTTTTCGTAGGCATCGCGGACCCCCAGCCGAACACGCGGTTCAGCGACATCCACCCCCTGCATGGCCAGCCTTGCGGCCGTGATCACGCGCAGGAAGTCGGCCACGGAGTCGTATACGAACGCCAGCGCAACCTCTCGGTTCTCCCGCAGCATGTCGATCCGCTGGGCCATGCCCTGTTGACCGGAAAGGAACTGCTCGACCTGCTCCCGGCTGATCTGCACGCCCATCCGCTCGGCCTCGCGCGACAGACACAGCCAGTCGTACGTGTCCACCTCCGGGGCGCCGCTGTAGAAGTCACCGGGGATCATCTGGTAGGCTACCATCTGCCAGGGAAGCCGTAAGTTCTGTAATATATTGACCTTAGCGAGGTTCACCCGCCAGGTGCGCATCCTGACCTTTTGATCGAGGACTTCGGCCAGCACCTCCTTACTTGGGTCGCGGCTAAAGGTCTGCTGCAAGGCCGTTCCACCCAGCCAGACGACCAACAGACCGGAGGCGAATACCGCCAGGAGCTTCTTGTTGTGCTTGCGAAACCACTTCATCATGGCTAGCTACTCCCGGATCTCTTCAGAAAGCGGACGGGGGCAGAAGATAGGCATACGAGGTGAGAAAAGCAAGCGAAAAGGCTTTGCCCACAATTGGTTGCGCCGCTTCTGGTTGACAGGCAGACCCGCCCTTGCTAGCGTCCCGCCCTCGGCGTGTCGACCTGGGGCCTATAATGTCCCCTGTAGAAAGCCAACGCGCATTCCGATATAGGCAAACACTGCGGGCGGCTTCGTCAGGTGAGTCCGAGGCCGGATCGTGGGTGGGAAGATGGGCAAGTCCAAGGATACCTCGAGCAAAGCCAGCCAGTCGCACAGCCTGGTCATCGTTGAGTCGCCTGCAAAGGCCAAGACCATAAAGCGTTATCTAGGCGTCGGTTACGTCGTTGAGGCATCGCTGGGGCACGTCCGCGACCTGCCGCCGCGGCAGCTCGGGGTGGACTTAAACGACCAGTTCCGCCCCACCTACGAGATCCTCACCGGGCGTAAGAGGGCGGTCGGTCAGCTCAAGAAACGGGCTGACACCGCCGAGTGGGTCTATCTGGCCACCGACCTGGATCGCGAGGGCGAGGCCATCGCCTGGCATCTGGTGCACGCCTTGTCGCTGCCGCCGGAGAAGGTCCGTCGCGTGGTGTTCAATGAGATCACCGCGGGGGCGATTCGCCGGGCGTTTGCCACCCCGCGCCAGATCGATCTGGACAAGGTCAACGCCCAACAGGCGCGACGCATCCTGGACCGGATTGTGGGTTACCAGCTCAGCCCCTTGCTCTGGCGGAAGATCGCCAAGGGCCTGTCGGCTGGGCGTGTGCAGTCGGTGGCGGTTCGTCTGATCGTCGAGCGAGAAGGGCAGATCCGCGCCTTTGTTCCTCAGGAGCAGTGGCGTGTGACGGCCTACTTCACAACCGCGTTGGATCAGATCGAGACGCTGAGTCAGCAGTGGCACGACTTGCTGGCCGACGGCGAGTCGCTCGACCGCGTCAAGGCTCAGCAGCGACAGGCTGATTGGGTGACCCGGCACGAGTGCGTTCGGGCCGAGCTGACTCATGTCGGTGGCAAGCCGTTCGACCCCGCTTCGGCCGAACAGGTCCGCGGGCTGGCGGAGGCCCTCGGTTTCGTCTGCGAGGACGTGCGCGAGGAGATTTGGGAACCCTATGCGGCTCACGGTCTGAAGAAGATCGAGCTGGTAGGCAAGACCGATCCCAGCCAGTCGCCGCCGTTCGCGATCAGCAAGATTGAGACGAAGCGGACGCGAACCCATCCCTCGCCACCGTTTACCACCGCGACGCTCCAGCAGCGTGCCGCCAACCGGATGCGGTTTAGCGCATCGCGAACGATGCGGGTGGCGCAGGCGCTGTACGAAGGTATCGACCTGGGCAACAGCGACGGGCCGACCGCCCTGATTACCTATATGCGAACCGACTCGACGAATCTGTCGGGTGAGTCGGTCGAGGCGGCGCGCAGCTTCGTCGAACAGCAGTTCGGTAAGGACTACGTGCCGCCCACCCCAAGGCGATACAGCCAGAGCGCGCGGGCGCAGGAAGCCCACGAGGCAATCCGCCCGACCGACGTGATGCGCACGCCCGAGTCGCTGAAGGGCAAACTGTCGTCCGACCACTACAGGCTGTACGACATGATCTGGCGCCGCTTTGTCGCGTGTCAAATGAACCCGGCCGAATGGGACGCCACGACGGTGTTGATCACGGCCGACACCGGCCAGGGCGAGGTGGTGTTTAGGGCTACGGGCCGCAAACTGGTGTTCGACGGTTTTCTGAAAGTGGCCGGCGTGGAGACGGGCAACGGCGAGCAGATTCTGCCACACCTCGAGGCGCAGCAGCCGGTAGGCCCGATCCAGATCAACCCGCAGCAGCAGTTTACCTCGCCGCCGCCACGATACAGCGAGGCCTCGTTGATCAAGGCGCTCGAGGCGGAAGGCATCGGCCGGCCCAGCACCTACGCGGCGATTATCAAGACCATCCAGGACCGCAAGTATGTCGAGCAAATGGATCGACGGTTCCATCCCACGCAGTTGGGCGAGACGGTGACGGCCAAGCTGGTCGAGTTTTTCCCGAAGATTCTCGACGTGAAGTTCACGTCTCACATGGAAGACCAACTCGACAAGATCGAGGAGGCCCATCTCGACTGGCAGAAGGTTCTGCACGAGTTCTACGATCCGTTCGAGCAGGCGCTCAATCAGGCCCATGAGGGAATGACGGCGGCCAAGGCCGAGCCCAGTGAGTACACCTGTCCCGAGTGCGATAAAGAGATGGTCTATCGCTGGGGACCAAGCGGGCGGTTTCTGGCGTGCAGCGGATACCCCGACTGCAAGACGTCGTCCGACATCGACGACGAAGGCAAGCCGATCAAGCCCGAGGCCACCGAGCATCCCTGCGACGTGTGCGGCAAGCCGATGATGCTGCGTCGCAGCCGGCACGGGTTGTTTCTGGGCTGTAGCGGATATCCGGAGTGCGCCAACACCATCGCCTGCAACGAGAAGGGCGAGCCGCTCAAGCTGGTGACCGAGGCCGAGCTGACCACGCCGTGCGATCAGTGCGACGGGAAGTTGGTCGTCAAACGTCGAGGGCGCCGGGCGTTTCTCGGCTGCTCGAACTATCCCGACTGCAAGAACACGCAGCCTCTGCCGAAGGACGTCCGTCTGGAGCGCAAGACCGAGCCGCCCGAAATGGCCGGTTTTGCCTGCGATGGGTGCGGCAAGCCGATGGTCATTCGCAGCGGTCGCCGCGGGCGTTTTATCGCCTGCACGGGCTTCCCGCGATGCCGCAACACCAAACCGATCGAACAGCTCGACGCGCTGCGGGCCGCGGCCGCTGAGAGGGCCGGCGGCGACGCGTCGGCGGCGCCTGCCGAGCCGCCCGCGCCGGCAGAAAAGGCTCGATCCGCGAAGAAAGCAAAGAAGACGGCCAAGGGCAAGGAGCCCGTCGACTCGGCAGCCGATACGCCGCGGGAAGAGAGTGCCGCGGCGAGCGGCGCGATCCAGTACACCAAGAAGGGCAACCCCTACGTCGAGCAGATGAACGGGGCGGTGGCCTGCCCGACCTGTGGGGCTGAGATGATCGTGCGGCGCAGCCGTTTCGGTCCGTTCCTCTCGTGCGGGGGCTTTCCCAACTGCAAACAGACCGTCCGGCTCAAGGGCGACGCGATGAAACAGGCCGAGGAGCAACTCGGCCCGGCCCCGGCGCGCGCCAAGACCGAGCCGACCGACATCGACTGCGATGCGTGCGGGGCCAAGATGGTGATTCGTTCCGGTCGGGCGGGGCGGTTTCTCGGTTGCAGCACCTACCCCAAATGCAAGAACACCAAGCCGCTGGGATCCGAGCCGGCACGGACCGAAGCCCCGTGAAGCTCCTCTTCCTGGGAACGGGGACCTCGCACGGCATCCCCATGATCGGATGCGACTGCTCGGTGTGTCGCTCGCCCGACCCGCGCGACAAGCGGTCGCGGCCCAGCGTCGTCGTGCAGTACGGTGGCCGCACCGTGCTGATTGACACCACGCCCGAGTTGCGGCTTCAGTGTCTGGCCTGCAACATCGAGCACGTCGACGCCGTGCTCTACACGCATCACCATGCCGACCACGTCGCAGGCCTGGACGATCTGAGGCGCTTCAACGTGTCCGGCCAGGGGCCGCTGCCGGTGTACGCGGCGCGGGACACGCTCGACCGGCTGGCCGTCATGTTCGATTACGCTTTCCGACACGATCCGGACTATCCCTCGGCCAAGCCGGCGCTCGAGCCGCGTCTGATCGACCGGCCGTGGGAGCTGTACGGGCAGCGAGTCGAGCCGATACCGCTTCTGCACGGCGAGCTGCCGGTGCTGGGCTTCCGCTTCGGTGGGTTGGCCTATTGCACCGATTGCAGCCGCATCCCGGATGCGTCATGGAAGCTGCTGGCGGGTCTGGACGTGCTGGTCCTGGACGGATTGCGGAAGCGGCCGCACCCGACGCACTTCAATCTCGACCAGGCCGTCGAAGCGGCTGCCCGGATCGGCGCCAGACAGACCTACTTCACACACATCGCCCACGAACTGGGCCACACCGAGACCAACGCCAATCTACCGGCGAACATGGCGCTGGCTTACGACGGGCAGGTTGTTGAGCTGTAGGCGGAAGGCGTCGCGCGCACGGCGTCAGTCCCCCGCTCCTGGAAGGAACGGGGCGCCGGCGCAGTCATCGCGTCCCCCACCCTTAAAAGGGTGGGCCACCCGGCGCATTGACAGGCAAGGCATGCAGCTCGGGTTGCACGCGCCATGTCGGCTTACGCCATGCAGTAAGAAGGCGGGTTGAACCCGCCCTATTCATGAAAGGCTGCGGAATGTCAAGAGCCGCTCCTGGGTCTTTGGCTTTGTTTTTCGGCCTTCTCGTCGGTGTAGCTTCTTGCGACATGCGCGGCAACTCCCGCAGGTGGCAAGGCCACA
>DATKUK010000143.1:0-20194 GCA_035530655.1 Phycisphaerae bacterium
TGTGGCCTTGCCACCTGCGGGAGTTGCCGCGCATGTCGCAAGAAGCTACACCGACGAGAAGGCCGAAAAACAAAGCCAAAGACCCAGGAGCGGCTCTTGACATTCCGCAGCCTTTCATGAATAGGGCGGGTTCAACCCGCCATCTTGTGTCCGCATGGGTGCGGGTGCCCCATCTCGCGGGTGCCCCGGCCCGTTTTCGGCCTGGGGGACAGATCGGGCTCCAAGGCGCCTGGGTGTCCCAGCCCGTTCCCGGACTGGGGGACAGAATGGGCGGCAAGCCGACGCCCGGGCATCCCGTTTCCAGGCCAGGACACTCGCCTTGCGTCAGAACCCCGACGCCGACCGCGAGACGCGTTTCCGATCGTGCAGGGGAGACTAAGTCGTGAAGGGCAATCTCCCAACATTAGTACTATGCAAAAGTGCTGGATGAGCAGATAATAGCTGTCGGACACGTTCCGCACGCAGTGCGGAGACACTTGCGGAGGCGGAGACCAGTGGCGCTGAAGCTCGAACCCTTTTGCTTTGCAGTTTACGACGCAAACCTCCGCAGGCACACCGTGGACTCCACCGGGCTACACCTGGACCAGGGGGCGCATCCGTGGTGGAGTGTGATGTGGATATACTGCGACCACGAGGTGCCCAACCTTCGCACGGAGAAAACGCTTGTCAGCTATCCGCACTTACCGGCACACGTTGCGTTGGATTTCACCCACCCGGAAGATCTACCCCATCAGATAGGGGCAATTTTCTGCGCTTTCGTGCAGGGGGTGGTACTCGGATGGAACACGGTGAAGCACGACCTTAACGTTCGCGGTGAGGTCCGCGATGACATCAACATCGCCGACTACATACCAGAGCCCGAGCGGCCCAATCTCGGCGACAAACTTGGCGTAGGCATTCGGCAATGGCGTGCGCTATGTCGCACAGACGTGATCGCCTTCGCCGTCAAAGAGTATGAGGAAAAAGGTGCCAGCCACCTGTGGTCGATCGACGACTTCCAGAAAAGCGGCTTCGCTCGTCTTCCATATCCCCTTACCACGATAAGAGGTGTGGTGGGTGACCTTTCCCAGGAAGGCGTGCTTGGTGGAACCTTCGGACCTATGTGCGTACTGGACGCGCAAGAATACAGAATGGGAGCCCCTGGCACAGTCGAGGAGTTCGCGAAACGGTGGGTGGAACATGTACGATCCGTCGGAGAAAAGGAGGGATGGCTAGTGCAGACGGACGAACCATCCAATCAAGATAGACCCGACCAAACAGTCGGCGCCGTTCCCAAGATATTCATTATCCACGGTCACGACAAGGCTAGTCGTATGGAATTGGTCAGCCTGCTAGAAAGCGAACTCCAGGTTCGAACAGTCGTTATGAAGGAGCGAGCAGGAATGAGTCGTACCTTCATCGAGAAGTTCGAGCAAGAAGCCAAGCCCTGCGATGCGGCAATCGCCATCCTGACCCCCGACGACTTGGTCCGAGTCGAATCAGAGGAATACCAGCAAGCACGCCCCAACGTGCTCTACGAGTTGGGGTGGTTCTCCGGTAAACTGGGGCGACACCGTACTCTCATGCTCGTAAAGGAAGGGACTTCCATCCCGTCCGATCTTTACGGTATCCAACAAGTCCGATTTCGCGAAGAACTCTCAGAGAAGTACCTGGAACTCAAGCGCGAGATCGAGGCATGGAAGCATCCGCAAGGGTGACACCAGGAACCCGCCCTACCCCCCCTACCCGTCCGGCAACGGCCCATCCATCAGCGTCAACGGCGTCCCCAATCCCTTCCGCTTCGCGCGGGCGAGCACCTCGCACGCCATCGCCACGTCGTGGATGCCCATGCCGTAGTTGAAGTTGATGATCCGCTCCGAATCCCTTTGTCGGCCGGGCTTGCCGCCGACGACGATCTGACCCAGCTCGGCATACGGCTCGGGCAGCGGCCAGTAGTAGCCGCCCACGCCGCCGGCGGCCGTTTCAGTCCAGGCTCACGCCGCGCTGCTGGAGCCAGTCCTTCAGGTCGCCAAGCTCGGTGTCGAACACTTCGTTGTCGTAGTCGCTCTCGAGCTTCTGGATGAGCTCGGCCAGCTCGTCCTTCTCTTTCACGACTTCGCTGAGCCTGCGTTCGAACACGTCGCTGACGTTCCGCAGCTCGTCGAGCGTGACGTGCAGGCCGAGGATGCCGGCGAGTTTGCGGGCGAGGGCCTCGATGCACCGCGGATTGCGGCCCTGCACGTAGGCGGGAATCTCGGCGACCAGCGTGGCCATCGGCAGGTCGCGCTCGGCAGCCAGCTTCAACAGGAGGGTCACGAAGCTGGCCGGACCTTCGTAATTCGAGAAGCGGATACCGTATTGCTCCAACTCGTCCTTCAGCCGCGTGTCGGAGATCGAGCTGAACAGTCGCGGGTCGCGCGTGTGCGGCACGGTGCCGGCGACACTGCCGATGAAGTAGACCATCTTCACATCGAACATTGAGGCCACGGCGAGGATGCACTCGGCATAGGCGTCCCAGCCGAAGTTGGGCTCCTTGCCCTCGAAAAGGATCAGATTGTTGGCGTCGCTGCAATAGAACGTGTTGCGCGGGGGCACGTAGGCGGTGATCAGGCCGCCCTCGATCTTGGTGTGCGGTCGGAACAGGGCCGAGATTTCCATCGAGCCGGGAAAGTTGTAGATGTAGAACGGCTCGGGGTCGATGTCGGCCAGCGCCTTGGCGCCGAACTCGCGGACCAGCCATTCGATCGTGCCGGTCGAGACGTCGCCGCCGTCCATCCAGCCCGACAGGCCCATCAGCAGGCGCGTGTCGGTGAGTTTCGGCTGCGTGAATACGCGAAGGGCGTCGAGTTCCATCATTGCATCATCCTACATGGCCGGTCGGCCTATCGGAATCAAGTAAAACACATTCTGATCGCTCGGCAAGTGTAAAACCTCGCGCACGCGCTGGTCCTCGAACGCGCCGACGGGCACCGCCCCCAGCCCCAGTGCCACGGCTTGAAGCAGCACGTTCTGGGCGGCGTGGCCGGCCTCGAGCAGGCAGTAGCGCGGTGCGCGATCACCGTACTTGGCGGCTGTGCGCTGAACGACGGCGGTGATGACCATGGTGGCCGGCGCGCCGGCTATCCAGGCCTGCTCCAGCGCCGCGCGGTACAGGGGTGTGCGCAGGTCCTTGGTGTCGAGCCGTTCGAGCTTGTGGCCGGCGGGCTTGTAGCGAAACAGTCCGTCGGGCGTGACCAGGTAGATCTCCAGCGGATAGAGCGCGCCGGCTGAGGGTGCGGCGCGAAAGCCCTGCCGCGCGTCGGTGATGCCCTGGGCGGCCCAGCACAATTGGCTCAGTTGCTCGTGTGTGAGCGGACCCTGGGCGAACTCACGGACCGACCTGCGCTGGCTGATGGCCTGTTCGAGCGACATCTCGCCGGTGAGTTTTGGCTTGGGCAGGTTGATCGTGGTGGGCTTGTCGGCCCCCGAACCGGCCAGCGAGCCGGCCATCGCCCCGGCTGCGATCCATCGCACGAGTCTTGCCAGTTCGAGCATCGCGGGCACCTCCCGGAAGGTCGAAGTGTTTGCTTTTGGTCCGTGACCAACCTATGCGTTCGGGCGGCGTTTTTCCAGCGGGGATTGTCAGAAGGCGGCGGTGTCGGCGAAGCAACCGGGCGTTTGGGAGCGGAGCTTCGAACACGCAGCAATCCAGCCGTGATGCACTGGGCTTGTGATGGGATGGCCGAGCGACTTGCCCCGTTTTTCATCCCTGCCCATGGACGTTCTCATTGCTGGGCTGGCGAAATTCCGGCCAATAACGGGCGCATAGGCGACGATGAACTTCAGAAATACTCCAGGGCTGTATCGCATCCGAGGTCGTTCGTTTGCCTCCACAGCGCGTTGTCACATTCATGCTGCCGACGTGAAAGGAGTCGTTGACGAAGACAAGTGGGGGCAGCCGACTGGCCATTCGTTCTGCATCATTGTCTTCTTGGTGCTTCGTCGTCCACGCAAAATGCGCGGCCACCTTGTCTCTGAAGCTCACTACTTCGGGGATGACCGATCGGGCGTATTCCGTAGGTTTAGGCCGAGAGTTGTCGTTCAGATACGCGATTGCCCCGATCGTGCGAACGTACTGGCACGCTGATACAGCGTACCAATGGAAGGCACAAGTTATAAGCCCTTGAGGAATACCTCTTAGCGCCGGGAAGTTCCCTGCGACCGTACAACTCGATTTGCCAACTGCATTGAGCCGCCGTTGGCCCTCCGCATCGCATTGTGCGACTTGGTTGTAAAGAAAGCGGAGACCGTCTCGGAGACAAAGTAGCGCCCAGTATTCGTTGGCTGCCTTGGCAAACACGTCGCCCGGAACGATGATACTGTCTATGTAGTCGAGTGTAGTAGTTGTGACGTCCGGTTGCTCGGACACGGCTGCGACTCTCCAGATACGCTTGCGTTTGGGATTATGGCGACATACGGATTGTTGCTCTCACAGTTGCCCCCACACTGACGCGCCAGCGGACGAACAGATCGCCTCAAGAACGTGGGCGTATGATACCCGCGGATGTCAGCAACGGCAAGATTGGCAAAGTGACCAACCATGGGGTCGCAGACATGCCCGCGCCGCAAAGCGGGCTTGGGCATGCCACCCAAGAGGGCGGGTGGTCTTCGACAAGCCTTCGTCCCGATCTCAGGTCGAGGGGCTCAGATCAAGAGAACCCGCCGTACGTTTCCATATCCAGCGTGCCACTCTCATGCCCACGCAGACAACTCAGATCCGCAGGTTACCGCCTGTGTGGATGTTGTGTCCGAAACAAGAGCACCCGTACCCAAACAGGAGGCGTGGGCATGCCACCCAAGAACCCGTCCCCCACTCCGGTACGGGGCGCGGCACCCGCTATCGCGTGCCGCCTGGATCTGTTCATTGAAGATTCTGTCTTCTGCCGGCCAGCCACCCGTCGACTCCCTGAGTCTTGATAGCCTTGATGTTTCTTGCCTGTTCACTGTCCTTGGCGAACTGTCGAAGGTACACGTCGCAGGGAAAGTCTTGGCACTCTGCACACGTGCCGAACCCGCTTGAACTGACACACTGCCTTATCCTGCACGCCAGCGATGCAGACCAGGCGTGATGGCTTGTCCCCCAACAGCCCTCGCAGCCGACCTGATCGAGAGGGACATCCTTGTTCATTTCCTTCTTGATGGTCGCGGCAACCTTGCTGCGAAGGGCGTCGTCATCGCGCGCAAGGGCCAGGTAGTCCGGGCAGCCTGCGCAGTAGTTGCCGCACGGCGCGACGTCAGTTCTTCGGTCTGCCATGGAATTCCGCCTCTCTGTCCGTTCGATTGAGCGACACGTGCCCGTGCACCCCACTGTCGGCAATCAGCCCCGCTTCGCCCGGCGCCAATACACCACAAAGAACACACACCCAACGAGCAAAACAGCAACGGCAATAACGTCGTATCCTGCGGGCGAGAACCAGGACTTATCAGGTGCTCAACTGCCGGCAATGCCGACACGCCCGCTGGCGGACGAACAGACCGCCCCATGAACGATGAAATATGCTACCCGATCATGTCCGCAAAGGCAAGAGGCTACCCAAGAAGACGGGGAGAACGTGCGTCAGGGCTCCCCGTTGGGTCGCGGCTAAACGACTACACGTCGAGCACGCGTATCCGAACGCCTTCGGTGCCTCGTGTTCTGGCGGCGTGGGGGATAGATGACGGCGAGCACGTCCGCTTCCGGTGCGTTCGATCCTGGCGCGCCAGGACGTGCCCTACGCGTTTGGCTGTGGGCGGTGTTGGGCGAGGGTGTGCTCGAGCAGGGCGCGGCACTGCTTGAGGCCGTCGACGATGTCGAGATCGAACGGGCAGCGCTGCTCGCACTCGCGGCACTCGGTGCAGTTGGCGGTGTGGCGAACCATCTCGATCCGCTGCTCGGTCAAAACGCGATCGGGCCCCATCTGGGCGAGGTACACCGGCAGCCACAGCGTCTGGAAGATCTTGATGTCCTCCGGGCATGGCTGACAGTAGTTGCACGCCCGGCAGAACCGGGTGCCCAGATCGTCTTTGATCTGGCGCATCCGGCGTTGGTCCTGTTCGTCGAGCGTGGGCGGGTTCTCGGCCAGCGCAACCAACTCGCGCACGTGCTCGACACAGTCGACGCCGACGGCCGCGGCGACATTGGGCAGGGCGAGCACATAGCCCATGCACAATCGGGCATCGCCCAGGCGCCCGCCGCCGAAGGGCTTCATGGCGATCAGGCCTGCGTTGTGTTGTGCGGCCAGGTCGAACAGGCCCTTCTCGTGGTTCTCCACGTTCATGAAGCTGATGGGCAGTTGGGCCGAGGCGAAGGTGTCGTCGCGAATGATGTCGAGCGACAGGTCGAGGTGATGCGAACTGAAGCCGATGGTTCGTATCTTGCCCGCGTCCTTTGCGCGAGCCAGCCCCTCCATCGCGCCGCCTGAGGCTAGGATCTTATCGTAGGCCTCGCGCGTGTCGCAGCCGTGGTACTGGTAGAGATCGATACAGTCGACACCGAGCGCCTTGAGTGACTGATCGATCTTTTCGGTTATCTCGTCGGCGGTGGCGCCGCCGGCCTTGCTGGCGAGGACGATCTGATCGCGCCGACCTTTGATGGCCCGGCCCATCTTCTCCTCGCTATCCCAGTAGCCGCGAGCGGTCTCCAGGAAAGTGACGCCCAGGTCGAGCCCGGTGCGAACGACGCGTTCGGCCTGCTCGGTCGACATCCTGGCAAGCTGCACGCCGCCAAGGCCCAGGCGGGTGACCTCAAGAGCGGTCTGTCCGAGTGTGATGGTCTGCATGGCAACTCCACCAGTGTACCGGAGTTGCCCGCGTAGCCGAAGTCCTCACGTCAGGCCGGGGCTGGAGGCAACGATTGGCGAATTCGCTCGACGGCCTCGCGGAAAATGCCCGCCCGCTGCGGATCGGCGAACACCTCGGCGCCGCCGAAGAGCTGCACGCCCCAACTCGGTCGGGGGCACGAAGCTGCGGCACGCAGGCTATCGGGGAAGTCCAGCACGTCAAGGATAAGCTGCACCTTGCGGTCGGCGGGGACGAACTTCGGGGCGGCCTGCAGGAACTCGCAGCCCCAGTCGCCTGATCGACCGCTCTTCTTGGCGTAGATCAGTGGGGTAAACACGTCGATCGAGGGCGCAAGCATCGAATAGTCCTGGGCGAAGATGCGCGTCAGGGCGCCGTCGAACTCGTCGGGCGTCCAAGGACACATGTACGCGCCAATCACACAGCCCGGCAGATGCGAGCGAATGATCTCGGCGTATCGCGCGCCCAAGGCAGCGATGCGTCGGCACTTGTATTGCGTCCATCGGTCCTGGTGGCGGCTGAGAATCTCTGCAGGAGCGGTGGCGTCGACGTTGGCGTGCCGGCAGAAATCCGCGATGCAATCGGGGCAGAAGCAGCTTTGCTGGAGGTCGGGCTCGGCCAATTCGAACCAGCCGGGGTAGGTGAGGTAGTCGAGCCAGATGCCGACGGGGCGAAATTTGCGCACGCCGGCCAACAGGTCCTGTTCGATCTCGCCGAGAAACTGCCCTTTAGACAGGCACACGCCCTGCACGAGCCGACCGAAGCGAATCGACTTGCCTTCGATGCCGATGGGGATCAACTCCGGGCGTTTTTTGAAGTCGGCGCGGAACGTTTTGAACTCGACGCAAGCAGCCAGGCTGTGCTTCTGGCAGATTTCGAATGCGTCGGTGTTGAAGCCGTGAAACCACACCGCGTTGGCGCCGCAATCAATGAGCTGCGCTGCGTACTTGAGGGCTCCGCTGCCGTACGGTCCGAGCAAAGGTTGGGCGTTCATGGTGTCGCCTTTCGCTTTCGCTTTCGCTTCGTCTGTCGATTGCGTCGTGGCGGCGCCGGCGAGGGCCCGCCCCAGCACGATCGATGCTATCGTGCCGGCAATTCCGGTCCGTAGCAACTGCCGGCGCGTGAGGCCGCGGGGCAGCGGCTGCCATCCGTCGGTCGTCGAGCTGTTTGAACTACCGTCGAGCATGCATCCAAGCCGCACGAACGTCGCGTCTAGGCCACGGCCTGGCCGATCCGCTGTACCGTCTGGCGGACGGCATCGGCGTCGGCGTGACGCGCGGGACACGCGCCGCGGCAGACCGTGCAGCCCGCGCAGGCAGCGGCGATCCGCCCGCTGTCGACGCCCAGATCGGCAAACTCATCGGCCGCGAACTCGCGCCAGCCAGGACGATCGGGATACGAAGCGATCCGCATCACATCGCTCACCGGCACGCCGGCCGGACAGGAATTGGCGCATCGACCGCACATCAGGCACGCGCCGGCGCAGGCCGCCGCCAGCGCTTCCTGCGCAGGGGTCATGGTCAGAGTTGAGAGATCGACCTGCTCGAGCGTCTCAAGCTGGGCGAAGTTGGTGAAGCTGGTCAGAGCCGTGTCGGCGACCCTGGCGGTGACGGGCCCGGCGGCGCCGGCATTGGTGTCCAGCGGGCCACCGGCGGAGGGCACGCTGCCCAAGACGCAGAACAACGAAGTCCGACTCGTCTTCGATTCGCCGATCACGCTGCCGGCTACCGGCCTTCGGCGTCTCGCCGTTCTCGTTCGATGTGTGCACGCTGGCCGCGGACTGCGGCAACAGCGGACGTATGACAACCGCTGGCTATAGCGGCGTGAAGGCGGCTCGGGGCGAGCGAGGGGATATCCGTGAGGACCTCAACGGCAGTGACCGGGTGACGAGCGCCGACTACAGCGCGGTGAAGGAACACCTGGGCAACCGGACGCCTGCCAAGCCCTGATATACGTGCCAACGTGCCGCGTGCGGCGCGGTTGCAGCTCGACAACCTGTGGACAAAGAACATCGGCCCGCCGGACCTGTGGATGGTTCGACGGGCCGATGTCAGATACGCAAAGAGGCAACGCGCAAGCTGCGGCTACTGAACGCGGATGAACATGTGGTCGACGTAGACCGTGTCGCGCTGGCGGAAGCCGGGCGTGCGGTCCGTGTCCATCACGCGGATGTAGACCGTGCCGGTCAGCGACGACGGCAGCTCGTAGGTCAGGTACGTGTCGTCGTCGACGGTGCTGGTGATACTCACCATGTTCGTGTAGTCGCTGTCGTTGGTGGAGTAGGCGAAGGCGAAATCGTCACCCTCACCGGCTACGTCGGTCTTGTAGCCCTGGACGTAGAAGGTCAGGCTCGATCCGCCGGCACCCACGTCGATGGTCCATTTGTGCTCGAGGAGGCTGAGACGCTCCTCCTTTGCACCACCGGTCTGAGTCTCCGTAATCGACTCATAGACGTCGTCGGCGTCCTGCGTGTCCAGGTAGGTGCCCACAACCGAACCGGTGACCGGAATGTCGGCGTTGGCGACATAGTCGTCGCCGCCCTGACCCTCTTCATTAACCGTAATGGTGCAGGTGTCGCTGCCGGTCAGCGCCCCGTCGTAGGCCTCGAGCTTGAGCACATATACGCCGTAGGTGCTGAAGGTCGCGGTGGTCTCGACCGCGTTGGGATCGCCGAACGTGACGTCGCCGGGTCCACTGTCCTTGCTCCAGGTCGTGGTCAGGTAGCCGGGAGGATCGGGCATTCCGTCGTCGAACACGTCGCCGCTTAGATAGACGGTGTCGGTCGGCAGAGTGATCTGCTGGTCGATACCGGCGTCGGCGAACGGCGTCTGGTTGACCGGCCCGCTGCCGCCGGCGGATGACTCAAACGCGCCCAGGTCCAACACGCCCACGTCGGACCGCGCGGTGATGGGTAGATCGGTCGTCGGCTCGTACAGCGGTGTGCCGTCGGCAAGCTGGTGGCTTTCGTCCAGATAGGTAGGTGTGTCCAGCCCGCGATCGATACACACCGAAGAAGCCGTCAGGTGGAAGTCGTGATTGTCGAAATCCACGAATCCCGGATCGAGCCAGACGACGTTGTCGGTCAGCCCTGCCGGCAGCGCCTCGTATTCGGGCATGCTGCGCTTGAAGTAGTTGTTGCTGCCGCTGATCGTGCCCGTGCCGCTGTGGTCGAAGACGTTGTCGCTCGGGCCGAAAAAGACGTTGTTGTAGAGCACGAGATCGGTTGCCGCGGCGGCTTCGCTTTGGATATAGGGATCACCCGGCTGAGCGCTGATGACGACGTTACCGATGAGGGTCAACGTCCCGTAGGCCAGGCCCCCGTCGCTGACGTTGAGGATTCGCCGCTGCCCCCCCGGATCGGTTCGCTTAATGAACACGTTGCCCAGCCAGACGGTGTTATTGATATTGTTGGAGGCCACCTCGGTCGAGTACTGGGCGTCATTTTCGACCCAGTTGTACTCGAAAATCAGGTTGTCGCAGCGGCTCTTGAAGTTCTGCCCGGAGTCACTGCTGTGGATGTGGCAGCCGCGGACGATCAGTTGCTGTGAACTGACGTACAGGTTGTGCGTATAGCCCATCATCTTGGGCTCGATCGCCCCGTTGTAGGCTACGATGCAGTCCTCGATCAGGATATCCTCGGAGTCGGTGGTGGAGAAGAAGCCGTTGTCGCAGTGATGAGCATAGATGTTGCGGTGGGTGATCCTGTCGCCGTGGATGTAGGCGCCCCCGGCATTGGCGGAATTCTTGGGACCGCGACACTCGTAGTACTCGAGGTTCTCGACCACCCAGTCGTGCGAGTCGTCCCAGAAGAAGAAGACGCCGCGATTGAGCGACACGCCCGCTGCGGTCGTGATCACCGGCCGATTGCCCTGCCCGTCGAGCACGCCTCGAATGGTGATCGGGTCCGCCAGCGTGCCGGAGTTGTGGATGTCCAGCCGGTCGTCAGTGCAATAGTACGTGCCCGGCTGCACCAGGATCACGTCGCCCGGCTGGGCCACATTCTGGATGGCGTTCCTAAGCTCGGCGTAATCCGTCACGACGATGTCGGCTGCCCACGCCGGCAGGGCGGTGCCGAACACGGCGCTGGCCGCCAAGACGAGGACGACCCATCTACAGTTTGCTGCAGTCATACACGATCCTCCCTTCGGTTGGGCGAGTCGGCCCCGATCCCGCCCCGGTTGAGATGTTGCCCGCGCAAAGGGCGCGAGCCAAAGACATGTCACACGTCCCGCTGACGTGCTAACTACGCAACGCTATTGTCCGCTGCGGGTAGTCTTGCCAACTTCAAGTCCGCGTCGTTCCAACTGCCGGGAAATCAGGCAAAGCCTCCCGCGGCATCGTCCGGTCATTCGCGCGCCTTTTCAGCGTGAGCCCTCAACGGCTCGGACCAGACGGAACATCACGTGGCGTTGGCGCTACCACATCGGACACAGGAGTTTATCAACGCCGATTCGGCCAGACTCGGGCAAGTATCATATTGGTAGGGCGGACCATCCGCAAGACTCCTGGTCTGCATTCTTAGCGCCCGTTCGTCTCGGACGAGGGCTGACCCACGTGCCGGGCCAGCTGGCTGGTTTCACACATCGGATGGGGCCACGTCGAGCGGATTGTCTTGGCCGAGCGCCGCGGCTACCTTGGGTGGGCGACTGGAGTGGGCCGGCCGGATTCATGATTGTGTTGCAGGCAGAGCCTGCTGCTTGGGAGATGTTGCCGTGAAGTCAGAGGAGTGGAAGCTGCCGCGTCGGGCGCTGGGCAGCACGGGGTTGGACGTATCTGTGCTTGGCCTGGGCGGGTTTCATCAGGTCGAGGTAACCCAGGATGTGGTCGATGCAGTGACCGACCGCTACCTCACCGCAGGCGGCAACTACGTGGAGACGGCCAGCAGTTACGGTCGGGGCGCGTCAGAGGTGAAAATCGGTCAGGCGTTGGCGGGGCGGCGCGACCAAGTAATCCTGACCTCGAAGACGCCCGCCAAAACGGCGGAACAGGCCCGCCGCGATCTGGCCGGCTCATTGGAGCGACTGCGGACCGATCGGCTTGACCTGCTGCTGTTTCACGGCGTGAGCGACGTCGAGACGCTGGACGCCCTGACCGCTGCCGGAGGGGCGGTGGAAGCCTTCGTGCAGGCGCGCGAACAGGGCGTGATTCGGCACATCGGTATCTCGACGCACTGGCCGATGGTCCTGATCGAAGCGATGCGCCGCCTGCCGCTCGACGTGGTTATGGTGTGGGTCAGCTATCTGGCGAGGTGCAATTATCCCGAGATCGAACGGGAGGCTATCCCGGCCGCACGGGAGCGCGGGCTCGGGGTGATTTGCATGAAGCCACTGGGCGACGGATATCTGCACTGCTCGGTCGATGAGGCGATCACGTATGCCCTCAGTCGCGACGTCGACGTGCTGGCTTGCGGATTCAACAGTGTCGAAATGCTCGAACGGGATTTGACCGCGGTTCGAGGTTATCAATCGCCGGACGAGAAACGGATAGAGCAAATCCTGGCCAAGGCGCCCGAGTTGGGTGATTACATATGCCGGCAGTGCGGGCGCTGCGAGACCTGCCCGGCGGGGGTGGACGTCCCGCAGGTGTTCGAGTTGGAGGGCAAGTTCGACCAGCAGATGGCCGACGGGCGTCCTCACGACGCGGCGGACTACGCGCTGCGCGAGCGACTCAAGCATTGGTTCGGGAATCAGGGGCGGGCGCGCGAAGCCTATGCGGACCTGCCGGTCCGGGCCGACGCCTGTCTGGCGGCCGGGCATCGGCACGGGTGTCCATATGGCATCGACGTGGCCCGCAAGCTGCGGCTGGCCCACGCCAAGCTGATCGGGGGGCACCTCGTTTAGGCGGATGCGACCCCCGCACCGCGGTCCGGTTCGCCCTGGCGGCGGGGCATGCGGGATTGCCGTAGCCGAAGGCGCTTTGGTAATGTGCTAATTGTGGGAGGCGGCTTTAGCAGGCTGGCCGACCTGCTCTGATGGGGCGTTGGCATTCCGCTGATGACGGTAGGTGGCTGTCTTGGTCCCGCTCTTGCCGGCTTGTAGCCGATGACACGTCATCGTTTGCCTGGCACCACGACGCCTGCCGGATTCGCGTGGGCGTCAGCCTTGCTGCAAAGCATTCTAAGAGGCCCGATTGGCTGGCTACAAGATCAAGCGGCGGCACCACGAACGCGGCGGCGCGGCGACTGCAACCGGCGACCGCCTCATCGCTCGCAACCCTTTGCCAACTGCGTTGTTGCGATCACCGTACGCTCGGCGTATTGGCCGGCTGGTTCTTGCTATGTTGATGTGTTGACCTCTGGGCGATGAGAAAAAGTAACCAAGCTCTCCTTTTTTTCCTTGACATCAACAGAGACACATTTTAATGGGGGGAGTTACCGAGCCGTCTTCGGCGGTAGGTGGGGAATCGGGCAAAGGCACGGTCTGTGCTGTGAGCCTGCCGCTTTTGCGAGCATCGGTAGTGCGAACCTTCGATAGGTGGTAGGCAGTTCTCAGGAGGTTTGGCTCAGGTACGCAATAGCAGGCACGCTCGTGCGGTGGCGCAGGATGGTACGAGCCCGGTCGCCGATTGGACGGCTTGCCACAAGCCGTCGCGGTGTTTTCGTTCTCCCGAACCAGGCGGCTAGGGCGCAGAAGTCACTTCGCTGTCAACTCTGAACGAGCAAGCACTGGATTGCAGAAGCATCTGACATGTGCGTCGAGCCTGGGCTGATTGCGCAAACGCCGGGGCCTCAGGGCGTTTGCGATAGTGGTTTGCAGTACAACAAGTTCCGGCACCGGCGGGTGCGGCGAGTAGAATGTTTCAGCTGCCTCGGCCGGAGTCGCCGTTAAAGCTGTAAAAAAAGGGGCTACGAGTCGCTCGAAGGCGTATGCGCTGCGCCCGTGCAGTGGCATGGGCGTTGCTGGTGCGGTGTCGAGCACTTGTGGGTTGCGCCGATTTCGTGTCGGTGCGGCGGTGGAGCGAGTGAGATTGCCATGTCTTTAGGCTTTCCGAAACCGCGGGAACCTGGATGTCGCCAGGCATTTCGCGGCCGATCGGTGGACGTTCATGCGAAAGGGACGGCTGTCATGTTGAAGCGATTGAGCTGTGTCGGGTTGGTCGTCGGATTTGTACTTATCACGTCGGGTTACGGGGATGTCGTCGCTTTGAAGCGCGACTCGGGCCTGGACACCAGCGGTCCCATCGATGCGCGCTTCCTCAGCGCCACCGTTGAGCAGGTAACGGTGGGCGACTCCGGCATATACGGTGCCGGCAACTCCCGCTGGTACAACGGCGGAATCACCGCGGTCGTTGGGAACTCGGATGTACTGGTCAAGTTCGACTTGACCACTGTGTCCCAACTGATCGGCGGCGACATTAACCTGGCGGAGTTGCGCATCTATCATACCTCCGGCAACACCTGGGGCAGCGGCCTTTACAGGATTACCACCCACGACTGGATCGAGGGCACGGTGGACTACAACTATCCAGGCGCTGCCGGGGGCGTGAGTTTTGCCCATCCCATCGGTTACAACACCGGCCCCGAGCAGGACGCCAGTGGTGGTACCACACCGCCGCTGCAGACCTGGGGTGTCGGTTCGGACAGTTTCTTTGCCGCCCTGGGCGACTGCGACATGATTTGCGGCGTTAAGTCCACCGTAGGCGGGGCCGGCTATACCGTCTGGGACGTGACGGACATCGTGCAGTCGTGGGTTGACGGGGCTAACAACTACGGCCTGTACCTCGACAACTCGAACTACGGGATTAACCTGTCCGAGGCCGGGTCAATGCAGAATCCGGTGCTGTTCATCGACTACATCCCGGCCGCTCCTCCGACGGACATCACCGACCTGGCTACCGGCACGGTGGACTGGTTCATGGTCGAGCTGACCTGGACGGCCCCCAGCGACCAGGGCGGTCCGGGCGGCGGGGCCTATGAATACGATATCCGCTACTCCACCTCACCCATCGATGCAGGCAATTGGGATTCGGCCACGCAGTGCACCGGCGAGCCCACCCCGGCAGCCCCGGATACGACCGAGAGCTACGATGTGACGGGCCTTAACCCCAATACGCAATACTACTTTGCCATCAAGTCCGGCGACGACGGCGGGTTGTGGAGCAACCTGTCAAACGTGCCCAGCACCACCACCTCGGCGACCGACGCCGTGGCGCCCGACGCGGTATCCGACCTGGCGACCAGCGTGGTCATGGCCAACCGGGTCACGCTGTCGTGGACCGCCAGCGGCGACGACGGGGCGACGGGCACGGCCAGCGTCTACGACGTGCGATACTCCACGTCACCGATCGACGCGGGCAATTTCGGCAGCGCCACCCAGTGCACGGGCGAGCCGACTCCGCAGGCGGCGGGCAATAGCGAAAGCTTCATCGTGACCGGTCTGAACCCGCAGACCCAGTACTGGTTTGCCCTCAAGGTGGGCGACGAGGTGCCCAACTGGTCGGGGATTTCCAACGTTCCTAACGCTACCACCCCCGTACAAGATACGACCCCGCCGGACGCCGTTACCGACCTGGCGGTGGCGCCGCATATCCATATGGTTACGTTGAGCTGGACCGCCCCGGATGATACCGGCTCCGGTGTGGCTAGCTATGATATTCGTTACTCGACCTCGCCCATCGATGCGGGCAACTGGGGCGGCGCCACGCAATGCACCGGCGAGCCGTCACCTGCCGCTCCCAGCACGCCCGAGCAATTCATTGTATTGAACCTGGCTTCCGACACCACGTATTATTTCGCCATCAAGTCGACCGACCTGGCCGAGCCGCCGAACGTCTCGGCCCTGTCCAACGTGGCCAGCGGCATGACCTTGGCCGAGGTACAGCCCGTCTCGGTCATCAACCCCTGGATTGTCAGCGACCGTGTGGCCGACTGCCGCACGATCACGACCATCGCCAATACCTTTGTCAATTCCTATCAGCCGGACGGTGTGACGGCCCCGTTGGACGACGAAGATAAAGCCATCAACTGTTACAATAACTACAAGCGCCGTACGTATCACTGGGCGTACCAGCCGCCGGATATGTGGGACACGGTCAATGTGATAAACAACTTCGGCTGGGTGCTGTGCGGTCGACACGCTTCGCATAACTGCACGATCTTGAGTAATGTCCCGGGCATGGGGCACCGCCAGATCGGTCTGCCCGGTCACTGGATCTACGAGGCCTACTACGACGGGGCGTGGCATGCGTTCTGCACGATGACCACGATGTACACCTACAACCGCGCCGTCCCACCGGCGATCACGAGTTGTGCTGAATATGACGCCGACGAAACGCTCATGCTCAATGCGGTGGCCGAGGGCCGAGCCTGTCCGGGCTTCCTGCTGTGCGGCGACACGCCCGAGTGGTACGCCGACGCCATGCACAGTTGGTCGGACAGCGGCTCGGGCGTTTCCCCCACCGACCACTCGATGGACGTCACCATCCCTGTCGGCCAGTCCGTCGATCGTACCTGGGAGGCGTGGCAAGGCCAGACCTTCGATGCCGGCGGCGACGCCCACTATCACCATGAAGCCCAGCACGACTGGAAGGACTACATCAACTACCCGTACTGGGAGCCTTACGGTGCGGTCATCTCATACATTGAACCCACCAAGACCACTTATCGTCGCTGGGCCAACGGCACGGTGGTGTTGCAGCCGGACTTCCGCAGTCCGGCCTATCAGGCCTGCCTGGAGAGCAGCACCAATATCCGAACCTATAACGACGACGGGCAGAGCCCGGACCTGCACCTGGCAGCCACCGGTGCGGCCGAGGTCATCTTCAAGATCGACACGCCGTTCATGGTCACCGGCGGAACGATCAGCGGAACCTTCTATCGCAACGACGCCGGCGACGCCAACCGGATCTACATCGCCACCGACGGGGTCAACTACACTCAAGTGTGGACCAACCCCACTCTTGGCACAACGGCGCTGACCGACTTGAGTCTGGACAATTATCTCTGGGGTGGCATGGCAGCCGCGTCCATTCCGGTCCCGTTCGGCGTGTGCTATATCAAGGTCGAGCTGGATGCCGACGGGTCGATCACCGACGCCGGTGTTAGCGACCTGGAGATGAACGTTATCTTCGAGCACAACAAGGGCGCCATGGCCTATCTGGACAAGGGGACGAACAACATCACCGTCACCTTCGACAATCCACTGGATCTGGACGGCAGCGGCGCCTCCTTCAAGGTGGTCTACAGTTGGAAGGAGTATGACGGGGCCGACTGGACGATCGACAAGAGCCAGACCCAGTACATCACCACCAGCCCGACCAACTTCAGCATCACCACCGGCGGCAGCAAGGTCCCGCGTACCGAATCGATCAAGCTGGAGCTTACCACTCCGCCTTTGCCGGACGGCACGCCGCCGGGAGCGATTAGCGATCTGGACGCGCTGAATCCGGACGCCACAACCATAGATCTGACGTTCACGGCCCCTGGCGACGACGGCTTTACCGGCCGGGCCACGTGGTACGACGCTCGGTACAACAGCGTTCCGATCACCGAGGGCAACTGGGATAGCTGCACCGAGGTGGTGGGCGAGCCCGCCCCGCAGACGGCCGGCAACACCGAGTACTTTACAGTAACCGGCCTGAGTCCCTCGACCACCTACTACTTCGCCATCAAGACCTATGACGAAGGCAATCAGGGCTCGGATCTGTCGAACGTGGACAGTGAGACCACCCAGCCGCCGGACGTGACGGCCCCGGCCGCCATCAGCAATCTGGCCGCCGCCACCGGCACGCAGGCCGGCACGGTGGACCTGACCTGGACGGCGCCGGGTGACGACGGGATGACGGGCACGGCCCAAAGCTACGACATCCGTTACTCGACCTCGTCGATCGACGAGGGCAACTGGGCCAGTGCGACGGAAGTGACCGGCGAGCCGGCGCCGCAGGCGGGCGGGTCGGCCGAGTCGTTCACCGTGACCGGCCTGACCATCGGCCAGACGTATTACGTCGCTATCAAGACCTCCGACGAGGTGCCCAACGAGTCGGGCCTGTCCAACGTGCCTTCCGCTACCGCCCAACTCGGCGAAATGACGCTGCAGGGTGGCGGGGTCACCGATAACTACATGTCAGCGTACAATCCGGACATCAACTACGGCAGTTTCGAGCGGATGATAGTTACCGGATACGAAGATCAGGGGCCCACCAACCGCCAGCGTGGCCTGGTTCGCTTCGATCTATCGAGCGTCCCGACGGGAACGCCTATCACCGTGGCGATGCTCTACCTGTACAGCTACGAACCGCTTCAAACGAACGGCAGTGCGGGCTACTACGGTGCTTACCGCCTGACCACCAACTGGAGCGCGACGTCCAGCACCTGGAACAGCCCGTGGAGCACGGCCGGCGGCGACTTTGAGGCCACCGCGGACGCGACGGCACCGAAGCAGAGCGTTGCGAATGTGTGGTACGCGTTTAACGTGACCAGCCGCGTGCAGGCGTGGATCAACAATGGCGGAACCGACAACTACGGCTGGCTCATCAAGTGTACCGACGAGATGCTGCACAACCAGGACTACTTCTACCAGACCGATACGTCCAACGCCTCGTACCGTCCGAAGCTGTTCATCACCGATTTGGCGCCCGATACGATCGCGCCCGCGGCGATTACCGACTTGGCAGCCGCCACCGGCTCGCAGTCGGCTTCGGTCGATCTGACCTGGACGGCGCCGGGCGACGACGGAACGAGCGGCACGGCCACCAGCTACGACGTGCGCTACTCGACGGCGACTATTACCGAAGGCAACTGGGACAGCGCCACGCCCGTTTCGGGCGCGCCCGCACCCCAGTCGGCCGGCTCGCCCGAGTCGTTTACGGCGACGAACCTGCCGACGGGCCAGACGCTCTACTTTGCCATCAAGACATCCGACGAGATGCTCAACGAGTCGGATCTGTCGAACGTGGCGTCGGCCGATTCGGTGCTGGGTGTGGTGACTCTGCAGAACGGCCTGGCTGGCTACTCCGGTACCGAAGACACCTACCTTTCGGCCGGCGGCCCGGACAGCGCCTACGGCGACGGCTACGACCGGATGACCGTTACCGGATATGCCGACCTCGGGCCTGAGAACGTCAATCGTGGCCTGGTCAAGTTCGATCTGACCGGCATCCCGGCCGGCACGGTAATCACCAGCGCCAAGCTGTGGCTGTATAGCTACGACGATGCACAAGCTATGGGCAGCACGGGCTTCTACGGCGCCTACCGCCTGACCACCAACTGGGTCGAAAATAGCGCCACATGGAACAGTTCCGACACCGGCGTGCCATGGACCACAGCCGGTGGCGACTTCGAGGCCACTCCGGACGGCACGGTTGCCAAGCAAACGGGCGGACTCATCTGGTACACAATTGACGTGACCACCCGGGTGCAGGACTGGATCGACAACCCGGCCAACAATCTGGGCTGGATCATCAAGTGCACCGATGAGGACCTGCACAACCAGGACCGCTTCTACCAGTCCGAGGGCCTTAACGCCGGCAACCGGCCGAAGCTGATCGTGCAGGATGTGGGCCAGTACATCGTCTCGACCTCGGTTAATCCCACCTGCACCGGCGAGGTCACCGGCGGCGGTGACTACGGCACCGGCGAGACCTGCTACGTGACGGCCGTTCCCTACGAGCACAGCACCTTCGTGGACTGGACCGGCGGGCCCATCGACGGCTCGACGAACCCCAACGAGTCCTTCACGGTAACCGAAGACGTCTCGATCACGGCCAACTTCCAGATGGATGCCGGGTACATCAGCGTGTGTGACTACGCGACGCTGAAGCAGGCCGTCACCACCGACGCCCAGCCGGGCGACGTGATTCTGGTTCAGCCGGGCGTCTATCAGATGAATGAGGATCGCCTGAGCGTCTATAACGCCGGCCTGCCGGGCAATCCGATCACCATCCGCGGCGTCATGAACGGCAGCCAGCGGCCGATCCTCGAGCCGGTACCTGGCCAGGAGGTCAACCGCGGGTTCTTCCACTTCTGGGATACCGATCAGTATTGGGTAATCGAGAATCTGGAGTTCCGCAACCTGCGAGGATTCGACGTTCTGTACTCGACGAACGCGGCGGCTTGCTACGTCACCGGCGACGACATCACCATCCGCAACTGCTACTTCCACGACAACGACCAGGGGCTAAGTGGGGCCACCGGTTCGGACAACGTGCTGGTCGAGAACTGTGAGTTCTACAACAACGGTTCGGACCTGAACCTGGGCTACACGCACGGCCTCTACATGATGAACGACGACCTGACCGTCCGTGGCTGTTACTTCCACGACGGCTACGGCGGCATGCTGTTCAAGGTCCGCTGCCTGCACCACGTACTGGAGTACAACTGGCTCGAGACGGACGGCAGCGAGGCGTTCGTGGCCGCGGCTTCCTCCAGCAACGCCAACAACGGCTTGTGGCGGGGCAACGTGTT